>CAZZKF010000164.1:0-1597 GCA_964654995.1 uncultured Alphaproteobacteria bacterium | reverse complement strand
GGGGTTCTCTCGAAGACCGGGAAGCACTTCTCGCAATTCGACGACAGGTCGCGTCGCGCGGCGGGTCGACGATCTTCGAAAAGCTTCCCGATGACTGGCGCAAGGAGATCGATGTCTTCGACGATCAGGGCGACGGTGCATCGATGGCGGCGATTTTGAAGAACCGGTTCGACCCGTCCGGAATTCTCAATTCGGGTCGCTTTGCAGGGAGAGCCTGAGCGAGTGGAGAGGAAGTCGATCGCGGACGGAAACGAGACGGACGGACAGGCCGCCTTTCGGGGAGCCCTCGAGAAGGCGCTCTACCAGAAGAGTCTCGATTGCGTGCATTGTGGCTTGTGTCTGCAAAGTTGTCCGACCTATCGCGTGACCGGTCGCGAAACGGCCTCACCCCGCGGTCGGATCTACTTGATGCGTGGCCTTGCGGAAGGTCGGCTCGGAGATCCGAGTCTGCTCGAGGAAGAAGCCTTCAACCGTTCCTTCGCTGATGTTTCTGGCAGCTTCCTGAGCCGTGGCCGCCACACCGACGAGCGATGCCGCCGCGACTGCGATAGTGAGTAACTTTTTCATGTCTTTACTCCTGAAAGGTTGACGCGTCCCGCCTCCCCGCACGTTTCCCCCTCGTGGCTTCAACGCCGGATCAGCACGCAAATATTAAGATTTCCTGAAATTTTCGTCTTTGACCTGCGTCAATGGATTTGCCGAATGCGTCGGCATTTCATTTTGTATTTTAGCGCATGCACCATAAGCTCATCGACCTGACGCAGAAGACGAGGCAAATACATTATTCCACGAGGACGGCGAAATGCCGCCCTTCGGGACGCGGGTTCAGAGAATCTTCTGACCCGTTTTCGCCCAGTCCGCCAGAAACGCCGCCAGCCCCTTGTCGGTCAGCGGGTGATGGATCATCGCCTTGATCACGCCCGGCGGGGCGGTGATCACATCGGCACCGATGCGGGCGCTGTCGGCGATGTGGTTGACCGAGCGGATCGAGGCGACGAGGATTTGCGTGTCGAACCCGTAATTGTCATAGATCGTGCGGATATCCTCGATCAACTCCATCCCGTCGGCGTTGATATCGTCGAGCCGCCCGACAAAGGGCGAGATGAACGTCGCCCCGGCCTTGGCCGCCAGCAGCGCCTGATTGGCCGAGAAACATAGTGTGACGTTGACCATCTGGCCTTCGTCGCTGAGCGTTTTGCAGGTCTTCAGCCCGGCCCATGTCAGCGGCACCTTGACGGCGATGTTGGGGGCGATGCCGGCCAGCTTGCGGCCTTCGGCGATCATCGCGTCGGCCTCGGTGGCGACGACCTCGGCGGATACGGGGCCGTCGATCAGGTCGCAGATTTCGCGTGTGACTTCCAGAATGTCACGACCGGATTTCATGATCAGCGACGGGTTGGTGGTGACGCCATCGACCATGCCAAGGTCGTTCAGTTCGGCAATGGCGTCGATTTCGGCGGTGTCGACAAAGAATTTCATGGGGCATGTCCTGTTGGCTGATGCTTGAACTTGACGCACTGATAGCCCAAACCATGCGGGGAAGGCAAAGCCCGAAATCGGGGAAACGATATGGTTCTGACAATGTGGCGGGCTTTGG
>CAZZKF010000163.1:0-1612 GCA_964654995.1 uncultured Alphaproteobacteria bacterium | reverse complement strand
GCCGAGAGCTTCCGGCAATCCCGCGCCCAGGTCGCGGCCGACATTGCCCGGGCCGTTTCGCTGGGCCGCAGAGGTATGTAGCCCATGGCTTTCCACGAAGTTCGGTTCCCCGACGACATCAGTCGCAACGCGCGCGGCGGGCCAGAGCGGCGCACGCAGATCGTGGAGTTGGCCTCGGGTGACGAGGAACGTAACGCCAGCTGGGCAAACAGCCGCCGGCGCTATGACGCCGCCTATGGCATCCGGCGGGCGGACGATCTGGCGGCGGTGGTTGCCTTCTTCGAGGCCCGCACCGGACGGCTCTACGGCTTCCGCTGGAAGGACTGGGCCGACTTCAAGTCCTGCCTGCCGTCTCAGGCGCCGGCGACCACCGATCAGACCATCGGCACGGGCGACGGCATCACGACCGATTTCCAGTTGGTAAAATCCTACGTTTCCGGCGCGCAGACATGGGCACGCATGATCACCAAGCCGGTCGCCGGAACCGTGCGCATCGCCATCGATGGCGTCGATCAGACCACCGGCTGGGCGGTCGACGCCACCACCGGGGTGGTCAGTTTCACCACGGCCCCGGCGTCAGGCACTGCCATCACCGCCGGGTTTGAGTTCGACGTACCGGTGCGCTTCGACACCGACGCACTCGACGTCACCCTCGACATCGAGCGCCTCGGCTCCATCACATCCATTCCCCTGATCGAGGTTCGCAGATGACCGCACAGAGAATGACCGATCGCGGGCTACTGGCCCTTGCCCGCTTTGAGGGGCTGGTGCCTGGGCCTTATCTGGACGCCGCCGGCACCTGGACTTTTGGCATCGGCCACACGGCGGCGGCAGGGGCGCCCGACCCGGTTGGGATGCCCAGAGGAATGCCCACCGATCTCGATGCCGCAATCCACGAGGCCTTCCACCTGTTCCGCTCCGATCTCGAGCGTTACGAGGCCGACGTCCTGAACGCCGTGAAGGTTCCGCTCAAGCCGCACGAATTCGATGCGCTGGTTTCATTCCACTACAACACCGGCGGCATTGCCCGCGCGGCGCTGACCCGGCATCTCAATTCGGGCAACCCGACGGCGGCTGCCAACGCGTTTCTGTACTGGCGCCGGCCGGCCTCGGTGCTCCCGCGCCGCGAGGCCGAACGGGACCTGTTCCGCTATGGCCGTTATCCGACGGGCCCGATCCCCATCTGGGGTGTGGATGAACAGGGTCGGGTGGATTTCTCGCGGCCCGTCCGGCGGCTCACCGAGATGCAGGCCCTGTCGTTACTTCGCCCTTCCCCAGCATCGCCGCCATCCCCCACCGAACCCGATACGCCGACCGGACTTTTCGCCCGGCTGGCCGCACACCTCTCCCGCCTGTTTCGAAGGAGCTGAACCCCATGCGCTACATCCGACCCAATTCCCTGACCTGGTGGGCGGGGCTTCTCGCCATGCTCACCGGTGCTGCGTCCGTCGCTCTACCCGCAACCGGTCCGCTTGGTGAAGTGTCCCGCTTGGTCGCGCAGCTGGCCGGCACCGGCGACGCCTCGCCCGCCGGGCTGATCTTCCTCGGTCTCGGCCTGATCGGCCTGCGCGACCGGATCGAACGGGGGTTCCGGGGCGATGAATGAGATCGT
>CAZZKF010000162.1:0-1717 GCA_964654995.1 uncultured Alphaproteobacteria bacterium | reverse complement strand
GGGAAATGTTAGGGGAGGCGGTTCACATGAATGCAACGCTTCGCAAACAGAAAACCGAGGCCATGTTGTCACCGGCAAAGGTTGCCGACTATGTTCAAAGGCTGGAAGCCCGGCTCGGTCGGCGCGTGGAGTGCGCCACGATCCTTCCGAGCGGCGGCATTGAAGTCAGGATCGCGGGCGCGACCATGCCGACGAATCCTGCAGATCTGGTGGATATGACCGAGTGAAGGGACGGGAACTTCCAGCATACGTGCATCGGCGCAAACGCGACGGCAAGCTGCTGTTCCGCAAGCGGTCGGGGCGCAAGATCATCGAAATCCCGATGCAGACCCAGTTCCCCGAAGGCGCGCCGATCCCCTTCGCCCTGTATCAGGAGCGCGAGCGTTTGCTCAACGCCCCGGCTCCGGTGCCCCAGGGCCGCACGTTGGGCAATGTCATTGATCGCTATGAGCGATCTCCGGAATTCGACCGGCTCGCCAGAAGAACGAAGGCCGACTACCTGAAGCACCTCGACTTCCTGCGCGACAAGATCGGCCATCTCGAGCCGCGGACCATTGAGCGGCATCATGTGATCCGCTGGCGCGACGTCTGGGCGGAGAAAAGCCCGCACCGGGCGAACTACCGCCTACGCATCCTGCGAATCGTCCTGGAACGGGCGATCGACTACGGCCTGCTGCCCACCGGCGGCAATCCGGCAAAGGGCGTCTCCGAAGTGCGCTATGAAAAGATCGAGCGCCAGCCGTGGCCGGATGAATTGGTGGCTGCGGCGCGGGCGGTCGCCGAGGGCCGAACTGCGCTCTTGCTCGAGCTGTTGCTCGGCACCGGTCAGCGGATCGGCGACGTTCTCAAGATGCGGTGGTCGGATTTTGATGGCGAGGCGATCAGCGTCCGCCAGAGCAAGACGAAGACGAGCCTGTGGATCCCCGCGCCCAGGAACCTCCTTGAAGCTCTTACGCGCGCACCCCGACATTCGGTTTTCATCCTGACCAACCACGCCGGGTCGGGACCGTGGTCCTATCGCGGCGCGCACGACGCCATGATGCGCCTGCGCCGCGAGATCGGCGCCGAGGCCTATGATATCCATTCACTGCGCTACACCGCCACGGCGGAGCTGGCGCGCGTCGGCCTCGATGATGCGACCATCATGGCCATCACCGGCCACAAGACCGCGAGAATGGTCCAGCTCTATGCGGGTCCGGAACGCCAGAAGGCGCGGGCTCGGGCGGCACTGCAGGCGCGGGAGCGGGGCGGGGGCAAGGGATGAATCCTTTCGCAACTTGGCGTAAAAGCAACTAAGAAACAGGCTGGGAGCTTTGTTCAATATCGGAGGAAACAATGTCAGGCTGCAAAGACTGTGAAAAATACGAAAAGGCAGGCCATAATTACTGCCGCATGTGTGGCGAGAATTTCAAGAAAGGTAGGGTGAAAAATGTTCGCCTTGCTGTCGCCTATTACACCAATGAAAAATTCTGCGGCTACTGTGGTGAAACACGGCAGGCCTGTACTTGCCGATAGTTTGGGAAATTCTTGGCTGTGGAGCCCGCCTTCAGCTATTGGCTTTTTTGACACGGATCTTCAACCGGTTGTTTGAGAAATCGAAGCGCGCTTATCGCTACCTGCCCAGAGCGAAACAGAACGAAAACGAAACGCGAATGTGTGGCAGGGTGTGTGGCAGGCTGAGGGCGCGGTTTCCGGAGTGGCCGTAACCCTTTGAAAT
>CAZZKF010000161.1:0-1751 GCA_964654995.1 uncultured Alphaproteobacteria bacterium | reverse complement strand
GTTGCGGTTGGACCGCGAATTCCTATCGGCTAAACTCTATCCCTTGATAACGCCCTGATTCCAGGGCGTTTTTTTTTGCCTCCACAGGAGCAAAAACCGATCCCAAAATCAAAAAAGTGCAAACTGATCGGGGCTTTTTTTCGGCGCCTGTTTGCGCTTGCCGACAAACCGGATGATGTTTTCATACTGCCGATCGGTAAAGGTCAAAAGGTTGATGCTGCCATAATCGGGCACTTCCTGCTCGATTCGTCTGGCGTAGGTCTCAACCTGTTCCTTGCCCTTGCAAAAGCGCATGTAGACGGAAAACTGTGCCATCTCGAATCCCATATCGAGCAAGGCGTTGCGGAATTGCGTGGCCGCCTTGCGTTCCTTTTTGGTGCCGACCGGCAGATCGAACATCACCAGCATCCACATGATTCGATATCCGCTCAGGGCCATGTCGGATACCCGCCATCAACCACCGCCGCTGTCATTCGGCAGAGCCGCCGCCATCAGATCAAGCGGCAGGGGATCGAGCGGCAGATCGAGGTCTGCCCGACCGGCCTCGAACGACCGGACCAGCGATTGCGCCAGCCGCTCCAGGCAGGTGCCGAGCGGCGAAATGCCGGCTGCCGTCTGCATGTCGAGAATGGTGATCCCGACCAGAACCCGTTTGCTGTCAGGCGTGACCCGGTCTTGCCCGCCCTCCACCAACCGGAAAACAACGAGATCGACCAGCGGCCGGAAGGGTTCCATCAGGTCGTCAACCAGGCACATGGCGTTTTCCCGGTTGGAATGGTGGAGCCCCAGGGTCGGATGCAGGCCCGCCGCCAGCACCGCGCGCGCGGTCGCCGAACGCAGGATCGTATAGCCGTAGTTCAGCAAGCCGTTGATGCCGCCGGCCATGGTATCGCGGCGAAAACCGGGGCCGAACACCGCCGGCCAGTAGCGTCGGGCGGCACGCGCCTCGATATTGTCGGGATCGCCCGAGCGCACCTTGCGCGCCAGACCGTCGAAGGCCCCGTGAGGGCGCCCGAGAACCCGCAGAACGGCGCCTTGCTGGCGCACCTTGGCCTGGACAAGGGTCTGCCACAGCCGCTTCCGAAGCGGCCTGGACGCCGCCAGTTGCAAGCGGAACCGCTCGTTCTGGGCATGATGCCCGTCGATCGGCCAGAGGAACGCCTGCGGGCTGTGGTTGGGCCCGCACAGCACGAAGGTGGCGCCGCGCTCGGCCAGAGCAAGGACCAGATTGTTGGAATACGTCAGCCCGTGGCCATTGGCGATCACCGCGGCAATGTCGTCAAGCGGGATGCGCCCGAGCTCGGTCCCGTCCTCGCTGACGCGCAGAAAGCCGCGGGTCAGCGACAGATGCCGGCCGTCGCCGGCGATTTCCACCACCCGCCCGATCATGGTCGCTCGATGACGTTCCAGATCCGCCCCAGTTCATCCACCCGCACCTTGCGGGCACCGGCCCGCTTGAGCGTCGAATAGCTGGCCATCAGCCAGCGGAAGGGATCGTCCGGATCTTTGTGGCGCTGTTGAAGATTGCCCGACTCATTATGCGGCGCCAGCTTGAAGCGGTTGGCGCTTGGCTCCAGTTGCCGAACCACCATGACCTGCTCGCGCCCGTCATGGGTCAGCTTCAACAGATCGCCCTTGTGCACCCGCATGACCAGCCGGGCGTCGGGATGCTCCTCGCGCCAGCGCGGAACATGGCCCGGCTGATTGGCCTGAAAGACGCTCACCCCTTCGCCCCGCCAGGTGCCGTCCGG
>CAZZKF010000160.1:0-1754 GCA_964654995.1 uncultured Alphaproteobacteria bacterium | reverse complement strand
CTGCGCGAGCGCACGTCCGAGATTGCGGTGATGAAGGTCCTGGGCTTTTCGAGCACCCGGATTCTGGTGCTGGTGCTGGCTGAATCGGTGCTCCTCGTCCTGATCGGCGGGCTGCCCGGCCTGGCCGCGGCGTCGGCCATGGTCTCCGGGCTCAAGCAGGTGGTGTCCGGCCTCAATCTGGCAATGACGCCCGAGATCGAGGCCGAGGCGATTGCCATCATGATTGCCATGGGGCTGGCGACCGGCGCCCTGCCGGCCTGGAACGCCATGCGCCTCAATGTCGCTGCGGCGCTGTCGCGGAGGTAGGCGCGATGATCTCGATGTTTCGACAAAGCCTTGTGATGACCTGGCTGAACCTCAAGGGGATCGGCCAGCGGCTGTGGCTGTCTCTGGCCTCGATCGTCGGGGTGGCGGTGGTGGTCGCGGTGATGATCTCCTTCCTCTCCATGGCCGACGGGTTCGAGCGCACGGTCGCCGGCACCGGCTCCGAGGAGGTGGCGATGATCCTGCGCCAGGGCTCGCAGGCGGAGCTCAACAGCACTTTGGCGCTCGACCAGGTGAAATTGCTCGAAGACGCGCCGGGGATCGCCCGCGAGAACGGCAAGCCGCTGGTCTCGCCCGAGCTTTACGTCATGGTCGATGGCCGGAAGCGGGGCACCGGCTCGTCGGTCAATCTGCCGTTGCGCGGGCTTGATGAGCGGGCCCTGGTGCTGCGCCCGCGGGCGAAAATCATTGCCGGCCGGATGTTCACCCCGGGCCGCAACGAGATCGTCGTCGGGCGCGCCGCCCGGGACCAGTTCGCCGGGCTTGACCTCGGCTCGGAAGTGGCGTTCGGCAAGACCCGCTGGCGGGTGGTCGGCGTGTTCGCCGCCGATGGCGCGGTCTACGAGTCCGAGCTGTGGGCCGATGCCCGCATCGTCCAGACCCTGTTCCGGCGCGGCAGCACCTATCAGGTGCTCCGCGTCAAGCTGGCCAAGGCCGGAGATGTGGCGCCGATCCAGGCCTATATCGAGGCCGACCCGCGGCTCAATCTGGATGTCAAGACGGAAGCCGACTATTACGCCGGGCAGGCCAAGCCGATGGTGCGCTTCATCCGCTACATCGGTTATCCGCTGTCGATCATCATGGGGCTCGGCGCGCTGGCCGGGGCGCTCAACACCATGTATACCTCGGTGGCGGCCCGCCAGCGCGAGATCGCGACGCTGCGGGCGATCGGATTTGGCGGTTTCGCCACCTTTGTCGGCACGCTCATCGAATCGATGGTGCTGGCGGTGCTTGGCGGGCTGCTCGGCTGCATCGCCGCCTATCTGTTCTTCGACGGGCTGACGGCATCGACCCTGGGCCAGAGCTTTACCCAGGTGGTGTTCGATCTCCACGTCTCGGCGAGGCTGGTGGAACAGGGGCTGATGCTGGCGCTGGCGGTCGGCGTGACCGGCGGCATCTTCCCCGCCTGGCGGGCGGCGCGAATGCCGATCCTTGCCGCCTTCCACGACATTTGAGGCCGATACCGAACGTCGACATAGCGAACCCAGAAAGGAGCCCTCCTTGGCCAAGATCGAAAGTCTGCACGGCACGACGCCCGCCGAAATCTTCGAGGCGGGACTGGAAAACCTCAATCAGATCGAGGCGGTGGCGATGTCGGTGCTGTGGGCCGACGGCCGGGTCACCGCCGGCTGGTCGAACCTGGATCCGGCGCGCCTCGCGCTTCTGGTCCTTGCCCTCGATGAGGAGCAGCGCCGCCGCCTGCCCCAGGA
>CAZZKF010000159.1:0-1784 GCA_964654995.1 uncultured Alphaproteobacteria bacterium | reverse complement strand
GTATCTGCAATTATTGATTTTGCTGACACAGAGCATCAATTAATTGTAACTGAAAAAGAAGTGGAAGATGCACTACTTTCTTTTCTGAAAAAACACGATTTAGATATATTATTTGCGGCAAAAGACCATTCTGTCTTACCTAAAGTTAAATCGACTAAAAAACTTAAATATTTAATTAGTTCTTTTTCACTATTTGCGGTAAAACAAGAGCCTGATTTGTTTCAGTTTTTACTAGATATATCTGTTGGACACGCGCTTTCAGGTGCTATCCTTTATTCAGAACTTAACTCTTTCTCTGGGAAATTAAAAAATCTAAACATTTATTTTGATACACCTCTAATACTGGGATTATTTGGATTTAACGGAGAGTTTAAAAAATCTTCAATAGAAGAATTAGTAAAAATTCTTAATGAAGAAAAAGCAAACCTATATATTTTAGAAACTACAAGAGGCGAAATAGATAAAATATTAGGAGATTGTCACGGTTGGTTAGAAAAAGGGATTTACGATTTAGAAAAAGCAACTAGAGTATTGAGACATTGCCATAGAGAAGAAATTTCTGCAAGTGATTTAGAACAAAAAATATTATCAATTGATAACGTACTAGAATCTTATAATATAATAGCAACAAGTGTTCCTTCTCATACTGAGAATACAAAATTTCAAATTGACGAAATAGATTTAAAAAAGACTATTAAAAGAATTTATGAAAGTGCCTTTAAAAACTATGATAAAAATGACTATTCTAGAGAAGGCACAATTAATAGAGATGTAAAAGTTCTATCTGGAATTTACAGATTTCGACAGGGATTTAAACCTAGAACGTTAAAAGATAGTAAAGATTTATTCATAACATCAAATACTGCTCTTGCTTTTGCAAGTCGTGTTTTTGAAACAAAAGAAAACGGGATGCACTTTACAATCCCAACTTGTTTAACTGACGTGTTTTTGGGAACAGTAATATGGATGCAATCACCACAAAAAATTGAAAATTTAAATACAAAGAAATTTATTGCAGATTGTTATTCTGCTATTCAACCCAGTTCACTTTTAATAAAAAAATACATACAAGAAGTTGAAAAACTTAAAAATGAAAAGAAAATAAATAAAGATGAATACTATATATTAAGAACTCATCGTGCGACATTGAATCTTCTTGAGAAAAAAACAATGGGAGACCCAGATGCTTTTGATGGCACATCAACGACAGAAATTCTCGACTCATTAATGCTATCCATAAAAGGAAAAGAGCAAGAAATGTTTGAGAATGAAAAAGAAAATCATAAACAAACTCAAACAAAATTAAGTGTTGCTATTGCTGAAACTGATGAAATCAAAAGTCGTTTAAACAATAAAGCCGAAAAAATTTCTAAAAATATAAGTTTAATAATATTTTGGGGGCTAACTTTAATTATTGCATTTTTCTTAAGTATAAACCTATTTCAAGATTATTTTAATCCAGCGCCAAAAACAAAAATATTTATTTGGGTGTCTATTGGAATTATCACTCTATTAAACCTTTCTACAGGATTTAATATACTTGGTTTAAAAGATAAATTAAGAGCGAAAATTAAGACAAAAACACTTAAATGGCTTGAAGAATAACGAACGCACAACAACGTGTATAAATCATTGGGCAATAAGTGGTTAAAGGAAATTATAGATATAAATAAACATTGCGGTAAACTGAAAATGAAGTGCTTCGAAATGCCCAACGCTTCATACACAAACCGTTGTAAAACATTAAAAAAACTGAATGAAATCAACATTAACATTGTTCTTAA
>CAZZKF010000158.1:0-1815 GCA_964654995.1 uncultured Alphaproteobacteria bacterium | reverse complement strand
TATGCCGGCCAGATCATCACCTTCACCTTTCCCCATATCGGCAATGTCGGCACCAACGCAGAAGACATCGAGACGGTGAACGCCGCCGCCCGCGGCCTGATCCTGCGCTGTGCCATCACGCCGCCATCGAATCACCGGGCCGAGCGCGATCTCGATGGCTGGCTGAAGGATCAGGGCCTGGTCGGCATTTCAGGGGTGGATACCCGGCGGCTGACGCGCCGCATCCGGCTCAAGGGCCCGCCCAACGGCGTTGTCTGCCATGCCCCCGATGGCGCCTTCGATCTCGACGCCCTGCTGGCGCGGGCGCAAGGCTGGCCGGGGCTCGTCGGCATGGACCTGGCCCGCGAGGTCAGCTGCACCCAGGCCTATGAGTGGCTCGAGACCCGCTGGCAGCCGGGGCGCGGCTATGGCCGGCTCGCGGACGCCCGCTACCATGTCGTCGCCGTCGATTACGGGATCAAGCGCAACATCCTTCGCTGCCTGGCATCCGCCGGCGCGCGCGTCACCGTGGTGCCGGCGACCGCCACCGCCGAGGACATCCTGGCCCATGACCCGGACGGCATCTTTCTGTCCAACGGCCCCGGCGATCCGGCGGCGACCGGCAAATACGCGGTGCCGGTGATCCGGGCGCTGATCGAGGACGGCCGGCCGCTGTTCGGCATCTGCCTGGGCCATCAGATGCTGGCCCTGGCGCTTGGCGGGACCACATCGAAGATGCATCAGGGCCATCGCGGCGCCAATCATCCGGTCAAGGACCTGCGCACCGGCAAGGTCGAGATCACCAGCATGAACCACGGCTTCGTGGTCGATATGGAGAGCCTGCCCGATGGGGTCGAGGTGACCCATATTTCGCTGTTCGACAGAACGCTGTGCGGGCTTGGCCTCCGGGACAAGCCCGTTTTTTCCGTCCAGTACCACCCCGAGGCCTCGCCCGGGCCGCAGGACAGCCACTATCTGTTCGCACGCTTCACGGAAATGATGGACGTCCATGCCCCGGCGTGAGGACATCGAATCGATCCTGATCATCGGCGCCGGGCCGATCGTCATCGGTCAGGCCTGCGAGTTCGATTATTCCGGCACCCAGGCCTGCAAGGCGCTGCGCGAGGAGGGCTATCGCATCATCCTGGTGAATTCCAATCCGGCGACCATCATGACCGATCCGGAATTCGCCGATGCCACCTATATCGAGCCGATCACCGCGGATGTGCTCACCAAGATCATCGCCCGTGAGCGCCCGGATGCCCTGCTGCCCACCATGGGCGGCCAGACGGGCCTGAATGCGGCGCTCACCCTGGCGACGCGCGGCGTGCTCGACGAGTTCGGCGTCGAGCTGATCGGCGCCACCAAGGCGGCCATCGACAAGGCCGAGGACCGCGAGCTGTTCCGCGAGGCGATGGCCCGCATCGGGCTTGCGTGCCCCAAGAGCCGGCTGTGCCATTCGCTGAGCGACGCCGTGGCGGCGATCGAGGCCATCGGCCTGCCGGCGATCATCCGCCCGAGCTATACGCTGGGGGGAACCGGCGGCGGCATCGCGTACAACCGCGAGGAGTTCGAGCGCATCGTCGCCGGCGGCCTCGAGGCCTCGCCGGTCACCGAGGTGCTGGTCGAGCAGTCGGTGCTCGGCTGGAAGGAATTCGAGATGGAGGTGATCCGCGACAAGGCGGACAACTGCATCATCGTCTGCTCGATCGAAAACGTCGATCCGATGGGCATTCACACCGGCGATTCGATCACCGTGGCGCCGGCGCTCACCCTGACCGACAAGGAATATCAGGTGCTGCGCAACGCCTCGATCGCGGTGCTGCGCGAGATCGG
>CAZZKF010000157.1:0-1915 GCA_964654995.1 uncultured Alphaproteobacteria bacterium | reverse complement strand
CACCTTCGTCTAGGAGGGCATCGTGGGCGGCCTTCTCATCCAGACGCAGCGGTGGCGTGAGCGCAAGCCCTTCGGCCCGCAGGAGATCGACCGGGCGCATCCGCTGGCGCGGGATCTTGTCGGCTATTTTCTGGTCAATGAGCTGGATGGCCCGGTTCATGACCTGGCCGGCACGGCGGTTTCCCCGATGGCGCTTGAGGCCGGTGCGACCTGGCAGACCGACCCCGACCGAGACATCGGGGTCGGTGGCGGCTCGGCGAAGGTCACGACGGTCAATTCATGGCCGGAGCAGCCGCTTGTTTTGCCGCCGTGCACCACCGTCTCGGACTATCGCGTGATCGCCAAGCAGTCCTCAGGCACACGCTACGCGTCGAGGCTGTGGACATCCTTTCCGGGTGGGACGTCTATTGATCTTCGTTTTACGCCATTCGTCTTTCAGTACAACATCACCGATAATTTCACGGGGCAGACTGTTTCCGGACCGACGTCCTTTCCGCCGGCGAACGGAGAGCGCTATCTGCATGTTGGCCGCAGCAATTCGCACACATCGCACGAGCTGATCGTAAACGGGACAAGTCTTGCCACCGGTACCACGGATACATCGGCAAAGAGCTTCAATCGCTTCGATACGGTTGAGGTGAAGGGCGACGCGAACGTTCGTGTCTTCTGGCATGCGCTTTGGAACCGGGCGTTGAGCGATGACGAGCTGGTTTGGCTCAATGCCGAGCCCTACGCCCTGCTGCGCCCGCGCCGGAGGCGGTTATTTTATGTAGTGGCGGGGGGTGCCGTATCCGGCGTCGCCAGTCTTTCCGGCACCGGTATCATTACCGCCGTAGCCCGAAAGGGTGCTCTGATCGGCGCAGCCATTACCGCCCGGCCGGGCCTCGCCATTCTTGCATCCAAGGGCGCGCGTGCGGCCGGCGTGCTTGGTGCCGCCGGCACGCTTTCTGTGATCGCCCGGGCCGCCCGAAAGTCCGCCTTGACGATTACCGGCGCTGGAGCGACCGCGATCACCGGCACAAGTGCGCGCCGGGTCACGGCTCTGGTGAGCGCCGGTGGAGCCCTGGCCGTCTTTGGTTCGCCGTCGTCCACCCCGGTGCTTGGAGGCCGGATTTTGCTCTCGGGTCTTTTTGCGCCGACACAGGCGCTTGCAGGAACCAGCAAACTTCAGGTTGTACTTCAGGGTTCTGCTCTCCACTGCATACCGCTTGATGCCAGCCTGCCATAGGGACAACCTATGCGAGGCAACCGTCGCCAGGTTTGGATGCGTCCTCACACCAACCTTCGACAAGACATCGAAGAACATCTGCAAGTGCCTGGACAGGATCGACCGGACGCTGATTGACGGTTTTGCCGGGCTGGGGATCGAGGTCGAGAGGCGGCCGCCGCCCCTGGGCGGGTCATGTCACGTGAAACAAAATGCACTGGCGGCGCGCGGTCCATTCAACCGTGTAGGAATTTCAATATGATGGCTGTGATAGCAATGCTGATGACCATATAAAATATGGAATCTTTCCAATCGCGCAAAGCCTTGCGAAGTTTTTCTTTTTGTTCGTCCTCTTTCGTCTTGTTTTCTTCCGTTTTGTGTTCGTTGTCCTGCATGGCATTTTCCCACGCTTGGCAGTAAAAGTGCAATCTGTGGCTGTATTTATACACTGCATTCACGGTGCCGCACACAAAAAACAGCGGTGAGTTACCCGCTATTACCATCAGGCTCCAAAGTTCTAAGGAGGTGTCCTATGGAAATACCGAGCGTTGTGGTCAGGGCGCTCAGCAACCGGGCCGCTCAACAAATTGGTACGGCGACTATGGCTACCGTTGCTGGCGGTGCGATAACACAAACCTTCGACAAGACCTCGAAGAACATCTGCGCGTGCCTGGACAGGATCGACCGGACGCTGATTGACGGTTTTGC
>CAZZKF010000156.1:0-1992 GCA_964654995.1 uncultured Alphaproteobacteria bacterium | reverse complement strand
CAATCGTCCCAATGTTGCAATGCGGCTTCGTCCGCTCAAACTTCGCCTTCGCCATGATACCGTTCCTGGATTTTTATGAGATCGCTTCTCGCCGTTGGTGTTTTTGCACTTGTCCCGACTGCGCCGACCCTGCCGTCCCCAATGCGGCCTCGCGTGGCTGGTGCCGGCATGTTGCCGGGGCGCGCCCTGGCGTCAGTCTCGTTTCGAGCGCCACGGCTCGTCATCAGGGTTCCCACTGTTGTTTTTGCCGCCGCCTGCCCTGCCCGTCACCCGCAAAGCTGGAGCGGGTGATGGGAATCGAACCCACGTCGCCAGCTTGGAAGGCTGGAGCTCTACCATTGAGCTACACCCGCGCAAGGCCAACGATCGTCCCCCGGAACCCGCCGTCGCGTGGTGGAGGGGGTAGGATTCGAACCTACGTAGACTAACGTCGGCAGATTTACAGTCTGCTGCCTTTAACCACTCGGCCACCCCTCCGCACCAAGGCGCTCGGTATGCCATGCAGTCGTGGGCCGCACTATGGGAATTTGCCGCCGTATGTCAACTCGAAAACACGATTTGTATCGGGGGTTTCGCGCCTGCTCCGTTTTCCGCTTGTGTTGCATGCAAACCACCGGCGCAATATATGTCGGGGAATGGCCAAGCGCAAGCGCAATGAGGACGGCGAATCAAGCCTTTGGCTTTGGGGGCGCCATGCGGTCATGGCGGCGCTGGCCAATCCCGAGCGCCGAATCCATGCGCTTCTGACGACACCCGAGGCCGCCCCGCTGGCCGAAAGCCGAGGGGCAACGCCTGAGATCGTCTCCCGCCATGAGCTGGCGAGCCGGCTGCCGGCCGGGGCCGTGCATCAGGGCCTGGCAGCCCGGGTGGCGCCGCTTGCGCCTGTTGATCTGAGTGAACTCGCGCCCGCCGATCACGAAACCGGGGCGCCGGCCCGGCTGGCAGTGGTCCTGGATCAGGTGACAGATCCCCGCAACGTCGGGGCGATTTTGCGCTCGGCCGCCGCCTTCGGCGCCGCCGCGATGGTGGTGACCGGGGCGCATGCCCCGCGAGAGACCGGGGTGCTGGCCAAGGCCGCCTCGGGAGCGCTCGAGACCGTGCCGATCATCCGCATCGCCAATCTCGCCCGGGCGCTCGCCACCCTGGGCGACTTCGGCTACTGGCGGATCGGTCTCGATGCCGGATCGGATCAGGATTTAGGCACAGCCCGCGGCTTTTCCCGCGTTGCCCTGGTGCTCGGCGCCGAGGGCCGCGGCTTGCGCCGGCTGACCCGCGAGCATTGCGACCTGCTGGTGCGGATCCCGATCCGGGGCGCGGTCGAGAGCCTCAATGTCGCGGCCGCCGCCGCCATCGCCCTTTATGCGCTGTCAAACCCCGGCAACCAGAAGGGCTAACGCCAGCGCGCCCTACGGCTCTTCCTCGTCCTCGCACAGCCCGCGGGCGAGAATGTCGTAGACATCGGCAACAGTACCGGTCAGCGGCCGGCGCAATTCAGCCATCTGCTCGCTGTCGCCGAGCGTCCAGATCACCGCCTCGTGGATTTCGCTGGCACTGGCGCCGGTGGCGATGATCGCCGCGATCACGTCATCGTCGCGCCGGCCGATGATCCGGGCAATCTCGTCATAGCTCGGCGGGGCGGCAGGAGACTGTTTCTTGACCGGTGCCGACATCGTTCAAAACCCCTTCATCCGCTTGCGCCACACTGCCTTCCCTATATAGGCGCTCTGGCGCCGAAACCAAGGCTACGGCGGTCGCGAAAATACGGCATTGACCGGGAACAGAGAGGGCCGGACGCCCCGGCCATTCGAGGCCATCGCCGGTGCCGACAACCGCGCCCATACCACGGCATCGGACGCGCTTGATTTGACCCGGCGAGGTCCATAAGGTGGGCCCGAACGGGGCGCCACGCCGGATTAGCTCAGCTGGTAGAGCATCTGATTTGTAATCAGAGGGTCGGGGGTTCGAATCCCTCATCCGGCACCAGTTTTTTTG
>CAZZKF010000155.1:0-1994 GCA_964654995.1 uncultured Alphaproteobacteria bacterium | reverse complement strand
GTGCGCACTCAGGTTCGCAGGTGCGCACCTCAAGCAGATCTGGGTGCGCACCCCCCGACAGAATCCGCCTCCCTGCTGGCAACTCGGCCCCGCCATCGCGCGGGGCTGTTTCTTTTGGCCCCGGGCAAACACAAGGAAAGACCGTGAAGATCAGGATGACGCCGGTCGGCGAACTTACCCCCTATGCCGGCAACGCCCGCACCCACACGGATGAACAGATCGCCCAGATCGCAGCGTCGATCCAGGAATTCGGCTTCACCAACCCGATCCTCGCGGGTGGCGACGGGGTGATCATCGCCGGGCATGGACGCCTGCTGGCCGCGCAGCGCCTTGGGATGGACAAGGTGCCGGTCATCACGCTGGACCACCTGAGTGAGGCACAGCGCCGTGCACTGGTCATCGCCGACAACAAGATCGCCGAGAATGCGGGCTGGGACGAGGACCTGCTGCGCTCTGAGTTGGCCGCCCTGCAGGAGATGGAATTCGACCTCGACCTGGTCGGGTTTTCCGACGAGGAACTGGATGACCTGCTGGGCGATCTTGAAGCCGAGGCCCTGGGCGAGGTGGAGGACGAAGACGAGGTCCCCGAAACGCCAGTGGATCCTGTCAGCCGCCCGGGCGATCTGTGGCTGCTGGGCAATCACCGGCTGCTCTGTGGCGACAGCACGGTGGCAACCGATGTGGAGCGGGTGCTCGGAACGGTGAAACCCCTGCTGATGGTGACCGACCCGCCTTACGGGGTGGAGTACGACCCGAACTGGCGCAACCAGGCCGGCGCGGCGAAAACCAAACGCACCGGCAAGGTGCTGAACGACGACCGCGCCGACTGGCGCGAAGCCTGGGCACTGTTCCCCGGCGATGTGGCGTACGTCTGGCATGGCGCGCTGCACGCCACGACTGTCGCCGAAAGCCTGATCGCCAGCGGGTTCACGATCCGCTCGCAGATCATTTGGGCCAAGGACCGCCTGGTGTTGAGCAGGGGCGATTATCACTGGCAGCATGAACCGTGCTGGTATGCGGTGAAGAAAACCGGCAAGGGTCACTGGGCCGGGGATCGCAAGCAAACGACGCTGTGGCAGATTGCGAACAAGGACCAGGATGCCAACACGGTACACGGTACCCAGAAGCCGGTCGAATGCATGCGCCGTCCGATCCTGAACAATTCCAGCCCCGGCCAGGCGGTCTTTGATCCGTTCATGGGATCCGGCACCACGCTGATCGCGGCGGAAACGACCGGGCGGGTGTGTCTCGGGATCGAACTGAACCCGGCCTATGTCGATGTAGCGGTGGAGCGCTGGCAGCAGTTCACCGGGCAACAGGCAGTGCTGGATGGTGACGACTGCTGCTTTGCAGAAATCCGAGATCGGCGAGATGCAGCATGAAACAGTCCCGGCTGATGTCTCTCATCGAAGCGGTCGCCAACGTCGTGGTTGGCTATGGCCTGGCGGTCCTAACCCAGGTCCTGGCCTTCCCGGCCTTTGGCATGCACGCCACGCTGAGCCAGAATCTGCAATTGGCCGCGTTGTTCTCGGCGATCTCGGTGTTTCGCTCCTTCGTGCTGCGACGGGCCTTCGAGGCGGCACGTGTGCGCGCGACAGGCGCCACAACGAACAACGCCGCCCCGTAAGGGCCGACGTGCCGGATCGGGCCTCGTGTGGGCGCCTGTGGGGACATCACCCCCGGTCGGGGATGTTGTCGATGGTCTCAATCATCGCTTCCAGCATGGCGCGCTGGGCGGTGGCCTCGGTATCAGGCTGCAGCCAGCCCGCGCTGATCTCGACGAGGTCCATGAGGGCAGCTTGGTCGCCCTCGCGCAAGGCCTCGGCGGCGGCGGTCATCAGGTCGGTGACGGTGTGGATCCGGGTTTGCATGGGGCGGTCTCCGTGAGTCGTGTCGTTTCGTGTCCACAGGATTGATCGTCCGCGCGTGTCTATCCACTATAATCGCAGCAATATCATGGCTTTATCTTGAGGCCATCGATTACAATCGACCTG
>CAZZKF010000154.1:0-2006 GCA_964654995.1 uncultured Alphaproteobacteria bacterium | reverse complement strand
CGCGAATTCGGGCTGTCGCTGATTTTCATCAGCCATGACCTGTCGGTGGTCCGCCACATCTGCCACCGCATTCTGGTGCTCTATCTGGGCCGGGTGATGGAGCTCGCCGACCGCGATGCGCTTTACGAGACGCCTTTGCACCCCTACACCCAGGCGCTGATCGCGGCGGTGCCGATCCCCGACCCGGAAATCGAGCGCAACAAGGGCCATGTGGCGCTCGCCGGCGATGTGCCGAGCCCGCTCGACCCGCCCTCGGGCTGCGTCTTTCGCACCCGCTGCCCGCGCGCCGAAGGCCGCTGTGCAACGGAGACCCCGGCTTTGCGCGAGTTGCACCACGGCCATCGGGTCGCCTGTCACTTCGTCAAGCAGTGACAACGGCGGGTTGTTCCCGCCCATTCATGACATATCAGACGATACTGTTTTTATGCGCGCAGTTCGGGCATAATGGACGCGGGAGTGTTGGAGCGGCCGGATTTCCGAAAGACACCGGGAACGGCCGCATCCGCGTGCTTGGGCGGCACGCCAGCCATCGTTACCACTCAGACGGTGGCCGCCAACACGGAAAGGCTCTGCGGGTGGCTCACCTTGATCGACCCCCAACGCCACCTGCCGGGAGCGCCGGAGACCGCGACAAACGGTCTCCGGCGAGCTTTTTTAAGACCACCTTGCTAACAGAGTTGCGGCGCGACACAATGTCAACTTTTCGTGAGCCGGTTGGCGTTCGGGGAGACGGTTCGTGGAACAGAACGTAACTCAGGTCATCCCGCAGATCGTCGCCCTGGCGACCGAATACGGGCTGCAGGTGCTGGGTGCGATTGTCATTCTGCTGGTCGGCTGGTGGCTGGCCGGCGTCGCCCAGCGCGGCACCGTGCGCGGGCTCGGCCGGCTCAAGCAGATCGACGAGACGCTCACCCGGTTCTTTGCCAGCCTGGCCCGTTACACGGTCCTGATTTTCACCGCTCTTGCCGTGCTCAACCAGTTCGGGGTCCAGACCGCCAGCCTGATCGCGGTGCTCGGCGCCGCCGGTCTGGCCGTCGGTCTGGCGTTGCAGGGCACGCTCAGCAATCTCGCCGCCGGCGTCATGCTGCTGATCTTCCGTCCCTTCCGGGTCGGCGATTATGTCGAGGTCGGCACGGTCGCGGGCACGGTCGAGGAGCTTTCCCTGTTCGTCACCAGGCTGAACACGCCCGATAACATCCACATCATCGTTCCCAACAACGACATCTGGGGCAGCCCGATCAAGAATTACAGCCACAATGCGACACGCCGCGTCGAGGTCAGCGTCGGCATTGGCTACGAGCAGGATATCGGCCGGGCGATCGACGCGGTGCGCGCCCTGCTGGCCGGGGAGCCGCGGGTGCTCGACGAGCCCGAGCCCTTCGTGGCGGTCACCGAACTGGCCGACAGCTCGGTCAATCTGGTGATCCGGGCGTGGTGCAGGGCCGGCGATTACTGGCCGCTCTATTGCGATCTTTTGCGCGCCATCAAGGACCGCTTCGATGCGCAGGGCATCTCGATCCCCTATCCCCAGCAGGTCGTGCATATGGCGCCGTCCGAGGGCGGCCAGCCCTGACGGTTGGCGTCATGGGCGCTTGATCTCAGCGCCCGGACGGCGCTCGGAGAACATTCTTGCGCTTCCTGTGTGACGAAATGGTCGCCAGCCTCGGGCGCTGGCTGCGCGCTGCCGGTTACGATACCGGTGTCATGGCACACCGCGCGCATGACCGCGCCGTCGTCGAGCGGGCGCTGGCCGAGAACCGCCACATCCTGACCCGTGACCGCAAGATCCTCGAGATCAAGGGAGCGGCGGCGCGCACCCTGCTGCTGCGCGGCAATGCGACGCCCCGATGGGCGGGCGAGGTCAGCGCCGCCTTTGCCATCGACTGGCTGCGGGCGCCGTTCACGCGCTGCCTTGTCTGCAATCGCGAACTGGCGCCGTTGCCCGATGAGCTGCGCCCCCGCCTGCCGCCGCGTCTGCCGGACGAGACGGGGCCGCTGACCTGGTG
>CAZZKF010000153.1:0-2129 GCA_964654995.1 uncultured Alphaproteobacteria bacterium | reverse complement strand
ACTGTTCTGCCTGTCCGGCCGGACCGCTGGCAACGCAAGCTGCCGCGGCCCGGCCAATCAGAGCCACGGATTGCAAGCCGTCGCGTCCGACGGGATCACGACGAGCCGGGCGCGGTCACGACCACGGTCAGATTGATCTGCACGTCCTCCTCGTCGGGGTCGTCCGAGGCGATGAAAACGTAGCGCTCGATGGTACCGAGGTCCATTTCATGGGCCCCCGAATCATAGACCACCCGCAGGTTGGCCTCGCCGCCCGGCGCGATCACCGTCGGTGTCACCGTCGCCGTCGTGCACCCGCACGAGGTGCTGACAGCGACGATTTTGAGCGGGCCGCTGCCGACGTTGCGCACCGGGATGTCGGCCACCGCCTTTTCGCCCTTGACCACCGAGCCCATGTCAAAGGCGGTGGCGACATCGATATCGGGGGTTTTCGGGGCACAGCCGGCGACCAGCCATCCGACCGCGACCAGCGCCCCGACGACGCTCGCAAATCTGCGCATTTCGCGGCCTCAGTTCCAGCGAATCGCGGCCCGGGTCCAGATCGCCGCCTTCCACCGATTGGGGTCATTGCTTTCGATGATCAGGCCGCGCTGGACGATCTTGCCGCGGGCATCGTGAAAGCCGGCATCAAAGCGAATCGTCGCCAGCGCCACCTTGCCCGGAGGAATGACCCGCGCGGTAATCTCGGCGGTGGTGCAGCCGCAGGTCGTATAGGCCCGGCTGATGGTCAGCGGCGCCTTGCCGTCATTGCGAATCACGAAGGTATGGGTGACCACGTCCTTGGGCCCGAGCAGGCCGAAGTCATAGACCTCGTCGGGCACGACGATCCGCGGCTGCGGCTGATCCTCGGGCAGGAAGGGAATGGCCGGGCCGGCTCCCATTTCATGAATGGCGCTGATCGGATTGTCATAGACCAGTTCCTCGGGCGAATAGGTGCCGGTCACCGAATCCGCCTCGGGCTCGGCCCGGGACATGGCGCTCCAGCCCATGACCAGGGCCGCCACCAGCCCGGCGATCATGGTCAGGCCGGTCATCCGGCGCACACCGTGCATCGCCATCCGTCGACGGGTTGTCTCAGCCATACTTGTTCTCCTTTTCGCTTTGCGACGGGATAACAGCGTCCCGCTCAGCAGTCATCTCGCCCGGCTTCAGCCGAGCACCCACAGCAGTAGCAAAGCCCCCAAGGCAATCATCGCGCCCCCGAACCACAATCTCAGAAGATGAGCGTGGTTGCGCTCCCATGTCGCCCAGGCCTTGGCCGTGACCCGGTTGCCGACCGCCGCCAGAATCACCAGCAGCGGCAGCACGAACATGATGTTGTAGAGCGCCAGGTAGCCGACCCCCCAGGCCAGGGTGGTCTTGGCATTCAAAAGAGTGATCACCGACACATAGATGCCGCCTGAACACGGAAAGGTGCACAAGCCGACGAGAATGCCGGCGCCAATGGTCGCCGGCAGTGTCGCCATGCCGATCAGTTGCCGGGCGCGCTCGCCGGCGAAGGCCGGCATGTGCAGCTTGATCGGAAAGGATGGCACGTAATATTCGAGCAGATTGATCGACCCCAGCACGATCACCAGCCAGGCCCCGAGGCGGGCTACGAAATGGGGATCGCTGGACAGCCGCACGGTCTGCAACAGTCCCAGGCCGATGGCGAAATAGACCAGGAAGATCATGCCGATATAGACCAGGCCCAGGGACACCACCCGCGCCCGCGTCTTGCGCAGGGTGAACAGAAAGGCGATCAGCAGCAAAATTACCGCGAACGCACAGGGGTTCACCGAATCCAGCAAGCCGGTAACGATGACCGCCGGCAGCAATTGGGCAAGGTTGGCCTCGGAGACCGGCAGCGGGCCGGCAGCTTTCCGGGCCTGGGCCAGGGCCCCGGCAAAGGGCGTGTCGATGGGGAAGCTCTGGACCTCGCCCTGCCACGCCCACAGGCGGTATTCAGTGGGCGTGCCGTGCATCTTCGGCTGCCACAGCACCAGGCGCTGCGGCACCTCGGGCGTGGTCAGCGCGGCATCGATCAGCTTCACCGGCACATGGCCGAGAATGACCAGAGTGCCCTTGTCGGTCGGCACAAAGGTATAAAGCGAATCGGCGATCGAGCGCGGCAGGCCGACCTTGTCGGC
>CAZZKF010000152.1:0-2161 GCA_964654995.1 uncultured Alphaproteobacteria bacterium | reverse complement strand
CTTGCGCAAGTTGATCCTGCTGTATGAGCAACTGCCGTTCCATTTCTGTGTATTTGAACATGTAAATCCTCCAGAGTAAGTAGTGCATTGAGCCTGATCGAGTCTTGGGCATCGAATCTTGTTGATAAGCACGGGCATTGCCCGACTCAATGCAAGCAAACGCTATGATTTTCAATAGTGCCCGGCAACTATCGAAACAGCGGCAACCGAAAAAGCGGACTAAAGCAGCCCGTGTTCACATCGATTGAACGTTATTGGAATAGTCGCTTAACAAAAAAACCCGCACCAGCGGGCTTTTTTGTTAATGTTTGATATCTTTCCATATCTCACGTTTCAATGCATAAAGCACAATCGTGAGTAGCACCAGGAATATCATGACCCATCGGCCTATGCTCTGGCGTTGAAGCTGGTGCGGTTCAGCAATAAAGGCCAGAAATGACGATACTGTCCGCGCCTGTTCTTTCAATTCTTCTTCGTCCTCCTGGTCATGGTCAAGCCACGACAGGGGATCAGGCATTGATATGTTATGCCCCGGAAAATAGATGTTATAGTGCCCGTCCGGAATACGCCCCTCGGGATCGGATTCAAAACCGACCATAAGGGAGTAAACGTAATCAGCACCTGCACGGGATCTTGTGATTACAGACAGATCCGGCGGAACCTTGCCATAGGAGACCTTGGCATCCTCTGGCGATAATTCAGTAATCAGACCTGTCAGCAATGAATTCTCACCGCGCAAGTCGTCCACCGCTTCCCGTGACAAGCCAATTTCCGGATAGTCCATTAGCTCACGATAAGTGATATATTTGGCGGAGTGGCAGCCCATGCATATTTCGGTAAATACTTCCACGCCTTTCTGCAGCGTTTCACGATCCATGCTGATATTGGGGTGTTTGAGTTCCAGGCCGCCTTCCGAGGCGTTTGCCTGCGTAAACATGGAGAAGATAGCAAGGCCAAGTAGCGCGCCCGTCAAAACGGTATGTTTCATGTCATATTTCCTTGGGTACAGGCAGTGTCTTTTCATGTTTACTCACAAACGGAAGGAGAATAAAGAAACCAAAGTAAACAGCCGTAGCAATACGACCAATAAGCTTAAGCGCTTCAGTCGGAGCCGAATGACCGCAATAACCAAGCACCAGCACCGAAATAAAGAACAACAGAACCAATTGCCGATACATGGGTCGGTAACGCGCAGAGCGAACCGTACCGCGATCCAGCCAGGGGATTAAAAAGAGTAATCCAAGCGATAAACCCATAGCGGCGACACCGATGAGCTTGTCAGGAAAAGCTCGCAGAATAGAATACCACGGTGTGAGATACCAGACCGGCGCAATATGTGAAGGCGTCTGAAACCCATTGGCAGGCGAAAAATTATCAGGTTCAATAAATAGTCCCCAACCGGTGGGATTAAAGAATATAAAATAGGAATAGATAATCAGAAATATACCCACGCCAAACGCATCTTTTACGGTAAAATACGGGTGGAAGGGAATGGTGTCCTTTTTGCTGATATCAACACCTTCCGGGTTATTGGAATGTACGACATGCAGCGCATGGATATGAATGACAACTATCGCTACAAGCACCAGGGGAAGCAGGAAATGTAGTGAAAAGAAACGGTTAATGGTGGGGTCGCCCACGCCAAAACCACCACGTAGCAATTGTAATATAAAATCACCGACAACCGGTACAGCGCCAAACAGATTGGTGATCACGATCGCCCCCCAGTAGGACATCTGACCCCAGGGAAGCAGATAACCAAAGAAGGCAGAACCCTGCATAATCAACAGGATAACCACGCCGATCACCCACAGCAGTTCACGCGGCTTTTTATATGATCCGTAATACATACCGCGCGCAAGGTGTAAGTAAATTACAAAGAAAATGGAGCGAATCCCAGCAAAGCCGGTCGTAGTTCGGATTGTAGGCTGCAACTCGCCTACATGAAGTCGGAGTTGCTAGTAACCGCCGGTCAGCCATACGGCGGTGAATACGTTCCCGGGCCTTGTACACACCGCCCGTCACGTCATGGGAGTCGGCTGCATCTGAAGCCGCTGCGCCAACCTTCGGGAGGCAGGCGTCTAGAGTGAGGCTGGCGACTGGGACGAAGTCGTAACAAGGTAGCCGTACGGGAACGTGCGGCTGGATCACCTCCTTTCTA
>CAZZKF010000151.1:0-2179 GCA_964654995.1 uncultured Alphaproteobacteria bacterium | reverse complement strand
CTTGCGAATGAACTGACGGCCTTTCATGCCTCTATGTATAGGGCATTAATGCCCTTTTATCAATCATTTATGCGGGCATTTACGCCCTGTCGTGGCCGAAAAATTGGGGGCAGCATGATGCCGGCGGCGGCGCAACTCTTGACACCATGCGGTGGTTCGTTAACCATGCGCTCGGAGCTTCGAAACTCCGACAACGGCGGACACCGCCCCCGTCAGTTGGCGGGTTTGTTATGCCCAATGTCCCGGGGGCGCGCGTCATGTCCAGGGCCTCGGCCTAAAAGCGCGCGGCCCGTCCGTTGTCGGGTTTCGAACCCCCGGGGCGCCAGGCGCGTCGAAACGCTTGCCGCTCCGGTTGGCCCAATCGCTGACGTAGGAGCGGCACATGAGCGACACCGCCATGGCCACGGGCGCGGCCGCACAAGCGCCCGAAATCACCCCAACCCTTGCCATCGACGAGCGCCGCCAGCTGGTGGCGGAGATCAAGCTATGCCTGCGGGTCTTCGGCCGCCGGGCGGCGCGGGAGTATTGGATCCAGTCGCCCTTGCCAAACCCGCCATATTGTCTGGACGAGATGGAAGACCAGCAGTCGGACGCCTCGTTCGACTGCATCAACCATCTGCTCGGCTGGCGGGTGGACGGAGACGGCCGAAGGCTGGGCGACATCATCGCCGACGCGCTGCGGCGCGGCGATCCGGGCAGGCGCCTGCCGCGCATGGGCATCCGCATCGACCTCCGGCATGGCTATGTGGCGGTGGCGAACACGCACCCGTACCTCAAGAAAGTGTTCCGCGGCACGCGGTGGAGCGGAGGCTGGCGGCGCGATCTCGCGCGGATGGACGGAGCCCTCAGGGAGAAAAATTCCGCGCGTTTCCACGGCCAAAATCACAGATGCGTCCTTCTGCCCGAGTCCCTGTTCAATCCAGAAAGTGAGGAGGCCCTGCCATGACAAAGGAGAAAGACATTTTTGAAGATCTCACAAAAATCCGCTCGGTCATGGCCGTGCTGCGCCGCTACCTCGAGCTTGAGGAGGAAATCGGTCCCGTGAGCATGGCGCCCGAGATCCTGTCCGGATTGGCCTGCATCACTGGCGCAGTGGAGAACCAGATCGAGAGTGCGATCGAGGGCATGGCGAAGGGCCGGGAGGGCGGCCGGCCATGACGCTGCTCCATTGAGCCGTAGTCATCAGGGAGCGCATGCAATGAGCACAAGCGCCATCGACTACGACGCCATCAAACGTGCGGCGCTCGCCGCGTGTCCGGACCTCCTCTTCCGCTGGTTCCCGAACGGGAAGCTTGTCGGCAACGAGTTCAAGGTCGGCAACCTGGCCGGCGATCCCGGCGATTCGCTGTCGATCAATATCAGGACCGGCCAATGGGCCGACTTCGCCGCCGACCATCGTGGCGGCGACCTGATCAGCCTGTACGCCGCCAAGGAGGGACTCGGGCAGGCGGCGGCCGCCCTGGCCGTCGCCCGCGAGGTCGGCCAGGAACACATGGCCAAACCACGGAAGGCGAAAACGGCGCGCGGCAACAAGGGCGCCGCCAAATTGCGACCCATCATGCCCGTGCCGGACAACGTGCCGGACCCAGATTTCCGACACCCACGGCTCGGGATGCCGAGCCAGACTTGGACCTATCCTGACGCGGAGGGCAGACGGCTCGGCCACACATGCCGTTTCGACCGCCCGGGCGGAGGGAAGGAGATCCTGCCTCTCACACTCTGCCAAGCCGAGGATGGTCGCCTCATGTGGAAATGGCAGGGATTCCCGACGCCGCGACCGTTGTACGGCCTCGACGAACTCGCCCGCAAGCCCAACGCCAACGTCGTCCTCGTCGAGGGCGAGAAAACCGCCGAGGCCGCCCGCAAACTGTTCCCGAACTGCGCGGTGGTGACATGGCCGGGCGGATGCAAGGCCATCAAGCACGCCGACTGGTCGCCGCTCAAGGGTCGAAAGGTGGTGATCATCCCCGACGCCGATGAGCCCGGGCGCGCGGCCGCCGAAGAATTGGCGCAGATGCTCGCCGGCATCGCGGACGGCATCAGAATCGTCGACCCGCCCAAGAACCTGCCCAAGGGCTGGGATATGGCTGACGCATTCGAGGAAGGTTGGTCGCCGAACTGGGCCGCTAAATTCGTCCATGAGCATATGCGTAAGCCGGCGACGGCGGCGGCGCCGCCG
>CAZZKF010000150.1:0-2217 GCA_964654995.1 uncultured Alphaproteobacteria bacterium | reverse complement strand
CCTGAGCACCGCGGTTGCCGCCTTCTATCACGCCGACAAGGTCGACGTCAGCCACCTGATCGAAACTCTGGACTAACCGAAAGATCGGCGCAGCGTCGACGTTCAGGTCCCGGTTTCGCGCGCTGCCGCCAGCGCCGGCTTGGGGGCGTTCAGCAGGTCGCGCAGGGCCCCGTCGCCGGCCGCGACCGGGGTCAGTGCCGGATCCTCGTAGGTGCCGCCCCGGGCGTCGCGCACCGCCTGACGGGCGAGGCGCCGGTAAAACCAGATCAGCTTGATGAAGCGGGCGTGCTTGGCGACGATTTCCCAGCCATAGCGGGGATAGAACACCCATGGGCTTTCGCGCTTCAGGCCGGGGCGCCGGTCATCGCGGTACTTGAGGCGGAAATAGCCGCCATCCAGCGGATGCACATGCTCGATCGTGCTGCACCCCAGGAACCACAGCAGCGTGCGGGCCATCTTGCGCGGCCGGATGCCGCTGGCCACCGCGCGCCGGAACAGGGTCTCGGCATGTTCCGGTGAATAATAGGTGGTCCAGGCCGAGCGATAGGCCTGTTCCCATTCCTCGGCGCTCATCCGCGGATGGGCCATGGTGACATGGGTGGAATCGAGCTTGTTCAGGTCCGGGTCGATCCACACGCCGTCCTCGAACATGCGCTTGTGATCGGCCGAGCCGGGCAGCGGCATGAGGATGAAGAACTCGAGGATGTCGATCGGAAGCTCGCGCTGAATGATCTTGAGGTCGCGGGCAATGGTCTCCGGCGTGTCGCCCGGAAAGCCGAGGATATAGCCGGCAAAGGTCAGCACCCCCTGGCGCCGCCAGGCCTGCAGCATCGCGCGGTACTCGGAAATCCGGTTCTGTTTCTTGGAGGCGCAGGCCAGCGACTCGGGATTGATGCTTTCCAGCCCGATGAACACCTTGTTGACGCCGGCCCGCCCGGCCTTTTCGATAAAGCCGGGAATCTGGTGACACAGGGTATCCACCTGGATGGTCAGCGTGATGTTGTGGCCTTCGCCTTCGCGCAGGGCGATGAGGCGGTCGAAGATCGCTTCCCAGTCCTTGTTGCGGGCGAAATTGTCGTCGGTGATGAAAAAGTGGCGGATGTCCTGGGCGAGATTGGCGCGGACGATTTTCTCGACATCATCGGCGGTGCGCCGGCGCGACCTGCGGCCCTGAACATTGATGATGGTGCAGAAACTGCACTGGAACGGGCAGCCGCGCCCGGCATCGAAGCTCGCCTGGCGGCCGACCGTGCGCATCACCCGCTCGGCCGGCAGGAAGGGGATCGGTGCGCCGCCGAGCTCCGGCAGGTCATTGATATAATTGTAAAGCGGCTTCATGGTGCCGGCATGGGCGTCGCGCAGTACCTCGTCGAGGCGTCCCTCGGCCTCGCCGGCGAACAGCGAGATGCCCAGGTCCATCGCCTCCTGAAGGTCGGGCTGGATGCCCGGCAGCATGGACAGCAGGCCGGAGACGTGAAAGCCGCCGATGCACACCGGCACCCCGGCGTCGCGGAACCGGCGGGCCAGGTCCATGGCCCGCGGATACTGATTCGACTGCACGCCGACCAGGCCGATGAGCCCGCCGGCCGATCCCTTGATCAGCCCGGCCAGCTCTTCGACGCGGATGCGCGTGTTGCTTTCGTCCAAAGCCGTGATCGCCAGCTTGATGTCGGGGCCGAGCACCTGGCGCTCGGCGCAATCCCTGGCCAGGCCGTAAAGCGTGGCGAGCGTGTTCGACGGCACCACCGAGCGCAGCCAGCGAATGACATAGCCATCGCGGTCGTAGTGGGACGGTCGAATGAGGATGAGTTGAAAAGTCTTGCGGTCGGGTGCCGCAATGCCGGTGGTCTTGGAGGTCATGGTATGATGTCGTTCCCGCTTGGTGTCTGCCATCTTCGGCTGGGCCTCCAGATGACACTTACGTTCAAACGAGGACTCTGGTCTTGCTCTCGGTCGGGCCAAGCCGCCGATCAATTCAGGCCGGGTGCCGCTTCAGCTAAAGAACAAGCCTGCGCTTCCCGGCGCCGGAAGTCAAAGACTTTCGGATCGTGTGGCCGGCCGCCGGGGCGACAAGTGGCCGGATCGGGAGGCCGGGCGCGCCTCGGGTGCGCCGCCGCTTGACAGGCCGGAGAGCCTGACGTACATGAGGCTCACCTCATCAAGGGGGTGTAGCTCAGTTGGTTAGAGCGCTGGCCTGTCACGCCAGAGGTCGCGGGT
>CAZZKF010000149.1:0-2254 GCA_964654995.1 uncultured Alphaproteobacteria bacterium | reverse complement strand
GGTGGCAACGGTGGCAACGGTGGCGACACCGGCGGCGATACAGGTGGTGGAACCGGCGGAGATGGTGGTGGTGAGACTGGCGGCAACGGTGGTGGGAGCGGTGGCGGTACGGGAGGCGATGGCGGTGGCGGGCCGAGCCAGTTGACTGTCGATGCCGGGCCCGATCAAACGATCGTTCTGGGGGACAGTTTCCTGCTGGACGGCTGCGGCTCGACGTTCAACGGCCTCTCCCTGTGCGATGAAAACCTCGGCGAGGATCTGTCGTTGTTCTCGTTTACCTGGCTGGTCGATGGCAGCGGACTTCTGGGGACCGACCTCGTCCTCTCGGTCGATACCGGGCCGGGAACCTTTTTCGAGGTCGCCGGTCTGTTCGATATTGCCCTGGAGATCACCTTTGCCAACGGCATCGAAACCCTGATGGCCGCCGACAGCATGAGCCTCACGGTCACACCGCCGACTCCGATTCCTGAACCCGGAACCCTATGGCTGCTGCTGTTCGGCCTGGCCATGGTCGCCGCCCTCCGGCGATACCACCCACAGGTGTCAGGCCGGGACTGACACACTCCCTACGCCAGGGTTTTGGACGTGATCTCGAAAACGTCGCGGGACAGGTTCGGCTGGTTGAGGATGCGCTCCATCTCGGCCTTCATCAGCGCCCGGCGTCCGGGCTCGAAGCGGCGCCACTGCTCGAAGGCCGCCATCAGGCGCGCCGCGAGCCGCGGATTGCGCCGATCGATCTCCAGCACCCGATCGGCATAAAAGGCGTAGGCCGCGCCGGTCGGCTCGTGAAAGCGCACCTGATTGGACATCGCGAAGGTCGCGATCAGGGCGCGCACCCGGTTGGGGTTGCCGACATCGAAATCGCCGTGGCGGAAAAGCGCCTGGACGCGGGCAAACGTATCGGCACGTTCCGAGCGGGCCTGAACGGCAAACCATTTGTCAATCACCAGCGCCTCGCCCCGCCATTCGTCATAAAAGGCGGCCAGTGCTTCGTCAGCCTCCGGCTGTGTGGTGTGGGCCAGCGCACCCAGCGCCGCCAGCCGGTCGGTCATGTTGTCGGCGCCGCGGAACTGGGCAACACAGAGCTCGACCGCTTCCTCGCCGCCGCCGTCCATGAGATAGGCAAGGCAGGTGTTGCGCAGGCGCCGCCGGCCGACCGCGCGGGCCTCCAGCGAAAAGGGCTCGTTGCTGGACAATGCCCGATAGAGCGCCGCCAGCTCCGCCCCGAAGCGGGCGGCAAGGGTGGTGCGCAGATGGCGATGCGCGCCGTGGATGGCCTCGACGTCGATTTCCTCGACCATCTGGGCGAGATAGCTCTGCGAGGGCAAGAGCAGCATTTCCGCCCGGAATGCCGGGTCGAGGTCGTCCGCCGCCAGCACCGCTGCAAAGGCATCCATGAATGTCTCATCAACGCGCGGATCAGCACTCTCCTCAAACGCGGTCACCAGATCCAGGAGCACCGCCGCGGCGAGCGTCTGACCGGCCTCCCAGCGGGCAAAGCCGTCGCCGTCATGGGCCATCAGAAAGGCCAGCTCGGCGCGTGAATAATCGGTTTCCAGCTTCACCGGTGCCGAAAACCCGCGCAGCAACGAAGGCACCGGCGGGGCAGAAATATCGGAAAAGCGAAACCGCGCGCGCGCCTTGCGCACATCCAGCACCCGGCTGGTGGGGGTCTCGTCAGCGGCAGTCCCGCCATCGAGCCGCAAGGGCATCTCCTGCCCGTCCGGGCCGATGAGCGCCATGCGCAAGGGGATGTGCAGCGGTTTCTTCTTCGGCTGTCCCGGTGTCGGCGGACAGCTCTGCTCGACCTCCAGGGTATAGCTGCGCGCTTTCTCGTCATAGCGGCCACGCACCGCGACAATGGGCGTGCCGGCCTGGGCATACCACAGCCGGAATTGCGTGAGATCGACGCCGCTGGCATCTTCCATGGCGGCGACGAAATCATCGCAGGTCACGGCCTGGCCGTCATGGCGGGCGAAATAGAGGTCGATGCCGTCCCGGAACGCCTGCGGCCCCAGCAGGGTGTGCATCATACGGATGACCTCGGCCCCCTTCTCATACACCGTACTTGTATAGAAGTTATTGATTTCAATATATGATTCCGGCCTTACCGGATGCGCCATCGGGCCTGCATCCTCGGGGAACTGGCGGGCGCGCAGGGCCCGGACATCATCGATGCGCTTGACCGGGCTGGCGCTGACGTCGGCTGAAAACTGCTGGTCGCGGAACACGGTGAGCCCTTCCTTGAGGCTCA
>CAZZKF010000148.1:0-2471 GCA_964654995.1 uncultured Alphaproteobacteria bacterium | reverse complement strand
CCCCGGCGCCGCCGAACAGGCCGATCTTGCCGCCCTTGGCGTAGGGCGCCAGCAGATCCACCACCTTGATGCCGGTGACCAGAATTTCGGTTTCCGTCGACTGGTCGATGAATTCCGGCGCCGGCGCATGGATGGGTGCCGAGCGTTTGGCCTCGACGGGGCCGCGTTCATCGACCGGCTCGCCGATCACGTTGATGATGCGCCCCAAAGTCTCGGGCCCCACCGGCACGGTGATCGGGGCACCGGTGTCGCGCACCTCCTGGCCGCGCACCAGACCGTCGGTGGTATCCATGGCGATGCAGCGCACGATGGATTCGCCCAGATGCTGGGCGACTTCCAGCACCAGCCGGTTGCCGTGGTTGTCGCACTCCAGTGCATTCAGGATGGCCGGCAGTTCGCCCTCGAACTGAACGTCGACGACCGCCCCCAAAACCTGGGTGATATGTCCCGCCTGTACCTCTTGTGTCATCCTGTGGCTCCGCTGATCCGAATTCTCAAAGCGCCTCGGCGCCCGAAATGATTTCAATGAGTTCCTTGGTAATCACCGCCTGGCGCGTGCGGTTGTAATTAAGGGTGAGCCGGTCGATCATTTCGCCGGCGTTGCGCGTCGCATTGTCCATCGCCGTCATCCGCGCGCCCTGTTCGCTGGCGGCGTTTTCCAGCAGCACCCGGTACATCTGCACCGCCACGTTGCGCGGCAGCAGATCGGCGAGAATTTCCTCTTCCGAGGGCTCGTATTCATAGATCGCGCCGCCCAGGTCGGGGGCATCGCCGGGCTCGCCGACAGGCACCGGGATCACCTGCTGCTCGGTGACGATCTGGCTCATCACCGTGCGGAAGCGGTTATACACCACCGTGCAGACATCGAAGGCGCCGTCCTCGAACAGCTCCAGCACGCGCCCGGCGATCATTTTGGCATGCTCGAAGGTGACCGTGCGCATGCCCGCCAGATCGATCGGATCGAGCATCAGGTCGCCATGTTCGCGGCGCAGCATGACCGCCCCTTTCTTGCCGGCGCACAACAGCTTCACCGTCTTGCCCTCGGCCTGAAGCGCGGTGATGCGATGGCGCACGGCGCGCACGATCGACGAATTGAACGCCCCGCACAGGCCGCGCTCGGCGGTGGCGACGACGATCAGGTGGACATCGTCCGAGCCGGTGCCGACGAGGAGGCGCGGCGCGCCTTCGAGTTCACGCAGGCTGGCCGCCAGCGAGGCGATCACCGCGTCCATGCCGCGGGCATAGGGGCGCGCCGCCTCGGCCGATTCCTGTGCCCGGCGCAGCTTCGAGGCCGCCACCATCTTCATCGCCTGGGTGATCTTCTGCGTGGACTTCACGCTGGCGATGCGGTTCTTGAGATCCTTGAGGCTCGGCATGGTGCCCCGCTGCTCCCGTCAGTTGCCCTGCTGGCCCTACGCAAACGCCTTGGTGAACTTGTCGAGAATGCCCTTGAGCTTGGCGTCGGTCTCGTCGGACAGCGTCTGCTCGTCGCGGATGGTGGCCAGCACGTCGGCGTGCCTGGCCCGCATCTCGCTCAGGAACTCCTGCTCGAAGCGGGTCACCTGATCGACCTCGACGCCGTCGAGATAGCCGCGCACACCGGCATAGATGACGACCACCTGCTCTTCCACCGGCAGCGGCGAATACTGGTTCTGTTTCAACAGCTCGGTCAGCCGTGCGCCACGGTTCAGCAGCCGCTGGGTGGCGGCGTCCAGGTCCGAGCCGAACTGGGCAAAGGCCGCCATTTCGCGGTACTGGGCGAGCTCCAGCTTGATGGTGCCGGCGACCTGCTTCATCGCCTTCACTTGCGCCGCCGAGCCCACCCGGCTGACCGAGAGGCCGACGTTCACCGCCGGGCGCACGCCCTGATAGAACAGCTCGGTCTCGAGAAAGATCTGGCCGTCGGTGATCGAGATCACGTTGGTCGGGATATAAGCCGAGACGTCGCCGGCCTGGGTTTCGATGATCGGGAGCGCGGTGAGCGAACCGGACCCGTGATCCTCGTTCATCTTGGCGGCGCGCTCCAGGAGCCGCGAATGCAGATAGAAGACGTCGCCGGGATAGGCCTCGCGCCCGGGCGGGCGGCGCAGCAGCAGCGACATCTGGCGATACGCCACCGCCTGCTTGGAGAGATCGTCATAGATGATCAGCGCGTGCATGCCGTTGTCGCGGAAATATTCGCCCATGGCGCAGCCGGCATAGGGCGCCAGGAACTGCAGCGGCGCCGGCTCGGACGCGGTGGCGGCGACGATGATCGAATAATCCAGCGCCCCGTAGTCCTCGAGGGTCTTGACCAGTTGCGCCACCGTCGAGCGCTTCTGGCCGACCGCCACATAGACGCAATAGAGCTTCTTGCTCTCGTCGCCCGAGGCGTTGATGCCCTTCTGGTTGATGATGGTATCGATGGCCACCGCGCTCTTGCCGGTCTGGCGGTCGCCGATGATCAGCTCGCGCTGGCCGCGGCCGATCGG
>CAZZKF010000147.1:0-2493 GCA_964654995.1 uncultured Alphaproteobacteria bacterium | reverse complement strand
CTACGTGATCCAGGGCGAGCCGAAGCGCGACCGCGAGCGGCTTATCTGGACATTGGAACTGGTGCCGGCGTGAAGCTGAAACTCGACGTCGAGCCTGACCTCGTTGCCATGCTGCAGGCAGAGGTCAAGGCAGGCGAAAAGGCCGTGAAGGCGGCGATGGCCGTGGCCGGGAGCGAGTTGAAACAGGCGTGGCGTCAGCAAATCACGGGCGCCGGTCTCGGCCACCGCCTGCCGCGCACCATTCGCAACCGGACCTATCCCAAGCAGGGCGACAGCCTCGATGCTGCCGCCTTTGTCTGGTCGAACGCCCCCGAAATTGTCGGCGCGCATGATCGCGGCGTCTTGATCCGCTCCAAGGCGGGCTTCTGGCTGGCGATCCCGCTTCCCGCCGCTGGCAAGGGCCGTGGTGGCGCGCGCCTGACGCCGGGCGAATGGGAAAAACGCCGCGGCATGCGCCTGCGCTTTGTTTATCGTCGCCGTGGCCCCAGCATGCTGGTCGCCGACGGGCGGCTGAACAGCCGGGGGCTCGGCGTTGCCTCCCGCTCGAAAACCGGCCGGGGCCGCGCCACCGTGCCGATCTTCCTGCTGGTGCCGCAGGTCAGACTGCGAAAGCGGCTGGATCTGGCGCGGGATGTGGAGAGGGTCGCAGGCCGCGTGCCGGGGCTGATCGTGGCGAAGTGGGTGGAGGGGAGGACATAGCGAGGCTACCGCTTGTAATACCAGCGGAGATTTTGATCATCTTTGCCGGCATCAGCCACACCCGGAAAAGCATGAAGATTCGCTCGAAAATCGCGCCCTAGCTTACGTGCTGCCCCGGCATCTTCTGGCCATTTCCCGCCGAGAAGATCTCGGAGATTAAAACGTGCGTCTTGAGGCAAGACTGCGATTTCTTGCTCGATAATCGGGCGGAGCTGCTCAAACACTTAATGATCTCACACTTTTGGATAGGGCGAGCATATCATGACTTCCTACCGCGAATCCATCCTGCGTGCCTTGCACGCCACCCTACAAACCGTGCCTACCACCGTACTGCGCGGAGAGGTGCTGCCAGAGAGGGTGCCCGCAGGCGGCTTCGTGATCCTGCGCGACGGCGATCCCGGCGAGCCCGAGGTGACGCTGTCGCCGCTGCGCTATCACTGGCAGCACCAAGCCGAGGTCGAGGTCATCGTCCAGGACAAGGATGCCAGCCTCCGCGCCACCCTGTTCGATGTTCTTGTCGAGCAGATCGGCAGCACATTGACTGCGGACCGCACCTTGGGCGGCCTCTGCGACTGGATCGACCCGGGCGCGCCGGCCCCCACCGATCTGCCCATCGAGGGCGGTCAGGCGCTGAAAGCCGCCGTTCTCCCGATCACGCTGATCTACACCACCACAGCCCCTACGGGATAATCCCGCAATTGAAAGGACGGAAAAATGCCCCGTGCACAAGGCGCGCGGTCGCAGCTGGCGGCCGCGTTCGAGACCACCTATGGAACAGCGCCGACGAGTGGCTTCATGCAGATGCCCTTCGCCAGCGCTTCACTTGGAGCCGAGCAGCCCCTGCTGGCCTCGGAACTGCTGGGATATGGCCGCGATCCGCTGGCACCCATCAAGGACGCGGTCACGGCGGATGGCGACATCAAGGTGCCGCTCGACGCCGAGGCCTTCGGCTTCTGGCTGAAAGCCGCCTTCGGCAATCCGACGACGACCGGGACGACCAACAGGACGCATACCTTCAAGTCCGGCTCCTGGAACTTGCCCAGCATGGCGATCGAGGTGGCGATGCCGGAGATCCCGCGCTTCGCCATGTATACAGGCTGCGTGCTGGATCAGTTGAGCCTGCAAATGCAGCGCTCCGGCCTGCTGACGGCGGATGTGAAGCTGGTCGCGCAGGGCGAAAACGTCGCCACCGCCACGGCGGCCGGGACGCCGACGGGCTACGCCCTGCAGCGGTTCGGGCATTTCAACGGGGCGATCAAGAGGAATGGCACAGCGCTGGGCAACATCGTCTCGGCCGACCTGACCTATTCCAACAATGTCGAACGGATCGAGACCATCCGCTCGGACGGGCGCATCGACGGGGCAGATCCCTCCATTGCCGCGCTGACTGGCAAGATCGATGTGCGGTTCGCGGACAATACCCTCATGACCCAGGCGCTGAATGGCAGTTCCGCCTCGTTGGAGTTCTCGTGGGTGATCTCGGCCAACGTGAGCCTGACGATCACCGCGCACGCGGTCTACCTGCCGCGGCCCCGAGTGGAAATACAGGGCCCGCAAGGCATCCAGGCCAGCTTCGACTGGCAGGCGGCCTATGACTCTGTGGCCGGACAGATGTGCACGGTCGTCCTCAAGAACCAGGTGAGCAGTTATTGACCATGCTGAAACTCGATCTTTCCAATGAACCCGCGCGGCTGGATCTCGGCCATGGCGTGCGGGTGAAACTGCACCCCCTGACCACGGCCCTGATGGTGGCGGCACGGAATGACCCGGCGGTGCAGGCGCTGGGCGAAGATG
>CAZZKF010000146.1:0-2501 GCA_964654995.1 uncultured Alphaproteobacteria bacterium | reverse complement strand
GCCGGCATCTACGATGCGGTCGCCGGCGGCGTCGTCGATGTTTCCTATGCGGTGCACGGCTATACGCCGGCGCGTTTCGTCTTCTACCGGCTGGCCGAATTCCCGTTCACCGCCGATTCCGCCACCGCCGCCTCGGTCGCCTACTGGCGGATGTACGAAAAATATCTCGCCGCCCGCGATCCCCACCGCGGGGTGAAGCTCCTGGGCCTGTTCACCCACGGGCCCGGCCAGATTTTCACCCGCAACAAGCCGATCCGCCGGCTGACCGATCTGCGCGGCGTCAAGATGCGCACCGGCGGCGGCCTGCAGCGCGATATCGCGGAGGCGCTGGGCACGGTGATCGTCGCGGCGGAAGCGCCGCGCAACTACGAGATCCTGTCGCGCGGCATTGCCGACGGCACCTTCCTGCCGGTCGAGAGCCTCTACAAGTACAACCTCGACCGCTTCATCCGCTTTCATACCCGCGTCCCCGGCGGCTTGTACAACACCAGCTTCATGCTGATCATGAACCCGGCCAAATGGCGGGCGCTGTCGGATGCCGACCGGGCCGCCATCGAGCGGGTTTCGGGCGAGGCGCTGGCCCGCCTCGCCGGGGCATCATGGGACCGGCTGGACGCGGCGGCGCGCACCCGCATGAAGGACAGCAACATCACCATCGTCCCCGCCGACCAAGCGTTCCGGCAGGAAATCGCCGCTGCCACCGCCCCGATCGTCGCGCAGTGGAAGCGCGACATGATGGCGCGGCGCGGGCTCGACGGCGCCCGGGTGCTGGCCGATTTCCGGGCCGAGGTGCAGCGCCTTGAGCAGGCGGCCGGGGGGCCGGATGGCCCCTGAACCGCAGCCCCCTTCACCGCCCTCGCTGCTGGCGGTGCTGGCCCGGCGCCTCGAGCGGAGTCTGGCCGTCCTCGTCGCACTCGTCCTGCTCTTCATGATGCTGCTCACCTTCATCGACGTGCTCGGGCGCTATCTGCTCAATGCGCCGCTGCCCGGTGCCTTCGAGCTCACCGAGCTGGCCATGGGGCTGCTCATCTTTAGCGCCCTGCCGCTGGCCACCAAGGATCAGCAGCATGTCACCATCGGCTTGCTCGACGGCTTGTTCCGGGGGCCGGCCCGGCGGCTGCGGCGCATTGTTCTCGATCTCATCAGCGCGGCGGCGCTCGCCGGCCTTGCCCATGTGCTCTGGCGGGAAGCGCAGAAGCTCCGGGACTGGGGCGATTACACGGCGTATCTGCACATTCCGCTGGCCCCGGTGATCTTCTTCATGGCGGCGATGGGCGGGCTGGCCGCCGCCATCCTGCTCGCCCTGGCGCTGGCCCACGCCACGGGGCGCGCCGGCGCCGGCGGCGCCCGCGAGGGCGATATCTGATGGAAGCGGCGCTGATCGCGCTCGCCGTGGTGCTGGCGCTCCTGTTCCTCGGGCTGCCCATCGCCTTCGCCATGGGGATCGTCGGCTTTGCCGGCTATGCGATGACGAGCGGCCTGCCGGCGGCGACCATCGCGCTTTCCCAGCTCACCGTGCATACGGCGATGAACCAGACGCTTTCGGTGCTCCCGCTGTTCATCCTGATGGGCAATTTCATCAACCGTGCGGGGCTGTCGGAAAAGCTGTTCGATGCGGCGAGCGCATTTGTCGGCCATCGCCGCGGCGGGCTGTCGCTGGCCACCATCCTTGCCTGCGGCGGCTTCAGCGCGGTCTGCGGCTCGAGCCTGGCAACCGCCGCCACCATGGCCAAGGTGGCGATGCCGTCGATGCGCCGCTATGGCTATGCCGACAGCCTGGCGGCCGGATCGATCGCCGCCGGCGGCACATTGGGCATCCTGATCCCGCCATCCACCATCCTGATCATCTATGGCACGATTACCGAGACCGACATCGGCAGGCTGTTTGCCGCCGGCATCCTGCCCGGGCTCCTCGGTATCACCCTCTACATGACGGCAGTCGCCGTGGTCACCCGACTGAACCCGGCCGCCGGGCCGCGCGGCGCGCGGCGCGACTGGCCGGCAAGGCTGCGCGAGCTGGGGCGTATCTGGGAGGTCCTCGCCCTCTTCGCCCTGGTCATCGGCGGCATCTATTTCGGCATCTTTACGCCGACCGAGGCCGCCGGCGTCGGCGCCACCGGGGCGTTTGCGATCGCGGCTCTGCGCCGCACGCTCGATGTCACAGGCTGCATCGCCGTGCTGGTCGAATCGGCGCGCACCACCGCGGTGCTGCTCGCGGTGCTGATCGGCGCCCTGATGTTTGCCGCCTACGTCAATCTGACCGGCCTGCCGCAGGCGATCGTCGACGGCATCTCGGGGTTTGAGGCGTCGCCGGTTCTGGTGATCTTCCTGATCCTCGGCGTCTATCTGCTCTTGGGCTGCGTGCTCGAGAGCCTGTCGATGATGCTGCTGACCGTGCCGATCCTCTACCCGCTCGTCCTCGGGCTCGGCTACGACCTCATCTGGTTCGGCATCCTCGTCGTGGTGGCGATCGAGATCAGCCTGATCACGCCGCCCATCGG
>CAZZKF010000145.1:0-2607 GCA_964654995.1 uncultured Alphaproteobacteria bacterium | reverse complement strand
TTGCCTAACCATGCGCATTCACTGGGACTCCGCTACGCTACGCCCGTGATGCGCGACGTTATACGGCACAGGAGTACGAGCTTGCATGGGATACAGCTACAGGCACTTTCTTCTAATTATTGCGGGAGCGAACATTGAAGAAAATTGATCTTCACATACACACTGTACCTACAATTAGCGACGCGCATTTCACATTCTCACTAGCCAAATTAAGTGAATATGTTAATTCTGCCGAACTTGACGCCATAGCTATAACAAACCATGACTTTTTTGACTTCGGCCAATTTAGTGAGATTGCTAAAGAGTTAAATTGCGTAGTATTTCCAGGTATTGAAATAAATCTGGACAAAGGTCACATCCTTGTCATTTCCGATAATGAAAACTTAGATGAATTTCACCTCAAAACAAAAGCCGTATCTAAAAAAATAACGGCTATAGGAGATTCGATAACCGTAGATGAATTAATTCATATCTTTGATGACCTCAATAACTACTTGCTCATTCCCCACTATCAAAAGAGGCCAATTATCTCGGGAGATACGCTTGATCAAATTGAAGAATTTATCTCTGCGGGTGAAGTTGATAGCCCCAAGAAGTTTATTCGCATGGTAAAAGATGAGGCTGAAATAACACCAGTGATTTTCAGTGACGTACGAATTCGCGAGGACATGAAGAAATTTCCAACGAGACAAACATACATTGATTGTGGTGACCTTTCTTTAAATTCGCTGAAATTCAGCCTTCGTGATAGACATAAAGTGGCTCTCTCTAAGTCAGAAGGAAACTCACTCTTTCAGGTTTTTGATGATGGTCAGAAGCTATCTACTGGGTTAAACATTGTCCTTGGGTCGAGATCGTCAGGGAAGACAGTAACTTTAACTCAGATAAGTAAAGACTGTGAAAATGTAAAATACATTCCTCAATTTTCTCTTGTTCAGAGAGACGATGCTAACTACGAAAAAGAATTCAATGCGGATGTTGCTCGCAAGAAGAGCGTGTTCGCTGATAAACACTTGAGTCCGTTCAAGACTGTTCTGGATGATATATTGAACATTGACCTTGGAGTTAATAAGAGAAGGGTAGAAGATTATTTGGCAACCCTTATGAAGTCGGCTAAAGAAGCCGCAAAGTTTGACGCGTTTTCTAAAGTAGCACTGTTTAATGAAACTCAGTTTGAGGTTGGTGTAGATAAAGCACTTAGTGACCTGATTGGTTCTGTGCGTCAGTTAATAGAAAATATTGAGTACAGGAAAATCATTGATAAGCATGTTGATGTTAATAATTTGAAGGCGCTAGCGTGCGAGCTAATTGAGCTTCTATGGGATAAGGCATATGAGAGGAAGAAGAGAAGTTTAGTTAATGATGTTGTGAGGGATGTTAAAAGCAAACTTCAGCTAAGGACATCAGCAACTCAAGTTAAAGACGTCGATTTATACAGGGTAATGATTGAACATAAGAAGGTTTCTAAATTTAACCAAATTGCAAAACTATTACAGACTGAAAAGGTAATATTTGAGGAGAATGTTCAAGGTTTTAAAGTCGTTTGCAAGCAGAGAGCTTTTGAAGGAGCAGGAGAAATAAAGAATGTCAGCGGTCAAAAGGTCGCTTTTAGTGACGCCTACCGTGAGTATTCTTCTCCCTATAAGTACCTTTCTTTGTTAAAGGATAATGAAGCATTAACTCCATCCGAGTTCTATAAATATTTTGCATGTATTGAATATGAAATACTAAACAAAGATGGGTTTAAGGTTTCTGGAGGTGAAAGGTCTGAGTTTCGGCTACTACATGAAATCAAAGATGCACAAAATTTCGACTACCTATTGATAGATGAACCGGAATCTTCATTTGATAATCTTTTCTTGAAAGGCGAGGTTAACCAGATGTTGAAGGAAATTTCTAAGACTATGCCAGTGGTGGTTGTTACACATAACAATACAGTTGGAGCCTCAATCAATGCAGATTACATTGTGTACACATCTAAAGAGGTTGAAGGGGGTGATATTGTATATAAAAGATATTCTGGATACCCATCTGATAAAGAACTATGTTCGATTGACGGTAAAAAAATCAATAATTTCCAAGTGACCATGAATACACTAGAAGCAGGTGAAGAAGCTTATGTTGGCAGAAGAGACGGATATGAAAGCATTAAAAATAGAAAATAATCAAGGCTATTTTCTGACGGAAGAAAACGGCTACGAAACTGTCGACAAAATAGATAAGGCTATTTTACTGAGGTTGGTTAACTTGTCTTTGGAAGATGACTATGAAATCGATGAATACGATGAAGTAGAGCTAAAGAACCAAGCCCACCAAATTATCTATAAAAGTATCAGTGAAAAGCTTAATGATTTACACCAGAAGCGAAACCAGTTCCGTGACGAGTCTGAGCGTTTGTATTTAGATGAGTACGAGAAGTACAAAGATTGATATTTCCAGTTGCCCCTGATGAAAGTTTGAGGGCAGTTAAAGTGCCGTATAACAAGGCAAATTCACTCGGACGGTAAAAAGCGCCGCTCCTTCGTCGCTCTGCTTTTTACCGCCGGTGATTTGCGACGTTAGGTGCAAATAGGAGCGTTGATGTCAGCATATGAATTGTTTGAATTG
>CAZZKF010000144.1:0-2666 GCA_964654995.1 uncultured Alphaproteobacteria bacterium | reverse complement strand
CACAGACGCGTTGCAGTGCTCTGCCAAGAGCGCGGCCATGGTGCGGTACGGGTTCACGATCGCGTTCCCGTCCCGCGGTCAGTACGAGGTGCGTATCCGACGGACCACGCTGGACTCGTCGGACGCAAAGACGTTCGACCAGGCCTGGTGGGCAACCTTCCGCAGCATCAAGAAAGACAGCCCCGTCAACATGCCAGGACTGGCCATGGTGGCGATGCGCATCAAGGCGACCGAGCAGCTGTCCGGCATCATCGACCGCTTCAACCTCGAGGCGACCTCTCTGCTCAAAGACTGGGACGGCAACGCCTGGGTGGACAATGTGCCGACCAGCAACCCGGCGGCGATCTTTCGCGATGTGCTGCAGGGCCCGGCGATGAAATACCCGGTGGCCGACAGTCGCCTCGACCTGGCGAGCCTGCAAGCCTGGCGGGAAAGCTGCTCGCTTAATGGCTATGACTTCAACGCCGTCATCGACTACCAGACCACCCCCTTCGAGATGCTGCAGCAGGTGGCGGCCGTGGGCCGGGCCCGGCCGGTGATGCGCGACGGGCTGTTCAGCCTGGTGCACGACAGCCAGGCTCTGATCGACGCCGGCCCGAAAATGCTGCTCACCCCGCGCAACAGCTGGGATGTGCGCGGAGATCGGGTGTTCCAGCAGATACACGGGGTGAAGGTGCGCTTTGTCAATGCCGCGCTGGGGTACCAGCAGGACGAGGTGACGGTCTATGCCGACGGCTACGACAGCAGTACCGCCACCAAGATCGACGAGATGGACCTGGCCGGCATTACCAACTATGACCAGGCCTACAAGGCGGCCCGCTACTACCTGGCCGTGGCGCTGCTGCGACCGGAGATGCACAGCCGCATGGTCGATGCCGAGGGGCTGGTGGTGACCACCGGCGACCTGATCCGCGTCGTCGACGACGTGGCCCTGCACGGCCTGGCGGCCGGGCGCATCAAGAGTGTCACCACGGACGGCAGCGGCAACGTCACCGCCATCGAGTTGGACGAGGCGGTGACCATGGAGGCCGGCAAGACCTACGGGGTGCGCATCCGCCTGGCCGACAACAGCCAGGTCTACCGGGCGGTCAACACCGTGGCCGGCGAAACCACGTCACTGACCCTGGCCACCTCGATCGCTGTGCCCAACGTGCCCGCGGAGGGCGACCTGGTGGCGTTCGGTGAGAGCAGCCAGGAGACCGCCGAAAAGATCGTCCATCACATCGAGATGTTCGGCGACCTGACCGCCCGCATCTACTACGTCGACGCGGCGCCGGGCGTCTACACCGCCGACAGCCAGGCCATCCCGCCCTACAACCCGCAGATCGCGGTGCCGGCCAATGTGGCCGAGCAGCCGCCGCCGGCACCGACCATCGTTGCCGTGGTGAGCGACGAGTCGGTCATGGATTTCGGCCCTGACGGGCGGGCCCGCTTCAACATCGCGGTCAACGTGGCCCCGGGCCGCTCCGGGGCTGCCCTGTCCCGGATGTATGAGCTGCAGTACCGCGAAAGCGGCACGGACAACCCGTGGCAGGTGGTGGGGCCGACGGAGGCCACCACGTTGACGGCCGCCAACGTGGTGCGTGGCGAAACCTACGATCTGCGCGTGCGCGCCATCAGCGACTACGGCCAGGTCAGTGCCTGGACCACGGCGACCGAAACCGTGGTGGGCATGTCGCAGACGCCAGGTGCACCGGGCAACCTGCGGGTGGAAAACAGCACCGGCGACGGCGTGACCTTTGCGGCCCCGGACTGCCTGCTGGCGTGGGACGTGCCCAGTACGAATCCATGGGACAGCGCCGCCCGCATCGACCATTACCGCGTCGAGATTTGGGACACAGCTTTTACGGCCATGAAGACCAGCTATGAGGTCAGGCAGCCGGCCTTCGCCTTCACCCTGGAGGCAAACCGGGCACTGGCCGGCGGGCCGTTTCGGACCTTTGGCGTGCGGGTGGTGGCGGTCGACATCTACAGGGGCGACGGATCCCCGGCGTCCCTGGTGGCCAACAATCCCCAGACCCCGCAGATCACCGGCTTAACGTTGGTGCCGGAGTTTGCCGGCCTGCGCATCAAATGGGACGACCCGGCCGACCCGGCGCTGGCCGGGATCGAGATCCACGCCAGTCAGAGCAGTGGGTTTACGCCGGGCGGGACCACCTGGAAGGCCACGGTCCCACCCGGCACCCGTGAACACGTTCTGAGTTTGGCCGATGGCGTTTGGTATGTGCGGGTGGGCGGATACGATGTCTTTGACAAAACCGGCATGGTCTACGCCGCTGAGCAATCCGCCAGCGTCTCCAGTCAGGTGCAGGCGACCAATGTCGTAGGGTTTTACGAAGAGATCAGCAAGCTGTACGAAGTGCCGGTCACCAAAGGCGCAGTCTGGACTACGGACGGCACCAACCTGAGCTGGAACGCGCACGAGCTCTATTACAAGGGCGTCAAGTACAACATCCAGGCCGGAAGCACCACCGGCGGAAATCCGTTTGTGTACTGGGACAAGGCGGCTTCCGCCACGACCTATCAACAGACCAACAGCCAGACGACCTTCGATAATCTGGATCGCTCAGCCGATCAGTGGCAGATCGCCATCAACAACGGCAGCAGCTATGACCTGGCCTGGGTCGCTGCAGCCAACATGGTCATCGGCACCGCCATGATCGGCA
>CAZZKF010000143.1:0-2709 GCA_964654995.1 uncultured Alphaproteobacteria bacterium | reverse complement strand
TCTCGTAAACCTTGATTCCCGATCGACCGCGCAGCGCCTCGGCGAGGCCGGTTCGGGCCGGCACATAGCCGAGGCCGGTGACGAAATGATCGGCTTCCAGAGTGATCCGCTCGCCGGTGTCGCAGTGTTCGGCGACCAGTTCCCTGCCGTTGATGGCGATGACCTGATAGGGCAGCACGATCTCGACCGTCTTTTCGGCCAGCAGTTCGAGATAGGCGATCTTGTCGGTAATGACGCAGTCCCGTGCCATCAGCTCGCGACGGTGCAGGAGTGTCACCTGGCGCCCCTGGTCGGCCAGATAAAGCGCCGCCTCGACGGCCGTCTCGCCGCCGCCGAGCACCACCACCGTGTCGCCAACCCGATCGGGATCGTTGAACACGTCGATGGCATCGACCACCCGCTCGCCGTGGATGCCGGGAATATCGGGGGTGCTGGAGGCGCCGCCGGTGGCGAGAATGACGATATCGAAACCGCCGTTCGCCAGGGCATCGGGATCGGCCGCCTTCATGACGATGCGAACCCCGGCGGACTTGATCTGATGAACCATGTTGGTCCTTAAGAACCGCAGATCGGCCTTGAAGTCGGCGACCGAGCCTTCGAGCAGAACACCGCCGAGCTTTCGTTTCTCGAACAGCGTCACGTCATGGCCGCGCAGCCGTGCCACCCGCGCCGCCTCCATGCCGGCGACCCCGCCGCCGACCACGGCAATGGTCTTTTTCACCTCGGCCGGCCGGATATCCATTTCTCCTTCGCGGCCGATCTCGGGGTTGACCGAACAGCCGACCGAGCGGAAGTTGAAAAAACTGCGATCCAGGCAGCCGTCGTTGCAGCGAATGCAGGGGCGGATGTCCTCGAGTTGGCCGGCGCGGGCCTTGTTGGGCCATTGCGGGTCGGCCCACAGGGGCCGCCCCAGTGCAATGAAATCGGCCCGGTCCTCGGCGAGGATCTGCTCGGCGAGGTCAGGGAGCGTGATCGAGCCCGAGGCGATCACCGGGATTGAGACCGCTTGCTTCACCGCTTCCGCCGCATAGACGTTATTCGCCCGGGGCAGGGCCATCGGCGTGACCTGATGAATCATCTGGTGATGATCGCCGCCCGACAGGTGAAGGGCATCGATCCCCAGAGCTTCCAGCACCTTGGCGACCTCGACGGTTTCCTCGATGCCGAACCCGTCGGGCTCGTAATCGCTGCCGCTGAGGCGCACGGTCAGCGGGAAGTCGCGGCCGATCTTGGCCCGGGTGTCCTCGACGATCTCGACCAGAAGCCGCATCCGGTTTTCCAGACTGCCGCCGTATTCGTCGGTCCGCTTGTTGGTGTGGGGCGAGAGGAAATTGGTGATCAGATAGCCGTGTGCGCCGTGGATCTCGACCAGATCGAAGCCGGCCATCACGGCGCGCCGGGCGGCATCGCCGAAGGCCGAAACGATGGTCTTGATTTCATCGACGGACAGCACCTCGGGCACCGCCGCATCGCCCTTTTGGGCCTTCAGGCTTGGCCAGGGGACGGCGGACGCGGCCTTGATCGGCGGCGTCCCGAGAAATTTCTGGCGTCCGCAATGCTCGAGCTGGATGGCCGCGCGCGCCCCTTCGTCCCTGATCATTTCGGCCAGCCAGGCGAGGCCGGCAATATGCTCGTCGGTGCTGATGCCCAACTGGCAGTGGGCGGATTTGCTGGCATCTTCATCGACATAGGCATATTCGACAATCAGCAGGCCGACGCCGCCCCTGGCGATGTTCTTGTAATGGCGGAACAGGCGGTCGGAGACGCTGCCGTCGATGCGGCTCATGCCGGTCGATGTCGGCGCCTTGACGATCCGGTTGGGAATCTCCAGCGTGCCGATGCGCCCTGGCCTGAACAATCTCTCGAATGGATGGGTCATCGTTCCAATCCCTCACAGCGGGATATTGCGGGGTCAAGCGTGCCCCGGCAGCTCTCCCGTAATAGAAATTCAATTGAATTCTTATTGATGTTAAATGTCAGGGCAGGCGCTGACAAGGAATTTGTCCACCTCGCAGGTGGCTGGGGCATGCAGTGCCTGCGCCGTCTTGAGCCGGAGCCGATGCGCAGCTCGGAAAAGACTCAGGCCTCGCCCTCGTCGTCCGAAGACTCCTCCACCGGCGCCAGCATATAGGTCGTCGCCTTGCGCATGGCCTCGTCATACTGGCCGGTCAGCATGCCGATCAGCTTGACGGCATCCTCCAGCCGTGCGTCGACGGAATCGATCTCGCGGGTCTGTTCGGTCAGCACCGCATGGCGGATTTCGGCATAGCGGTCGGTGAGCCGGCGGCCCAGTTCGGTGACTTCGAAAGTGTAGTTCTTACGTGAATCACTGTTGCGCGCCAGATAGTTGTGATTGACCAGCTTGCGCAGGCTGTACTGCAGATTGGGAATGTCGTCGCGGTTGAGCTGGCGGGCGATCAGCGCCGCCGTGCAGGGCCGGCCGTGCATGCGAACGGCGTGCAATATGGTGACTTCGGAAAAGCTGGCATCGGTAAATCCGCAACTGGCGGTGACCTGCAACGCCCAGCGCTCGAAGGCTTCATGAAACCGCAGCATCGCCCATTCGAATTCGGTGATCAGGGCATCATGCGCGGTTTTTCCCAGATGCCACTTGCGGTAAATCGACCCGACCGGTGGCGACGATTTTTGTTTGGATTTTCGTGGCATGCCTTACTGGCTAACACACTCGCTTTGGCGTCGCAAGCCGGG
>CAZZKF010000142.1:0-2735 GCA_964654995.1 uncultured Alphaproteobacteria bacterium | reverse complement strand
ACCTGAGTGAGGCACAGCGCCGCGCCCTGGTCATCGCCGACAACAAGATCGCCGAAAACGCCGGTTGGGACGAGGAACTGCTGCGGTCCGAATTGGCTGCCCTGCAGGAGATGGAGTTCGACCTCGACCTGGTCGGGTTTTCCGACGAGGAACTGGATGATCTTCTGGGCGATCTCGAGGCCGAGGCGCTGGGCGAAGTCGAGGGCGAGGATGAGGTGCCCGAGACACCGGAGGATCCGGTCAGCCGCCCTGGTGATCTGTGGATCCTTGGCAATCATCGTCTGCTCTGCGGCGACAGCACGGTGGCCACCGATGTTGAACGGGTGCTGGATGGGGTGAAACCCCTGCTGATGGTGACCGATCCGCCCTACGTGGTGGAATATGATCCGTCCTGGCGCAACCAGGCGGGTGCGGCCAAGACCAGACGCACCGGCAAGGTCCTGAACGACGACCGGGCCGACTGGCGCGAGGCTTGGGCGCTGTTCCCGGGCGACGTGGCCTATGTCTGGCATGGCGCGCTGCACGCCACCACTGTTGCCGAAAGCCTGATCGCCAGCGGGTTCACGATCCGCTCGCAAATCATCTGGGCCAAGGATCGCTTGGTGCTGAGCCGGGGCGATTACCACTGGCAGCACGAACCCTGCTGGTACGCAGTGAAGAAAACCGGCAAGGGCCATTGGGCCGGGGATCGCAAGCAGACGACGCTGTGGCAGATCGCGAACAAGGATCAGGATGCCGACACGGTACACGGCACCCAGAAGCCGGTTGAATGCATGCGCCGCCCCATCCTCAACAACTCGAGCCCCGGTCAGGCGGTCTATGAGCCGTTCATGGGCTCGGGCACCACGCTGATCGCGGCGGAAACGACGGGGCGGGTCTGTTTGGGCATCGAGCTGAACCCGGCCTATGTCGATGTGGCGGTGGAGCGCTGGCAGCAGCTGACAGGAGAGACGGCCACCCTTGAAGGGGATGGCCGTTCGTTTGACGAGATTGCGGACGAGCGCGAGGCGGCGTAGCTACTCGATCGAGTAGACCCGACCGCGCCCGTCAATGTCGCGGGCAGTCACATTCAGGCCCAGCCGCCTCCTGACGGAACCGGCGAGGGCGCCACGGACCGTGTGCCGCCGCCATTCAAGTGCGTTCGCCAGTTCGTCGCAGGTCGCGCCGCCTTCGGCGCGCAGCATCTCGACCAGCGTGGCGAGCTTGGTTCCTTCGCGTGGAGCGCGGCACACGGGCGCATCCGGGGCCGGTTCGGGATGGTTGCCCCCGGAGGGCGAACCATCGGCCCTGTCGGGCGACTGTGGCGGACTGTCGGGCTTGTTGTCGGGGCTGGCTGGTCGGGTCATCGTTGTTTGCTCCATTCACGGTGAAATTTCAGGTCGGTGGCGGCATCGCCGCGGCTTTGCCAGCGGCGCTGGGCGTCTCGGTGGTGGCTCCATGTGCCGTCGCTGTTCTGCCAGAGGTCGACGGATGCGAGCAGTTCGGCAAGAGGCGCGCGGACGTGCCGGTCGCGTCCGGTGCGGTCGATCCAGTCGATGGCGGCGACAATCTCTCGCCGCGCCTTCGGTCTCTGGCCTTCCGCGATCAACGTCGTGGCGATCTGGAAACGGTCGAAAGCATCCATGGTTACCTCCGGGATTGCTGATTGAGGGGGTGGCGGACGAACCGCTGCCAATGGGCATCAAGGCGCTCGGCGTCGGTTGCAATGATCAGGAGTGAATGGCGACCACTCGTGCCGGTCATGACGAACCAACCCAAGGTGCATCTTGAACGGGGGTCATGTTTCCATTCGGCAAAAAGACGGGCTGGACCGTGCTCGATAACGATACCGTTGATCAGGTCGGCGCGGTCATGGTGGGTGATGCGGTTCATTTTGCCAACGCCTCCTTGGCTGCCGCGAGAGCGCGCCGCTTGAAAAGAAGGTCGATTTGCTCGGCCTTAATAGCGTTTCGCGCGTCTATCGTGTAGCGGCCTTCGCGGATCAGTCTGCGAAGACCCCTGATGTGGTGAAGGCCGATACTGCGGTAGTTCGGATGGATGTTGGTGCGCTCGTAAATGGTCATCAGTTGGCCTCCTTCGCGGCGGCAAATTCTTCGACCGCGAGGATGAAGGCGCTGTAGTTGCTGGCGGTCCCTTCGGCCTCGATAGCGCTTGCGCGGGTCCAGATGGCTGTTTGTTCCGGGCCGTTGAAGGCGAGGGCGTTGAAAATCTGAAGGGCGTCGAGAAGGGTCATTTCGGTCTCCGTCGGTTGCGTCGTTTCCTGCGATTACGTTCGCTCTGATGGGGCCGCTTATCCAGTATAATCGAAGCAATATCAGTGCTTTATGATCGGCCTCGGGCGCATGAAAAAATCGCGTGGGTGCAACAACGAAAAACGCCGCCCGGAAAGGCGGCGCAAGGGATCGGGTCAGGCGTGGGCGTCGCAGGCGGTCAGAGGCCCCGCAAGGCCTCCTCCATGGTCGGCGCTTGCCGGATGACGGCGGCAAGGCCCGTGGCCTCGTCGATGACCTCGGCGTCCCAGACGAACCATTCGAGATCGTCAAAGCGCGTGTGGACGGGCGCAATGGCGTAACGGCCCCAGTCTCCGAAGCGCTGTTTCGGGGCTGCGAGGCTGCCGCGCAGCATCGGGTTGTTGGTGAGGGTCGAGGGGAAGGAAAGAGAAGCCATGGAAACCTCCGGGTGAGCTATGCCCAAAAGTTGGTGACGCTGTGATCAGGCGGCATGTTTTTCCTGCT
>CAZZKF010000141.1:0-2751 GCA_964654995.1 uncultured Alphaproteobacteria bacterium | reverse complement strand
GCCGCCGCCACCTGGCCGGTGAAAATCGCCAGCGGGAAGTTCCACGGGCTGATGCAGGCGAACACCCCGCGCCCGTGGAGCGACAATTCGTTGCGCTCGCCGGTGGGGCCGGGAAGCGCCATCGGCGCGGCGAACCGGCGCTCCGCTTGCGCCGCATAATAGCGGCAGAAATCGACCGCCTCGCGCAGCTCCGAGAGCGCATCCGGGATGGTCTTGCCGGCTTCGGCGACGATCAGCGCCATGAGCTCGGCCCGGTGGTCTTCCAGCGCATCCGCCATCGCCCGCAGAACGGCGGCCCGCGCCGCGCCGCCCCGGCGGTCCCAGTCGGGCTGCGCGCCCGCCGCCAGGTCAAGCGCGCGCTCGATATCGTCGGCGCCGGCATCGACGCAGGTGCCGACCACCTCGCGGCGCCGGGCCGGGTTGGTGATGGGGTGCGCCTCGCCGGTTCCGGCGGCGCCGGCGATGATCGGCGCGGCGGCGGCCGGTTGCTTGCGCGCGGCGTTCATGTCGGCGAGCAGCCGGGCGGTGACATCGGGGTGCGCCAGATCGAGGCCGCGGGAATTCGCCCGCTCCGGCCCGTAAAGCGCCGGCGGCGGCGGGATGCGGGCGTGGCGGGCAGGCCCGGTTCGCTCGATCACCGCGATCGGGTCGGCGACCACCTCTTCAACCGGCACCTCGGCGTCCATGAAGCGGTTGACGAAGGAGGAATTGACGCCGTTCTCCAGCAGCCGGCGCACCAGATAGGGGAGCAGGTCCTCATGCGCGCCCACCGGCGCATAGATGCGGCAGCGCGGCGGCGGCGTGACGCTGTCATCGAGCGCCCGGTAGAGAAGCTCGCCCATGCCGTGAAGGCGCTGGAACTCGAAGGCGCCGCCCCCCTCCATCAATTCCAGCACCGCGGCGATGGTATGGGCATTGTGGGTGGCGAACTGCGGGTAGATGGCATCCGTGGCGCCGGCCAGCTTTTCGGCGCAATGGAGGTAGCAGAGATCGGTCGCCGGCTTGCGGGTGAACACCGGATAATCCTCGAGCCCCAGCTCCTGGGCGTGCTTCACCTCGCTGTCCCAATAGGCGCCCTTCACGAGGCGCACGGTGAGGCGCCGGCCGCGGCTGCGTGCCAGCGCCACGAGCCAGTCGATGACCGCGGCGCTGCGCTTCTGATAGGCCTGAACGGCGAGGCCGAGCCCGTGCCAGCCGGCGAGATCGTCATCGCGCACCAGGCGCTCGAACAAATCCAGCATCGGCTCCAGCCGGTCGGCCTCCTCGGCATCGATGGTAAGGGAAACCTTGCGCTTGGCGGCGGCCAGCGCCAGCGCCTTCAGCCGCGGGGCGAGCTCGCTGTCCAATCGCTCCATCTTCGCGAACTCGTAGCGCGGATGCAGCGCCGACAATTTCACGGAAATGCCGGGGCGCGCATCGATCTCGTCGCCTTGCGCGGCCGCACCGATGCGGGCAATGGCGTGGCGGTAGGCGTCGAAATAGCGCTCGGCGTGGCCCCGTGTGCGCGCCCCTTCGCCGAGCATGTCGAAGGAATGGGTGACATTCGGCGCCGGGGTCCTGGCGGCACGCGCCAGCGCCTCGTCGATGGTGCGGCCCATGACGAACTGGGCGCCCATGATCCGCATGGCGGTGAGCATGGCGGTGCGGATCACCGGCTCGCCGGAGCGCTTGACCAGGCGGCGCAGCCAGCCGCCGGCATCCGCCGTGATCTCCGAGTCCAGCTCGATCACCCGGCCGGTCAGCATCAACGCCCAGGTCGACGCATTGACGAAGCCGGACTCCGAGCGCCCGCGGTGGCGCGCCCAGTCGCCGGACGCGATCTTTTCCGAGATCAGCTCGTCGGCAACCTCGGCATTGGGGATGCGCAACAGCGCTTCCGCCAGGCACATCAGCGCCACGCCTTCCTGGCTCGAGAGCCCGAATTCATGCAGGAAGGCATCGAGCGTGCCGCGCTCATGGCGCATCGCCCTGGACGCCCGGACCAAACGGGCAGCGCGCGCGACGATGCGGGCCCGCGCCTCGGGCGAGAACCCGTGCGCCTCGAGCAGATGGGCGACGCATTCGGGCTCGTCCGCGCGCGTGGCGTCGCGCACTGCCTGGCGCAGGGCGGCCATGTCGGGGGGATCGGGTGTCGGCGTCGGTTGAGGCTCGATTTGCGGCATGGCGAGGGCTCCCAAAGCTCCCCGGAATTATAGCTTGGATGCAGCAGAATATCCGTCTATTTTGGCCAAGATGGCGTGATAAGTGCCAGTTAATCGGCGAAAAAGCAGGATTTCATATGGCGAATACACGGGATTTGTCGGACCTCGACCGCATCGACCGGCGCATTCTGGCGATTTTGCAGGCCGACGGGCGCATCTCCAACAAGGCGCTGGCCGAGCGCGTGCATCTCTCCGCCACCCCGTGCCTGGAGCGGGTCCGCAGGTTGGAGCGCGAGGGCTTCATTACCGGCTATGTGGCGGTGCTCGATGCGCAGAAGCTGGAGGCCGGGCTCATCGCCTTCATCGAGGTCTCGCTGGATCGCACCACCGCCGACGTGTTCGACCGCTTTCGCGCCGCGATCGCGCCGATCCCGCAGGTCCTCGAATGCCACATGGTGGCCGGCGGCTTCGATTATCTGCTCAAGGTGCGGGTCGCCGACATGGCCCGCTACCGCCGCTTCCTGGGCGAGACGCTGGCCGACCTGCCCGGGGTCTTGCAAACCCACACCTATGTGGTGATGGAGGAAATCAAATCCACCCACGCCATCCC
>CAZZKF010000140.1:0-2907 GCA_964654995.1 uncultured Alphaproteobacteria bacterium | reverse complement strand
GCCCCGCCCTACCCGCCTGCATCCGCCGCCCATTCGCGCACTTCGTCAGCGGTGAGGCCGACGATGCCCTCGAAGACGTCAGGCGCGGTGTCGGCCTCGGTGCCGATGACCAGCACGCGTGCATTTGCGTCCAACCCGAGGGCCCGGGCGGTGGCCGGGCGGGCGCAGGCCGACATCAGGGCGGCGAGGCCGGCGGGGGCGGATTCGCCGGCGACGATCGGCGGATCGTCATCGATGCCGTGGGCCAGCACCCGCATGGCATGCTCGCTGGCCTCGTCGGGGATGGTGACGAAATCGTCCGCCCCAAGGCGCAGGATCTCCCAGGCGATCAGCGACGGCTCGGCCGCCGCCAAGCCTTCCATCACCGTCTCCATCGGCCCCTCGGCCGCGGTGCGCCGGCCGGCGGTGATGCTGGCAAAAAGACAGGCCGCCGTCTTCGGCTCGACGACGATGAAGCGCGGGCGCGCCGCCTCCAGCATCTCCCAGAAATGGCTGCACAGCGCACCGGCCAGGCCGCCGACCCCGGCCTGCACGAAGACATGGGTGGGGCGCTCGTCTTCGCCGAGAGCGCGCAGGACCTCTTCGGCAATCAGCCGGTAGCCGTGCATGATGTCGCACGCTATCTCGGTATAGCCCTCATACGCGGTGTCCAGAACCAGGTGCCAGCCGTGTTCATCGGCGGCGCCGACAGCGGCCGCCACCGCGTCGTCGTAAGAACCGTCAACGATACGCACCTCGGCGCCTTCTTCCGCCAGCGCCGCGCGCCGCGCCTCGGGCACCGTGGCGCCGACGAACACCACCGCCCGGCAGCCGAAACGGCGCGCCCCCCAGGCAACCGCGCGCCCGTGATTGCCGGCCGAAGCGGTGACCAGCGTCACCTGACGGAGCATGTCGGCGAACGCGCCCGCCTGCAGGGCGGCGGCACTTTCAGGCGCCGTGCCGGAGACGGCAGCGACGTGGGCAGCCAGCAGGCGATAGACGGCGTAAGCCCCGCCCACGGCCTTGAACGCCTTGAGGCCGAGACGCACGCCTTCGTCCTTGTAGTAAAGCCGCGCCACGCCGGCCTTGGCGGCGAGGCCCGGCAACTCGTAAAGCGGCGTCGGCGCATAGTCCGGCCAGGATGTGATTTCGGCCCAGGCGGCCTCGAAGCCGGCGCGGTTCAGCCAGCGCGCCGCACGCTCATCGTAAGGGCCGCGGATCGCCCGCTCATTATGGGCGATGGCCAGCGGATAGGGCCGCACGATCGGCGTCAGGCTGACGGTGAAGTCGGACAGTCTCATGGCCGCTCTCCCGTCCGGCGGCGGCGGCGTCGCGCCGCCTGAATGTTGAGGACCTCGACCAGAAGCGAAAAGCCGATGGCAAAATAAAGATAACCGCGGGGCACGTGAAAGTGGAGCCCGTCGGCGATCAGCGCCACGCCGACCAGCAGCAGGAAGCTGAGCGCCAGCATCCGCGTCGTCGGGTGCCGCGCGATAAACGCCCCGACCGCGCCGGCGGCAAACAGCATGACCAGAATGGCCACCGTGATCGCCGCCACCATGACGCCGAGATTGCGGGTCATGCCGACGGCCGTAATCACCGAATCCAGCGAAAACACCGCATCCAGCACGGTGATCTGCACCACCACCGCGGCGAAGGCGGCGGGAACGGCGGCGGATCCCGAGGCCGGCGCCTCGGCCCCGCCCTCGACCTCGCCGTGGATCTCGCGGGTGCCCTTGATGAGCAGGAACAGCCCGCCCGAAAGCAGCAGCAGATCCCGCCACGAGAGCGCCAGACCCGCGAGCGCGACGATCGGCTTCGTCAGCCCGGTGAGCCAGACGGCAAAGGTGAGCAGCACGACGCGCATCACGAACGCCAGCGCCAGGCCGATGCGCCGCGCCGCCGCCCGGCGCTCGGGCGGCAGCTTGTTGGTGGCCACCGAGAGAAAGACGATGTTGTCGATCCCCAGCACGATCTCGAGCGCGGTCAGCGTCAGAAAGCTCGCCCAGATCTGCGGGTCCGTCAGCCATGCCATGATCGCCATCCCCGTCCTGTTGCCTGCGGTGCCGAGCCGGCATCCGGCCCCGCACCTGGCCTCGCATGGTTATAGCCCGGGGGCGGGCGGCTGACGACAGGCTGTGACAATCGGGCAATCCGTGGCAAAGTCGGCCGGCCGCCGGGCACGCCCGGCGATCACCGGCCAGACAAGGTGCACCCATGCAGATCATGAACATCGACGGACGGGGCACATAATCGATGGCGAGGCCGTCGCGGCCGGCCCCGCCGATCTGGTGTTTGTCCCCGCGAACGCCCGCCATGGCCTGTCGGCGGATGCGGACTCGCGCTTCGTGGTGATGCTGGTGCGTGCCCCGGGGCGCGCGCAAAGACGCCCGGCGACGCAGGGCTTGGCGCCGCCGGGCGCGCACCGCAGACGGCCGGGCCGCGGGGATCGCCCCCCGCCCCCGGCACCCCGCGAGGTTGTCTAGTGGATGTGTTGGGACACTGCCCTGAACACCTCGCCGGTCAGCTCCTGCGGCGCATGCTGGGCGAGATCGCTGATCGACAGGATCCCGGCCAGCTTTTCTTCCTTGCTGACGACCGGCAACCGATAGATGTGCTTTTCCTCCATCAGGTGGGCGACATCATCGATGTCCTGGTCCTCGTAGCAGAAGGTGACGTCACGCGACATGATCTCGCGTGCCGGCGTGGTTGCCGGATCATAGCCGTTGGCCACCGCGCGGCAGGTGAGATCGCGATCGGTCAACATGCCGACCACCTTGCCGTTCTCTTCGACCGGAAGACTGCCGAGATTGAGGTCCCGCATCTTTTCGGCCGCTTCCTTCAATGACGTCTCGGGCGTGATGGCCGTCACGTTCGAGGTCATGATTTCACGCACATGCATGACACCCTCCATGAGTTGAACGCTAG
>CAZZKF010000139.1:0-2957 GCA_964654995.1 uncultured Alphaproteobacteria bacterium | reverse complement strand
AGGGTGAGGGGGCAATCAAAACCGGTGAGCGAGGGTGTGCCTGGCCCGATTGCTTGGCGGGCTGGCGTCACCTCTGGCGCCGGTCTCGCCTCGCTCCGTCGAGGGAGCGGGGCTTTTTCACCCTCTCCAATAAAAGCAATAAAAGGGGTCAGAGCCCTTTTTTCGGGTGACTAAATCCTGCACGTCGCCAGGCCGCGCTTTTCCAGATACTGCTGGTGATAGTCCTCGGCCGGCCAGAACCGCCCGGCCGGCTCGATCACGGTGACGATCGGGCGATCGAACAGGCCGGATTCATCAAGCGCATCGCGGGACGCCCGGGCCAGTGCCTCCTGCTCAGGGCCGTGCGTGAAGATCGCCGAGCGGTACTGGGTCCCCACATCCGGGCCCTGGCGGTCCAATTGGGTGGGATCGTGGCATTCCCAGAAGACGCCCAGCAACTGCTCGTAGCTCACTTCGCGCGGGTCGAACTCGACGCGCACCGCCTCGGCATGCCCGGTGGTGCCCGAGCATACCTGCTCGTAGCTCGGATTTTCGGTGGTGCCGCCGGTATAGCCGACGGTGGTCTTCTTCACGCCGTTCACCTGGCGGAAGGCGGCCTCGACGCTCCAGAAGCAGCCGGCCGCAAATGTCGCCGTTTCCATGGTCTCTGGCTCCCTGTCTGGCTCCCTCGCAAGCCTCTGGCGAGAACTATATCACAAGGCCGCAGGGCGCCGGCCAGCGGGAATCCCGGCAGGTGTCGGGATTCTTTACAGCTGCATTCTGGCCATTCCTGCGGGCGGCGTGAACACCGGCGTCGGATTTCCAGCAGGTTGCAAAGAACCGCTCACGCATCGATCACGCGGACGTGAGATTCCGGCCGATTTTGGCCGCCTCGAGATGTCGGTTTTCTTTACAGTTTTTCGCGCCCAGCGGGCGTGCGGCGGGGTCCGGCAGGGCGCAGGGGCGGAAAACCTGGGGTTGCATGGTCTGGCATGATTTTTGCTTTATCCTTGAATAACATAACAGGTCCGGAAGGATCAGCCGAAGGCGGCACCGGGATGTCCGGTTGTGACATGGCGGTGGCGTAAAACAGAGGAACCGGCGGGTGAACGGGCGCATCCGGTGGGCTGACAGAGATCGGCTCCGGGAGGTGCCCAAGATGAGGGGAAACTGCGATGTTATTTCGACATGTAACGGGTGCAAGCCTGGTGGTTGCGGCCGGCTTGCTGGCGGCTGGCGTGACCTCGGCCGGGGTGATCAGCGAATCCAGCCTGACCGGGGATATCAAGTTCACCTTTGACGGCGGCGGCCTCGATGCCGGCAATGTCACGCGGGTGGATGTCGCCAATGCCGCATTTACCAGTGCCGGCGTGCTGTCGCCGCCGGACTTCTGGAACTACGGCCTCAATCTCAGCATCAACGGCCTTCCCGGGCTCGGCCAGACCGGGGACTTGTCGACCGTCTCCAGCCCGGCCAATCCTTACGGTCCGGTGACCGCCGGCTGGACCATCGACTTTTACACCGATCAGCTTTGCGGGCTTCCCGAGGACTGTACCGAGGCCGATCGCGCCGCTTCCATCGCGGCGATTCTCGACGGCTCGCGGTCGCGCTTCCACACCATTCTGTCGGGCGAGGTCCACGACCTGCAGCTCACGCTGACCGGCGACGGCGACCTGGCGGTGTTCGGCAATATCGATGTGTCCGACGGCATCTTCCATTCGGTGCAGCCGGTCAACCCGGATGTCGATCTCAATGATCCGCTGACCAAGGCGGGCCTCGGCGCACTTGTCGGCAAGGACCTGACGAACGTGAATCTGGCGCGCTTTCGCTTCAATGCGCTCCTCGATTTCGATTTCGGAGCGGCCGGTATCGGCGTCGGCGACCCCGGGGAACCCGGCTTCATGCTGACACTCAGCTCGCTCGACGCCTCGCTCGCCGTGGTGCCGGAGCCGGCGTCGCTGGCACTTCTGGGCTTCGGATTGGCGGGCCTCGGCGTGGTGCGCCGGCGCAAGCGCCCGCACGTCTGACGGGAATATTTGATGCTTCTCCCGGGAGACGCGGTCTCCCGGGGGCGGCTTTTTGTCAACCGGTTCGAGGGGCGCGCGCGAGCGAAGCGCGCAAGCAGGGAGAAAAAGCGATGTGTTTTCGGGGTATGGTGATTCGGGCGGCGATGGTTGCGTCCCTTGGTCTGTGGGCGGCTGCGGCCGGTGCAGCGCCGGTGACGGTCAATGATTTTGCCGATCCATTCGTGCCCGGTGTGTGGTCGAAGGTCGACATGCGGGCCGGCGGCACGGCATCGATCGAAAGCCTGGTCGGGCAGGGCGGCAATCTGGAAGGCGCACAGCCGCTGCCCATCGGCGCCGCCAAACTGACCACCGGCTTCGACAACGGCGACAAGGCCGAGGTCGGCATCTTTCCGACCGGCGGGTTCGGCACGGCCGGCGACATCCTGCCGACACTGGAACTGGGCTACAGCTATTACAAGGCGCTTGTCGCCGGCGGCAACGCATTTGCCGCGCCGAGCCTCAAGCTCACTTTTCTCAACGACGCCTTCGATGGCGACGGCTTCATCACCCTGGTCTATGAGCCGACCTGGAACCAGCCCGGGTTCGTGGGCTCGTCGGTGGCGGTTCCGACCGGTGTCTGGACCGGCGTGTCGATCGATTTCACGACCGGCGTTTTCTGGCAGACCGGCGGCTTCGGCCAGGCCAATTCCTTCGGCGGGCCGCCGCTCAATACCCTGAGCGACTGGCTGGGGATTTTCGATCCCGCCTTTGCCGACGCCAGCCTGCTGGGCATCAGCATCGGAGTCGGCACCTACAACCAGGGCCAGGTCGGCTATTTCGATCAGGTCTCGATTGCCGCCGACGGATTGACGGCGGTCACCTATGATTTCGAGGCCGCGGCGGTTCCCGAACCGGCGTCGCTGGCGCTATTCGGCTTCGGATTGGCGGGCCTCGGCGTGGTGCGCCGGCGCA
>CAZZKF010000138.1:0-3059 GCA_964654995.1 uncultured Alphaproteobacteria bacterium | reverse complement strand
TTGCGTCTCCGTAAATCTGGAATAACTCCTCAAAGCGTTTTTGCCAATTTTTTGGATCTGTTAAGTCTAACATAATTAACCTCTGAATATTTCTTTCCACTGTCCGTTAATTGCTTTCACAATAACGGTCTGATTATTTTCTTCGTAGATTACTTGCGTCATATCGGAAACCGTGCCTACATCGGGCAATCCTTCCGATATTTCCGTTTTCGGCTCGAAATAATTTTTTAATTTTTCTATTAACTCTTGAAATTCTTGTTCCGTCATAGTCTTCTTCTCGTTAAATGAGATTTAATTTCCGAATAATCAAAACTTTTCAGTCCGCTTCCCTCACAACTGTAACTTATCTGTCCGGTATGCGTTATGTTTGATGTCATTTGATCTGTCGGTATTTCCAAATAAGTGTCTCCGGCTCCGGTTGTATCGGTATAATAAGCAGTCAAAGAATTATTCAATAACTTGTGCGTTATATTCTGACCGCTTTTTTTATCGTAATGAGCAAGCAGTTTTTCTAATCTTATCACCTTTTCTGCTTCCGAAAGCCAAGTTTTCGACCGTAGTTTGCAAACTATTTCATCGGAGTTATTATCCGAATATTTATTGTAGTCCATATCGGTTAAATCATCGTACTGCAAAATAGTGTCCAAACTTATCCCTAATAAAATTTTCCCTCTGTCCGTGCCGTGTTTTATCTCCTCCAAAGACTGCCCCGTAGCAGTGCCGCTTGTATTTTTGAACACATACCAAGTGCCTATAATCTCGTCATATACATATATGTATGTTTCCGCACTTCTTGTGCATAATAGTATGTACCAGTTCTTTTCGGTCGAATAAGCGGAAGATTTCACTATATCCGAAGAATTTATGCTTAAAGCAATACTCAAAGGTTCTTTCATTATATCGGGATAGCGGTATATCTGCCTTTGGAACATAAAGTAGTATTTGTTTCCTACTTTTTGGAGTGAGTCCGGTTCGTCGCATCCGATGTCTTCGGTTAATTTAACCACAGCCCAATTAAAAGGATTACCGTTGGTGTATAGTTTATAAATCGAATCCTTTTTGAATATTAAAATTCCGTTTCCGTCGTCGAGTATTCCGGTTATTTCGGTAGAATCATCGGGAAATATTTTCATTAAAGACAATGCCCTTATTTCAGCCGGTTTACCTACTTCGGAGTACATAATCGAGTTTTTATACAGAGCGTCGCTAAAAGGACTGTATGCACTGCCCAAATCAGCCTCAGCGGTTCTGTCGACGGCAGTATCTATATCCGCACTACCGGAAAGTTTGGGATGAAACTTAAAATCAGTCGGGTTATGAGTGCCGAACGAACGATATATATTCCTTTTAACTCCGTCAATCGAAATAACGGGTATATCCGTCAAAGTAATTTTATCCTGACCGGTTGTTACCGTTATAATAGGCGATAAAATCATTCTGCTTTCAACTCCGCCGACTTCAAAAGTAACTCCGTATTGATAACTGCCAAGCGCTAAACTTCCGGCTCCGGTTTCGGGCTCACCTAACCAAATACTCACGATGCCACCCCATTGAATTGTGTTCCGCCGGTATATGTGATTCCCGCCGCCGTGTAATCGGTACTTTCGGCAATAGTCTGATTCGGCTCGATAAAGCTTTTTTCGTCTATCCTTATGTTTGCAAAAAGCAGTCTTTCTTTATGCACTTCAATATATTCTGCTTTTTTCGGTACATTGATATAATTCAATACTCTTGAAGTATCCAAATCGGTGTCCGCTGTGTCATCGGTAAAGGTTTTTGACAGATTATCTATTTGCGTCAGAAAATAAAACACATCTGAATCTACCTTAGTCCTATAAATTACCCTTCCTACAACTCTTGCGTCCGTTGACACCGGCAATTCACCGCCGCCGACCAAACCGAATTTTAATGTCTTATCCGTAGCGGTTGTTTTGTGTGCAAAGGGCAATGAAGGTGCTGACTCCTCTCCTTTCTCGGTTACATAAGTTATTACATATTTGTATCTTCCAACGCCTAAGTTTCCGCCGGCAGTGTGATAATTATCCAAAGATGATATATCCGGTGGGGTTATATCCAAATTATATGTATTTGTTAAATCCGTATACATAGGTGCGTCGTTATCTCCGTCACAGAAGTAAATCCCATCCAAAAATGTCTTTAACCTTAATTTAGCCGTAGAGTTTAATCCGGTTTTTACATCAGCCCATACCGTAGTATATTTTCTTATAGTGCCTCCTATTTTCGCCACTAAATAGTTGATGTTATTAAGTGCTACCGAAAAGATACTTAAGACACTGCCCGTACCGGCGGTAGTATGTTTTTTGAACGCACCTCTTTTATAAGCTTTATTGCCCTCTTTATTCAAAATCATATTTTCAAGCACGGCAGCTTCGCTTTCGGCTATTTTGCTTGGGTCTTGGAATTGATTAAGCCGTGTAATTCTGTCTAATCTCATATTCCCAACCCGCCTTTAATATTTTCCGGTGTAGAATTTCTAAATCCTTTCAAATCACGCAGACGTTTCTCGAAGACTTGCAGATATTCCAAAAATATAAATCCAAGAACTCTGTCCTCTATTAAAGAATAATATTCCGGTGGAAGAATAACCGTATAAGCCGCATATTGTCCCCATTGAGGTAATGCACTTTCCCACGTTCCGTTTTGCAGTGCGGTCAGTCCCGCATCTTTGAAAGTCTGTATCGACTTCCAATAGTAAGTTTTAATTACAGATGAATCCGAAGGAGTGGGATAAAACTTAACTTTGTTATCCGTTCCGTCGTAAAAGTTGGTATATTTGTTCGGAGTGCCGCTTGATGCCGTTAAATTCTGAAAACCGTTTAAACTTATATACTCCAATTCGCTATTGCCCACTACCGATATAAATCCGCCGAAATCTTTAGGCAAAGTATATTCTTGCGTGCCGTTTGCGGTAGTTATATCGTAAGGAATCGTAATTACCCACAATCTGCGCTGTATTTCCGCTTCGGCTTGAGAAATCCAATAATAAAGAGCTTGAAAAGGAAGTCTGACAAACTTCTTTCCTCTTAATTTGGATTCTG
>CAZZKF010000137.1:0-3133 GCA_964654995.1 uncultured Alphaproteobacteria bacterium | reverse complement strand
CCTGCGCCTCTTCCTCCAGATAGGGGTGCATGGGCAGGCTGAGGACGTGGTCTGACAGATAATCCGCGTTCGGCACGCCGTCGGGCGCAGTCGGGAAATCGCGATAAGCGGTCTGGGCGCTGAGCGGCAAGGGATAATAGACGACGCTCGGAATGCCGGCATCCTTGAGCGCCGCTGCCAGTTCGTCGCGCCGGTCGGTCACGATCGTGTACTGGGCCCAGGCCGATGTCGCCCCGTCGATGACGTTCGGCGTCTGAACGGCACCCTCGAGGCCGGCATGATAGCGCGCGGCCACGGTCTGGCGGGCCTCCAGCTCGTCGGGGAATATCTTTAGCTTCTCGAGCAAAATCGCCGCCTGAATGGTATCCAACCGTGCGTTCAGGCCGATGCGCGCGTTATCATACTTGTGTTCGCCCTTGCCGTGCACGCGGATCGAGCGCATGCGCTCGGCCATTGCCTCGTCGTCGGTGAACACGGCGCCGCCATCGCCGTAGCAGCCCAGGGGCTTGGCCGGGAAAAAGCTGGTGGCGGTGGCGTCGCCAAGCGTGCCGACCTTGCGCCCCTTGTAGCTGGCGCCAAAGGATTGGGCGGCATCGTCCAGGACCAGCAAGTCGTGCTCCGAGGCCACTTGCGCAATCGCATCGAAATCGGCCGGCTGGCCGAACAGCCCCACCGGCATGATCACCCGCGGCCTGAGGCCCAGGTCGGTGGCGTGCGAGATGGCGGTCTTCAGGCTGTCGATGTCGAGGTTGAAAGTATCGCGCCGGACATCCGTGAACACCGGCGTGGCACCGAGAAGCGCGACCACCTCGGCGCTTGCGGCAAAGGTGAAGGCGGGGACGAAAACGGCGTCACCGGGGCCGACGTCCCAAGCCATCAGCGCCAGCAACAGGGCGTCGGTCCCGCTCGAGCAGCCGATCGCATGGCCGGCGCCGCAGAAGCCGGCCAGGGCCTGTTCCAGCTCGCCCACTTCCGGCCCCATGATGTAGCGGCCGTGATTGACGACACGCAGAACGGCCTCATCGACGGCCTTCCCCAGGCGCGCCCGCTGCACCTTGAGGTCGATGAAGGCGATCGGGCGGGGCTCCGGTTGCGGAGCGGTTTTCAGCATGCTCACTTGGCAATCTCCTCGAGGCGGTCGGGACCGACTTCGCGATACTTGCGCCCGCTGCGCGGGCAGGTCAGGGTCTCATCCAGGCGCTCGCCTTCATGACTGACCCAGCCGATGCGCCGGGCCGGAACGCCTGCCATCAGCGCGAATGCCGGCACATCCCTGGTAACCACGGCGCCGGCGGCGATAAAGGAATATTCGCCGAGCGTCGTGCCGCAGACGATGGTGGCGTTGGCGCCGATGGTGGTGCCACGTTTGACCATGGTAGGGCGGAACTCGTTCTTGCGCTCGATCTCGGCGCGCGGGTTGTTGACATTGGTGAACACGCACGACGGGCCGCAAAAGACGCCGTCTTCCAGGGTCACGCCCTTGTACAGGCTGACATTGTTCTGGATCTTGCAGTTGTTGCCGACCGAAACCTCGGGGCCGATCATCACGTTCTGGCCGATCACGCAGTCCCGCCCGATGGTGACTTTTCCAAGAATATGACTGAAATGCCAGATCCTGGTGCCGGCTCCGATATCGACCGGTGAATCTATCACTGCGGTTTCGTGAACGAACACGTCCTCGGCCGATATAGGGCGGACGGCCTTTGGGTCGGCAGACGCTGACCCGGCGGCAGCCAGGGATTCACTGGCACGGGCGAGGACGCTGAGCACACGCACACCCTCGGCGCCATCGGTGCGCGGCTGCGTGCCCTGTGCGATGCAGTCGAGGAAGTGCTCGCACTCGCGCTTGAGCGGCTCGTCGGCGTCCACGGCAATCGGTTCGGCCTCGGCCTTGACCGGCTCCGGCCGGCCGTCAATCCAGTTGATCTGGTGGCTGTAGCGGCACAGTTTTTCTTCCCATGGGCGGGTATCGTCAAAGACCAGCATGCCGCGATCGCCGACCACCACCAGGCGCTGTTCCTTGAACGGGTGCAGCCAGGATACGAAAATATGGGCGCTCTGGCCCGACGGGAACGACATGTGGGTAATCGTCGTATCGGCGATTTGGTGATGCAGGAAAGTCGACCCGACCGCCGTGACGCGGTCCGGCTCCTCACCAACGAGTGAGAGAATCATCGAGATGTCGTGCGGGGCAAAACTCCACAGAATGTCTTCTTCACGCCGGATCTTGCCGAGATTGACGCGGGTGGAATACAGATACTGCAAACGGCCGATTTCGCCGCTGCGGACCATTTCCTTGAGCTTCAGGAAGACCGGGTGATACTGCAGCAGATGTCCGACCATCAGGGTGCGGCCACGCTCGGCGGCGAGATCAACCAGTTCCTGTGCCTCTGCCAGCTCGAGCGCGATCGGTTTTTCCACGAACACGTGCTTGCCGGCCAGCAGCGCCTCCTTCGCCATCTGCGCGTGCTGTGCCGCCGGCGTGGCAAGGGCGACGGCCTCGACATCCGGGTCGCCAAGGACGTCCTCCCAGCCGGCGGAGGTTGCTCCATATTCACCGGCCATCCGCCCGGCCGTGGCGCTGTCCGCATCGCATACCCGGGCGAGGGCCCCGAGCGCGGCGAAGTTGCGAGTCAGGTTCTTGCCCCAATAGCCGCATCCCACCATGGCGATGCGCGGCCGTGCCGGTACCGGGGAGGGTGCTTCGGCAACCGGTTTGTGCTGTGTCGTGGTCTTGACCATGTTGTCCCGATCGATGTTGCCAGGAGGGCGTTGAAGAAAGCCACTGAATTGGTTAACGAAATAGGTTGAGACTTGGTTAACGCGAGGCGCGTGTGATGTGTTTACGTCATATGGGATGCGCCTTGCAAAGCAAAAATCGGCGCGGTGCTTTTCGCCTATGATTAACCGATTCTAAATCTTGCCCGGCGACGTTGTCATGGGTCCCATTCAGTGCCATTGTGCCTGTTGTCGACCTTGTCCTTCTCGAAGGCTAGGCGTTTTTGCAGGTCTGTGAGGGGCTGTTTGCCGGGGCCATTTGCCCCTTGTGCCAGCGGGTGTCGAAACCGAACAAGGGGTATCGGGAGGAAGCGGCCACACATGATCAACATCGGCAATATCGTCAACTGGCCGC
>CAZZKF010000136.1:0-3208 GCA_964654995.1 uncultured Alphaproteobacteria bacterium | reverse complement strand
CCACCATGGACTGGATGGAGCAGGAGCAGGAGCGCGGCATCACCATCACCTCGGCTGCGACCACCTGTTTCTGGCGCGATCACCGTATCAACATCATTGATACGCCGGGTCACGTCGATTTCACCATCGAGGTCGAGCGGTCATTGCGGGTCCTGGACGGCGCGGTGGCCGTTTTCGATTCGGTGGCCGGGGTCGAGCCGCAGTCGGAAACCGTCTGGCGCCAGGCCGATCGCTATGGCGTGCCGCGCATCTGTTTCGTCAACAAGATGGACCGCATCGGCGCCGACTTTAAGCGCTGCGTCGAGATGATCGTTGACCGGTTGGGCGCCAAGCCTCTGGTCCTGCAGCTTCCCATCGGCGTCGAATCCGATTATCGCGGCGTCGTCGATCTGGTCGCCATGCGCTCGATCACCTGGAAGGATGAATCCCTGGGGGCCGAGTTCGTCTATGGCGAGATCCCGGAAGAGCTGCGCGACGAGGCGGAAGCCGCCCATCTGGAGCTGATCGAGCTGGCGGTGGAGCAGGACGAGGCGGCGCTTGAGGCCTATCTCGACGGCACTGAGCCGGACGAGGCGACGCTCAAGGCCTGTATCCGCAGGGGCACGCTCTCGGGCGCCTTCGTGCCGGTGCTCAACGGCTCGGCGTTCAAGAACAAGGGGGTGCAGCCGCTCCTTGATGCGGTGGTCGATTTCCTGCCCGCTCCCACCGACATTGCCGCCGCCGAAGGCGTCAAGCCCGACAGTGATGAAGTGGTCATCCGCGCCGCCCGGGACGATGAGCCCCTGGCGGCGCTGGCGTTCAAGATCATGACCGATCCGTTTGTCGGCTCGCTGACCTTCGTGCGCATCTATTCTGGCCAGATGGAATCCGGCAAGCAGGTGCTCAACAGCACCAAGGGCAACCGCGAACGCATCGGGCGGATGCTGCTGATGCACGCCAATTCGCGCGAGGACATCAAGCGGGCCTATGCTGGCGACATCGTGGCGCTGTGCGGGCTCAAGTCGACAACCACGGGCGATACCCTGTGCGATGCCGAAAAGCCGGTGATTCTCGAGCGCATGGATTTCCCGGAGCCGGTGATCGAGGTGGCGGTCGAGCCGCGCACCAAGGCCGATCAGGAAAAGCTGTCGGTGGCGCTCAATCGCCTGGCCCAGGAGGATCCGTCGTTCAAGGTGTCGGTCGATACCGAGTCCGGCCAGACCGTGATTCGCGGCATGGGCGAATTGCACCTCGACATTCTGGTCGACCGGATGAAGCGCGAATTCAAGGTCGAGGCCAATGTCGGGGCGCCGCAGGTGGCCTATCGCGAAACCATCACGCGTCCGGCGGTGGTTGATTACACCCACAAGAAACAGACCGGTGGCGCCGGTCAGTTCGCCCGTGTCAAGCTGAAGCTGGAGCCGCTGCCGCCGGGCTCGGGCCGCGAGTTCGAAAGTGCCGTCGTCGGCGGCAACGTGCCCAAGGAATACATCCCCGGCGTTGCCAAGGGGATCGAAAGCGTTGCCGAGGCCGGTGTGCTCGCCGGGTTCCCGCTCATCGACTACAAGGTGACCCTGGTGGATGGCGCCTATCACGATGTCGATTCCTCGGTCATGGCCTTCGAGATCGCCGGCCGTGCCGCCTTCCGCGAGGCCTGCCAGCAGGCCGGGCTCAAGCTCCTTGAGCCGGTGATGCGGGTCGAGGTGGTCACACCCGAGGAATACATGGGCGATGTGATGGGGGACCTGAATTCACGCCGCGGCCAGATTTCGGGGACCGAGCGGCGTGGCGGTGCCATGGTGGTCAAGGCCATGGTGCCCCTGGCCAACATGTTCGGCTATGTGAACAATCTGCGCTCGATCACGCAAGGGAGAGCCCAGTTCACCATGCATTTCGATCATTACGCCCAGGTGCCGCAGACGGTCTCCGACGAGGTGATTGCGAAACTGGCTTGAGCCGGGAGGAAACGGGACGCCGGCTCGGGCCGCGTCCGTTGACAAACGAGAGGATGCAAAGATGGCGAAGGCGAAGTTTGAGCGGACGAAGCCGCATTGCAACATTGGGACGATTGGTCACGTTGATCACGGCAAGACGACGCTGACGGCGGCGATTACCAAGGTTTTGGCGGAGGCTGGCGGGGCTGATTTCACGCCGTTTGAGGAGATTGACAAGGCGCCGGAGGAGAAGGCGCGGGGCATTACGATTTCGACGGCGCATGTCGAGTATGAGACGGGCAAGCGCCATTACGCGCATGTCGACTGCCCGGGTCACGCGGATTATGTGAAGAACATGATCACCGGCGCGGCGCAGATGGACGGGGCGATTCTGGTTGTCTCGGCGGCCGACGGTCCGATGCCGCAGACCCGCGAGCATATTCTGCTGGCCCGGCAAGTGGGGGTTCCGGCGATTGTTGTTTACCTGAACAAGGTGGATCAGGTGGATGACCCGGAGCTTCTGGAGCTGGTCGAGCTTGAGATTCGCGAGCTGCTGTCGAACTACGATTTCCCGGGTGACGACATTCCGATCATTGCGGGCTCGGCGCTGGCGGCTCTGGAGGGCCGGGATGATGAGATCGGCCGGGCGTCGATCCTGAAGCTGATGGAGGCGGTTGACGACTATATTCCGCAGCCTGAGCGTCCCAAGGACAAGCCGTTTTTGATGCCGATCGAGGATGTGTTCTCGATTTCGGGTCGTGGCACGGTTGTCACCGGCCGGGTTGAGCGGGGTGTGATCAAGGTTGGCGAGGAAGTCGAGATTGTCGGGATCAAGGAGACCCGCAAGACGGTTGTGACGGGTGTCGAGATGTTCCGCAAGTTGCTGGATCAGGGCGAGGCGGGGGACAATGTCGGCTGTCTTCTGCGCGGGATTGGCCGTGACGAGGTTGAGCGCGGTCAGGTTCTGGCGGCGCCGGGTTCGATTACGCCGCACACCAAGTTCGAGGCCGAGGCCTATATTCTGACCAAGGATGAGGGCGGGCGTCACACGCCGTTTTTCACCAACTACCGTCCGCAGTTCTATTTCCGGACGACGGATGTGACCGGGGTCGTGACGTTGCCGGAAGGCACCGAGATGGTGATGCCGGGCGACAATGTGAGGATGACCATCGAGCTGATCTCGCCGATTGCCATGGACGACGGCCTGCGCTTCGCCATCCGCGAGGGCGGCCGCACCGTCGGCGCCGGCGTCGTCACCAAAATCATCGAGTAGAGCGGCGCGAAAGCAGCACAGA
>CAZZKF010000135.1:0-3258 GCA_964654995.1 uncultured Alphaproteobacteria bacterium | reverse complement strand
AAAATTTTTGAGTATTACATCTATTATTATTGTATATATTTTATGATTAAAGTATCTATTTTTTCTTTATGATAAGGTAGTCTGTAAACCACTTTGCCATTATCTGGACTTAATGCAGGCATAGTTAGTAAATAATATTCTTGTGGCGTCAATACTTTACTGCTATATATTGGTTTTTTAATAAATCCTTCCAAATATGCAACAAATTGAATTGGACTGATTCTATCATCCACAATAATCGGTAGATCCTTATTTGTTTTTTCAGAAAATAATTTTGCTGGTGTCTTATAGTCGTATTTAATTTGCGAGCGATAAAAATAAAGACCGTGTTCAAAAGCAATTAAAAATGTTGTAGTAATAAGTAAAGCAAATGCCAATATCTTAAATTTTTTTCGTAATATTGCGATTATTATGCATCCTGTAAGAGTAAAAATTATGCTTTGCAAGTAAAACCCTTTGTATAAAAAGAAAACTGTCCCAGCAAGAAAAGAGATAAGATAAAAACCCAATACGAGCCGACTAATAGATTGTGGTACAATACATTTGGAATTGATATGATAGGCTGCCATTATAGCAAAAAATGGGAATGCAGGCATCAAATATCGATCTCTGGCTCCTGGAGTCAGGGTGAAGAGGATTATCGATATCAGGAATATTAAAAAGCTTGTCTGATAGATCTCATTCGGATGATTATTCTTTTTAAAAGTAAGAAATACAATCAGTGACCAGGGAAGCAAGACAATCCAAATTTTAATAGGGTAATAAAAAAGATGCCATAAAAACTTTGAAGGACTGCTCTGAGTTCTCAATCCAATTTCATTTTCAAATACATTTATCAAGATGTTGATATCCCCTTTTGTGTAATAAAGTGCTAACCAGAGCAAGGGTAAAAGAAGTGAGAGAAAGAAGTGGAAGATTAAAAATTTTAGTGATTGGGTTTTGTTTTCTTTCTTGAAAAACAAATAATAAATAATCAGGCCTGGATAAAAGAATAATGGTGAAATACCTTTAGTTAAAATACTGGCTCCCATAAAGATGGAAGAAATGATATAATATTTCCATTGCCTTGGAAACTTCATGTAAAAATAATAAGATATAAATAATAGAGCAGTGAATGTGATATCCGGTTCTGCTTTATTTCCGAATTCACACATCATTAGATAATTGGTAGTGATGATCAAAAACGCCGTAAATGCGACTGATTTATTCTGTTTTTGGAGTAGCCAATATATGAAGATTCCTGTAATTAAAAAGAAAACTATGGAAACCAGACGTGCCGAATAATCTGTCACCTTTCCCAGAGGGAGCGAGAATAAAGCAATCATCCAGTTCTGAAAAGGTGGTTTTTTCCAATAAGGTTTTTGATAGACTTTTGGAACGATATAGTCACCGGTTAATAGCATCTCCTGTGCTACAATCACTCTTCGGGGTTCTTCATGAAATAAGGGCATTTTGGTTATATAAGAAATTAAATTCAGGAGAATGAATAAAATAATTATCCAAACATAGGTTGTATATTTTTCATCGGCAATGTCAATATAATTTAATTCCATTACCTTATTTATAACCGATATTTAGTTTTCAAATTATATGGCTTATTTTTTAGTCTTTTTTTCTCTATAAATCAATTGCAAATTCCGGGTATAAATAAAAAGTCCTGTAGATTGTCCTAAAATGAAAACAGGATCTTTTCGGTAGATAGCGTAACTTAAAAGTAATATTGATCCTAAAATACTGAAAATCCAGAACCCGACAGGGATTATACTGCGACGGGCTTTTTCGCTGGCTAACCATTGGTACAAAAAACGAGCAGCAAACATCAGCTGTCCTGCAAATCCGATAATTAGCCAAACTTTGGACATTTTACTATTTCCTTTGGTGATGAATATGATTTTTCGTATACAATTTCCGGATAGTCTATTCGAGTTGTTAGCCATCTTACAATAAATGTATCCAATAATCCAACCCACAAACGATTATTAATACCATATTTTGTTTTTCCGAAATTCCTTTTTCTATGATCTACTTTTATTTCAGTTATTTTATGAAAACTATTTAGTCTGATTAAAGTTGGAAGAAAGCGATGCATTCCTTTAAAAACCCATAATCCATCTACGCATTCCCTTCGGAAAACACGCAATGAACACCCAACATCTCGAATATTTTCTTTAGTTACCCAATTACGAAAATTGTTAGCAATTTTAGAAGAGATTTTACGTATCCAATTATCTTTTCGTTTTACTCGTATTCCGTTTACCATATCCAAGTTATTGTTTTTTAATAAGTAAAGCATTTTGGGAATGTCAGCAGGGTTATTTTGCCCATCCCCATCAAGGGTAATAAAAATTTTCCCCCTTGCCCTGGTGATACCAACTGCCAGAGCCATCGATTGTCCATAGTTCCTATTTAGCGCAATAAACCTGTGTTCCGAATTTATTGTTTGTAATTTCTGAAGTTCTATTAGTGTACCATCTTGTGAACCATCATCAACCCAAATACATTCCCAACTTTGTTGTAGTTGATTCATTACTCCATCAATCTCAGACGCCAGAGTTACAATATTTTCTACTTCATCCTTCACCGGAATAATAATACTCACGTCTAATTTGGGGGGCTGCAGTTTTATTGTAAAAAATTTCATTCTAAAAAACTCCGATCTTTTATTCATTCTCTATTTAAATTTTATATCAACGAGTCGTAAATTACCTATACAATCTGCTCAATGGTCCACACAAAGGCTCGAATGCCTTCTTCTTCTGCCAATTCATTTATTTTTTTAACATTTTCCAGAATTGGTTGAACAAGATTTTCCTCAACGACCGTAAGAATTACGGAATTCAGGGAAGGCCAGATGTGGGTGCCATAATGCGGTTCTCCGGTTTCCGAACCGCGACCATGCACGTCGATCCAGCGGGTAAATCCTCTGATCTGTAGTTTTTCCAGAATATCGTATACTTCGTCGGAAATACTCTGATTATAAACAATCATGACCGCTTTCATATTTAGACCTCATTGTTTTTCTAATCTAATTCTTTCCGGTTATAGAGCCCCGCCCCTTTATCAGAAGCCGGGGCTCTATAACTTGTTTCTATTCCCATTCCGCTTTTTTAAATCGAGTCTCAAAAATCGAATAAACCACCGGCACCAGTACCAGCGTTACCAATGTTGATACGGTCAGTCCGAAAATAACGGTTACGCCCATGGGACGCCATAATTCGGAGCCTTCTCCGGTACTAATTGCCAGGGGTAGCATACCCA
>CAZZKF010000134.1:0-3436 GCA_964654995.1 uncultured Alphaproteobacteria bacterium | reverse complement strand
CGCGCATCGACCTGCTGCTGGGCGGTGACGGGCGGGCGCCCTGCCATGTGGAAGTCAAGAACGTGCATTTGAGGCGCGACGGTCCGGCCGAGTTTCCCGATGCGGTCACCGCGCGCGGCACCAAGCATCTGGGCGAACTTGCCGATGTGGTGGCCGAAGGTGGCCGGGCGGTGATGTTCTATCTGGTCCAGCGCATGGATTGCGAGCGCTTCACCATCGCCCGCGATATCGACCCGGCATATGCTGCGGCGCTCGAGGCGGCGCTGGCCGCCGGTGTCGAGGCCCTGTGCTACGATTGCCGGATCAGCCGCGATGAAATCGTCCTCAACCGGCCCTTAACATTGGACCTTTAAGGTAATACTGGACCTCCAGGGTCGGAAACGATATAGCAGGCGAACGCACAAGGACCTGCCATGACCGAAACACTTGCCGCCATAAGCCCGGCATCTGATGTGACCTTGAGCCCCGAGGGGATCAAGATCCACCCGCCCGCCGATTTCGAGGGCATGCGCCGCGCCGGGCGTCTGGCGGCGGAAACGCTGGACTTCATCACGCCCCATGTGAAACCCGGGGTGACCACGGACGAGCTCGACCGGCTGTGCCACGACTTCATCGTCGCGCACGGCGGCGTTCCGGCGCCATTTCATTACCGGGGTTTTCCGAAGTCGATCTGCACGTCGATCAATCACGTCGTCTGTCACGGCATTCCCGGTGATCGGGTGTTGAAGGAAGGCGACATCATCAACATCGATGTCACCCCCATCCTCGATGGCTGGCACGGCGATTCCAGCCGCACCTATTTTGTCGGCAAGGTCAGCGTCAAGGCCCGCAAGCTGGTCGAGACCACCTATGAGGCGATGATGCGCGGCATTGCCGCGGTCCGCCCCGGCGCCACCTTCGGCGACATCGGCCATGCCATTCAGTCTTACGCCGAATCGCGGCGCTGCTCGGTGGTGCGCGATTTCTGCGGCCACGGGCTGGGCCGGGTGTTCCACGACGCCCCCAACGTCCTGCACTACGGCGTGCCGGGCAGCGGCGCGGTGTTGCGCCCGGGCATGTTCTTCACCATCGAGCCGATGCTGAACGCCGGGCGCTACGAGGTCAAGATGCTGTCCGACGGCTGGACGGCGGTGACCAAGGACCGCTCGCTCTCGGCCCAGTTCGAGCATTCCATCGGCGTTACCGAAGACGGCTGCGAGATCTTCACGCGCTCGCCCGCCGGGCTTGACCACCCGCCGTTCGACTGAGCCAGCGGGCGCCGGCGCCCCGCCTGCGATTGCCGGTCAATTGTCTTTGGCCGGCGCGCTCGGTATAAATTTCCGACGAACAAGGGTCGAGAAACACCGTGGATGACAAGCCGCATCATATCGGCCATCGCAAGCGCCTGCGCGATCGGTTCATGGCCGCCGGCGAAGAGGCCCTTCCCGATTACGAGCTCCTCGAACTGGTCCTGTGCCAGGCAATCCCGCGCGGTGATGTGAAGCCGCTGGCCAAGGCGCTGCTCAAGCGTTTCGGCGGCTTTGCCGAAGTGATCAGCGCCGAGCCGCAGCGCTTGGCCGAAGTCCGCGGCGTCGGCGAAGCGGTGATCGCCACCTTGAAGGTGGTCCAGGCCGCCGCCATCCGGCTGTCGCGCAACCGCATCATGGGGCGCCCGGTGATCAGCTCGTGGGATGCGCTGCTCGATTACTGCCAGGCGAGCATGGCGTACAGCACCACCGAACAGTTCCGCATCCTGTTTCTCGATCGCAAGAATGCGCTGATCGCCGACGAGGTGCAGCAGAAGGGCACCGTCGATCACACCCCGGTCTACCCGCGCGAGGTGGTCAAGCGCGCCCTCGAGCTCGGCGCCTCGGCGCTGATCATGGTCCACAATCACCCGTCCGGCGACCCGACGCCGAGCGGTGCCGACATCGACATGACCCGCCAGGTGATCGAGGCCGGCAAGCCCCTGGGCATTGCCGTCCACGACCACGTCGTGGTCGGCAAAGGCGCATATACCAGCTTCAAGAGCCTGGGGGTGATCTAAGCCGTTGGCGGGCCACGTCGAATTGGCCCTTTGCCTGGCCGTGGCGCGGGCGCGCCAATCGTGCTATAGCCGGGGCATCCTGTTGAGCCGGAGGCCCGAACGCCCATGATTCCCCGTTATTCACGTGCCCAAATGGCCGCCATCTGGGCGCCCGAGACCAAGTTTCGCATCTGGTTCGAGATCGAGGCCCATGCCTGCGACGCCCAGGCCGAATTGGGTGTCATCCCCAAATCGGCGGCCCGGGCAGTGTGGGAAAAAGGCGCCTTCGAGGTCGAGCGCATCGACGCGATCGAGGCCGAGGTCAAACACGACGTCATCGCGTTCCTCACCAACCTCGCCGAGCATGTCGGCCCCGAGGCGCGCTTTGTCCATCAGGGCATGACGTCTTCGGACGTGCTCGATACCTGCTTCAACGTGCAGCTTGTGCGCGCCGCCGATCTGCTGCTCGCCGACCTGGACGCCCTGCTGGCGGCGCTCAAACGCCGGGCGTTTGAGCACAAGATGACGCTGTGCATCGGGCGCTCGCACGGCATTCATGCCGAGCCCACCACCTTCGGCCTCAAGCTCGCCTCCTTTTACGCCGAGTTCGCGCGTGCGCGCCGGCGGATGGAAACGGCGCGCGCCGAGGTCGCCACCTGCGCGATCTCGGGCGCGGTCGGCACCTTCGCCAACATCGACCCGGCGGTCGAGGCCCATGTCGCCGAACAGATGGGGCTGACACCTGAGCCGATCTCGACCCAGGTGATCCCGCGTGACCGCCATGCCGCCTATTTCGCCGCATTGGGGGTGATCGCCGCCTCGATCGAGCGCCTGGCCACCGAAATCCGCCATCTTCAGCGCACCGAAGTGGCGGAGGCGGAGGAATTCTTCGAGCCCGGCCAGAAAGGCTCATCCGCCATGCCCCACAAGCGCAATCCGGTGCTGTCTGAAAACCTCACCGGGCTCGCCCGCCTGGTGCGCTCGGCAGTCGTGCCGGCGCTGGAAAACGTCGCCCTGTGGCATGAACGCGACATCTCGCATTCTTCCGTTGAGCGGATGATCGGGCCGGATGCCACGGTCACGCTCGATTTCGCGCTGGCACGTGCGACGCAAGTGGTGGACAAGCTGGTGGTCTATCCGGAGCGCATGAAACGCAATCTCGATCAGTTGGGCGGACTCATCTATTCGCAGCGGGTGTTGCTGGCGCTGACGCAAAAAGGCATCTCACGCGAGGCCGCCTACCGGCTGGTCCAGAAAAACGCCATGGCGGCCTGGCAAGCGGAGGGCGATTTCCTCGCTGCGCTCAAGGCGGATGCGGAGGTCACGGCAGCCCTCGACGCAAGCGAACTCGAGGCCCTGTTCGACCCCGCCTACCACACCCGCCACGTGGACACCCTCTTCGCCCGGGTGTTCGGGGAGAGTTGATGGAGC
>CAZZKF010000133.1:0-3468 GCA_964654995.1 uncultured Alphaproteobacteria bacterium | reverse complement strand
GCGGCCCCGAATTTCAGGTCATGAGGGCAGCCTCAGGAGGCGAGCGCCTGTTTCTTCCTGGCGATGTAATCGTCGACCAGTTCGCCGAGCACGGTCAGCGGCACCGAGCCGTTGCCGAGCACCACATCGTGGAAGTCCCGCAGGTCGAACGCATCGCCCAGCGCCGCCCTGGCCTTTTCGCGCAGCCGCAGGATTTCCATCTGCCCGACCTTGTATGCGGTCGCCTGACCCGGCATGACGATGTAGCGCTCGATCTCGGCGGTCACGTCCGAGAGCGCCATGCCGGTGTTCGCCACCATGTAGTCGATCGCCTGTTCGCGGGTCCAGCGCTTCTTGTGAATGCCGGTGTCCACCACCAGGCGCACCGCCCGCATCAGTTCGGCCTGCAGCCGCCCGAGATTGTCGAACGGGTCTTTCTCGAACCCCAGCTCCCAGGCCAGGCGTTCGGCATAAAGCGCCCAGCCTTCGGTATAGGCGGTGAAGCCCAGAATGTTGCGGAAGGTGGGCAGCCCCTTGATTTCCTGCTGGATGGCGATCTGGAAATGATGGCCGGGGATGCCTTCGTGATAGGCCAGCGTGCGCATGCCGTACTTCGGCGTCGCCTTGATGTCATAGAGATTGGCGTAAAAGATGCCGGGGCGCGAGCCGTCGAAGGCGGGGCCGTTGTAATAGGCGCCGGGCGAGGTCTTTTCCTTGAACACGGGCACCCGGCGGACCTCGATCCCGGCCTTGGGCCGCAGCCGGAAGGCATCATCCAGGCCGGCGTTCACCTCCTCGAGAATGGCCCGATAGTCGGCGAGGATCCGGGCCCGACCTTCATCGGTATCCGGATAATAGAAGCGGTCCTCGCTGGCAACCTCGGCCATCAGGGCGGTAAAGCCCTTCGAGGTGTCGTAGCCCTGGCTGCCCAGGATTTCCAGCATCTCGTTTTCGATGCGGGCGACTTCGCGCAAACCGAGCTCGTGAATCTCGTCGGCGGTCATGTTGGTGGTGGTGTATTCCCGCAGCTTGGCCTGATAGAAACGCTCGCCGTCCGGGAACTTCCAGACGCCGGCGTCATTGTTGGATTTGGGCCGCAGCCTGGTGAAATAGTCGATCAGCATGGCGTAGGCCGGATAGACAGTGCGTTCGATTTCCCCGGCCACGCCCTTGAGGAGCCGCTCGCGGGTCGCCTCGCTCAAACCTTCGGCCTTGTCGAGTTTGCGTTTGAACGAGACATAGAGAAGATTGTCCTCGGGCGCCTTGGCGGTGAAGTTCTTCATCTCTTCGAGCACCTTGTCGATCACGAAGGTGGGCGGAATGATGCCCTTGTCTTCGCGGATCTTGAGCCCTTCCATGGCCTGGTCGAACTTGGTGCCGACCTTGGAGAGGCGCGCGATATAGTCCTCGGCATCCTCTTCGTCGTTCACCTGATGGAAGGTATCCATGAACGACGGGAACATGTTCTGGAGCCCGAAGAGCTGATTGACCGGGTAGTTGTGGTAGCGGAATTCCTCTTCCGCCAGCTGCATCTCCATGAACCACTTGAGAATGCGCTTGGAGAGCCGCTGCTGGTCGGACAGCCCGGCATCGTCGTAGGACACCAGGGTGTTGTAGTCGCGATGCAGCTTGGCCCACTGCCGGTCCTCGGCCTTTTGCGAGATGTCGGTCAGATCGTCGTTGTAGAAATCGATGCCATAGGGCTCCAGAATCCGCAGCCGGGTCAGCATCTCGGGATCCCGGAGCGCGAACTCGATGAATACGCGCTCGAAGAAATGATTGATGTTGAAAGGCTTGAACCAGATCAGGTTGGACAGCCAGAAAATCCCCAGGCCGACGATCACCGCCAGCGGCCAGAGAACATATTTCCTTTTCATGAGAGTGCTCCGCCGTTCAGTTCAATACAGGGGGCCGCACGCCTTCAAAAGACGCGGCGTTCTGGTTTTCACGCTGCCCAGCGGTATCGGTCCCCACCGGCCTCCATCACTATCGATGCCAGCCCCGGTTGTCAAACCCGTGCATTCCGCGCGCCGGCCCGCTTGTGCCTGCCGCAGCGCCGCCTTGCCTTGGCCGCATCCGGGGCGGTAGCGTCCGGTGATGACGACGACTCAGCCAGCCAGTGAACGGCCGGCGCCGCCCGGCAAGGCGCGCGTCAGCCTGGTGGCCGGGGTTCTGGCCGCCGCCCTCATGCTCGCCCTGCCGGTGCCGGCCGGCATGGCGCCCGAGGCCTGGCGCACGGCGGCGGTTGCCGTGCTGATGGCGATCTGGTGGGCGGGCGAGGCGATTCCGCTGGCCGCCACCGCGCTCTTGCCGCTGGTCCTGTTTCCGCTGCTCGGCATCGCCGATATCCGGGCGGCCAGCGCACCCTTTGCCAACCCGTTGATCTATCTGTTTCTGGGCGGCTTCCTGATCGCGCTCACCGTCGAACGCTGGCAGCTTCACAAGCGCATCGCGCTCATCGTCATCGCCCGCGCCGGAGCGGGGCCACGGGCACTGATCGGCGGCGCCATGCTGGCGACCGCATTCCTGAGCATGTGGATCTCGAACACCGCGACCACCCTGATGATGGTGCCGATCGCCATCTCGCTGGTCTCGCTCACCGAATCGGATGCGAACGCGCGCCCGTGCGACGGCTTTGCCCCGGCGCTGATGCTGGGCATCGCGTACGCCGCCAGCATCGGCGGTCTGGCGACCCTGGTGGGCACGCCGCCGAACGCCTTTCTGGCCGCCTTCATGAGCCAGACCTATGGCATCGAGGTCGGCTTTGCCCAGTGGCTGGCCTTTGCGCTTCCGGTCTCGGGCGTGATGCTGCTGGTCACCTGGTGGCTGCTGACCCGCCGGCTCGATGACGCCGGCCCGGTCGTGCCGGACCTTGGTCCCGCCCTGGCCCCGATGTCGGTGCCGGAAAAGCGCACCGCCGCCCTGTTCGCGCTCACCGCGATATTGTGGATCGCCCGGCCGCTGCTGGTTCAGGTGCCGGGACTGGAAGCCCTCACCGATCCCGGCATCGCCGTTTTCGCCGGCACGCTGGCCTTCATCATCCCGGCCGGCGGCACGGCCCGCGGTGCGCTCATCGACTGGGACACCGCCAAGCGCCTGCCCTGGGGCATCCTGCTGCTGTTCGGCGGCGGCCTGAGCCTGGCGGCAGCGATCTCGACGTCAGGACTGGCAACCGCGATCGGATCGGCGCTCTCGATATTCGCCAGCTGGCCGCCGCTGCTGCTCGCGGCAGTGGTGGTTGCGGTGATCATTTTCCTCACGGAACTCACCAGCAATACGGCGACCACGGCCGCCTTCCTGCCCATCGTCGGGGCGCTGGCGGTGGGGGCCGGCGATCATCCGCTCACCCTTGCCGCGCCGGCCGCCGTGGCTGCCAGTTGCGCCTTCATGCTGCCGGTGGCCACGCCGCCCAACGCCATTGTCTACGCCAGCGGCACGGTGCGCATGGCGCAGATGATGCGGGCCGGACTGCGCCTCAATCTGATCGGC
>CAZZKF010000132.1:0-3522 GCA_964654995.1 uncultured Alphaproteobacteria bacterium | reverse complement strand
TCGGGATGCGCGGCATTACCACCAACGTTTCCAACCCGGGGGTTGAATCGAGCCTCGCGGTTTATGTCGACGGCATTCTGGTCGGTCGCCCGCAGGCGTTCGACTACCTGCTGCAGGGGGTCGAGCAGGTCGAGGTACTGCGCGGGCCGCAGGGCACCCTGTTCGGCAAGAACACGATTTCCGGGGCGCTCAACATCACCACCCAGCGCCCGACCGACGAGGTTTCGGGCAACATGAAGTTCGAGACCGGCCGCTATGAGCGCGGCATGGCCAGCGGCTCGCTGAACTTCCCGATTGCCGGCGACAAGCTGATGGCCCGCATCTCGGGCTCGGTCGAGCGCCAGAAGGGGTGGATCCGCAACCTCTTCGATGACCGCCGGTTCAATGGCGAGAACAACTGGTCGGGGCGCATCCAGCTTCTGGCGCGGCCCAATGACAAGCTGGAGATCTACTGGACGGCCGACCGCTTCTTCGACGACCGCAACTTCGTCGCCCAGGTCAATGACGATCCGGATTCGCTCAAGGACAATCCGGCGGTCGATATCGACAAGGGAATCGTCGACATCGATTCTCCCAGCACCTCGCGGCGCGATCTCTGGGGCACTTCGCTGGAGATCAATTATTCGACCGATGGCGGCTACGTTCTGACCTTCCTGGGCGGTTTCCGGCAGACCAATTTCAACAGTCTGTTCGACGGCGACACCCAGCGCCAGCGTCTCTCGGACACCAAGGCGGACGACAACACCGACCAGTGGTCGGCCGAGCTTCGGGTGTCGTCGCCGGAAGGCAGCCGGATCGATTGGGTGGCCGGCGCCTATTACTTCAATCAGAAGATCAAGGCGTCGACCCAGACCCGGTTCTACCCGAAGAACATTCTCGCCGGCTGTACGGTGCCGGTGACGCCGCAGACCTTCCGCGGCTTTCCGCCGCCGCCGCCGTTCGAGCCGACGTCGCGGCTTGCCGGCTTTGACGAGCAGGGTCTGCCGGTCTGGGATTTCGACCTCAACGGCAACGGCATTCCCAATGAGCCGGGCGAGGCCATCGGCTGCAACAATCCCGACCTGATCGCCTTTGGCCGCCACATTCCCGGCGGCGAGGCGGAGGATCTGGTGGTCCGCGGCTTCGATGGTCCGCTGACCGCCGAAGACGTGCCGGTGGTCGATGCGGTGCGCGAATTCGGCAATGTCAACACCAAGGCCTACGCGCTGTTTTTCCACACCAATTATCACTTCACCGATTCGGCGTTCCTGAGTGGCGGCATCCGCCATACCTGGGAAGACAAGAACGTCGACATGACCCAGATCGGCAAGATCAACATTGCGCGCCCCAGCTTCACCAAGCAGGACAGCCGCAAGGATCGCGAATGGTCCGGGACCGCGTCGCTGACCTACAAATGGTCGGACGATGTGACGACCTATGCGAAGTTCGCCCACGGCTTCAAGTCGGGCGGCTTCCAGTTCGACATCACCCAGGGCGAGAAGGTCAACCAGTTCCTGGCTGCCACCAAGAAGCTCAACCCGGCGGATTTCGCCACCAAGGAAGACTTCATCAATGCCGCGATTGCGCTCGGGGCCGACCCCAATGCGGCGCCCGACAACATCGAATTCGGGCCGGAGAACGTCAACGTCTACGAATTTGGGGTCAAGACCAATCTGTTCAACAACCGGCTGCGGCTGAACATCGCCGGCTTCTATACCGACTACAACAATGTTCAGCAGAACATCCTCAATCTCGCCACCGGCATCATTGTCCTCAACGTGCCGGGTGCCCGGGTGGTCGGGTTCGAGGCCGATCTGATCACCCGCCCGGTCGAAGGGCTGACCATCTCTGGCGGCGTCGGTGTAGCGGACTCGAAGATCAAGAAGGCCTTGATCATTCCCAATCCCGATCCCACCAAGCCGCCGCTGGTTGATACCAGCGCCTTCCTGGGGTTGCGTCTGGCCCAGGCGCCGAATGTGACGGCGAATGCGGCGGTGACCTATTCGATACCGGTGAGCAGTTCGGGCAGCCTGGTGATCCGCGGCGAGTGGAATTATACCGGCAGCATTTTCCACGAGCTGGATCCCAATCCGGCCCAGCGCGCCAAGGTGTTCGAGCCGTCGTTCAATCTGGTCAACGGCCGGATCGGCTATGTCTCGGACACCGACGACTGGGAGATCTTCTTCTGGGGCAAGAACATCACCAACACCCGCTACAAGGCGTTCCGCCGGGCCAACCCGATCATCCGCAACTTCGGCGTGCCCCCGGGCGGTACCTTTGTCGGCGGCCCGCCCAAGAGCTTCCCGGGTACCGCAACCGGGCAGTCGATTGCCGGCATGCCGCGGACTTGGGGCGTTACCGTTCAAAAGCACTTCTAACCGAAACTCTGCCGATTTCGAACCTGAGCCGGGTGGACCCTCCACCCGGCTCTTTCTTTGGTGCCGGGCGGGCCGCGGGTCAGGGCTTTCTGAGCACGTAGATGCCGCCGTTGACCGGCACACCGGCTTCCTTGCGGATTACCGCGGTGGCTTCATGGGCGCGCTCGAATCCGTGCTTGGCGGCCAGCTCGGCAATATAGGCCGGGGCGTGGGTGAATCGCATGGCCTCGTTGATGGCGAAATCGTCGCCCTCCGCATGTTCGGTCGAAAAGGCGAACAGGCCGCCGGGCTTTAACGCCTGGGCGCAGGCGGCAAATACCGGGTCAAGGTCGCCGATGTAAACGAAGACATCGGCCGCCACCACCAGATCGAATTCGTCCGAAGCGTTTGCCAGGGTGTCCTCGAGCGGCTCGACGCGCAGCTCGTCATAGACGCCGCGCTCGCGCGCCTTGTCGATCATGCCGGGTGACAGGTCCGAGCCGATCAGCCGGGCGGCCAGCGGCCGCAGCAGGGGCCCGCACAGGCCGGTGCCGCAGCCGATGTCGGCGACCGTCCAGTCGCCGGGCGGATCGGAGACGACGGCCGTGATCGCCTCGTAAAGGTGCTCGGGCGTGCGGTAGTCGAGATCGTTGCGCAGTTCCTCATCGAAGCTGGCGGCGAACTTGTCGAACATCTCGACGATGTAATCGGCCGGTGCCGACGCGATCTTGTCCTCGGACAGCGCCGCGCAGGCGAACTTGCAGGTGGCGTCATCGGGTTCGATGTCGAGCGCCCGTTCATAAGACTCGCGGGCCTCGTCGAGCCGGCCGAGGCGCACCAGCGCCTGGGCGCGGCCGCGATGGGCGCTGAACTGGCGCGGGTTCAGTTGCAGCGCCCGGTCGAACACGGCGACCGCGCGCTCGAACTGTCCGGCGGCGTTGCACATGGCGCCGAGCGCCAGAAACACGTGGATGTTGCGGGGCAACAGCTCGGCGGCGCGCTCATAGGCGGTGATCGCCGCGGCATAGCGTTTGCGGCGCCAATAGGCGGTGCCGAGATCGATGAACACGTCCGCATTCTCGGCGTGGCTGGCAGCGGCACGCTCGAACACCTCGATGGCTTCGTCAAGCCGCCCGAGATAGGCCAGCGCGTGGGCCAGCGCGTTCTGCGCCATCAACAGATCGGG
>CAZZKF010000131.1:0-3560 GCA_964654995.1 uncultured Alphaproteobacteria bacterium | reverse complement strand
GCGCTCACCGGCTCGTCGCAGACGATCAGCTTGGGGCGCAGGATCATGGCGCGGGCGATGCCGATGCGCTGACACTGGCCGCCCGAGAATTCGTGCGGATAGCGGTTGATCATCTGCGGCAGCAGGCCGACCTGGGCCATCATCTCGCGGATCCGCGCCTTGGCTTCGTCGCGCGACAGTTCGGGATGGAAGGTGCGCAAGGGCTCGGCGATGATCTCGCCGACCGTCATCCGCGGGTTGAGGCTGGCCAGCGGGTCCTGGAAGACGATCTGCATCTGGCGCCGCCGCGCCCGCATCTCGTGGCGCGAAAGCCTGCACAGATCATCGCCCAGCCAGACGACCTGGCCCTGCGTCGGGGCGATCAGTTGCAGGATGGCGCGCCCCAGCGTCGATTTGCCGCAGCCCGATTCACCGACCACGCCGAGGGTCTCGCCCGGCGCCAGATCGAAACTCACCCCGTCCACCGCCTTGAGCGGCTGGTAGCGGCTGCGCAGCACGCCGGCCATGCGCATCGGGAAATGGACCTTCAGATCGCGCACGCTGAGCAGCGGCTCGCCGGCCTCAGGCATCGGGCGCCTCCAGGGTATCGAGAAAGCAGGTGACAAAGCGGTTCGGCGCGATCCGGCGCAGGCCCGGGCGCTCGCGTGTGCAGCGCTCGAGCGCCCATTCGCAGCGCGGGCGAAAGGCGCAGCCCGCGGGCAGGCGCTGGAGATTGGGCGGCTGGCCGGGAATGGTGGCGAGCCGGCCCTCGCCGACCATGTCGAGCCGCGGCATCGAGCGCAGCAGGCCCAGCGTGTAGGGATGGCGGGGCGCATGGAAGATGTCCTCGACCGGGCCTTCCTCGACGATGCGCCCCGCATACATCACGATCACCCGGTCGCACAGCCCGGCGATGACGCCGAGATCATGGGTGATCAGGATCACCGCCGAATTGAGCCGGCCGCGCAGATCCTTCATAAGATCGAGGATCTGGGCCTGGACGGTGACGTCGAGCGCGGTGGTCGGCTCGTCGGCGATCAGCAGGTCGGGCTCGCACAACAGCGCCATGGCGATCATGACGCGCTGGCGCAGACCGCCCGAGAGCTCGTGCGGGTACTGGCGCAAGCGGCGCGCCGGCTCCGGCACCTGCACCATCTCCAGCATCTCAAGGGCGCGCGCCCGGGCGGCGCTTTCCGACATGTTCTGATGGTGGATCAGGACTTCCGCCAGCTGCCGGCCGATCCGCATGTGCGGGGTCAAGGACGTCATCGGGTCCTGGAAGATCATCGCCATCCGTGAGCCGCGAATGCGGTTGAGGCGCTCGATCGGCGCACCGAGCATGTCCTCGCCGCGGAAGCGGACGCTGCCTTCGGCCCGGCCGTTGGCCGCCAAGAGCCCCATCGAGGCCATGAACACCTGGCTCTTGCCGGAGCCGGATTCGCCGACGATGCCGACCCGCTCGCCCGGGCGGATGGCGAGGGTGAGCCCGTTGACCGCCTCGACCTCGCCCTCGCCGGTGGCGAAGCGAACCTTCAGGTCGCGGATTTCGAACACCGGCTCCATGGCACGCCCGCCTAGCGGTCCTTGGGATCGAGGGCGTCGCGCAGCCCGTCGCCGATGAAGTTGAAGCAGAACATCGTGGTGGCGAGGAAAAAAGCCGGGAAGATCAGCATCCACGGCGCCGTTTCCATCTCGCGCGCGCCGTCCGAGATCAGCACCCCCCAGCTGGTCAGCGGCTCCTGCACGCCGAGGCCCAAAAAGCTCAGGAAGCTCTCGAACAGGATCACCTGGGGAATGGTCAGCGTCACATAGACGACCACCGGGCCGAGCACGTTGGGGATGATGTGGCGGCGGATGATGGCCGCCGTGGAGACGCCGGCGGCCAGCGCCGCCTCGACGAACTCGCGTTTTCGCAGGGTCAGCGTCTGGCCGCGCACGATTCGCGCCATGGTCAGCCATTCGACCGCCCCGATGGCGACGAAAATCAGGAAGATCTTGCGCCCGAAAATGACCATCAGAATGATCACGAAGAACATGAAGGGCAGCGAATACATGATGTCGACGAAGCGCATCATCAGGTTATCCACGCGCCCCCCGACATAGCCGGCGATCGCCCCGTAGGCGACGCCGATGAGGAGCGCCACCGAGGTCGCCAGAACGCCGACCATCAGGGAGACGCGCGCCCCGTACATGGTGCGCACGAACAGATCGCGGCCGTTCGAATCGGTGCCGAACCAGTGGGCCTCGCCGGCCAGCGGCGGCGACGTCATGAAGTCCCAGTCGGGCTCGTCGAAGGGATGCGGGCTGAGCCACGGCCCGGCGATCGCCAGCAAGGCAATGACCGCCAGCAGGCACATGCTGACCACCGCCGCCCGGTTGCGCATCAGGCGGTCGCGGGCGTCCATCCACAGGCTGCGCCCGGAAACCTCCTCTTCCGCCAGTGCGCCGGCCTGTTCCATGATCTGCCGGCGCTGCTCGCTCATTGTCATCATTCGTAACGCACCTTCGGGTCGAGCACGGCGTAGAGCACATCGACGATCATGTTGAGCAGGATGAGCAGCGAGGCATAGAAGATCACCACCCCCATCACCAGGGTATAGTCGCGGTTGAGCGCCCCCTGCACGAAATAGCGGCCGATGCCGGGCAGGCTGAAGATCTGCTCGATCACCACCGAGCCGGTGACGATGCCGGCGGTCGCCGGCCCCAGGAAACTGACCACAGGGAGCAGCGCCGCCTTGAGCGCGTGGCGCGAGATCACCTTGCGTTCGGGCAGGCCCTTGGCGCGCGCCGTGCGGATGTAGTTGGAGCGCAGCACCTCGATCATCGAGCCGCGGGTGAGCCGCGAGATGTAGGCGACATAGGGCAGCGCCAGGGAGATCACCGGCAGCACCCGGTTGGGCAGCGCCCCGTCGTTCCATCCGGCCACCGGCAGCCAGCCGAGGAACACCCCGAAAATCAGGGTGAGCAAGGGCGCCATGACGAAATTGGGTATGGCGATGCCGACCATCGCCCCGGTCATCACCGAATAGTCGGTGAGACTGTTCTGGCGCAAGGCGGCGAGCGTGCCGATCGGCACCCCGAGCAGCAACGCCAGGGCAATGGCGTTGAGCCCCAGCTGCAGGCTCACCGGAAAGCCGACCAGGATCAGGTCGGTGACCGAAAAATCCTTGTACTTGAAGGACGGCCCGAAATCGCCGTGCAGCACGCCGACCAGATATTTCCAGTACTGGACCACCAGCGGCTTGTCGAGATCGTAGGCGGCGAGCAGATTGGCCTCGATCTCGGGCGGCAGGCTGCGGTCCATATCAAACGGCCCGCCGGGCGCCACCCGCATCATGAAAAAGGCCACCGTGATAATGATGAACAGCGTCGGGATCGCCGACAGGAACCGCCGGATCACATAGCGTTTCATGGCGCCATCGTCCTCACACGCTCAGCAAATGGCAAACGGTGGCGCCGCCACTTTGCGGCACATGGGCAAACCTCATCTCGTGCATGGGCCAGGCCCCGCCTTGTCCCCAATTCCTTGTGACCGCGCGAAGCTACCCGTTTGCGCCCGGTTTGAAAACCAAATTTGCGAT
>CAZZKF010000130.1:0-3577 GCA_964654995.1 uncultured Alphaproteobacteria bacterium | reverse complement strand
GCAGCCACGAACTGGGCGATCAAGCAGCGCGGATTGAAGCCAGCGACGAAGATCGTGTTGTGGCATCTGGCAGATTGCCACAATGCCCACACCGGGCAATGCAACCCGCGCCAGGCGCTGCTGGCTGACCTCTGCGAAATGGGTCGATCAACGCTCAATCGGCATCTGGATGAGCTGGAGAAACGCGGCCTTATCAAACGCCACCGGGAGGTCGATTCGGTCACGAAAAAGCAGCGGCCAACGCATTACACGCTGGCCATGGATGCGGACGAAACGCCCCAAAAACCCGTGTCCCAAAACGGGACACGGCCACAAGATTTGGATTCCAAGACACAACATGTTGTGGAGCCGAGTCCCGAAACGGGACACGGAAACGGGGCAGAGCCGTGTCCCATTTTCGAGCGATCCCGTGTCCCAAAATGGGACACTAAGAACCCTGGAATAGAACCAGGAATAGATGGTGGTGGTGGTAGCGCGTGCGCGCGCGAGGCCGAGAACGCTCCGGCGATGAAGGCCGCGGACGAGCTCACATTCCGCGAGCAGGTGTTGAGCGCAATGGGGCACGACCCGAGCGGCGTTACCGCCAGCGGGCGCATCGTCGGCGGATCGTCCGACATGCTCGAGCTGGACAGGTGGCGCACCGAGCTCGGGCTGTCGGACGTTGAGATTCTCGGCGTGATCCGCGAGGTGTGCCTCGGCAAGAGCGAAGATCCGCCGTCCACATTTCGGTATTTTCGCAAAGCCATGCAGCGCTTCGCAGGCCAAAAGGCGGAAGCGCCTTTGCAAAAGATCACCCCTACCACGAACGCCACCACAAACGCAGGAGGCAGCAATGACAAAAACCGCACCGATAAGCCAAGCCGTGCCGAACTCAGGATGCGCGCCTTTATCGCCGGAGCGCGCGGCACTGCGTGAGTGGATCGGCGGCCGGGCGTTGACGCTGCTGAGCCACTACTGGCGCGACGATGATCCGGTCGAGATGACGGCGGCCATCGGCGCCGACTGGGCGGACACCCTCGAAGGCCTGCCGCGCGATGTGATCCAGAAAGCCTGCGTCCAGTACCTGCGCGATCAACCTCGCCGCAAGCCGACACCGGGCGCGATCTATCAACTGGCGCGCAAGATGATGCCGCGACCAAGGGTGGTGGCCCGGCAGGCACAGCCAGAGCGCCGCGAAAAGCGTGTAAGCCCCGAGCGTGCCGCCGCCATCCTCGAGGAGGCGGGATTTCGGGTCCACAGGTTCGGCTGAGATGAAGGATGGCTGGAAACACCGCAAAATCCTGGCCGAGAAGGGGGCCTGTGCGCCAACTTCTGGATTTTTCGACCCCCCCAAGCCGAAAGACAGGAGATCGCCCTCAGCGGCGAATTTTGACGGGATGAGAAGATGAGCGAGATGACGAGCGACCAGTTTGACGTGAAAGAGCTGATCATCGAGGCCCAGCGCGAGCTCGACATGCGCAGGCGGCTTTATCCGAAATGGGTACGCGCCGGGAAGATCAGGGACAGGGACGCCCAGCGCCGGATCGACCTGATGCAGGGGATCGTGCGCCGACTGACCAGAACGGCGGGAATGTGAGAGTGGACAGCTGCCGGGAGCACTACACCTTCGGTGCGGCCGAGCTCGTGCTCGATCGCGACGGAGAGTCATGCATCGTGACGGTAGAGACCCCGACGATCTGCGCGCCGGTGATGCGTACGGTGCACCTGAACAGCCTCGAGGAAATCGAGAGGGCATACCGCGCGCAGATCATGCTGATGAGGGCAAAGACGAAAACCCGGGCTGCCGAGGATTTTTTGGCAGCCCTGAAATTCGCGGGCACGACAATTGCAAGGAACAGGGCAGGAAAATGCGAGTGAGACCCACGAAACCGGGGCCGCGGCGCACCAACAAGTTCTCTGCCAGGAAAACCGTCTTTGACGGGATCCGCTTCGATTCGAAAAAGGAGGCGGAGCGCTGGGCGGAACTCCGGCTGCTTGAACGGGCTGGCGAGATCGCCGACCTGCGCCGTCAGGTGCCGCTGGAACTGGAAGGCCGCGACGGGCCGCTGCTGACGCGGACGGGTAGGCGCATGCGGCTGACGGTGGATTTCGCCTACACCGATCTGCGCACGGGCCTGACCGTTTACGAGGATGCGAAGGGCATGCCGACGCGGGATTACGAGGTGCGCCGAGCCGTGGCGGCGGCGCAGGGCATTGACGTGAAGGAGGTCTGACGATGGCGGGTTCAGTGAACAAGGTGATCATTCTGGGCCATCTCGGCCGCGATCCGGAGGTGAGAACATTCCAGGACGGCGGCAAGCTGTGCAACCTGCGCATTGCCACCTCGGAGACATGGAAGGACCGCCAGTCCGGTGAGCGGCGTGAGAGGACGGAATGGCACTCGGTCGTGCTGCTCGCAGATGGTCTCGTCCGTGTGGCCGAGAAATACCTGCACAAGGGCGCGCCGGTCTACATCGAGGGCCAGCTGCGAACGCGCAAATGGCAGGATCAATCCGGTAACGACCGATACACGACCGAGGTCGTGGTGCAGGGATATGGCGGCAAGCTGGTCATGCTCGGGAGCAACCGAAAGGGCGCAGATGACAACCAGAACCCAGAATATGACAACCGGGGGGCAGGATATGACAACCTCGACGACGAAATCCCCTTCTAGGCTGGAATGGGAAACCTCGACGCCCGAAGAAACACTGGCCATCTGGCGCTCGGGCGTGGCGCGGTGGCATGCGAACCGATGGCCGTCGCTGCGGAATAGCGGCGACACCACGGACGCCCACCAAGGCCGCTGCGTGCGCCTGCTGCTTTGCCTGCACCCGAACCCCACTGTCCAGCTGCTGGCCGCCACAGCCTGCCACGACGTTCAGGAATGCGTCACCGGCGACGTGCCGGGGCCGGCCAAGACGGGTCATTTCGGAAAAGAGCTCGCGTTTCTCGAGGCGAAAGTGGCCGTCGAGTGGGGGCTGCCTGCGGTATTCGGCGAGGACGGTCGATGGATGAAACTGGTGGACATGCTGGACGCATATCTGTGGGCAAGCCTGGTCGAGCCGCGCACCTGGGACGATCCGGAATGGATCGCGTTCGGTCAGCAGATCGTTAATGCGGCCGAGGATCTCGGGTGTGTCGAAGTGGTCGCCGCGATGCTGGAAAAGCCGCCTGGATGACGGCCGCCACCAACAAACGACAAAATGGGCAGGAACATGGGCAGCAAGACAACAAAACGACCCCCGCCGCGCCTGGGGGACATCGGCGCGCTGTATCAACGCCGGGGGGCAACGCTCGAGCGCATCACGGTACTTGATGCTTCGAACAGTGGCACCGCGATCTGGCGGATCAATCTGGATCCGGGGCTGCGCGCCATCGGAATCTATTACGGGCATTGCCGGGCATCTGTCGAAGGCTCCCAGGTCGGCGAGTTCGGCGTTGTAGGATCTGCGCGCGGACGCATCAGTGACGGCGGCGCGGTCAATCGCGTGGCTGTCGCCCACACCGACCGGGTGGCGCGCACGGCGCTGGCGTCTCTGCCACCCATCAAGGTGCGGCATCGAGAGCGCACGGGCCGCCCACGTCCGATCACGATCCT
>CAZZKF010000129.1:0-3749 GCA_964654995.1 uncultured Alphaproteobacteria bacterium | reverse complement strand
TGAGGGGGCAATCAACAAAACCGGTGAGGGGGCCGTTGGAAAAACCGGCGAGGCGACATCAACCAGGGCGATGAGGGGAACAAAGGCGCGGGATGACCCTGATATGCTCTAATCCTCGTCGCCGGCGCCCTCATCGATGGTGTGGCGCAGAACCAGCGGCATCTGCGTGAGCGCGAAGACCAGGGTCAGCGGCAGCACGCCGAACACCTTGAAGCTGACCCATTGATCGGTGGTGAGCAGCCGCCAGGCCAACTCGTTGAGACCGGCGAGGCACAGGAAAAACAAGCCCCAGCGGAACGTCAGCCGGCGCCAGCCTTCGTCCGAAAGCGGCGGGAACGAGACCTCGAACACCGGCTTGAGAAGCGAGCGCCCGCGTGCCAGTCCGCCAAGCAGGGTGGCGGCGAACAGGGCATAGAGAATGGTCGGCTTGACCTTGATGAAGGTCTCATTCTGAAGATAGAGGGTGAGCCCGCCGAAGATCAGCACGATGACCGCCGAGACCAGCGCCACCATCGGCCATGTCCGGGTCCGCACATAGGAGACGATCAGTGCCGCGATGACCGCCACCATGAAGGCGCCGGTGGCGACGAAAATGCCGAACCAGGCATTGGCCGCAAAGAACACCAGAAGCGGCCCCGCCTCGGTGAGGAACTTGCCGAATGCGCTCATGACCCGGCGCCTGCGCTTGCCGGCGATGCGCTTGTGTCTGCCGGCGCGCCGTTCTCAAGCCCGGCGAGGGCGCGGGCAAAGGCGTCCGCCTCGAAGGGCTGGAGATCATCGACGCTTTCGCCGACGCCGATGGCATGGACCGGCAGCTTGTGCGCCGCCGCACAGGCGACAAGCACGCCGCCGCGCGCGGTGCCGTCCAGCTTGGTCATGATCACCCCGGTGATCCGCGCCACCTCGCGGAACACCGCGACCTGGGAAAGCGCGTTCTGCCCGGTCGTGGCATCGAGCACGAGGACCGTGTCATGCGGTGCGTGCGTCTCCTGTTTGGCCAGGACCCGGACGATCTTTTCCAGCTCGGCCATCAGATCCGCCTTGTTATGAAGGCGGCCGGCGGTATCGATGATCAGCACGTCGATGTTCTCGGACCGGGCCCGGGCCAGCGCCTCGAAGGCGACGCTGGCGGGGTCCGCCCCGACCGCGCCGGTGACCACCGGACAGCCGCTGCGCGCCCCCCAGACCTCGAGCTGCTCGATGGCGGCGGCGCGAAAGGTATCGGCCGCCGCCAGCATGACCGTGAGCCCCCGGTCCCGGAACTGACGCGCCAGCTTGCCGATGGTCGTCGTCTTGCCGGTGCCGTTGACCCCGACGATGAGCACCACATGCGGGCGGTGCGCCGGATCGATGACCAGCGGTCTGGCGACCGGCGCCAGGGTCTCGGCGATGATCCGGGCGATGACGCCGCGCACCTCCTGCTCGCTCACTTCCTTGCCGAGGCGCGTGCGTGACAGCTCCTCGACGATGCGGGCGGCGGTTGCCGGGCCGAGGTCGGCGGCGATCAGCGCGTCTTCGAGCTCTTCGAGGAGCGCATCGTCAAGCGCCCGGCGGGTGAACAGGCCGGCAATATTATCGGTGAGCGCCCGGCCCGAACGGGCCAGCCCGTCCCGCAGGCGGGCCAGCCAGCCGCGCTTTTTGGGTGCCTCGCCAGTCATGGGCGGGCCTCGCAAATCTGGGCCAGCAACTGGCCGTTCTCGGTGCCGGTGACCACGGCCTCGACGAGGGTGCCGGGCACCGCCTCGCGGTCCAGCACAACGGGTGCAAAGTGTTCGGAATGGCCGCGGCCGCGGCCCGCCCCATTGCGCTCGACCAGCACCTCGAGCCTGCGCCCGCGCTGACGTTCGAGGAACCGCGCCAGCGCCTGCGTGCCGTCGGCGCGCAGCCGGGCGGCGCGGGCCTTGCGGATGCCGGGGGCCACCTGCGGCATGCGCGCCGCCGGCGTGCCCGGGCGGGCTGAGAACGGAAAGACGTGAACGTAGACGATGCCGCTCTGGCGCATGAGCGCCCGGGTGTTCTCGAACATGGCGTCGGTTTCGGTGGGAAAGCCGGCGATCAGATCGGCGCCGAAAACGACCTCAGGGCGGAGCGCGCGCAGCTCTGCGCACAGGTCAATCACCTGAGCACGGGAATGCCGGCGCTTCATGCGCTTGAGCACCAGATCATCACCCGCCTGCACGGAGAGGTGAAGATGCGGGGCCATGCGTGGCTCGTCGCCGATCAGGCGGATGAGATCGGGCTCGATCGCCGCCGGATCGAGCGAGGAAAGCCGCAGGCGGGCGAGCCCGGGGACGCCTTCCAGCAGCGCCCGGCACAGATGCGCCAGGCCGGGGCGATCATCGAGGTCGGTGCCGTAGGAAGAAATGTCGACGCCGGTGAGCACGATCTCGCGGTAGCCGGCCGCATCCACCAGTGCACGCGCCTGCTCCACCACCGCAGCCACCGGCAGGCTGCGCGCCGGCCCGCGGGCAAACGGGATGATGCAGAAGGTGCAGCGGTGATCGCAGCCGTTCTGGATCTGCACGAAGGCCCGGGCCCGGCCCTCGAAGCCGTCGATCAGATGCGGGGCGGTTTCGCGCACGCGCATGATGTCGCCGACCTGCATGCGGAGACCGTCGCCGGGCGGCAGGCGAAAGGCGTCCCGATCCAGCTTTTCGGCATTGCCGAGAACCGCGTCGACCTCGGCCATGGCGGCGAAGCGCTCGGGCTCGAGCTGGGCGGCGCAGCCGGTGACGATCAGGCGGGCGTGCGGGTGCGCGCGCCGGGCCTTGCGGATCGCCTGACGGGCCTGGCGCACGGCTTCCGCGGTGACCGCGCAGGTGTTGACGATGATCGCATCCTCGAGCCCGGCGGCGTGGGCGTTGCGGCGCAGCACCTCGGACTCGAAGCTGTTGAGCCGGCAGCCCAGGGTGATGATCCGCGGCGCGCTCATGATCGGCGCTCCCCGAGGTCAGGTCCCAGCGCCCCGCGAAAGCTTTCCGCCGCCGGGCCGCTCAGCAACAGGTGATCGTCATCGGCCCGCCATTCGACCCGCAGGGTGCCGCCGTCGAGGCGGATGTCGGCGGCCCGCTCGAGAAGGCCGCGCCGCACCCCGGCGACCAGGGCGGCGCAGGCGGCGGTGCCGCAGGCCCGGGTCAGCCCGGCACCGCGCTCCCAGACGCGCAGGCGCAGGGCATTCGGGGCGATCACCGTGGCAACACTGATGTTGGCGCGCTCGGGAAACAGCGGGTCATGCTCGAGCGCCGGGCCGAGGCCGGCGAGGTCGATCGCCTCGGCATCGTCGACGAAGAACACCGCATGCGGGTTGCCGACATTGACCGCCACCGGCTCCGAGAGAGGCCCGCGCGCCAGATCCACGTGCAGGGTATCCATTTCGCGCCTGAGCGGAATTTCGCGCCAGTCGAACTTCGGGGTGCCCATGTCGATGGTGATCGTGCCATCCTCCGCCCGGGCGGCGCGCAGCAGGCCGGCCGCCGTTTCGATCACCGCTTCGGCGCGCCCGGTCTCGGCCATCACCAGGCGGGCGACGCAGCGGCTGGCATTGCCGCAGGCCGCCACCTCGCCGCCGTCGCCATTCCAGATGCGCATCGCCACATCGCCGGCTTGTGCGGGCGCCAGCACGATCACCTGGTCGCACCCCACCCCAAGGCGGCGGTCGGCAATGGCGCGAACCGCGTCGGGCGACAGCACGCAAGGCTCGGCGCGTCCGTCGAGGATCACGAAATCGTTGCCGGCCCCGTGCATCTTGA
>CAZZKF010000128.1:0-3808 GCA_964654995.1 uncultured Alphaproteobacteria bacterium | reverse complement strand
CTGGCTTTCAAGCCGCCATAGGCGGCGATGCCGGGAGCGCCGTAGCCGAAGACCTCCTGATAGGTCTTATCGAACAGATTCTCGACCCGGGCAAACAGTTGCACCCGCTCGCTCAGCCGGTAGCGCCCGCGCAGCTCGACCAGCAGATAGTCGGGCAGCACCCCGCGGGTGTCCGGTTTCTTGCCCGTATAGGTGATCCCCAGCGAGGCTTCGAACGGCCCCTTCGGGGCATAGCGCAGCTCGAGGCTGGCGACGTTGCGCGGCCGGCGCAAAAGCCGCTCGCCGGTGACCTTGTTGCGGGTCGCGGTCAGGGTGTAATTGGCAACCACGTCAAGGCCGTCGATCAGGCGGCCGCGCAGTTCCAGCTCGACGCCGCGGGCGCGCGCCGCCGCTTCGTTGGCGAACGAGAAGGTGACGAAGCTGAAGGTAATCAGATTGGTGGTGTCGCTGTCGAAATAGGTTGCCTGAAAGGTGATGCGGTCATCGAAAAGATACTGCTCGACGCCGACATCCCAGGTGGTGTTTTCTTCCGGCCGCAGGTCCGGATTCCCGAAGCTGGAGAACAGCCGGAACAGGGACGGCGCCTTGAAGCCCTCGCCATAGCTGGCCCGCAAGAGCGTCCCGGTCTCCGGGATGTTGAGGGCACCGGCAAAGCGAAACGTGGTGGCGCCGCCGAAGGTCGAATGCTCGTCGCGGCGCAGCCCGCCGGTAAGCGTCAGGCGCCCGAACAGGGTCGTCTGATACTGGGCGTAATAGCTGTCGAGCCCGGCGTTTCCGGTGGTCAGGCTGTCGCCGAAGATGGGGCTGAACGAGCCGGTGTCCATGTCGGTGTCCTCGAATTCGGCACCGAGGGTGAGCGTGTTGTCGTCATTGATGTAGATATTGCCCTGAAAGCCGAATTCACGGCGTTTGCCGAGTGCAGTAAAGGTCAGCGCATCATCTTCGAAGGAATTGCGGTCGAGCGACCAGCGCCCGCCCCGGAAGATGCCCTCGAAGCGGCCGTCGAAGAGGGTCACCGTCAAGCTGCCCGACGCCGTGAATTCCTTGGATTTGGCGACATTGTTGCCGTCGATCACGCCGAAAGTGAAATCGAAGGCGTCGAAATCGTTGCGGGAATCAACGTAGCGCAGCTGGCCTTCGGCCGAAAGGTGGGCGTTGAGCCGGGCGCCGAAGCGGCCTGAGAGCGTGTAGGTATCGAGCCCGTCCTTTTCGCTGTTGCCGTTTCGCTTGTCGGCGGCCGAGATACCGTCGGTGGAATAGCCGCTGGCGGTGAAGCTGTAGGTGAAGCGTTCGCTCCCGCCTGAGAGGCCGATGTTCCCACGCAGCGAATTGAACGAGCCGTATTCGGCCATCCCGTTGACGCGAAAGCCTTTTTGCCCGCGCCTGGTGATGATGTTGATCACCCCGCCCAGCGCCCGGCTGCCGTAAAGCGTGCTCTGGGCGCCGCGCAGCACCTCGATGCGCTCGATGTCGTCAACCGTCAGCGTGTTGAAATTGAACGGGCCGCCGGTGGCCGCTGCGTCGTTCACCTCCATGCCGTCGATCAGCACCAGGGTGTGGGAGGATTCGGCGCCGCGCATGAACACCGAAGTCACACCGCCGGGGCCGCCGGTGCGGGTGACCGCCACGCCGGGAAGCTGGCGCAGGATGTCGTCGACCAGCACCACCTGGCGTTTTTCCAGATCGTCGGCGGTGATCACCGAGATGCTGCTGCCGACCCTGGAGATCGGGGTTTCGGTCCGCGTTGCGGTGACGACGATTTCCTCGAGCCCGTCGGCCGCATCCGCCTGAGCGTGGGCCGGCGCCGGGGCGAAGCCCGCCGCCATCAAGCCGGTGAGTGCGACCGCCAGCGACCGGCCGGCCCGGGCGTTTGCAGGTGTTCTTGTCATTCCATGCTCCGTTGTTGAGGTGTCCCAGAACGGCCACGCGGGGAGCGGGCGATGCGGGCATACGGCCCCATCGTCTCGTCCCGGCGCGGCACTTCGGGTGATCGCCCGATGGCGCGCACGAAAACGGCCCGGCCGGCAACGGGAGGGCAGGTCCCGCCGGCCGCACCTGTCGGTCGGCTTCGGAGTCATGGAGGGGAAGGATGTCAACCCCATAGCGAACCTTCCGTGCGCGACAACGGCGACGAATCACCGAAAGCGTCACCGCAAACGGAAAGCTCCGCACCGATGGCAACCCCGGCCAGCGGTAGGGTGACGACGTCGACGGCAGGTCTCCTGGCTCGCGGGTTATCGCCCTGGCGCCCGGCCTTCCCAGTTTCCCAGTGGCCTTGTTGATGGACGCCGGCTCTCCGCTCACAGTTGCGGGGACAGCCACGGAATTGGCTTGACCAAGCCTCACCGCGTTCCCTTTTAATCCCCAACTGCGGGGAACCGTCGACGCCGAAGGTAACGATTCGAGGGCGGGCGTGCAAGCCCGTGTGACGGACGTGCGAAATCGGCCAGGGACGGGTGCGGATTCGAGGCCGGTTCCGGCGCCGGAAAGGGCGGCAACACGTCGGCCAGATGTTCGGATCTTGATGCCGGATTTGGTCCGGCCGGGGCGACGAAATTCTGCCCTACACAAAAATGCACAAAAGCACACAAAAATGCACATTTTGTATTGATAATTGCGCATTTTGCTGTAGGGTTTCGGGGTTTCAGGCTGGGGAAGGGTGATGGTTTCCCTTCGCCAGGCGGCGGGCCACGGCGCCGCCAATGTGAAATCCGGGTAAGCCCCCGAGGTGCGGCGCACCGAGGCAAGCGCGCCATTACGCGATCAACTTTTGGGCGCCGGCGAAGCCGAAAGCCGACCGCAGCGGAAGCAACCAGAACTCCGCGCCCGGCATTTGATGGGGTGGACGATTCGCCCGAGAGCCCGGCGCCCGGCAGCGGACGGAGACTCCTTGATTCCGGGCCAGGTGTCGGCCTAATCGCTTTCGCGCACCCGTGTGCGGGCCTGTTTGAGCCCGGCGCGGTGGCGTTTGGCGGCGAGGCGGCGCTCGCGCGCTGCTCTTGACGGCCGGGTCGGGCGGCGGCGGGGCTGTGGTGCGGCGGCGCGGGCGATGAGGTCGACAAGCCGGGCGAGCGCATCCGCCCGGTTGCGCTCCTGGGCGCGAAAGCGGCGCGCCGTGATCACGATCACGCCCGATGCCGTCATCCGGCGCCCGGCAAGGCGGCGCAGACGGGCCAGAACGCCGGGTGAAATCGCCGGCGAGCGGGCCGCATCGAAGCGCAGTTGCACGGCGCTCGCCACTTTATTCACGTTCTGGCCGCCGGGCCCGCGCCCGAGGATGAAGCGTTCCTCGATCTCGGCCTCGTCGATGGCGATGGTGTCGGTAATCCGGATCATGATCGGTGCCAGTATAGCCGCCAATTGTCATCAAACCGACATGGCCGCGTCGCCAAACCGACATGAAGGCGCGCCATGTTCGGCGCATGACGAAATATATCAGCGATGCACATCTGTTCGGTGGCTGCCCGGCCTGCGGCCGGCTCACCGGCATCTTGAATGTGGGCGCCAGCCATTGGGGCTATTGCGGCCGCCACCGTCTGCGCTGGTGGGTGGGCAGCGATCTGTTCCCCGGCTGGCGCCGCCAGGACCCGGGCGAGTGGACCCGCAACGCCTTTTACCTGCGCGATTTCGCCCCCGTCGCCCCGCGCCGGCGCGCCACCCGCATTTGCGCCTGCTGCGGGGCGGTTCGCCTGGGTCGCCTCGCGGTTCCGCACAGCGCCCGCTGTCCCAATCGCATCGATGACGGCACCGCCGAACCACGGCCGGCAGGCGAGGCGCCATCACAATGCCGGGACGACGCGCCCTGGCA
>CAZZKF010000127.1:0-3811 GCA_964654995.1 uncultured Alphaproteobacteria bacterium | reverse complement strand
TCCAGATCAACCGGGGGAAGCCCGCGGGTGAAATGCTGACGGCTCTTCCAGACGAAGCCGTCATAGATGTCGACCCAGAACAAATTGACGAATTTCCACCGCACGGTGACTGCGCGATTGACCTCACGGATTTTCAGGGTCTTGAAGTCGAGGCCGGCAATGGTGATGGTTTCCGGGCCAACCGGGGCCATGGAGGCCTCGATGCGGTGGGTCTCGTAGCCGGCACCTGCATCGAGATCGACGATCCGCGAGGACCTGGTCTCGGCTTGCAGCCGGTGGGGGGTGTCTTCCAGGGGGTCCGGCACGATCGGCTCGGTGGCAATCAGGTTTTCGACCAGACCGACGGTCTTGACCAGCCGTCCGAAGCGGGTGATCAGGCCGGCGTTGTCGGCCGAAATCCAGAACAGATCATCGCGCTGGCGCTGGCCCAGCACCAGGAGGGTTCGACCTCCCTTTCCAATCTTTGCACTCACCGTGGCATATGGTATTTTCGCCACCATCTCCCGATCTATCGCCTGACCGGGTCTGCCGGATACAAGATAACGCGCCACGGAGAACGCATTGCTCATCACCGGATCCCGCGAGGCGCAGCCTGCCAGTGTGCTTGCCAGGCCCAGGCCCAGGACCTTTCGACGCGACATCTTCGATATGTTCATGTCACTCATCTGTCACACATGAGGCACAGATATGCTTTTGCCGACCCCACCGAGCGGTAGGTTTTTGGTGCTGCGAGTTTGCTTTCTTTTGATCGGCCTGTCGACGGTCTTTTGGGGTGCCAGCGGGAGTGCGCAGCAGATCACGCCCGAGATGCTCAAGGCGCTGCAACAATTGCAGAAAGGAGGACAGGTCGGGCGCCCCCTGCCGCAACCTTCGCCGGTTGATCAGGCGCGCCAGAAAAGTCCGTCGGAACGCCTGCCGTCGGCCGGTGCAGGGCAATATCAAGGCGGTGCCCCGTTCATCGGCCCAGACGGTACGGTGATCTATCCGGGGCAGGAACAGCGCGAGCCGCCGTCGCGTCTGGAAGTCGACTACAGCGCCCGTGCCAGCGAATTCCTGGAGCAGTTTGGTTACGATGTCTTCAAGGGCGAGGCGGCACCCGAGGACGTCGGCACCGGCCGGCTGCCCGAAAATTACATTCTTGGCGTTGGCGACGAGCTGGTGCTCACCTTTCACGGGGCGACCAAGCGTACGGTCATCACCCAGGTCGATCGCGAAGGTCGGGTGATCGTGCCTGACCTGCGTCCCATCCCGGCGGCCGGGCGCTCGTTTGCCGATTTTCGCCGTGAGGTCGAGCAGCGCACCGCGGCGGCGCTGCTGGGCACCGAGGTGTTCGTCTCGGTGGGCTCGGTGCGGCAAATATCGATTTTCGTTCTCGGCGAGGTTTACAAGCCCGGCCTGCACAGGATGACCAGTCTGGCCACGGTCCTCGATGCTCTGGCGCTGGCCGGCGGCATCAAGAAAAGCGGGACGTTGCGCAATATCCTGATCGAGCGCGGCGGCAAGAGCCTCGTGTTCGATCTTTACGAAGTTCTGAAGGGCGGGCTTGGCAACGGGCTCACCTTGTTTGACGGCGATCATATCGTGGTTCCGGTGATCGGCCGGACCGTGGCAGTGAAGGGTCAGGTCAAACGCCCGGGCATCTATGAGCTGGCCGCCTCGGAAGCGCCGGTCAGAATTCGTGACCTGATCGCTTTGGCCGGTGGCACCTTGCGCCCCAAGGGTTACGCCTTGACACGGACCACTTTCGATGAGTCCGGGCGCCAATATATTGTCGATATTTCCGATGTCGGCGCCGAAGTCGAGGACGGCGACATCATTTCCGTCGACCTGAAGGAGGACGTCCAGATCGGCTCGGTGGAGCTGACCGGCCATGTGCGCGTGCCGGGTCAGCGTTCGCTGAGCGCCGCGACCAGCGTCGCCAGGCTGATCCGCGACGTCAACAGCCTGCAGATCAATCCCTATCTGCCGTTCGCCATTCTGGAGACGACGGATCCGATGACCCAGGCGCGGATTTTCAAACCTGTCGACCTTGAAGGCGTGCTGGACGGCCGCAACGACGTCAAGCTCCGTGACAAGGATCGGTTGATTGTGCTCGGCGCCCCGGATGTCGAGTTCCTGTCGTCGTCAACCGTGCGCCGGGTCATTCTGACCGGCCGAATTCCCAGTGGTCCCGACCTCCAGGATCAGTTCGCCGAGGATGAATTCGGGCTGCAGAACGGGGATCTTTCGTACAGTTCTTCAGAAGCTCGCCGAAGGACACCGGGAACAGGGCAAAAAACACTGCCCCGGCAGGTGACGCGCGTTCCACCGCCGGCAGGTCAGCCCTCGCCGCGCCGGGGTGCCGATCGCCGGACGGCGCAGTCGCAATCGGCACTGCGCGGCTCCGAGACCCGCCCCTTCGGCGGCTTCAGCCAGAACGAAGGACGGTCCGAGGTCTGCGCCGGTCTGCAGCGTCTTGCCAAGTTTGTGAGCGATTCGCAGGGCAGCCCGTTTTCAACGGTGATTCAGTCGGTCATTGTCGAAGCCGAAACCGAGCCGGTCGGGGACCTGAGCTGTCCCCAGATATACGACGAGGTCCCCGAGCTTCTCACCTTCGTTCTCGAATATGTCGTCGGCATTCACGGGGCGGTGCGCAAGCCCGGCGTCTACCCGGTCACCGGGACCACCAATCTCGCTTCGCTGGTGGCGGTGGCTGGCGGGCTCGGGAACAATGTCGATCCCACCTATGTTGAATTGACCGAAGTGCATACCGGAGCCAAGGGTGCCAGCGCGGGAATCGAGCGCCATGTTCTCGACCTGACGGTGCGCAAACCGGAAAGTGTGTCGATCAGCCCGGGCAGCGGCGTCCGCTTTTTTGCCCGGATCAGCGGCCAGGAACGCACGCCGGTTCTGCTTCTGGGCGAGTTCATGCGCCCCGGCCCCTACAGCATCCGCCGCGGCGAAAAGCTCTCGGAAGTGATCGCGCGGGCGGGCGGCCTGACGCCCCAGGCCTACCCCTATGGCACGGTGTTTACGCGCGAGAGCGTGCGCAAGGCTCAGGAAGAAGGGTTTCGGCGCACCGCGCGCGAAATCAATCAGGGGCTGGCGCGGGCCGCGGTTCAGCCGGAAATCAGCGGTCAGGCCCTGCTGGTTGCCCAGCGCATCGTCAAGCAGCTCAACGAGGTTCAGGCGCTCGGGCGCATGGTGGTCGAGGCCGATCCGGCGGTGCTGAGAGTCCGTCCCGATCTCGACAGCGTGCTGGAGCCCGGCGACCGGATTTTCGTGCCCAAGCGGCCGAATTTCGTCTCGGTCATCGGCGACGTCCTGAACCCCGGTGCCCTGCAGTTCTTTCCCGGCAAGCGGGCCCGCGACTACCTGGCGGAAGCCGGCGGCATCCTCGATACGGCGGATGACGACCGGGTGTTCGTCGTCTATCCTGACGGCAAGGCCCAGCCGATCACGCTGGGACTGTGGAGCTCCAGCCGGGTGCTCATCCCGCCGGGCAGCACGATCGTGGTTCCCAAGAATGTGACGCCCCTCAATGCCCTGCGTCTGACCCGGGATCTGGCCCAGATCTTCAGCCAGCTGGCGGTGGCGGCGGCTTCGATTACGGTGATTGGCCGGTAGCGAAGACGAGGCCGGGGGGACGGTCCGTGGGTCTCTGGGACGGGGGAGGCGCCGGCCGCAGTTGCTGGCTGAGTGCCATCAGGACTCTGCTTGTCGGTGGCGCTGCGCTGCTGTTCGGGGCGATCACAGGGCCGGTTTCGCGGGCTCAAGCCGCCGGTCTCTACGGGCCATCCCCGGATATCTACTCGACAAACGATTTTGGCGG
>CAZZKF010000126.1:0-3824 GCA_964654995.1 uncultured Alphaproteobacteria bacterium | reverse complement strand
TGGCGTCCCCTAGGGGAGTCGAACCCCTGTTTTCGCCGTGAGAGGGCGATGTCCTAGGCCACTAGACGAAGGGGACGCGGCCGCCGATGGACGGAATGGCCTATAGGAATGCCCAAGCGGGCGGCGCCAATCAAGTCTTTTTTGGGCCAGGGCCGGGGAGCGGCGCATCTGCCGGACGGAGCTTCACGTCGATTTCGCAAAAGGCCGCGCAATCGGCATGCAGCACATGCGCGGTGGTCTCGCCGGCACAGCCCCCGGCAACAGCCGTGATCACCCACACGAGATCGGACTCCCAAGCATGTTCGAGATCGACCGACGAGGGCCGCGCCCTGCCGTCGGGATGGGAGTGATAGATGCCGATGATGGCGCGCCCCGAGCCGCGGAGGTCCCGCTGCAAGGCAAGACGCAGGCGAAAATCCGCCTCGAAGCGGTCGCGCCGCTCGGGCGGCGCCAGATTTTGGCTTTCCACCACCCGCTCGACAATCCACTGCTGGCCACCGGCCATGGCCTCCACGCGGCCGACCAGAAAGCCGCAGCCCTCGCGGGGGTAGGCGCGCTCCCCGGTCTCCTCGATCTGCTTCAAGTGCTCAGGCATCAGTACCAGCATCGCACGGACCCTATTGCGCCGGCACCAGATCGATGGTCGCCAGACGCTTGCCGCTGGCCAGATCGTAGATCAGAAGCTGCTGGCGGGCCGCCGGCTCAGGCCCGAGCCGAATGCGGACAATGAGGCGGCCTTCCTTGACCCGGGTGTCCTCGATCGTGGCGCCCTCCGGGATCGGAACGGTGAAATCCACGGGCGCGGCATCGGGCATCCGGGCCGCCGGTTCCGATGTGCTCGGCTCTGTCTGCCCGGCGAGCTGCTGCGCCCGTTTAATAAGCGTGACGACCACCACGCCCAAACCAATGACAATCAGCACGCCGAGGATAATGACAAGACGCTTGAGAAAAGTGTGATTTCCGGTCCAGTCTTCGGTCATGGTCCCGTCCGATTACACGCGCCATCGCCTGAGTGTGTCCGACGCCCAGGCCGGCACCCGCATCGACCGGCTGCTGGCCGCGGCGATCGACGGCTTGAGCCGGTCGCGCATTCAGGCCCTCATTGCCGAGGCGCATGTGCGCATCGAAGGGCGCGCCGGCGCGCAGACGATAACCGAGCCGTCCTACCGGGTCAAACCGGGCGAGCGCATTGTCCTCGAGGTGCCGCCGGCCGTCGCGCCCGAGCCCCGGGGCCAGGAAATCCCGCTCTGCGTGGTCCATGAGGACGCCGATCTGATCGTCATCGACAAGCCCGCCGGCCTGGTGGTTCATCCGGCGCCAGGCAATCCCGATCGTACTCTGGTCAACGCCCTTATCGCCCATTGCGGCGGTCAGCTTTCGGGCATCGGCGGGGTCCGGCGCCCGGGCATCGTCCATCGGTTGGACAAGGATACCTCGGGCCTGATCGTCGCCGCCAAGTCCGATGCCGCGCACGCCGGGCTGGCCGCACAGTTCGCCGAGCGGAAGATTGCCCGCGCCTATCGGGCCGTGGTCCATGGCGTCCCGGCGCCGCCGACCGGCGAGATTTCGGGCAATATCGGCCGGGCCCCGCGCAACCGCAAGAAAATGGCGGTCCTTGCCGAGGGCGGGCGACCGGCGCTGACCCGCTATCGGCTGATCCGGGCGTTCGGTGCCTTTGCCAGCCTCATTGAATGCCGCCTCGCCACCGGGCGGACCCATCAGATCCGGGTCCATATGGCGCACCTCGGTCATCCGCTGATCGGTGACCCGCTGTACGGGCGCCGGCACCGGCCCAAGGGTGCGCCGGACGAGCTTGCCGAGATCATTCGCAAATTTCCGCGCCAGGCCCTGCACGCCGCGGTCCTGGGCTTCATTCACCCGGTGACAGGCACCCCCTTGACGTTCGAAAGTCCTCTCCCACATGACATGGAGTGTCTGATCGCCCGGTTGACCGCCGTCATGGCCCAAGGCGGCGAACTGGAATAGATTCTTTACGAATTTTCATGAACATGCCAAAAAACGACAAGACAGAGGCCAAACCTGCCCCATTGGTGCCACAAAAGCCTGCTAAACCACTGGTCCCGAAGCGGACCGACAGGGACAAACCCATGGCTGCAAGCAATCTGCCGACCACGCTGACGCCGGAGATCAGCCTGTCGCGTTACTTGCAGGAAATCCGCAAGTTTCCGATGCTGGATGCCCAGGAGGAATACATGCTGGCCCGGGCCTGGCGCGACCATGGCGACCGCGAGGCGGCTCGCAAGCTGGTCACCAGCCATCTGCGTCTGGTCGCCAAGATCGCCATGGGTTATCGCGGCTACGGCCTGCCGCTGGCCGATCTGATCTCGGAGGGCAACGTCGGCATGATGCAGGCGGTCAAGCGCTTCGACCCGGAGCGCGGCTTCCGCCTGGCGACCTACGCCATGTGGTGGATCCGCGCCGCCATTCAGGAATATATCCTGCGCTCCTGGAGCCTGGTGAAAATCGGCACCACGGCGGCCCAGAAGAAGCTGTTCTTCAACCTGCGCCGCCTCAAGGGCCAGATCGAGGCCATCGATGATGGCGATCTGAAGCCCGAGCACGTCGCCCGCATCGCCAAGGAGCTCGATGTCTCGGAAGACGAGGTGATTTCCATGAACCGCCGCCTGGCCGGCCCCGACAGCTCGCTCAATGCGCCGATGCGGATCGACGGCGACGGCGAATGGCAGGACTGGCTGATCGATGACAGCATCGATCAGGAAACCGAGCTGGTCGAGCGTGACCAGGCGGCCAAGCAGCATGCGCTCCTCGAAGAGGCGATGAAGGTCCTGAATGAGCGCGAGCGCCACATCCTGACCGAGCGCAAGCTGCGCGACGATCCGGTGACCCTCGAGGAACTGTCCAAGGTCTATGGCATTTCCCGCGAGCGCGTCCGCCAGATCGAGGTCCGGGCGTTCGAAAAACTGCAAAAAGCGATGAAGGAGCAGGCCCGGGAAAAGCATCTGGAATTCGCCTGAGGCGCAGCCCGGCCGCCGCCGTTATCTCTCGCTCATCCGAAAACCGCTTTTCGCCGGCCCGGCCATTCGTCTAGAGTCGGTCGGGACAGGCGCCGTGCCCCGCTCGGCAGGCGAGCGAGGCATCTTGCCTGCCCCGGAGGGGAGGATGAGGCTCGGGGAACTTTCGATCGGGGATGCCATTGTTGCGCGGCGCCCCCATGCGCGGGCGCATTACAAGGACCGGCTGCGCGCGGTGCTGTACATCGCCGCCCGCGAAGCGCCGCTGGTCGCGGGCTCGAAGCTGTCGAGCTTTCTGCTTCACTATCTGTGTTGCGAAGTCGCCGCCCGGCTGCTCCAGGGCATGTTTCATGACGCGGCGCCGCTGGATGTGCTGGAAAGCCGTGAGCCGGTGCGCCTTCAGGTCCTTGAAGCGGCGCTCAAGCCCTACCACCCGCGGACCGACCGGGCGACGCTCTACCGCCTGTTCTACGCCAAGGACGTCCCCGGACAGCCGGCCTCCGCCCGTCGCCTGCGCGAGAAAGTGGTTCACGGTCTGAGCATCACCCACGTCACCGAGGTCGAGGTCCGGGCCGAGGCTTTGCTCGCCGACATGCGCGGCTTCCTGCGCGACATCGAGCGCATCGCCGACATGCTGTAGGGCCGAACATGCCCCCGGCAGGCGCGGCAATGGGATCGCCCCTTTGGGAGCGTCCGGCCCGAGTTATTCAGAATTACAATCATTACATTGATACATGGGGGGTTGCTTGACCTGACCCTCTTTTCTCGGGAATAGACAGGGATTTCGCACAGCCGGTCTTGGTGCGCACAAGGTGTCGGGATTCTTTACAG
>CAZZKF010000125.1:0-3829 GCA_964654995.1 uncultured Alphaproteobacteria bacterium | reverse complement strand
GCCCGGGCTTTTCAGTCACGAATCAAACAGCGGCGCTATTTGACTTCGGCCATGACCTGCTGCTCGGCGGTGGCCAGCAATTCGCTCATGGCGCGGCGGATGCGGTGCTCGGAAATATCGATGCCCCTGGCATCCAGGTCGCCCTTGATCTTGCGATAGACGTCCTCTTCGCCGGCTTCCTCGAAGTCGGCCTTGATGACCTCGCGGGCATAGGCTTGCGCGTCCTCGCCTGAAAGCCCCATCAGCTCGGCCGCCCAAAGCCCCAGGAGCTTGTTGCGGCGCGCCGCAATCTTGAACTTGAGTTCCTCGTCGCGCGCGTATTTCGCCTCGAACGCCTTTTCCCGCTCGTCAAACTTCGACATGCCGACACCACTCCGTACATCGGGTTTCGCCCGTGACAGGCCGCCCAAGGCATACCCTGCAAGGACGGCGGAATCAACCGCCTTTGGGTTTGCGAAAAAGGGCAGCGCGAAGGTCTGCTTTCGTTGTCTTGCAAAGCCAGATGGGATATGGTCCCCTCGCCATGACGGGGACGGGCAAATCCCGCTTTCCCGCAACATGAGGACCAAAGGCATGACACGCCGCAAACAGCTTTACGAAGGCAAGGCCAAGATCCTGTTCGAAGGGCCGGAGCCGGGCACTCTGGTGCAGTATTTCAAGGACGACGCGACCGCGTTCAACGCCCAGAAGAAGGGCACGATCACCGGCAAGGGCGTGCTGAACAACCGCATTTCCGAGTACATCATGGTCCGCCTCGGCGAGATCGGCATTCCCACCCATTTCGTGCGCCGCCTGAACATGCGCGAGCAACTGGTCCGCGAGGTCGAGATCATCCCGCTTGAGGTGGTGGTGCGCAATGTTGCCGCCGGCTCGCTGTCCAACCGTTTGGGCATTCCCGAGGGCACGCCGCTGCCGCGCGCCATCCTCGAGTTTTTCTACAAATGCGACGAGCTCGATGACCCGATGGTCACCGAAGAGCACATCTCGGCGTTTGGCTGGGCGACGCCGCAGGAGCTTGATGAGATGGCCTCATTGGCGCTCCGCGTCAACGATTTCCTCTCGGGCCTGTTCCGGGCCATCGATATCCGGCTGATCGACTTCAAGCTGGAATTCGGGCGCCATTACAACAATGACGAGGTGCAGGTCATCGTCGCCGACGAAATCAGTCCCGACAGTTGCCGGCTGTGGGACGCCACCACCAACGAAAAGATGGACAAGGACCGCTTCCGCCGCGATCTCGGCGGCGAGGCCGAGGCCTATCAGGAGGTGGCCCGCCGGCTCGGCATTCTGCCCGAGGGCGGCCCGCGCGACATGCAGGGCCCGGAAATGATGCAGTAACACGGGGGCCCGGGGGCAGATCTGGCGGTGAAGGCGCGCATTCATATCACCCTCAAGAACGGGGTTCTGGACCCGCAGGGCAAGGCCATCGCCAATGCCTTGGCGGCGCTCGGCTTTTCCGGTGTCGGCGAGGTCCGCCAGGGCAAGTACATCGAGATCGAGCTCGACGAGACGGACGCCGAGACGGCACAGGCCAAGGTTGACGACATGTGCCGCAAGCTGCTTGCCAATACGGTGATCGAAAACTACCGGATCGACCTTGACGCCTGAGCGTGCATCCCTCGGCGTCGCAATACCCGGAGATGTGAGCCCATGAAAGCGGCGGTGATCGTCTTCCCCGGCTCCAACTGCGACCGCGACATCGCGGTGGCGCTGGAGCGGACCACCGGGCGGCCGCCGGCCATGGTCTGGCACCGCGAGACCGAGCTGCCCGAGCTCGACCTGATCGCCGTGCCCGGCGGCTTTGCCTACGGCGACTATCTGCGCTCCGGCGCCATGGCGGCGCATTCGCCGATTATGCGCGAGGTGACCCGCAAGGCGGACGCCGGCACCGCGGTGATCGGGATTTGCAACGGCTTTCAGGTGCTCACCGAAGCCGGGCTGCTTCCCGGCGTTCTGATGCGCAATGCCGGCCTCAGGTTCGTCTGCCGTGACGTGTTCCTGCGGGTCGAGAACACGCAGACCATCTTCACCAGCCACTATCGCCCGGGCGAGGTGATTCGCATCCCCATTGCCCATCACGACGGCAATTATTTCGCCGACCCGGAAACGCTTGAGCGGCTCGAAGGCGAAGGCCGCATCGCCTTTCGTTATTGCACGGCCGATGGCCGTGTGGATGACGCGGCCAATCCCAACGGCTCGCAACGGGCGATTGCCGGCGTGCTCAACGCGCGTCGCAATGTGCTCGGCATGATGCCGCACCCCGAACGCCTGGCCGACCCCCGGCTCGGCGGCGAGGACGGCAAGGTTCTGTTCGAAAGCCTGATCACCGCCCTGTCATGACCGCAGCACCGCCGAAAGCCCCCGCGTCCACACCGCCGCCGGTCACCGAGCCGGCGGTGACGCCCGAGGTCATCGCCGCCCACGGGCTGAATGACGAGGAATACGCGACCCTTGAGGGTGCCCTGGGGCGCCCTCCCAATATCACCGAGCTCGGCATCTTTTCGGTGATGTGGAGCGAGCACTGTTCGTACAAGTCGTCGAAACGCTGGCTCCGGACCCTGCCGACCGAGGCGCCGTGGGTGATCTGCGGGCCGGGCGAGAACGCCGGCGTCATTGACATCGGCGACGGGCTGGCCGCCATCTTCAAGATGGAAAGCCACAACCACCCGTCATTCATCGAGCCCTATCAGGGCGCCGCCACCGGCGTCGGCGGCATCCTGCGCGACGTCTTCACCATGGGCGCGCGGCCCGTCGCCAACATGAATGCGCTGCGCTTCGGGGCACCGGAGCACCCCAAGACCCGGCATCTGGTCTCCGGCGTGGTCGCCGGCATCGGCGGCTACGGCAATTGCGTCGGCGTGCCCACGGTCGGCGGCGAGTGCAATTTCGATGCCTCGTACAATGGCAACATCCTGGTCAACGCCATGACCGTCGGGCTGGCGGAGACAGACCGGATCTTCTATTCGGCGGCCGCCGGCATCGGCAATCCGGTGGTCTATGTCGGCTCAAAGACGGGCCGCGACGGCATTCACGGCGCCACCATGGCGTCGGCCGAATTCGGCGCCGACAGCGAGGAAAAACGCCCCACCGTCCAGGTCGGCGACCCGTTCACCGAAAAGCTGCTGATCGAGGCCTGCCTGGAGCTGATGGCCGGCGATGCGATCATCGCCATTCAGGACATGGGGGCGGCGGGGCTGACCTCGTCATCGGTCGAAATGGCGTCCAAGGGCGGCGTCGGCATCGAGCTCGACCTCGATGCCGTGCCGGTGCGCGAAGCCGGCATGACGCCATACGAGATGATGCTCTCAGAGTCCCAGGAGCGCATGCTGATCGTGCTCAAACCCGGGCGTGAGCAGGAAGCACAGGCGATCTTCGAGAAATGGGAGCTCGATTTCTCGGTCATCGGCCGGATCACCGATTCGGGCCGGCTGGTACTGCGCCACCACGGCGACATCGTCGCCGATATTCCGGTGGCGGCGCTGACCGAAAACGTCCCCGAATACGACCGCCCGACAGCACCGATCACCCCCCCTGCCCGGCTGGCGCCCGAAGCCGTGGCGCCGCCCGAGGATGGGCTTGCCGGCGTACTGCTCACCCTCATCGGCGGGCCGGAGCTCTCCAGCCGGCGGTGGATCTGGGAGCAGTACGATCACATGGTGATGGCGGACACCGTGGCGCGCCCCGGCGGCGACGCGGCGGTGGTGCGCATTCACGGGTCGGATCGCGGCCTGGCCATTACCACCGATTGCACGCCGCGCTATTGCGCCGCCGATCCGCATGAGGGCGGCAAGCAGGCGGTCGCCGAGGCCTGGCGGAACCTGACGGCGGT
>CAZZKF010000124.1:0-3898 GCA_964654995.1 uncultured Alphaproteobacteria bacterium | reverse complement strand
TGGTGCCGACATTGCCGATATGGGGAAAGGTGAAGGTGATGATCTGGCCGGCATACGAGGGATCGGTGAGGATCTCCTGATAGCCGGTCATCGCGGTGTTGAAGCAGACCTCGCCGACGGCCGTGCCTGTCGCGCCGAGCCCGAAGCCCCAGAACACCTCGCCGGTCTCCAGAACCAGAACGCCGGTGGCTCCTTCTGGAGGTCCGGCGTCGGGCGTCTGGGGCGCGGGCTTCATCGCGGGCTCCGATGGCGCTGGAGGGCGGGCGGCTGGCCGATGATTCGGCCTTTCCGTTCGGCACTCTCGCCCATGCAGCGTGCAAATTGCTGGCGACCATAAGCAAAAGCCGCCCCCCCGTCAAGCCGGTTTCTCTGATAAAAAATCTTTTCTTTTCAATAAGTTAGCCAATAATTTCCGGTTTGCTATCGGGCCGGCTTTCGACTAGACTCTTTGCTTCGTTCGTGAACGGCCGGGGGGCTAGCGCAATTAAGGCCATGCTGCGCGAACAGCTTAACGATGCGCTCAAGGACGCCATGAAGGCGCGCGATCAACGCAAGACCGCGACGATTCGGCTGATTCTCGCGGCCATCAAGGACCGCGATATCGCCGCCCGTTCGGCCGGCAGCGAAGAGGTCGTCGATGACGACGGCATCCGCGAGATCATGGCCAAGATGGTGCGCCAGCGCGGCGAAAGCATCGCCGCCTACGAGGAAGCCGGGCGCACCGAGCTGGCCGATCAGGAACGCGAAGAAATCGAAATCCTGAAATCCTTTTTGCCGCGCCAGATGTCGGACGAGGAAATCGAGGCGGCGTGCCGCGAGGCGATCGAGGAAGTCGGCGCCGAACGACTGAAGGACATCGGCCGGGTGATGGGCCTGCTCAAGTCCCGCTATGCCGGGCAGATGGATTTCGGCAAGGCCAGCGCCTGCGTCAAATCCCTGCTGTCCTGAACCCCCGTGTATCCGGGCGCCAAACGCGGGACCACGCGCTGGTCCCGCCTCCGCGGTTTGCCGGCAGGGCAGGCGCCGACGCTTGATGCTTATTTTACTTGCTAATGTTATCAGTAGATGATAACATCATCACATGAAGAAATTGAAAGTTGGCATTGCCAGTTATGACTCCATGAAGGAGCGCACCATTGCCATTGCCAGCGGATCGCGAAAAGTCGGACGCGGCGAGCCGAAAATCTGGTTCACCTCGATGGACAGCTTCGCGCGGGTTCTCTCGGATCGCAACCGGGCGCTCCTGCGTCTCATTGCCGAAGCCGAGCCCGAGTCGTTGAGCGAGCTGGCGGTCCTTTCGGGGCGCGCCAAATCCAACTTGTCCCGAACATTAAAAACCATGGCGCAGTATGGCCTCGTGACTCTGAAAAAAGGCCCGCGCGGCCGGGTCGCACCACAGGTTCCCTATACGGACATCGAACTGGACATGCCGATTGCCGCCGTGGGTGAGGACAAGAGCCGGCTCAAGCGGGCCTGACTGCGGCACAACGCGTCCCTGTCGTCTTTTCGGTTCTGGCCGATGCCATTATCAGTAAGATAGGGGCCATGACGATCTCCCCCGAGTTCATGGACGAATTGCGGGCGCGCCTGGCGCTCTCCGACATCGTCGCCAAGCGGGTGCGGCTGCGCCGGGCCGGGCGCGAACACATCGGGCTGTGCCCGTTTCACAAGGAAAAGACGCCGTCGTTCACGGTCAACGACGACAAGGCCTTCTATCACTGCTTCGGCTGCGGCGCCCATGGCGACGTCATCCGATTCGTCATGGAAACCGAAGGCGCCTCCTTTCCGGAAGCGATCGAACGGCTCGCCGGGCTGGCCGGATTGGCGGTGCCACAGGCGCGCCCCGAAGACAAGGCCCGCGAGGCCCGGCGCAAGAGCCTCATGGATGTCACCGAAGCCGCGGCCCGCTGGTTCGCCGCCCAGCTTGCCGCCAACATCGGAACGGCCGCGCGCGACTATCTCAAGGGGCGCGGGGTCGGCAAGGAGGCGATTGCCGCCTTTCGCATCGGTTTTGCCCCCAACCGCCGAGACGCGCTGAAAACCGCGATGCTGGCCCGCGGCATCGACGAGGATCAGTTGATCGCCGCCGGCCTGTTGATCCGGCCCGAGGACGGCAGCGAAAGCTATGACCGCTTTCGCAATCGCATCATCTTTCCGATCGCCGATGGCGGCGGCCGCATCGTCGCCTTCGGTGGCCGCGCGCTTGGGGACGCCCGGGCCAAATATCTGAACTCGCCGGAAACGCCGCTGTTTTCCAAGGGCCGCCTGCTCTACAACCTGCACCGGGCGCGGGCCTCGCGCGACGGCCCGGTGATTGTCGCCGAAGGCTATATGGACGTGATTGCGCTGGTCAGTGCCGGGCTCAACCGGGCGGTGGCGCCTTTGGGCACGGCGCTCACCGAGGCGCAACTGGCGCAGCTCTGGCGCCTCGCGCCCGAGCCGGTGCTGTGTTTCGACGGCGATGCGGCCGGTCAGGCAGCGGCCTGGCGGGCGCTCGAGCGCGCCCTGCCGCTGCTGGCGCCGGAAAAATCCCTGCGTTTCGCCTTTCTGCCGGCCGGTCAGGACCCCGACGATCTGCTGCGTGCCCGCGGCCGGGCGGCGATGGACGAGCTGATCGCTGGGGCGCGCCCGCTGGTCGAGGTTCTGTGGGAGCATGAGGCGGCGGCCACGCCGCTGGATACGCCCGAGCGCCGGGCCGGCCTGCGCGCCCGCCTCGCCCGCCTGATCTCGCGTATTGCCGATCGCAGCCTGCGCGAGGAATACCGGGCCCAGATCGCCCGGCGCCTTGACCGGCTTCTCGGCGCACCGCGTGCGCCGGCGGGCGGGCAGGGCGGGCTACGGCGCGGCGGCGGTGCGGCGCAGCGCCCCTGGCGGGCGCCGATTCGGCCCGAGACCCGGCGCAGCCGGCTGGCCTCGGAGCCCGAGGACGAAGCCCGGCGGCGCGAGGAGGTTCTGGTCTATGCGGTGCTCAATCACCCGGTTCTGCTGGAGCGTCACGGCGAGCAGTTTTCGGGGTTGGCCTTTGCAACCCCCGAACTTGACAAAATGCGTAACGAAATCATAGGTATTGCAGCGCAGCATCCGGACCTTGACAGGGCGGCCTTGAGAAACCACCTGCTGGAGAAAGGGTTTTCAGAGGTCCTGGCTCGGCTTGAGCAGCGCAAATTGCTGGGCACGCTTGAGTTTGCCCGGGCAACGGCGGCACCGGACGAGGCCGAGCGTGGCTGGATACAGGTGCTGAACCGGCACTGTCTGGCGGCTTTGGCGGCCGAGCTGGAGGAGGCCGAGGCCGCCTTCGGGCAGGACGAGACGGAGGAAAACTGGCGCCGGATCCTGGCCCTGCGGGCGGCACTGGATGCGGCGGAAGGAAATGAAGCGGACCTTGATGGCTAGGGCCCGAGGCAGTTCGTTATGATTTGCTTCGGGGCCAGAGGTTTGTGTACGCATCTGTCGGGCATGGCCGTCCCGACCTGATCGGCAGACAGGAAAGACGGCCTCAACAGTTCAACTGAATTCGGGCGGAGAGCATTTCTGACGTGGCGGAGCAACGGGAAAGGCAGAGCGACACGGCGCCAGATGCGCCGTTGATCGACGCGTCCGGCCAGGCGGTCAAGAAGATGATCGCCGAGGCCAAGGAGCGGGGCTATGTGACCTATGACGAGATCAACAAGGTCCTGCCCCAGGAACGGCTGTCATCGGAGCAGATCGAGGACATCATGGCGATGCTCTCGGAAATGGGCATCAACGTGATCGAAAACGAGGACGCCGAGTTCGCTGAAGAGCCGGAAGCCAAGGATCCAAAACAGAAGCCGGCGGCCCGCGCCGCCGATACCGATGTCGAGCGCACCGACGATCCGGTGCGCATGTACCTGCGCGAAATGGGCAGTGTCGAACTGCT
>CAZZKF010000123.1:0-3996 GCA_964654995.1 uncultured Alphaproteobacteria bacterium | reverse complement strand
CGCCGCCATCCCTGGCCTCGGCCCGGATACCACCGCCGGCGCGCAGCAAACGGTTGAATCGCCAGCACACTGGCATCTTGCTCTCGGCGCCGCGCCGAGCACCTTCGGCCGGCCGCCGTTTGTCCACCTGGGTCTTCGATCCTCACTTTCCCTTCGTAAAAGATATTTCGATATTTGTCAAAATATCCAATTACGCCGGAGGCGAAGTCTGTCGCCATGCCCCGATAAATCGACAAAATCGATTACAGATATGAAAACAATCGTTTCGAACAATTTCTGATTTTTTGCTAACGTAGCGGCATCGCTGGCATTTCTGGGTGGAGGACCTGCCGATGCCGTTTCCCGCAAGACGACTGATTTTGACCACTGCCGTGATTGCGCTGGGGCTGGCCCAGGCGCCGGCATTTGCCGCCGAGCCGCCGCTGGGGCTGCCGCCGGTGCCGGTGCCTGCAGACAACCCCGTGACGCCCGAAAAGGCGGCCCTGGGCGAGCGGCTGTTCATGGATGCCCGCTTTTCCGCCACCGGCGAGGTGAGCTGCTCGACCTGCCATGAGCCGGCCAAGGTGTTCACCGACAGCCCGCGGCGGGTCTCGCAGGGGATCAACGGGCTGACCGGCACCCGCAACGCGCCGACGGTCGTGAATGCCGCCTATATGCCGCTGCAGTTCTGGGACGGGCGCGAGCCCGATCTCGAGAGCCAGTCGAAGCAGCCGTTCCTCAACCCGGTCGAGATGGGGCTGGAAAGCCATGACCCGATCCTCGCCGTCATCCGCAAGGACCGGGCCTACAGGAAGGCCTTTCGCAAGGTGTTCGGGACGGCCCCCAAGGCGATCACCATCGATCATGTGGCGCGCGCCATCGCCGCCTTCGAGCGCACCGTGATCTCCGGCAACTCGCCCTTCGACCGCTGGTATTACGGCGGCGAGGACGCCGCCATGAGCGACGCCGCCAAACGCGGATTCAAGGTCTTTCTGGACAAGGGACGCTGTGTCTCCTGCCATCAGGTGTCGCAGACCTTCGCCCTGTTTACCGACGGCCGCTTCCACAACCTGAACGTCAGCTTCGAGAAGATCGCCGGCACCGTCGATGCGCTCACCGCCAGCCTGCGCAAGCGCCAGGCCGAAGGTGAGGACGTCGATATCATGGTGTTGAGCGATGTCGACCTGTCCGAGCTCGGCCGCTTCGCGGTGACCGGCCGGGCCACCGACATCGGCGCCTTCAAGACGCCGACCCTGCGCAATGTCGCGCGCACTGCGCCTTACATGCATGACGGCTCGCTGGCGACGCTCAAGGACGTGGTTGAATTCTACAACAACGGCGGGCGGGTGCGCGCCGAGGATCCGGTCAACGCCTTCCAGAGCGGCGGCATCCGGCCCCTGGGACTCAGCGAGCGCGAAAAGGCCGATCTGGTCGCCTTCATGGAGGCACTGACCAGCCCGCAGTTTGCCGAAGCCAATCAAGGGAGGCAATGATGGCCAACGAACTCAATCGCCGGCGCCTGCTGCAGGCCGGCGGCGCCATGCTCGCCGGCAGCGTTCTGCCGCTGACCTCGGTGCGCCTCGCCTTCGGCGGCACGAAGCCGGACTTCACCTTCGCCTATATCTCGGATTCCCACATCCAGCACATCAAGGGCCGCGAGTTCGTGCGCAACTGGGACCGCGGTCTCATCCGCGCCGTGGCCGAATGCAACATGCTCTCGCCCAGGCCCGATTTCGTGATTTACGGCGGCGATATCGCCCAGCTTGCCAAGCCCGAGGAGATCGACCACGGCCTCGAGATTCTCTCAGGCCTGCGCTTCGATACCCATTTCGTGATGGGCGAGCACGACTACTACCTCGATCTCGGCGAGCACTGGTCGAAGCGCCTGGGCCCCCAGTACTACAGCTTCGATCACAAGGGCGTGCATTTCGTGGTGCTCAACAGCATCCTCACCGATCATGACTGGACGTACAACCGCTGGTCATCGGGCGAGGAGCGCATGGCGGTGATGGCCGGGCTCGATGACCCGCGCGGCTCGCCCTTCATGGTCGGCGAGAAACAGCGCCAGTGGCTGGCAAAGGACCTCGCCAAGGTCGATGGCAAGACGCCGGTGGTGGTGTGCTCGCACTCGCCGCTGCAGAAGATCTTCCGTAACTGGAACTTCTGGACCGAGGATGCCGACGAGGTGCAGGCGCTGCTCAAACGCTTCGACAAGGTCACCGTGCTCTACGGTCACGTCCACCAGATCCAGTACAACCAGATCGGCAACATTTCGTTCTACGCCGCCATGGCCACCGCCTGGCCCTGGCCCTATCCGCTGACCTACGGCCAGGCGCCCAATCATCTGCCGGAGCTGACCATTCCGATGAACCGTGCCGATCCCTTTTTCGAGCGCGACGGCACCGGCTGGCAGTTCGTCGATGTCTGGAGCGGGCGCGCGAATGTCCATTACAGCCTGACCGAGAACAGCCCGCGCACCGTCGCCTTCAATGCCGAGACCGGGCGGCCCGAAGACACCCGCTTTCAACAGCGGCAGATCCCGCCGCAAAAGCATTACTAGGAGAGGCACCATGCTGAGGACTCTTGCCCTTGCGGCCACCGTGTCCACTGTGGCGTTCCTGGCCGCGCCCGGGCCTGCGCAGGCCGACGAATTCACCAAGGAAAAGCTGGCCGAATGGCAGGCCGCCTATGACACCGTTGTCGCCAAAGGCCGCGCCGCCTTCACCGATCCGACCCTGGGCGGCAGCAAGAACGGCGTCGTCTGCGCCCAGTGCCACCCCAATGCGTCCAACACGCATCCCGAAACCTATCCCAAGTTCCAGCAGCAACTGGGGCGCGTCGCGACGCTGGCCGAGATGATCAACTGGTGCATCCGCAATCCGCTTGAAGGCACGCCGCTGGCGCTCGACGATCCGACGATGATCGCGCTCCAGGCCTATATCACGCAGGAGCGCCGGGGCACGCCGCTGGCGCCCGGCAAGCATTGATCGGCGCTCAGCCGCCGGCCGGCCGTGGCGCGAGGCTGACCTCGAGGCGCGGCAGGTAACGCAACGGGTCGACGGCGGTCGTGCCTTTGCGGATTTCGAAGTGAAGCTGCGGCGTCTTGACGCTTCCCGTGGCGCCGGCGCGGGCGACGATCTGGCCACGGCGCACCCGCGCACCTTCCTTGACCACGATTGTCCGGTTGTGGGCGTACGCCGTCATCCAGCCGCCGGCGTGGCGGATCAGCAGCAGATTGCCGAAGCCCTTGAGCTGATTGCCGGCATACGCCACGACGCCGGCTTCCGCGGCACGCACCGGCGCGCCCGCCTCCACCCGGATGTTGATGCCATCGTTGTGCAGGCCGCCCTTCTTGGGCCCGAAGCGTGAAATCACCCGTCCCGAGACCGGCCAGGCGAAGCGCACGGGCCCGCGTGCCACCGGCTGCGGCACCGGCGGTGTCTTGCGTTTGGCCTTGCGCGGCGGTGTCTTTTTGGCCGCCACTTCGCGTGCCGGCGCCGGCGGCCGCACCTGCGGCGGCAGGCGCAGGCGCTGGCCGACCTTCAAGGTGTAGGGCGGGCGGATGCGGTTGATCCGCATCAGTGAGGTCAAGTCCACCCCGTAGCGGCGCGAAATCGCATAGCCGGTCTCGCCTTTCCTGACGATGTGGGTGCGCGGGCGCGGCAGGCGCAGGCTCTGCCCGGCTTTCAGATGATAGGGCGGGCGCAGCCGGTTGACGGTGATGATCTCGCGCGGGGCAACGCCGTAGCGGCGCGAGATGGCATAGACCGTATCGCCCTTGCGCACGCGGATGGCGCCCTTTGCGGCGCGCGGGCGCGGGGCGCGGTGTGCCACATGGGGGCGATGCCCGCGGTCATAGGCGCCCGACGGGCGGTAGCCGGGATAATCGCCGGCGTCGCGGCGCAGCTCGCTGCAGCCTGAGAGCAGCATGAGCGCGGCCAGCAAAAGCACCAGCCGGCCTCGCCCAGAACCACGTGCGCTGAAAACCCGGGGCATGGTCGCGAATCTAGCGCGTTA
>CAZZKF010000122.1:0-4106 GCA_964654995.1 uncultured Alphaproteobacteria bacterium | reverse complement strand
ACGAAAAATGCCTCCGGCAGAATGGTTCCATATGACCGTGATACGCTCTAGAAGCGGCAGAACCCGGCTTGGAGCCGACCGCCCGCGAAAAAGGGACCCGCCCGGCAAAGCCGGCGGGTCCCTCGGAATCTGGTGCGGTCGAGAAGACTCGAACTTCCACGGGCTTTCGCCCACAGCGACCTCAACGCTGCGCGTCTACCAATTCCGCCACGACCGCATAGTTTCGCGTACCCGAGTTACCAAATACCGCCCGGGGCCGCAAGCCCCGAGGGACCCGGCGTTCGCCTCGGCGCGGTCAGATGCCTTCCCCGATGTGGATGCCGCATTCGGTCTTGTCAAGATCGGCCCAGCGCCCGGCGCGGTAGGATTCGCCGGGGCGCACGCGGCGCGTGCACGGCATGCAGCCGATCGACGGATAGCCGTCGGCGACCAGCGGGTGCGGCGGCAGCTTGTGGGCGCGAATATAGCGATCGAGATCGTCCTGTGACCAGGCGGCCAGCGGATTGATCTTGAAGCGGCCGTTGACCCGCTCGATGGTCGGCAGATCGCCGCGCTCGTCGCTCTGAAAGCGCTTGCGCCCGGTAATCCAGGCATCAAACCCTTCAAGCGCCCGGGCCAGCGGGCGGACCTTGCGCAGCGCACAGCAGGCATCCGCGTTACGTATCCACAACAGGCCATTGTGATCTTCGCGGGCCACTTCTTCAGCGTCCGGCTCGATCGAGCGCACATCCCGAAGCCCGAGCAGCTCGACCATGGCGTCACGATAGCGCAGGGTCTCGCCGAACAGCTTGCCGGTATTGAGGAAGATGACCGGAACGCGCGGATCGATTTCGGCGACCATGTGCAACAGCACCGCCGATTCTGCCCCGAACGAGGAGACCAGAGCGATCTGCCCGGGAAACAGGTCCTGGATCGCCACCCGAAGCAGAGCCGCGCCGTCAAGATCGCCGTAGGCAGCGCGCAGCTCCCTGAGCCCGGGAGCAGTGGCAATGGGTGTGGTGATCGTCATCACAGGTCCTCCAGCCAACCGCGGCTTTCGACATAATCGGAAATGCGTCGGGCGACGGTTTCCGGGTCATCGCCGGCATCGCGCCATTCACGTCGGCGCGCCGCCAACTCCTCGAGACGCGCCTCCCACTCGGGTCCCAGACGGGCCTCGAAGCGGCGGCGCAGCAACCGCGCCAGCCCCGGCGCCTGGCCGCCCGTGGAAATGCCCAGAACCAGCGCCCCGCGCCGCACGATCGCCGGCATGTGAAAGTCGCAGTTCACCAGATCATCCTCGACATTGACCAGCAGACCCATCGTCCGTCCCAGGGCCGCCAGCGCCCGGGCCTCGCCGGCATCGAGCCCGGCAACGAACAAAATGCGGGCGTCCGCAAGATCTTCGCGCTCCGGCAGGCGCGAGGTCAGCACCGCCCCCAAACGCGCCGAGACCGCCAGATCAGGCTCCGGCACGAACACCCGGGGCCGGGCGCCGCTGTCAACCAGCGCACTGAACCGCCGCAACACCGCCTCGCCGGCGCCAGCCAGAATGATCGGTACTTGCGCGGCATCCAGAACAATCGGCAACATCGACGCTTCCTTGCGGCACGAGGGCACAGCGGGGGCAACGGGAGCCGTTTCCCAGGACGATATGCGGAAATCGACTCAAAGACAACATTAATTATGTAAAATTACATTATTTACATATTTTTTATGTAATAAATAGCGCCCGCGCCAGGGACCGATTTGGCCGGCAACCGCACATCACAGCCGGAGGCCGCAACGAGCAGCAGCGGCCGCGACGGCAGGATTATACGGTCGGATCGGCAGCCGGGCCGGATTTATTTCGGGATGGCGATGGTATCGGTGATCGACACGGCGATCTTCTCGCCGACGATGACGACGTCGCCCTTGGCCACGAGCTGGTTGTTGGCATAGACCGAGACATTGTCTTCGATGTCGGCATCGAGATCGATGACGGCGCCGCGGCCCATCTTGAGCAGCTGGCTGATCGGCATCGTCGTGTCGCCAAGTACGACGGATACCTCGATGACCACGTCCCCGATGGCGCGCGGGGTCTCGATTTCGTTCATGACCATCCCTCCTTGGGCTCTGGCGACAGGGTGCCCCTTTATGGTTACGCTCCGGTTAACATGGGCCCCCTTCCCTTCTGTGGTAAGCTCGCAGCCATGAACGAGATCGAATGGCGGACAAGCGCCGAGCCCGTCGCCTATGACGAGGCGGTGCGCGTGATGGAGGCCCGCGTCGCCGGCATCCATGCCGGCACGGCGCCGGAGCAGGTGTGGCTGCTCGAACACCCGCCGCTCTATACCGCCGGCACCAGCGCCCGGGTGCGGGATCTTCTGGACCCCGACCGCTTCCCTGTCTACCGCAGCGGGCGCGGCGGCCAGTATACCTATCACGGCCCCGGTCAGCGGGTCGCCTATGTGATGCTGGATTTGGCCCGGCGCGGGCCCGATCTGCGGGCCTTCGTCTTCGGGCTCGAACAGTGGATCATCGATACACTCAAAGACTTCGGCATCGCCGGCGCCCGCCGCGACGGCCGGGTCGGCATCTGGGTGGAGCGCGGGCCCGGCCGCGAGGATAAGATCGCCGCCATCGGCGTGCGGGTGCGCCGCTGGGTGACCTTTCACGGCATTGCGCTCAATGTCGCACCGGACCTGAGCCATTACGCCGGCATCGTCCCCTGCGGCATTGCCGAGCACGGGGTGACATCGCTGGCCGATCTCGGCGTCAGCGCCACCATGGCCGAGGTCGATGCCGCCCTGCGCCGCCATTTTCAGGCGGTGCTTGACGCGCTCGCCGGGCGGCACATGCGCTCGGCCCGGCCCGCGGTGAGCGAATCCGCCTAAACGGTCGGGCGTTGATAAAAGCCGGGCGGCACCGGCTCCTGCTCCGGCTGCCGGTCGATGGCCTCGACCCGGGCCGCCGGCGGCCCGTCGCGGCAGGCGGTGATCATCTCCTCAACCGCCGAGGCCGGCCCGGCAAACACCGCCTCGACGGTGCCGTCACGGCGATTGCGGACCCAGCCGGAAAGCCCCAGCCCGCGCGCCGTCTGCGCCGTCCAGGCACGATACCAGACGCCCTGAACCCGGCCATGGATGCGGACACGGACCGCCGTGTGATCGTCGCCCCCGGTCATCGCGCTATCCGTCCGCCGATTCGAACTCCAGTATCACCTCATCCAGGCTGAGCGTATCGCCGGGCGCCGCGTGGATCCTGGCAACGACGCCATCGACGTCGGCGCGCAGCACGTTTTCCATTTTCATTGCCTCGACCACCGCCAGCGGCTGACCGGCCTTGACCGCCTCGCCTTCCTCCACCGAAATCGCCACCACCAGCCCCGGCATCGGACAGCGCAACTGCGCGGACGTATCGACTTTCGGCTTTTCCGGCATCATTGCGGCATAGCGCGCGGTCTTCACGTCCAGGACCGTCGCCTCGACGCACGCACCGGCATGTGCGATCTGCCACGACAGGCCCCGCGCCGCGACGCCGGCGGCCACCGGCTCATTGTCGATGTGACCGTGAAATACCAGAAGGCCGGGCCGCCAGTCGCCGGCGATATGATGGCGCCGGCCCTCGACCTCAACCTCATAGCCCGTCTCGCCGGGGCTCACCGATACCGGTGTCTGCCGGCCATCGAGTACGACGACCCAGTCGCCGGCACCGTCGAATCCGTCCCGGCGCCCGGCCTCGCGGTGGTGGAGAAAGACGGCCAGACAGACCAGCCGGTCGCGCAAATCCCCCTCAATCGCCGGCCCGGCAAAGCCGTCCGCATATTCCTCGTCGATAAACGCGGTCGAAATGTCGCCGGCCCGAAACCGCGGATGACGCAGGGTGGCGGCCAGGAAAAAGAGATTGTGGCCCAGCCCCCGGATCACCGTTTCGTCAAGCGCCATGGCAAGCCGCGCGATCGCCTCGTTTCGGTCTGCCCCATGGGCGCACAGCTTGGCGATCATCGGGTCGTAATAGAGGCTGATCTCGTCGCCCTCGCGCACCCCGGAATCGAGCCGGATGCCGGCGCCTTCGGGGACACGCAAGCGGGTGATGCGCCCGGTGGCGGGCAGGAAATCGCGCATCGGGTCCTCGGCGTAAATCCG
>CAZZKF010000121.1:2633-4151 GCA_964654995.1 uncultured Alphaproteobacteria bacterium | reverse complement strand
CACAAAAGGGGTCAGACCCCTTTTCCTCTTCCGTGCCTGGCCGATGAACCGGCTCGCCGGCTGCAGCGGCGCTCGGCCTGCCAGCGGCCGCATTCGCCGAACAGCGCGATGCGGGTGCGCCGGGCCTGGCGCTGGGCAGATGGGTCGTTGCGCGTGATCTGATCGTGTAGCAGATGGCCGAGCGCCCGAATGAGCCGGCGGGTCAGGCGGGCATCGGACGGTGTCGGGAGCACCAGCCCCCAGCCCATCAGCCGGTCGAGGTGCCGCTGGCGCCGGTAGCGCCGCGCCAGGGCCCGGACATAGCGCCGCTCGGACTCGCGCAGGCGATCGGCAAGCCGGCGCCGCGCCGCAATCAGGGCCTGATCCGCCGATGCCGAAGGCCGGCCGGTCCGAGCTGTCGCTCGACGCCGGGGACGCGCGGCGCCACGGCGGTCTCGGGGCACATGCGGGCGTTCCTCTGGCTCGCTCTCCATGATCTCCCCCAAGCTCATCTGTCCGTGAGGACGGGCGGGAGTTTAGGCGCCAAAATGCGCAAAATCAAGCATTATTATGACATTTTTGCGCAAAACCCTCAGGGCTCGCCGGTGCCGACGATCCGGTAGACCGATTTGACCTTCCGGTTGTCGATGGTGAGGTCCTTTTTCGGGTTGAACTGGCGCAGGTGCAGGGTGCGGCCGGTGCGGCGGACGAACTGCTTGACCAGGCCCTGGCCGTCGGTGAGCTCGACCACCACGAAACAGTTGCGCGACGGCGGCCGGTTGGGATTGACGAACAGAAATTCGCCGGCGAAGTAGCGCGGTTCCATGCTGTCGCCGACCATGTAGACGGCAAAGGCATTGTCCACGCCTTCGAGATTGGGCGGACGGCGGATGCGCTCGTGCACCACGCCGTTGTCGAAAAACAGCGAGTCGCTGCCGCCCTTGGCGGCGCCGAGCACCGGCAGGTCATAGCGCGCCGGCCCCTTGGTGAGCGACTCGGAGAGGCCGCTGGCGCCATAAGCGGCCGGCTCCAGATGACCGATTTCCGCGCGCTTTTCCTGGGCCGCCAGCGCCCGGGCGGCGTCGATCAGGGCCTCCAGGGGCTTCGGGTCAGCGACATCACCCGACTCGGCCAGGCGTCGGGCCTCGGCCTCGAGATCGATCCCGAAACGCTCGATCAGCGGCAGGACCAGGGCGACATCGCCGGCCGCGCCCTCCGGGTCCTGCGCCAGACGCTCATCGAGGCGACGCAAGGCGGTGGCCAGCAGACGCGCCAGGGTGCTGAACTTGAGCGTGTGCTTGACGTCCTGGTTCATGAAGCGGTTGACGGTCGAGGCGGCCAGCCCGGCTTCGGTGGCCAGTCGCGAGGCCGACCAGCCGGTCACCCGCATCAGCGTGCGCACGACATTGCGCGCCGCTTCCTGGGTCGGACTTCCCTTCAGGGACGAATCTTTGTTCATGGCAGGCCTTTGTCTCTATATAAGCAATACACCAATTAAAAATGCTTGAACATATGCAAAATTGCGCATATCCTTTTCGG
>CAZZKF010000121.1:0-2533 GCA_964654995.1 uncultured Alphaproteobacteria bacterium | reverse complement strand
GATCATGGCGCAACAGGCCGGGGGACTGCCAGGCCGGCCGCGCCGATCGGGTGCCATGGCGGAGACCGGGCGAAGGCCCGGCACTGACCGCTGGCGGGGTGGCGAACCATGGGGCGCGCTCAGGTCGGCATCGACCGGATCGACCATCGCCGATGAGCCGTCCGTGGGCCGAGCCGCGACATTCGGGGGGCGGATCGCCGGCGTTCTCGAAGCCGGCGCCCGCGCCCAGGCCGATCTCGCCCGCCTGATCGAGGCCTTGCGGGCGCTGGCTGACACTCAGGCCCGTCAAGGCCGGTTGGCGTCTCTGGGACGGAGGCGGCGGCCATGACCGGCCAGTGCCGCTCGGGGGTATCGGTCAATCGCCGGGGTGCGATGGCCACGGATTGTCGTGGGGGTCCATCGGGCGGGCGGTCCCGGAGGACGGCGGCCACAGGCGTCCGGCTGGGTGGCCGGGGACGGCTGCGGGTGCAATGGCGAAAACGGGAGCGCCGATCAGGGCCGGGGCGTATTGGCAGTCATGGCCGGCGTCAACGGCCAGCGGGCGATGGATGGGCGTTGCCGACGCTGCTGTCGATCGACGCAATCGCGCCGGCCAAGGGGCCGCGGGACTGGTACGCCGGCGATGCCGATCTGCAGGCCGGTGCCTGGCTGTCGCACGAGGCTCTGAGGCGGTGCGGGTCCCGCGGCTGAAGACAGGCGCCAGCCGCAAGATCGGAAAACATCCCGGACGGCCCCGCTTTCGGGGCGCGCCGACAGGCTGCGAGCGGCAGGCGGGCCGGGGCCGGGCAAGAGAAGGGGGAAGACCAATGGCAAGACGAGGCCGACGAAAGGGGCACACCATCCGGACCGCGGGACGTGCACAGGCCCGGGCGCGCGCCGGTGCCGAGCGCCGCGGGCCGACACGCCAGACGGTGGCCAAATTGAAGCCCGATCCGTTATGGACCCTGGCCCGGCGCGGCACGCTCAGCGGCGAGCAGGTGCAGGCCGCCTGGGACATTCGCGCCGCCTTCGAAATCATTACCGTGCCGGTGCGCCTGCGCCTTTCGGCCCTGGAGAAGATCGACGGCGGCAGCCTCGATTACATGGAAACGCGGCGCGTCCGGCGCCTGATCGGGCGCTACAACGACTGGGTCGAGGAAATGACCCGCCGGCGCCTGCCCACCGGACCGGTGCTCGACATTGTGATCGAAGGCCGGAGCTGCCGCGAGGTCGATCACGCCCGCCGGGTGCGCAAGGGCACCGCCCGGGAACTTTTGTGCGTCGCCCTCGATCTCTATTGCCATGTCGCCGGCTGGCCGGCCTCGCGGGCGACTTTGGATCGCGTGTCGGCGCCGTGCCGTGGATCAGCGGACAGGGATGTCGGTTGAAGCGCCAAGATTGGCGCGGCCGATGGTGTTGGCATCGGTGCCGAACCACAGGGCGTTGGTTTCCCGGTCGAAGACCATGTTGCGCACGGTGCCGCCGCCGCTGGGGATCTCGGCAATGGCGATGATGGCCTGGTGTTCGGGGTCGAAGCCGATGAGCCGATTGGGCTGCGGGCCGGTCTCGACAAACCAGATGCGATCCCGGTCATCGACGGCCATGGCATAGGGGCGGGCATCGCGCCCTGAGGGCGCCGGCCATTCGGTGAAGGTGCCGCGCGCAGGATCAAAGCGCCCGAGCAGGCCGCCGGCGTAATCGACATAGAAGATGGCGCCATCCGAAGCAATGCCGATGCGACGCGGCCGCGCGGAAGCACGCGGCAAGGGGATTTCCCGATAGGCGAGGGTCTCGGGATCGGCGGTTCCCAGCTTGTTGGTGCCGAATTGGGCGACCCACGGCCGGTCGGCGGAATCGATGACAATGCCATAGGGCCGTGCGCGTGGCGTCGGTACCGGGATCAGCGTGACCGCCGCCCGCTCGGCGATGTGCAGCCGCCCCACCATATTGCCGCCCTGGACGGTGAACCAGATATTGCCGCGGCCATCGAAGATCAGGGTGTGGGGATCGCGGGCACGCGCCTCCGGCATGGCGATTTTGGCGATCTCGCCGCTTTGCGGGTCGAGCCGGCCGATATGGGCGGCGTGATTGCCGGCGTACCAGACGATGCCGTCGCGCCCGACGATCAGGTTGTGCGGGCCGGTGCCGCGGTCGAGATCGTAGCGGGCGAACGTGCCGGTCTCGGGATCGAGCCGGGCGATGTAATCGCCGCGCTGGCCGACAAACCAGATGCGCCTGGGGGATTCGACAAACGGGTCGCGCGGGCGGGTGTCCGCCCAGGGGACCGGCCATTCGTCGATGGTTACCTCAACGGCGGCCGCAACGGCGCTGGCGCCCGGTTGCAGCCAGACCCACAGAACCATCAAAAGCGCGGCCCATTTGCTGTCCTGCCAGGCAAGCCTTCGCTCGGTCGTCATGGTTTCCCCCGATTCATGCGATCCTTCTTGATGGCAGACCGATCACGGGATCTTTGCCAGCCTTCAGGATAGCCGATCGCCGGCTTGTCTTGTCAGATGATTTCTGGTGCAATCGCCGGCGAGTCGCACCCCAGTCG
>CAZZKF010000120.1:0-4165 GCA_964654995.1 uncultured Alphaproteobacteria bacterium | reverse complement strand
CTGCGCCAGCTTCGCGCAGCGTTTCGTCCATGGAGCGGATCGCCGCCTTCGGCACCGGCTTGGTCTTTACCCGCGCCCTTGCGCCCGGCGCCTTGCTCCTCCGCAGTTTGGCCGGGTCGGTCTGGGTGTCCCACTGCCGGTCGGCCTTGGCCGCATCGATGGTGCCATCGGGCTCCAGCGTGATCCTGCCCGCATTGATTGCCTTGCGTACAGCCGTGTGGCTCACGCCCCGGTGGCGGGCATAGGCGCGGATTGAAATGCCCATCAGGCGTTATTCCTCCGTGATCCGATCATGATCGCATGGCGCGCGATAAAGCACTGATATTGCTCCGATTATACTGGATAAGCGGCCCCGACAGAGCGAACGTAATCGCAGGAAACGACGCAACCGACGGAGACGCAGCCATGAAACGCACGATGGACATCAGGATCAACGACACGATCAAGGCCCTCGCCAAAGCAGGACACAAGGTTCCGGAGGGCATCAGGACCCACCCGCTTTGCATCCAGCGCCGTATTCTCGAGGACCGCTGCAAAGTCGAAGGCATCAAGCCGATCTACCGCTGACCATAGCGCCGAGGCGCGGGCAATCCCGCCTGCGCAGCGCCCAGCCCCGGAGGTTTCCATGGCTTCTCTTTCCTTCCCCTCGACCCTCACCAACAACCCGATGCTGCGCGGCAGCCTCGCAGCCCCGAAACAGCGCTTCGGAGACTGGGGCCGTTACGCCATCGCGCCCGTCCACACGCGCTTTGACGACCTCGAATGGTTCGTCTGGGACGCCGAGGTCATCGACGAAGCCACGGGCCTTGCCGCCGTCATCCGGCAAGCGCCGACCATGGAGGAGGCCCTGCGGGGCCTCTGACTGCCTGCGACGCCCACGCTTGACCCGATCCCCTGCGCCGCCTTTCCGGGCGGCGTTTTTCGTTGTTACGCCCACGCGACCGGGGAATCGGCAGGCGGGATCGGTCCACTTTCCGGCGATTACATCATGCTCCGGTGGACGATCATAAAGCACTGATATTGCTTCGATTATACTGGATAAGCGGCCCCATCAGAGCGAACGTAATCGCAGGAAACGACGCAACCGACGGAGACCGAAATGACCCTTCTCGACGCCCTTCAGATTTTCAACGCCCTCGCCTTCAACGGCCCGGAACAGACGGCCATCTGGACCCGCGCAAGCGCCATCGAGGCCGAAGGGGCCGCCAGCGACGACCGCGCCTACATCCTCGCGGTCGGAGAATTCACCGCCGCGAAGGAGGCCAACTGATGACCAGACCGGCCAACCCCGTCCGCAAGCCCGACAGCGCGCCACAGTCGCCCGACGAGGCCAATGGTTCGCCCTCCGGGGGCAACCATCCCGCCGCCGCCCCGGACGCGCCCGTGTGCCGTGCTCCGCGCGCTGGAACAAAGCTCGCCACACTAGTCGAGATGCTGCGCGCCGAAGGCGGTGCGACCTGCGATGAACTGGCATCCGCCCTTGAATGGCGACGGCACACGGTGCGCGGTGCCCTTGCGGGCGCCGTCCGCAAGCGGCTGGGCCTGAATGTGACCGCCCGCGAGGTGGACGGGCACGGCCGGGTTTACTCGATCGAGTAGTTACGCCGCCTCGCGCTCATCCGCGATCTCGTCAAAGGAACGGCCATCCCCTTCAAGGGTGGCCGTCTCGCCTGTCAGCTGCTGCCAGCGCTCCACCGCCACATCGACATAGGCCGGGTTCAGTTCGATGCCCAAACATACGCGACCGGTCGTTTCCGCCGCGATCAGCGTGGTGCCGGACCCCATGAACGGCTCATAGACCGCCTGACCGGGGCTCGAGTTGTTGAGGATGGGGCGGCGCATGCATTCGACCGGCTTCTGGGTACCGTGCACCGTTTCCGCATCCTGGTCCTTGTTGGTAATCTGCCACAGCGTCGTCTGCTTGCGGTCGCCGGCCCAATGGCCCTTGCCGGTTTTCTTGACGGCATACCAGCAGGGTTCGTGCTGCCAGTGATAATCGCCGCGGCTCAGCACCAGCCGGTCCTTTGCCCAAATGATCTGCGAGCGGATTGTGAACCCACTGGCCATCAGGCTTTCGGCGACCGTAGTGGCATGCAGCGCGCCGTGCCAAACATAGGCCACATCGCCCGGAAACAGAGCCCAGGCTTCGCGCCAGTCGGCTCGGTCGTCGTTCAGCACCTTGCCGGTGCGTCTGGTTTTGGCGGCGCCTGCCTGGTTGCGCCAGCTTGGGTCGTACTCCACCCCGTAGGGCGGATCGGTGACCATCAGCAGGGGTTTCACCGTTCCGAGCACCCGATCCACATCGGTTACCACCGTGCTGTCGCCACACAGCAGGCGATGATTGCCGAGGATCCACAGATCGCCTGGGCGACTGACCGGATCCTCTGGCGTCTCCGGCACATCGTCTTCGCCCTCCACCTCGCCCAGCGCCTCGGCCTCGAGATCGCCCAGCAGGTCATCCAGTTCCGCGTCCGAGAACCCGACCAGGTCGAGGTCGAAATCCATCTCCTGCAGGGCCTGCAGTTCTGCCCGCAGCAGATCCTCGTCCCAGCCGGCGTTCTCGGCGATCTTGTTGTCGGCGATCACCAGGGCCCGGCGCTGAGCCTCGGACAGGTGATCCAGCGTGATGACCGGGACCTTGTCGAGGCCCAGGCGTTGCGCGGCTAACAGCCGACCGTGGCCGGCGATGATCACCCCGTCGCTGCCCGCGAGGATCGGGTTGGTGAAACCAAATTCCTCGATCGACGCTACAATCTGGGCGATCTGTTCATCCGTGTGGGTGCGGGCATTCGCGGCATAGGGCGCGAGATCGCCCACCGGCGTCATCGTGATCTTCAAGAGGGATCCTCATCAAGAGGCCCGCCGGGGTGCGCGTGGCTCGCAGAGATGCTTGCCAGAGGCGTGGCGGGCACGTTCGGAAACCGGCGCCCATGTTGCTGGTGCCGGGAAGATGGTTGCGCGGGCCGGATTCGAACCGGCGACCCCCTGGGTATGAACCAGGCGAGCTGACCTCTGCTCTACCGCGCGTCAATGGATGGGTTGGTCTGGCACCATGACGATCATGCTGCCGCCACCATGTTGATCATGGCCGCCGATGCTTACACACCATGACGAGCATGGCCGATATGGCGGAAATTCCCCGTATATGGCGAACGGGTGCGGAACACCGCGCCCTGTCACGCCGACCCGCGCCCTTACGCGCCATGACGATCATGTTGTCAGCGCCATGTCGAGCATGGCCGACATGCTGCCCGGTGCCGCAGCTTCCGTTCCGCCGGGCGCGAAACCTCATGACCGATCAGCGGCGTTCGTTCCGGCGCGATGCCGGGCGAGGCTCAGTCTCGTTGTGAAACACCTGAAAGGCCGAGACGAGCTGACCTCGTATCGGGCTGCCGCCAGGGGTGGAAACCGGAAACCCAAAAGCGGAAACCCAAAAAAAATCCTTTGTCGCTAGAGGCTTGTCGCGCCTAGCCCCCCCGTATACAATCTCGGCCCGGGAGGACCCATGGTGAGGGGGGCGGCTGGAGGAGAGCAGGCTTCTTCGAGCCTATCGGTTTTGTGCCACAAAACACCCGAAAATGTCGCGCCAAATGTTCGACGATTTCATCCGGTTTCGTTACGTCGATCGCCAATCATACGACGACGAAATGAGATATTATTGTTTATTAACAAATGATTATATCCTGTTGGTGTTCACCTCAGATGAACATCAACAGGCCATGATCGTCCAAGGTTGTCACACGACCAGTTGCACAGATCAAATCGCAACCTGCTGATCCTTCTTCCGTTCCTGCGGCACAAACTCGATGGAGATTGGATCAAGCTCGCATGTCGTGAGCTTTGCATTCACTCGACGGGCGGCGAAGCCAGCACGCAACCATTTTCCGGCGCGATCGAAATCAAATCGTGGGCGCCGCTTCCCCGGCTCCGGTCTCATGGCTTCATCCAGAACGGCGGCAATTTCGTCAATGCGGTAAAGACCGCCGATGGTCGGCAACGGCATCCTGCGCTGCTGCAAAGCCTGCCTTTTCACATTCAGCTTCTCGGCAACGTCCGCCAAGCTCACCAAGTCGGGCCGCACTTCGCGCAGTTTCGTCCCTTTCGGCAACTTCTTCATTAGAGCACGCGCAGCTTCCAAGATCACGCTCTCGGCATCATCGCCCTC
>CAZZKF010000119.1:0-4234 GCA_964654995.1 uncultured Alphaproteobacteria bacterium | reverse complement strand
CCCGGCGTGCTGATCGACGGGCACGACTATTTCGAGGTCTCCGAGGCCGCCGGCGAGGTGATCGGGCAGGTGCGCGAGAGCGGCCGCCCGGCGCTGATCGAGATCAAGCTCGATCGCTTCTACGGTCATTTCGAGGGCGACCAGCAGACCTACCGGGCGCCCGGCGAGACCGAGCGGGTGCGCACGGAGGCCGACTGCCTGAAAATCTTTGCCGACAAGGTGGTGAGCGCCGGGCTCATCGAACCGGGTCAGTTGACCGCCATCGATGATGAGGTCGCCGGCCTGATCGATGCTTGCGTGGCGGCCGCCAAGGCGGCACCGCCGCCCGGGCCGGACGATCTGCTCGGCGACGTTTATCTGTCTTACGGCTAGCCGACGGGAGCGCACTGCAGATGCCGGAAAAAACCTATCGTGAGGCGATCGCCGAGGTGCTGTTTCACGAAATGCGGCGCGATCCGAAGGTCGTCATCATGGGCGAGGATATAGCGGGGGGCGCCGGCACGCCCGGCGAGGATGACGCCTGGGGCGGGCCGCTGGGGGTGACCAAGGGCCTGGTCGGCGAGTTCGGGCGCGGCCGGGTGCTGGATACGCCGTTGAGCGAGTCCGCCTTCATCGGCGCGGCGGCCGGGGCGGCGCTCACCGGCCTGCGGCCGATTGCCGAATTGATGTTCGTTGATTTCCTCGGCGTCTGCTTCGATCAGATCTACAACCAGACGGCCAAGTTCCGCTACATGTTCGGCGGCACCGCGACGACGCCGCTGGTCATTCGCACCACCATCGGCGCCGGCATGCGCGTCGGCGCCCAGCATTCCCAGACCCTGTATTCGCTGTTCGCCCACATTCCGGGGCTCAAATGCGTGGTGCCGGCCACGCCTTATGATGCCAAGGGATTGCTGACGACGGCGATCCGCGACGACGACCCGGTGATCTTTTTCGAAAACAAGATGCTCTACGACCTCTCCGGCGAGGTCCCGGACGAGGCCTATCTCATTCCCTTCGGCGAGGCCAGTTTCCTGCGCGACGGCGGCGATGTGACCATCGTGGCGCTCTCGCGGATGGTGCATGTGGCGCTCGATGCGGCCGAGGCGCTGGCGAAAGAGGGAATCGAGTGCGAGGTGATCGACCCCCGTTGCATTTCGCCGCTCGATCTTGACAGCATCATTGAGAGCGTCGAGGAAACCGGGCGCCTCGTGGTCGTCGATGAGGACGGCCCGCGCTGCGGCATGGCCGCCGACATTGCCGCCCAGGTCGGCGAGCATGCCTTTGCCGCCTTGAAGGCACCGATCAAGCGGGTCACACCACCGCATACGCCGGTGCCTTTTGCCCCGGAGCTTGAGGATCTTTATATTCCCGATACCGCGCGGGTCACAGATGCTGTGCGATCGGTCATGGAGCAAAGTGGATGACGGATACCAACATCATTGCACTGACCATGCCCAAATGGGGCATGTCGATGGTCACCGGCAAGGTCACCGGATGGCTGGTGGATGAGGGCGAAAGCGTCTCGCCCGGCGACGAAGTGATCGAGATCGAGACCGACAAGATCGCCGGTGTTGTCGAGGCGGGTGACGCCGGCACCTTGCGCCGTCAGGTGGCGCAGGTCGGCGAAAGCCTGCCGATCGGTGCGCTGCTGGGTGTAATCGCGCCCGAATCCGTGCCGGACGCCGACATCGACGCCTTCATCGCCGCCTTTCAGGAAAACTACACGCCGCCCGAGCCGGACGAGGCTGACAGCGGCTCCACCACCAGCTTTGCCGAGGTCGACGGCCTGCGCATCGCCTATCTGGACACCGGCGAGGGCGACGATCCGATCGTGCTGATTCACGGCTTTGGCGGCGATATGAACTCCTGGCTGTTCAATCAGCCGGTGCTTGCCGCCAACCGCCGGGTGATCGCCGTTGATCTGCCCGGCCACGGCCAGTCGGAAAAGCGCGTGCCCGAGGGCGGCGTGCCGGCCCTGGCCGAGATCGTGCTCGGCCTGCTCGATCAGCTAGGTGTGGCCCGCGCCCATTTTGCCGGCCATTCGCTGGGCGGCGTGGTGGCGGCGCTGTGCGCGCTCAAGCGTCCCGAAGGCACGGCCTCGCTGACCTTGGTGGCCAGCGGCGGGCTCGGCGAGGAGATCGATACCGACTATATCTCGTCGTTCATCGCCGCCAACCGGCGCAAGGAGATCAAGCCGCTGCTCTCGCGCCTGTTTGCCGATGCCGCGCTGGTCGGGCGCGAGATGATCAACGACGTGCTCAAGTACAAGCGCCTCGAAGGCGTCGAGGCGGCGCTGCGGGCGATCGAAAGCGCCACCTTCCGCGATGGCCGGCAATCCGGCACGGTGGTCGCGCCCTTGAAGGGGCTGGAGGTGCCGATTCAGGTGATCTGGGGCGCGCAAGACCGGATCATTCCGGTCGCCCACGCCCATGCGCTCGGCGACAAGGCGCAAGTTCATGTCATCGAGGGCGCCGGTCATATGGTCCACATGGAAGCGGCGGCCGAGGTCAACCGCCTGATCGAGGCCTTTGTCGCCAGCTAACGGGCCGGAGGCGACGTCATTTGAGAGCCTGCCGCCAACTCACCTCGCACGATAGCCGCCGCATCAGCGGATTTGTGGCGCTGCTGATTGCGGGCCTGATCGTGGTGATTGCCGCGGGCAGGCACGCGCTCTATGCGACCACGCCCGGCGACTATCTGATCGCCTATACCCTGGACGGCAAATGAGGCTGTCATGGGATATCCACGGTCAAGACAGAAGTTATACTATACGGTATAATACTATACGGTATATAATGACGCCGCAGCCGTGTGCAGGGGCATCAACGGCATTCAGTTGATGCAGGAGGATGGGCGGTGGTGGCAGGCGCCGATGAATTGGGATGACGGGAGACCCGACAATCCGCACCCGGACTGCTATCTTCCTTGGAGTGGTTTTTGACTGATGGGAAAAGGGGGAAGAGAATGGCGATGTTCGGCCTGATGCAGGATCGTCCGCTGCTGATCGCCTCGCTGATCGAATATGCGGGGCAATATCACGGTGCCCGCGAGGTGGTTACCCGCACGCTTGAAGGGCCGATCCACCGCTACACCTATACGCAGGCTGAATCCCGCGCCAAACGCGCCGCCAAGGCGCTGATTGCCCTGGGCATTCAGCCGGGCGACCGGGTGGCGACGCTGGCCTGGAACACCTACCGCCATTTCGAGCTGTTCTATGGCGTTTCCGGCATGGGCGCGGTGCTGCACACCGTCAATCCGCGCCTGTTCGAGGATCAGATCCGCTACATCATCAACCATGCCGAAAACCGCCTGGTGTTTCTCGACACCACCTTCGTGGAGCTGGTGGAAAAGCTGGCCCCCGATCTGCCGACGGTCGAGCGCTTCATTCTGCTGTGCGCCGAAGACGCCATGCCGGAGACCACGCTCAAGGGCGCGATCAGCTACGAGGCCCTGATCGCCGATCATGATGATGATTATGCCTGGCCGGTGTTCGACGAGCGTCTGGCCTCGTCGCTGTGCTACACCTCGGGCACCACGGGGAACCCCAAGGGGGTGTTGTACACCCACCGCTCGACGGTGCTGCATGCCATGGCGGCGGCCCAGAATTCGGCCTTCGGACTCGATGCCTTCGATGTCATCATGCCGGTCTCGCCGATGTATCACGCCAATGCCTGGTCGCTCCCCTATGTGGCGCCGATGTGCGGCGCCAAGCTGGTGCTGCCCGGCACCCGCATGGACGGCGCCAGCCTTTATGAGCTGATTGACGCGGAAAAGGTCACCTTTACCTGCGGCGTGCCGACGGTGTGGACGATGCTGATCCAGCACCTGCGCGAGAATGAGCTTTCGGTCGAGAGCCTGAAAAGCATCACCATTGGCGGCTCGATGGTGCCCAAGGCGATGATCGATGCCTTCCGCGACGATTACGACGTCATGGTCCGCCAGGTCTGGGGGATGACCGAAACCAGTCCCCTGGGGACCATGTCGACACCGATCCCGGCGCTCGATGCCCTGAGCGAAGAAGAACGCCGCGCCATCCTCGAAAAACCCGGCCGCGTGCAGTTCGGGCTTGAGCTCAAGATCGTCGATGCCGAGGGCCGGCCGGTGCCCCGCGACGGCGTCACTTTCGGTGACTTGTGGGTGCGGGGTCCGTGGGTGGCGAGCGGCTATTTCCGCGGCGAGGGCGGCGAGCTGCTTGACGAGGACGGCTGGTTCCCGACCGGCGACGTGGCGACGCTCGATGAATTCGGCTACA
>CAZZKF010000118.1:0-4246 GCA_964654995.1 uncultured Alphaproteobacteria bacterium | reverse complement strand
GCCGCCGCCGTCGAGCGCGCCAAGACCGCCAAGCTCGAGCTGCAGGAGTGGATGCGCGAGCAGGACCTGCTCGAAGCCCAGCAGATGCAGGACCATTGGATGCTGCGCGAGCAAGGCATGGTCGCAGCCGTCAACCGCGAGATCAAGATCCTCCGGTGGCAGGCCGACCAGAAGATAAAGATTGAGCAGCAGACCAACGCCACCATCCTCAACATGAAAAAAGGCAACATCAACGCCGCCCTGACCCTGATGCAGCTTTTCGCCGGCAAGAGCAAGGCCATGGCCCTGGCCGCCCTGGTTGTGCAGAAGGGCATTGCCATGGCTGAAACGTTCATCCAGACCCAAACCGCTGCCTCGGCAGCGATTGCTCCGCCGCCGCTTGGTCTCGGCCCGACGCCAGCAGGTTTTGCCCTGGCCTCCGCCATCGAAACCCAGGGGGCCATCCGCATGGGACTGATCGCCGCCACCGGGCTCGCCCAGGCCATCACCTCCGGCGGCGGTGGCGGCAACTACGGCGGTGGCACGCTCGGCAGCCCCGTTCTGACCGCCCCGCCGCCGAAAGCCCTGCCCGAGCCGGCCACAGAGCAGGGGCAGGGCATGACCGTCAACATCACCATCGAGGGCGCCAGCCTGGTCGACGAGACCACCCTCGACCGGTTCGCCCGTGAGATCGGCGACAGCCTGATCAAAGCCAAAGCCGACGGAGCCTACGCATGAACCCGGTGATCCTCTCCGACAACCGCTTTGCCGACGCCACGCCAACCGCCACCGGCACGGCCACCGGTTACGACCCGGCCAACATCGCCGATCGGCGCCCCTACACCCTGTGGGTCGCCCCGGCCGTCGGCACCCACGACATCACCGTGCAGGCCTCCGGCGCCGCCAACGCCTTCGCCATCGCCGGCCACAACCTGAAAACCGCCGGCGCCACCGTCACCCTGCAGAGCTCCGACGACGGCACCACCTGGACTGATCGCGCCTCTGTCACCCCGGCCAGCGACGACCCGCTCCTGATCGCCTTCGCCAGCGTCACCGCCGCCTGGGGCTGGCGCCTGCACATCGTCACCACGGCCGCCGCCGCCCAGATCGGTGTCGCCATGGTCGGCACCCGCCTCGAGTTCCCGTTCCCGCCCGAGGCACCCTTTGTCCCCGAGCGGGTCACCCCGGTCACCGAGCAGACCATCAGCAAGGCCGGTCATTTGCTCGGCGTCGTTGAGCGCTACCAGAAGGTCGCCATCGACCCCGCCTGGAAAAACCTCGACCGCACCTGGGTCGAGCAGACCCTGCGCCCCTGGTGGGATGCCGTCGCCGCCCGCCGGCTGCCGTTTTTCTGGGCCTACGACCTCGATGCCTACCCGGATCTGGTCCACTACGTGCGCCATACCGGTGACTGGCGGGCCCCCATCAGCGTCGGCTCCCTCGTCGACCAGGTGGCGCTCAAACTGGAGGGCGTGCTGTGACCACCTACGCGACCGAGACCGCCGCCCTGGCCCGCACGCCCGTCGACCTGCTCGTCATCACCCTCGACGGCTGCAGCCTCACGTTCGGCCAGGCCCCCTGCACCGCCACCGGCACACCCTGCTACAACACCTGGGCCACCTGCCGCGCGCGCTCGGCCTACACCCGCGTCGACAAGGTTTTCAAATTCTCGTCCATCGACGTCCCGCTTCCGTTCGCCGGCCCGCGCCCCTACCTGGTCAAGGCCAGCTCCCTGCCGACCGAGATCAAGGACAAGATCACCGTCAAGGGCCGTCTCACCGTCACCCTCGCCGACGAGCCGGACGCCGACATCGGCCTCGATCCCTACCGCGACCAGCGAGCCAGCGTGCCGGTCACAAGCTACTGGCGCAAGATCCTCGCCCGCTACCGCTACCAGGGCCGCGCCATCGCCCTCTATCGCGGCTACATCGGCCTGCCAGAGACCGACTATCAGCTACGCTGGGCCGGCGTCATCGACAACGTGCGTCTCGACCGAGACCAGGTTCGCATCGAGGCCGTCGACCTGCTCCAGGCCCTCGACAAGATCGAGATCCCCCCAAAGGTTCAGATCGATCTGGTCGCCGAGTGCGCCGCCGGCGCCACCGAGGCCACCCTGTCCGACGTCTCGGCGCTGCCGGCCACCGGCTACGTGCGCATCGACGACGAGATCATCAAGTACACCGGCGTCAACACCAGCAGCAACCAGATCACCGGCCTCGCCAGGGGCCAGTTCGACACCCTTGACGCCACCCACAGCGCCGACACCAAGGTCGAAATCGTCTGCCACATCACCGGCAACCCCGTCGACGTCGCCAAGGCGCTGCTCACCAACGATCCCGACATCACCGTCAGCAACCCGCCCGGCGCCGGCATTGGCCCCGCCCGCGTCGACTCCACCGCTTGGACCACCTGGCGCGACTGGCCCGTGCTCGATCTCGACGTCGATGCCGTGCTCACCAGCCCGACCAAGGCCAGCAAGCTCTTTGCTGAGCTGATGCAGATCATCGGCGGCAGCGCCTGGCAGAACGAAGACCAGCAGATCACCCTCCACCGGCTGCTGCGCAACGACCCATCGCGCAGCTACCATGCCATCAGCGACGATGCCAACATCGTCGAGCGCTCCGCCCGCGTCGATCTCAACGACAGCTCGCGCCTCACCCGCGTCGTGCTCTATTGGGACCGCGATCCCCTGGCCAGCGACGACGACAAGCCTGAAAGCTACGACGCCATCGAGGCCGTCATCGACCTCGGCGCCGAGTCCGCCAACGACTACGGCGACATCGCCCAGGAGACCATCTACAACCGCTGGTACCGCCGTTCGCAACCGGCAACCCAGGAGGACATCGCCCGGCAGATTGCCGCCACCGCCCGACGCTACCTGCACGCCCGGCTCGATCCGCGTCCGCGCATCACCCTGGCCGTCGAGCTCAAGGACGAAGGCATCCGCGTCGGCGATTACGTTCGTCTCTCCACCGACGAGATCCTCGACGCCACCGGCGCCCCGCTCAACCGGGCCCCCTACCGCGTCGTCAAGCGCGAGCCGGCCGGCAGCAAGGTCCGCCTCACCCTCGAGGCCGTTCCCGGTCGGCCGGTCTGCATCCTCGCCCCGGCTGGCACCACCACCGACCACACCTCGGCCAGCGAAGCCGAGCGCGAATATGGTTACCTCGCCGGCTCCGACGGGCTCATGCCCGACGGCTCACCCGGCTACGTCCTCTACTAGGAGATCTCAGCCATGGCATGGAATCCATTGACCGACACTGAAGTGCTGCCCGGAAAGATATGGGGGTCAGAGCAGGCCACCAAAGTGAAAGACAGCCTCGATTACCTCAATAGCCAGATCGGCAGCCTCGGATCCGTCGACATCCCCAACGGCAGTTTCGAGCTCGACAGCGATGGCGACGGCGTGCCGGACAGCTGGACGTGGACGGCCTATCCGGGGGGGGGCAAGGCGCTTTCGTCTGGGGCCCACGGAGCAAATTGCTTTGCTATTACCCATCCTGGTGGTGCCGGTAACGGTGGCGGGTGGATAAGGAGCGATTATGTTCCATGCTCGGAGTGGTTGCCGGAGGTCTTGAGTCTTCAGCATTGGGCCACCGCTGCCGGGATGAAAAATATCATAGATGTCCACTTCTACAGTGCATCGAAAACGTGGCTTAGCTCGTCACGGCTTTATAACTCGACAAACAACCCGACATCCCCCACGCAGCTCATCTTGGGGTTCACTCCACCCGCCGGCTCCAGATTCTACAAGATCGCATTGGTTGGAGGGTACACCGACACGAATGTCGCCGGTACGGCGTATTTCGACGGCGTCACCCGCTTGGCTCGGCCAACCGTGTCCGGCATCACAAACTCCGCGGCATCTAAAAGCACTGCCTCGACCACATGGTTTGACGTCGCCACGATAACAGTCACGTTGCCCTATGCTCTTGGCCTCGACATCCTCTTGTCCCTACCCGTCAGTGTGGTCGGCGGCATTAATGTCAGTAACATCCCGGCCGATGGCAGTGCACGGTTAGCGATCGGCACAACGTACAGCAACGAAATCACCTCTATCGATGCGCGCCATCAAGACGGTGTGTGCGTCATCAAGGCCCCCGGCACATCTCCGCCCGGTAAAACTATCGCGGTCAGGCTTCAGGCAAAATCCTCCGACGTTCAGGCCAGCGCAACCGCCAGTGTTGCCGCCAATTCAGTTATGGGAGTGATCTAATGCGCATCCTTGTCATCCACGATAACATCGATATCTTTGTCTGGCGCGTCG
>CAZZKF010000117.1:0-4281 GCA_964654995.1 uncultured Alphaproteobacteria bacterium | reverse complement strand
GCTAGAAGGAAGCAAGGCATTGACAATAAAATAGGTCTTGGTTTTCTCTCAGTCGGGATGCCAGCCTTTTTTCTTTTGCACAGGTATATACAATCTTACTTTCATACGTGTATTCATCTATGCTTACTTTATGGGCATCTTCAAACAAATCCTGTCAATACTGGCTCTTGGGGTCACCTATGCTGTTTCGGCACAAGCAGCACCTCAGATTCTTGTGCTGGATATTCAGGGTGCTATAGGCCCCTCTGTCGCCGAGGATGTACAACGGGTTCTGGATAGAGCACAAAAGACCGAAACCCGTCTTATTATCCTGCGCATGGATACACCAGGTGGTTTGGATCAGTCCATGCGCAGTATTATCAAAGGCATTCTTGCCTCGCCTGTTCCAGTTGCGACATTTGTTGCCCCCAAGGGTGCACGTGCAGCCAGCGCTGGCACCTATATTCTTTATGCCTCGCACATTGCCGCCATGGCCCCAGCCACCAATCTGGGGGCTGCCACACCAGTGCAGATTGGCGGCCTACCATCGATTCCTCCACCGACAAAACCAGGCACACAAGAAAAATCGGGGCAACAAAAGCCTCATGGCAATGCCATGCAACATAAGCTGGTCAATGATGCTGCCGCTTATATTCGCGGACTAGCGCAATTAAGAGGCCGCAATGCCGATTGGGCTGAACAAGCAGTCAGACAAGCTGCGTCACTGAATTCCGAGCAGGCATTGAAAGAGCAGGTGATCGATTTGATTGCGGAAGATGTTCCGACACTGCTGAAAAAGCTTGATGGCCGCACGATCACCACCTCACACGGCTCTGTAACACTGGACAGCAGCAATCTGGCCATAGAAGTTGTTGAACGAAACTGGCGCAGCCAGTTGCTGGCGATTATTAGCGACCCCAATGTCGCTTATATCCTGATGTTGCTTGGCATTTATGGACTGTTTTTTGAACTGGCCAATCCAGGTTTTGTGCTACCTGGTATCGTCGGCGGGATTTGCCTGCTGCTGGCTCTGTTTGCTTTTCAGGTGCTGCCAGTCAATCTGGCTGGGCTGGCATTGATTGTGCTCGGTATTTTGTTCATGGTGGGCGAGGCTTTTGCGCCCAATTTCGGGGCACTGGGACTGGGTGGTATTATCGCTTTTGTCACTGGCTCCATCATGCTGATGGACAGCGATATTCCTGGTTATGATATTTCACTTTCTTTAATTATCGGTCTCACACTGAGTTCGGCACTGTTCTTTATCTTTATGGTTGGCATGGCACTGAGGGCTCGGCAGAGGCCTGTGGTGAGCGGCGCTGAAGAGATGCAGGATGCACTGGGAATAGCGCATGAGGATTTTGAGGGCTGTGGTCACGTTCTGGTGCACGGCGAAATCTGGCAGGCCGAATCAAAACAGCATTTGAGCAAGGGCGAAACTGTCCATGTCACCGAAATGGATAATCTGACCCTGCATGTTGAGCCAGCTCAAGGCAACCCCAAGGAGGTTTCATCATGAATGCAATTCTCATTTTTCTGGTCGTTATTGCCATCCTGCTGCTCAGCGCGTTCAAAGTGCTGCGCGAATATGAGCGTGGTGTCATTTTCATGCTTGGCCGCTTCTGGAAGGTCAAGGGTCCTGGACTGATTCTGGTCATTCCAGTTATCCAGCAGATGGTGCGCGTTGATCTGCGCACGCTGGTTTTTGATGTACCAAGTCAGGATGTCATCAGCCGAGACAATGTGTCGGTTAAGGTCAATGCGGTAATCTATTTCCGTGTAGTGGATCCGCAGAAGGCCATTATCAATGTCGAAAATTTTTACGATGCAACCAGCCAGCTGGCTCAGACCACGCTGCGTAGTGTGCTCGGACAGCACGAGCTGGATGAAATGCTGGCCGAACGTGAAAAACTAAACGCCGATATTCAGACTATGCTTGATGCCCAAACCGATGCTTGGGGCATCAAGGTGGCGAATGTTGAAATCAAACATGTTGATCTGAACGAAAGTATGATCCGCGCCATTGCCAAACAAGCCGAGGCTGAACGTGAACGTCGCGCCAAGATTATTCATGCCCAAGGTGAAATGCAGGCGGCAGAAAAGCTAGTGGAAGCCGCAGCCACGTTATCCCAGCAACCCCAAGCGATCCAACTGCGTTATATGCAGACGCTGACCGAAATTGCTGGCGACAAATCCTCGACTATTGTATTTCCGCTGCCCATGGATCTGATCAAGCCGCTGTTGAAACAGGATGACTGAGGCTGCTATCTTCCAGACATGAAGGTTGCCTACCACAATGAATTGATGCGCATGATGGATCAATCCTGCTTACCAGTAGATGGTAACAGTTCTTTTGACCAGATGTGTGTGTGTGTTGAGCGGACAGGTCTATTTGTTGCTAACATGTCAAGCGGTTATGTATTTCAGTCTCATACGGAGCAAGTCACGGGCAATGGGGTGCCGTGTTGCTTGGTCCCGATATGAACCTAGCAAAAAACACAGCGCTATCTCATAACACACTTTGCAAATAAGTTTGGACTTCATTTAGCTGGTGCTCATTAAATACTTTCACACCATGTTGTTGAAGCAACTGAGCCGTGATGCCTTGCCCCGCAATTTTTGTATGACTAAATGTACCATCATTGATTTGCAGCACGCCACATGACGGGCTGCCCTCTTTAAGAATAGCGATATGAATATCATGTTGCTGACACAGGTCTAAAGCTTTTTGCGCACCTTTTGCAAAGTGAGTACTCACATCTTCACCCAATATATTGATAACTGACTCGCCTTGAATTTCTGCGGGTGCTCTAGGTACTGACAAACCGCCTGCCACTTCAGGGCATAAAAAAATAAAACGATTTTCACTTTGCCATGTTTGAAGAATTTCAACATGTACCTTTTTACTTTTTCCATCAAAACGCACTTTTTCGCCAAGTAAACATGCAGAAATAAGTATTTTTTGCACTATAGCATTATTTCCATGATATTTTTTAAGCTAAGGAAGCTCTGAATAAGTCTGGATGAAGCAGGTTGTGATTCAGAACATTCAAAATCAAGGCGTGAGTTGCATGGAATAGCAAGGCTATTGCTCAAACTCACAACGCAGAGTTTGGATGTTCTGAACGCAAAGTGCGAGTTCATGACTTGTTCAGAGCTTCCCTAACTAAGATTCATCGTCAGTAGGCTCGTCTGTTTCAGGCAACAAACCTTCAACAAACGCATCGGCATCAAATGGCATCAAATCTTCCAATGCTTCGCCAACACCAATATAGCGAATGGGCAAGCCATACGTATCACTCAACTGCACCACAATGCCGCCTTTAGCAGAGCCATCGAGTTTGGTGATAATCAGGCCTGTTGTGCCTGCAACTTCACGGAATTTATCCACCTGCACAATCGCATTATGCCCAGTACCACCATCCACTACATGCCAAACTTCATGCGGCGCACCATGCAAACCTTTGGCAATCACACGACGTACTTTTGCCAATTCATCCATCAAACCTTTATCAGTTTGTACGCGCCCCGCCGTATCAATAATCACCACATCATACTGACGCGCTACACCGCGCTGCACAGTATCAAAGGCTACTGCCGCAGGATCCGCTCCTTCATGTTGACGCACCATATCTGCACCAGCACGTTCTACCCATACGGATAGTTGCTCCACCGCTGCGGCACGAAATGTATCCCCAGCACCCACCAACACCGATTTACCCTGCTCACGAAACATCGTGGCTAATTTTCCAATGGTGGTGGTTTTCCCTGTACCATTGACACCCACAACCAAAAGTACAAAGGGTGGTTTATTCACTTCATGCATAGGTTTTGCGTCAGGAAAACGCGCTAACATAGCTTGTTTTAGACCTGCCATCGGATTTTGTTTGTTTTGCTTGGCTTTTTCAATCAATTTCATGGATAACGAAGGTCCACAATCCGCCATAATCAACGCATCTTCCACATCATCCCATACAATGACTTCTGATTTACTAGAATTTGTACCAGGAATGAGCTGAGCCAAACCTTCACGGCTACGACTTAAACCTTTTTTTAAACGTGAAAATAACGATGCCACAGAATGAAGACCTCCGAAAAATGCTGACCAATCACTCAGTCATCAGCCAGCCATGCTGAAGTGCCGTACTTATGTGGTCAAATCAATGCATATGCTTTTTCCTTAATACGCCATTTTCCGTCAATACGTGGATTACTTTTAACACTGCTTTTTGATAGGTTGTGTCCGCAGGAATTTGTTCAGATAAGCGCAAAGAAGCCCGTTGCATGTTTAGCCCATGATCTTGC
>CAZZKF010000116.1:0-4364 GCA_964654995.1 uncultured Alphaproteobacteria bacterium | reverse complement strand
GGCGCCTTCGAGAACCAGCAGCGGGCCTTGAAGCGGCTCTCGATCATCGTGCCGCTGACCATCTTTTTCATCTTCGTGCTGCTGTACACGGCCTTCAACTCGATCAAATACGCCACCCTGATCATCGCCAATGTGCCGTTCGCGACCATTGGCGGATTGATCTCGCTGTGGCTCACCGGCCAGTATCTGTCGGTGCCCTCGGCCATCGGCTTCATTGCCGTCTTCGGGGTGGCCATGCTCAACGGCATCGTGCTCATCGCCTTCATCAACGAGCTGCGGGAAAAGGGCATGAGTGTGGGCGAGGCGGTCCGCCAGGGGGCGCGACTGCGGCTGCGCCCGGTGCTGATGACGGCGAGCGTGGCGATCCTCGGCCTCATCCCGATGCTGCTGTCCTCGGGCGTCGGGGCCGAGACCCAGCGCCCCCTGGCCACCGTGGTGATCGGCGGCCTGATCACCTCAACGCTGCTCACCCTGATCCTGCTGCCCGTCATCTATGAATGGATGGAGACCCGCGCAGCGGGGCGCAGGGCGACGATCGCACAGGCATCCACCCCCGCTGCCGCGCCCACCGAAGGAGGAACCCGATGAAGGAAATCAAGGCTTTCATTCACCGCAACCGGATCGCCGATGTGATCCATGCACTCAAGGCCGAAGGCTTTCGCAACATCTCGGTGATCGACGTCAAGGGCATGATCAAGGCGCTGGACGCCCAGGAGCAGGAATATTCCATCGAGCTCGGCGCCAAGGTCATTACCGAGGTCAAGCTGGAGCTGGTCTGCGCCCCCGATGAGCTCGAGCGGGCGATCGCGGTCATCCGCGCCAACGCCGAGACCGGCCAGCCGGATGCCGGCTGGATCTATGTGAGCAGCCTCGATGCCGCCTATCCGATCGGCCCGCCGGAACCGGACGCATAGGCTCGGTCGCCCCGCCGGGCAAATCGCCATCCCCTCTGGCCCGAGCCAAACTTTTGTGCGAACTTTGGGACAATCTGTTCCACCCGAGCCCGGGAGCCCCTGCCATGCCACGCCTTGAGTTCTTTTTCGACTGTTCCAGCCCGTGGACGTACTTGGCCTTTCACAACGTCCAGCCGCTGGCCGAGGCGATGGGGGTGGAGATCGAGTGGAAGCCGATTCTGGTCGGCGGCGTGTTCAATGCGGTGAACCCGTCCGTCTACGAGTTCCGCGACAATCCGGTGCCGGCCAAGGCGCGCTACATTGCCAAGGACCTGGCCGACTGGGCGCGGCTTGCCGGGCTCAGGATCAATTGGCCACCCAGCGTCTTTCCGGTCAATTCGGTGAAAGCCATGCGCGGCTGCCTGGTCGCCCAGGAAGAAGGCGCGCTCATTCCCTTTGCCCGCGCCGTCTTCGCCGCCTACTGGGGGGCGGACGAGGATATCTCGCAGGACCACGTGCTGGCCCGCATCTGCATCGAATCGAAGCTCAATCCCGAAGCCTTCTTCGCCCGCCTCTCCGCGCCGGCGATCAAAGAGCGCCTGCGCGCCAATACCGACGAGCTGATTGCGCGCGGCGGCTTCGGCTCGCCGACCTTGTTTGTCGATGGCGAGGACATGTATTTCGGCAATGATCGGCTGACCCTGGTGCGCGCCGCGCTGGAGCGGGTGAAACAGGCCGGACCAGCCTGACAGACGGGGTCAAGCCGCTTCGTAGCGCGCGACCCGGATCTCCCCTTCACGGGTACGCGCCCGCGCCAGATCATAGGCGGCCTGCATCCGAAGCCAAGCGTCTGCGGACCCCCCGAAGGCCTTTTCAAGACGGATCGCCATTTCCGGGGAAATGCCGGCCCGGCCATTGAGGATATTCGATAACGTCGGTCGGGCCACACCCAGGACCCGGGCTGCGGCAGTGACCGTCAGGCCGAGAGGCTCGAGGCAGGCGTTGCGGATTACACGGCCAGGATGGGGCGGTTTTTTCATGGGCACGGGGGATGTCTCCTAATGATAATCGACGAGATCGACGTCATAAGCGTCACCGGCCTCAAAGCGAAACACGATTCGCCAGTTGCCGGAAACGCGAACACTCCACAGACCTTTGCGGTTTCCCGTCAGCGGGTGAAGACGGTAACCCGGAAGCCGCATGTCGGCTGGCGTCAGCGCCACATCCAAAAGGCCGATGACTTCCTCGATCCGGTCCACGAGCTCCGGCGGCAGACGGCTGCGGTCGGCGCGCTCATACAGCCGCTTCAGACCACGATGGCGAAAACCCCGGATCATTTTCGTGTGTAACCTGTTACGCTACACTTGTCAAGTTGTCCGGGTGTGGCCGAAGGGGGGACAATATACACCGCTTTTGCTTGAAATCGGGGTAAACTGGGACTATCCCTGCCCCGGGATCAGGCGCGAAGGACCGGACGAATGAGCGAAGCAGACGGGATCAAGCGACGCACATCGTTGGCGGTCGACGTCGGCGGCGTGACCATCGGCGGCACCGCGCCGATCGTCGTGCAATCCATGACCAACACCGATACCGCGGACGCGCGCGCCACCGCCGATCAGGTCCGCGCCCTGTGGGAGGCGGGCTCCGAGCTGGTGCGCATCACAGTAAATACGGCGCAAGCCGCGGCCCAGGTGGCGCGCATCCGCGAGGCGCTGGATGCCGCCGGCTGTCCGGTCCCCCTGATCGGTGATTTTCACTATATCGGCCACAAGCTGCTGGCCGATTATCCCGAATGCGCCGAGGCGCTGGCCAAATACCGCATCAATCCGGGCAATGTCGGCTTCAAGGAAAAGCGCGATAGCCAGTTCGCGGCGATGATCGAAACCGCGATCCGATATGACCGGCCGGTGCGTATCGGGGTGAACTGGGGCTCGCTGGATCAGGACTTGCTGGCCCGGTTGATGGACGAGAATGCGGCGCGCAAGACCCCGCACTCAGCCCGCGCGGTAATGCGCGAGGCACTGGTCACATCCGCGCTCGCCAGCGCGGAACGCGCCGTCGAGCTCGGCCTGGCACGCGATCGCATCGTGCTCTCATGCAAGGTCTCGGCGGTCCAGGACCTGATCGCGGTGTACACCGAGCTAGCGGCGCGCTGCGATTATCCCCTGCACCTGGGGCTCACGGAAGCCGGCATGGGCTCGAAAGGCATCGTGGCTTCGACCGCCGCGCTCGCCGTGCTTCTGCAGCAGGGAATCGGTGATACCATCCGCATCTCACTCACGCCTGAGCCCGGCGGCGATCGCACCCGCGAGGTCATCGTCGCCCAGGAAATCCTCCAGACCATGGGCCTGCGGGCGTTCACGCCGCTGGTCGCCGCCTGCCCGGGTTGCGGGCGCACCACCAGCACCGTCTTCCAGGAGCTTGCCGCCGACATCCAGGCCCATATTCGCAAGCAGATGCCGGGCTGGCGCAAGCGCTATCCGGGCGTCGAGGACATGCAGGTGGCGGTGATGGGCTGCATCGTCAACGGTCCCGGGGAATCGAAGCATGCCGATATCGGCATTTCGCTGCCCGGCACCGGCGAGGAGCCGGCGGCGCCGGTGTTCGTCGACGGCAAGAAAACCGTCACCCTGCGCGGCCCCGGCATCGCCGCCGACTTCACCCGCCTGGTCGACGACTATGTGGTCCGCCGTTTCGGGGACGGTGCCGGCAACGAGCGCGCCGCCGAATAACCCTGCAAAGGAGAGAGCGTCATGAACGAAGACACGTTCAATATGGACATCCGCAAGTTCCTCAAGAAAGTCGGCGTCACCTCGCAGCGCGAGATCGAGCAGGCGGTGCGCGCGGCGGTGACGGACGGGCGCCTCACGGGCAATGAGACGCTGACGGCGCGGATGACGCTCGCCATCGAGGAGGTCGGCCTGCGCCTCGACATCGACGGCAAGATCGCCCTCGAATAGCCGGCTTCTCCGGTCGGGCGCCACAACCGCGGAAGCGGATCGCGCGGCCAAATCCGATATTTTGCCCAATCACGGGCGCATTTGCTGGGCCACCATCTGCGAGTTCAACCGCACCTCGCCCAAGGCCACCGGCGAAGGCCGGACGCTCGCCGCAACCAGTCATCTGTTGGCGGTGCCAGCCAGCCCCCGTTGCACAGCCGGCAGGGGCCGGTCTTTTCGAAAGCGCTTCAACCGCTTATGGTAATCGGGATGGTGGGGGATAGCGCGTCCATCCGGATCGCATCACTCAAGGGGTATGTAAGGAGGGCCAACAGATGAAACATATGATCATCAAATCCTTTGAAATGATCGTCATGATTTTCATGGCGCTGTTCGTGCTGGGGTCGGCCATCGCCGGCGCCGGCTCGGGGGGCTTTTTCGGATTTTTGGGCGGCATCATCGGCGGCGCCCTGGTTGCCGTGCTGGTGCTGGGAACCGTGTTTCTGCTGATGGACATCGCCGACAACACCCG
>CAZZKF010000115.1:0-4540 GCA_964654995.1 uncultured Alphaproteobacteria bacterium | reverse complement strand
GAAGCAGGCCATGTCGTCACGCCATCGCCAGGCTGCGCATCAGCGCGATCTTGCCCGGCTGCGCCGGCTGATCGCCGGCCTCGAGCGCCCGGCACCAGCGCTCGACAAGCCGGCGACGGGATCGGTGTTGACCCTGGGGATCGAGGCGATCGACGGCGGTTTTGCCGGCGGCGGACTGGCGCTTCACCGGCTGCATGAGGTGATGGCTGCCAGTTATGGTGACGGCCCGGCGGCCCGGGGGTTCTGTGCGGCGCTGGTGGCGCGGCTACTGGCGGCGCGGCCCGGGGCCTCGGTTCTGTGGTGTCTGCGGCTCCGCGACGGGCTCGACTTCGGGCTTCCCTATGGGCCCGGCCTGAAGGCCTTCGGCCTTGATCCGGCGCGCCTCATTTTTGCCCGCCTGCGCCACGACCGGGACATCCTGTGGGCGATGGAGGAGGGGCTGTGTGCCCACGCCCTGGCGGCGGTGGTCGGCGAGGTCGAGGACGCCGATCTCACCCACACCCGGCGCCTGTCGCTGGCCTGTGCCCGCATCGCCACCCCGGCCATCCTGCTGCGCCGGCCGGGCGCGCGGGTGGCCAGCGCGGCGCACAGCCGCTGGCGCATCGCGGCGGGCCTCAGTGCCCCCGATCCGTTCGATCCCGAGGCCCCGGGATGGCCCCGCTGGCGGCTCGAGCTGACAAAAAACCGCAGCGGGCGAACCGGGGTCTGGATGGTGGACTGGGATCATGAGACGCATCGTTTCCATCTGGCTGCCCCGGTGGCCGATCGAGCGGCGGCAGCAACGCCGGCGCCGGTCGCGGAGTGGATCGCGCCCTTGCGCCGGAGCGCCTGAGCCCGCACCCCTTGCACTCACCGCGCGCGAAGGTACGGTGGTGCGGCTGACGGCCGTCGATCAAAGGGCGCATGCCATGGGTCTTCACGCCGGCATGAGCCTGGCGGATGCCCGCGCCATCGTCCCGGCTTTGCGCACCCGTACCGCCACACCCGAGGCCGATGCCGCGGCCCTGCGCCGGCTCGCCCACTGGTGCACGCGCTTTACCCCTTGGACCAATGTCGACGGCACCGACGGGCTGTGGCTTGATATCTCGGGCTGTGCTCATCTGTTCGGCGGCGAAGAGGCCTTGCTGGCCGAGATCGCCCGGCGCCTGCGCGGGCTCGGGCTGACCTGCCGTTTGGGCCTCGCCGAGACCCCGGGGGCGGCCTGGGCAATGGCCCGGTTTGGCCCCGGTTCAGCCCCTGCCGATGGCCGCATCGCCCCGGGCGGCATCGAGGCGGCACTGGCGCGGCTGCCGGTTCAAAGCCTGCGCCTTGCGCCCGAGACGGCGGCCTTGCTGGAGCGCTTCGGGCTGGCCCGCGTCGGCGCCCTCTATGCCATTCCGCGGCCGGCTTTGGCGCGGCGCTTTTCGGCGAGCGCGCAAGGCGAGGCTTTGCTCACCCGCCTCGATCAGACCCTGGGGCGGGTGAGCGAGCCGATCGCACCGCTCCAGCCCGCGCCCGCCTATCGCACCCGCAGGGCATTTCCCGAGCCGGTCCTGAGCGGCGATGTCATCGAGAATGTGGCCGTACAGTTGATCGACGATCTGACCGCCGTGCTGGCCCGCGATCATCAGGGCGCGCGCCGGCTGACGTTGCAGGCGTTTCGGGTCGATGGCACCTGTGCCTCCATCGGGATTGCGCTCGCCCGGCCGAGCCGGAACAGAGGGCACATGGCGCGATTGCTCCAGGAAAAACGTGACTGCCTCGATCCCGGCTTCGGCATCGACCTCGTCATCCTCAATGCCACCGGCACGGAGCCTCTTGCGCCCCAACAGATGTCTCTTGTCGGGCAGTCTGTCGAACCGGGCGATGAGGCCGCCCTGGCCGAGCTCATCGATCGCCTGGCCAACCGCTTCGGGCCACAAAACATCGTTTGTGCCGGTGTGCGCCAAAGCCACTGGCCCGAGCGCGCCGCAGTCTGGCACGGGCCCGCGCGTGCCGTTGCGACCAAGACCCCGGCGCCGGCCGCGCCCGTTCATGTGCTGCCGGGCTCACGCCCCTTTTTGCTGTTTACACGCCCCGAGCCGGTCCTGGTGCTGGCCGAAATCCCCGACGGGCCGCCCCTGAGCTTCACCTGGCGCCGGGTCAAGCGGCCCGTCGTTCGCGCCGAGGGGCCTGAGCGCATCACCCCTGAGTGGTGGCGCCCAGGCGGGCCGGAAGACGGCATCGTGCGCGACTATTACCGAATCGAGGATGCCTGCGGACGGCGCTACTGGCTGTTCCGGGCCGGCCTGTACGGGGATGCGGAACACCCGCGCCCACGCTGGTACATCCACGGCCTGTTCGCCTGAGGGGAACCTTCCATGGACTATGCCGAGCTTCAGGTTCGCAGCAACTTCAGCTTCCTGCGCGGCGCCTCGCATGCCGATGAGCTGATCGCCGCCGCCAAGGAAAAAGGCCTTGCCGCCATCGCGGTCACCGACGGCAATACGCTGGCCGGCATCGTCCGCGCCCATGTTGCCGCCAAGGAGCATGGCTTGCGCCTGATCGTCGGCTGTCGCCTCGATCTCGAAGATGCCCCCGGCCTGTTGTGCTATCCCACCGACCGGGCGGCCTACGCGCGGCTGTGCCGCCTGCTGACCACCGGCCAGCGCCGGGCCGAGAAAGGCGCCTGCCGGCTGACGCTCGACGATGTCGCTGCCCATGGCGACGGGCAGAGGTTCATCATCATCCCGCCCGTGTCCCTGAAGGCCTTGGACGACGAGGCTTTCGGGGCTGCGCTTGCGCGGCTGCGCCGAGTGCTCGAGGCGCCGTGCTATCTGGCCGCCTCTTATCTGTTCCGGGGCGATGACCGCCGTCGTCTGGCCCGGCTGGCGGCGTTGGCCCGGCAGTATGGGACGCCGCTGGTTGCCACCAACGACGTGCATTACCATGTGCCTGAGCGCAAAGCCCTGCAGGACGTGCTGACCTGCATCCGCGCCGGCTGCACGATCGGCCAGGCCGGCCATCGCCTGCAGGCCAATGGCGAGCGCCATATCAAGAGCGGGCACGAGATGGCCCGCCTGTTCGCCGGCCATGAAGAGGCGGTAGAGCGCACCCTGGAGATTGCCGAGGGCTGCCGCTTTTCGCTCGACGCACTGCGCTACGAATACCCCGACGAGCCGGTGCCCGCCGGCACGACACCGCAGCAGCACCTCGTCGAGCTCACCTGGGACGGCGCCCGCCGGCGCTATCCGGACGGCATCCCCGAGACGGTGGCCAAGACCCTGGAGCGCGAGCTGGCGCTGATCGAACGGCTCGATTACGCGCCCTATTTCCTGACCGTCCACGACATCGTCCGTTGGGCGCGGGCCCAGGGCATTCTCTGTCAGGGCCGGGGCTCGGCCGCCAATTCCGCCGTCTGTTATTGCCTGTTCATCACCGCCGTCGACCCGGCCCGGATCGACCTTCTGTTCGAGCGCTTCATTTCCGCTGAGCGCAAGGAGCCGCCCGACATCGACGTCGATTTCGAGCATGAGCGCCGCGAAGAGGTAATCCAGTACATCTATCGCCGCTATGGCCGCGCGCGCGCCGGGCTCACCGCCACCGTCATTCACTATCGCTGGCGCAGTGCGGTGCGCGACGTCGGCAAGGCGATGGGGCTCTCAGAGGACGTGGTTGGCGCGCTCTCATCTACCATTTGGGGGCGCTGGGGCGACGGCTTGAGCCCGCGCCAGGTGAGGGATGCCGGCCTCGATCCAGCGGACCCGCATCTGCGCCGCTGTATCCGGCTGGCCCGCGAACTCGTCGGCTTTCCCCGCCATCTCTCGCAACATGTCGGCGGCTTTGTGCTGACCCGCGGCCCCTTGTGCGAGCTGGTCCCCATCGGCAACGCCGCCATGGCCGGGCGCACGGTGATCGAATGGGACAAGGACGATCTCGATGCGCTCGGCATTCTCAAGGTCGATGTGCTCGGCCTCGGCATGCTCACCTGCCTGCGCAAGGGCTTCGAGCTGCTCCGCACCCATTACCGTAAAGATTACTCGCTGGCCACTGTGCCCCAGGAAGATGCAGCCGTTTACGACATGCTGTGCCGGGCCGATTCCATCGGCGTCTTTCAGGTCGAAAGCCGGGCCCAGATGAACATGCTGCCGCGCCTCAAGCCCCGCTGCTTTTATGATCTGGTGATCGAGGTGGCGATCGTGCGGCCTGGCCCCATTCAGGGCGACATGGTGCACCCCTACTTGCGCCGGCGCGCCGGCATCGAGGCCGAGACCTATCCCAGCCCCGATCCTGCCTTTGGACCCGAAGACGAGCTCAGGCAAGTGCTCGGCAAGACCCTGGGGGTGCCGCTGTTCCAGGAACAGGCGATGAAGATCGCCATGGTCGCCGCCGGCTTTACGGCCGATGAAGCCAACCAGTTGCGCCGTGCCATGGCAACCTTTCGCCGCATTGGCACCATCGGCCGGTTCCGCGACAAGATGGTCGAGGGCATGACACGCCGCGGCTATGACCGCGACTTTGCCGAGCGTTGTTTCCGCCAGATCGAAGGCTTCGGCGAATACGGATTTCCCGAATCCCACGC
>CAZZKF010000114.1:1431-4544 GCA_964654995.1 uncultured Alphaproteobacteria bacterium | reverse complement strand
GAGCGCATTTATCTTTATGACACGACACTGCGCGACGGGGCGCAGACCGAAGGCGTCGATTTCTCGGTCGAGGACAAGCGCACGCTCGCCCGCGCCCTCGACGAGCTCGGCATCGATTATGTCGAGGGCGGCTGGCCCGGCGCCAATCCCACGGATTCCGACTTTTTCGCAAACCCGCCGGAACTCGGCCACGCCCGGCTCACCGCCTTCGGCATGACGCGCCGCCCCGGACGCAGCGCCGAGAACGACCCCGGGCTGGCCTCGCTTCTGGATGCCGGCACGCAGACCGTCTGCATGGTCGGCAAGACCTGGGACTATCAGGTCGATGTGGCGCTGGAAATCCCGCGTGACGAGAACATCGAGATCATCGCCGATTCGGTGAACGCCGCCGCGGCCTCGGGCCGCGAGGTGCTGTTCGATGCCGAGCACTTCTTCGATGGCTACAAGGCCAATGCCGATTATGCGCTGGCCTGCATCCGGGCGGCGCATGAGGCCGGCGCCCGCTGGGTCGTCCTGTGCGATACCAATGGCGGCAGCCTGCCCGAAGAGGTCGAGCGCATCGTCGGCGAGGTGGTGGCCCGCATCCCCGGCATTCAGCTTGGCATCCATGCCCATAACGACACCGAGAATGCGGTCGCCAATTCGCTGGCCGCGGTGCGCGCCGGGGCACGGCAAATCCAGGGCACGCTTAACGGCCTGGGTGAACGTTGCGGCAACGCCAATCTCACCTCGATCATCCCGACGCTGATGCTCAAGCCCGGTTATGCCGAACGTTTCGAGACCGGCATTTCGGCCGACGGCCTGCGCCACCTGACCCAGGTCTCGCATCTGGTCGACGAGCTCCTCAATCGGGCGCCCGACCGGCATGCGCCCTACGTCGGCGCCGCCGCCTTTGCCCACAAGGGCGGGCTCCATGTCTCGGCGGTGCAGAAGGCGCCGGCGACCTATGAACACATCGACCCGGCGCTGGTCGGGAATGAGCGCCAGATTCTGGTCTCCAACCAGTCGGGGCGCGCCAACATCATTGCCCGGCTTAACGAGATCGGCATCGACATCGCCCCCGATCACCCCAAGATCGGCGTGCTGCTGCGCGAAGTGAAGGAACGCGAGTTCGACGGCTATTCCTATGACGGCGCCGAGGCCAGCTTCGAGCTGCTGGCGCGCCGTGCCCTCGGTCAGGTGCCGGATTATTTCCGGGTCGAGAGCTTCCGGGTCCTGGTCGAGCGCCGCTATAACGCCCGCGGCCAACTGGTGTCGGTGGCCGAAGCCACGGTCAAGGTCAATGTCGACGGCGAGATCCTGATTTCGGTGGGCGAGGGCAACGGCCCGGTGAGCGCGCTCGATGAGGCGCTGCGCAAGGACCTCGGCAAATATTCGAGTTACATGGAGGATTTGCGCCTGGTGGACTACAAGGTGCGCATCCTCTCGCCCCAGGGGACCAGCTCGGTCACCCGGGTGCTGATCGAAAGTGCCGACGGGGCGGGCAACCGCTGGTTCACGGTCGGCGTCTCGCCCAATATCGTCGATGCCTCGTTCCAGGCGCTCTACGACGGCATCAATTACAAGCTGTTCAGGGAACAGGCGCCGCCCAGCAAGATCTAGTACGGTTGCCCATGGCCGGAACCGACAAGACCCGCGCCCCTTCGGTGCCACCCGACAGGACGCCGGCGATCATCCTGGTTGTCCCGCAACTGGGCGAGAATATCGGTGCGGTCGCCCGGGCGATGTACAATTTCGGGCTCGATGATCTGCGCCTGGTGCGCCCGCGCGACGGCTGGCCCAACCCGAAGGCGGTGGCGACCGCCTCCGGCGCAACGCCGGTGCTGGACGGCGTGCGTGTCTATGAGACGACCGAGGATGCGGTGGCCGAGCTCCACCATCTCTACGCCACCACCGTGCGCAGTCGCGACATGGCCAAGCCGGCGCTGACCCCGCGCCGGGCGGTGGCCGAGATGCAGGACGCCCGGGCACGTGGCGCCCGCGTCGGCATCCTGTTCGGCGGCGAGCGCGCCGGGCTCGCCAACGAAGACGTGGTGCTGGCAGACGCGATCATCCACATCCCGGTCAATCCCGCCTTCGGCTCGCTCAATCTGGCGATGGCGGTGGCGGTGATCGGCTATGAATGGTTTACCGCACAAGCGTCCGAAGAAGTGGACACCGGCCCCGAGCCGGCGACGCGCGCCGAGCTTCACGCCCTCTTTGCGCACCTCGAGGGCGAGCTCGATGCCCGCAACTATTTCCGCCCGCCGGAACGCCGTACCGCCATGGTCCGCAACCTGCGCAACATGATCCTGCGGAGCCGCCTGAGCGAGCAGGACGTGCGCAGCCTGCGGGGAATCATCAAGGCGCTCACCAAGGCGCCTGGCACGCGCAAGGGCGGCGATTGAGCGGGTGCGGTGCGCAATGCGGCGAATTCGCTCGATCTGCGCCGAATCGGTTTGACATGGCGCGACGCTCTCGTATATTAGCCGCCGGCGGGCGGGCCTAGGGCCCGCCTTGTGGTTCACTGTCGGATAGTTGGTGATGAGCAAGCGGCTCAAGTCGAAATACAAGATCGATCGGCGCCTCGGCAAAAACCTGTGGGGCCGCCCCAAGAGCCCGGTCAACCGGCGCGAGTACGGCCCCGGCGAGGCCGGCCAGAGCCGGCGGCGCGGCAAGCTGTCGGACTATGGCGTGCAGCTTCGCGCCAAGCAGATGCTCAAGGGCTATTACGGCAACATCACCGAAAAGCAGTTTCGCCGCCTGTACAAGGAGGCCGACCGGCGCCGCGGGGATACGGGCGAGAACCTGATCGGTCTGCTGGAAAGCCGGCTGGATGCGGTGGTTTACCGCGCCAAGTTCGCGATCACCGTGTTTGCGGCGCGCCAGTTCATCAACCACGGCCATATTCTGGTGAACGGGCGCCGGGTCAACATTCCCAGCTATCAGCTTCGTGAAGGCGACGTCGTCGAGGTCAGGGAAAGATCCAAGGACTTAGGAATCGTCCTCGAGGCCATCGAGTCGCCCGAGCGCGACGTGCCCGACTATATTGCCGCCGACCACAAGAACATGAAGGCGACCTTCCTGCGGGTCCCCCAATTCGCCGAGGTGCCTTACCCGGTGCAGATGGAACC
>CAZZKF010000114.1:0-1331 GCA_964654995.1 uncultured Alphaproteobacteria bacterium | reverse complement strand
TGGCCGAGCGCATGATGGCGCTGGCCGCCGAACAGCCCGGCTTTCTGGGCGTCGATTCGGTGCGCAACGGTGCCAACGGCATCACCGTGAGCTATTGGCGCAGCCTCGAGGACATTGCCGCCTGGAAGCGGAATGCCGAACATCTCGAGGCCCAGCGCCGTGGCCGGGATCAGTGGTACGCACGCTTCGATCTGCACATTTGCCGAGTGATGCGCTCGGACACCTTCACCGGCGGTGCGGACGCCTGAACCAGAAAAAAAGCGCGCCGGCAGAGCGGCGCGCATCACATCACCACATCGGGGAGGCGGTGTCAGGCGGCGCGGACCTCGATGCCGTGCTCGGCGAACAGGCTTTGCAGCTCGCCGGCCTCGAACATCTCGCGCAGAATGTCGCAGCCACCGACGAATTCACCCTTGACGTAAAGCTGCGGGATGGTCGGCCAGTCGCTGAAAACCTTGATGCCCTCGCGCAATTCGGGATCGGCGAGCACGTCCACGCCCTTGAACTCGACGCCGAGATGATTGAGGATCGCCACCACGGTTGCGGAAAATCCGCACTGCGGGAAGACCGGCGTGCCCTTCATGTACAGGACCACCGGATTGTCGGTGATTTCGCTGCGGATCCGCTCGAATACCGGATGTTCACTCATCGTTGTTCCTTTGCTGATTTCTGGCACCTTGATGCCTAAGACATGGAGTATCTGACTGAATGAGTCAAGTTTTAGGGCCTAGCTCTCGGGCGCCGAGGTCTTGAGCGCCAGTGCGTGCAGGGCCTCGCCCATCTGGCCGCGCAGCGCCTTGTAAACCATCTGGTGCTGCTGCACGCGGCTCTTGCCGACAAAGGCGCTTGAGACCACATGCGCGGCATAATGATCGCCGTCGCCAGCCAGATCCTCGATGGTGATTTGGGCATCGGGCAGCGCTTCCCGAATCAGCCGCTCGATTTCATGCACATCCATGGCCATCGCATCATGCCTTTCCTGTTCGGGCCTGCGGAGCCGCCGGGCCGTCCATGTAGTCGGGGAACCAGCTTTCATGGGCGCTCCGCAGCCGTTCAAGGGATATGGGGGGCTCGCCCGGGACTGTCAATGAATTGCCGCCGGTGACGCCCAGCGCCGTGACCGGCACGCCCGCCTGATCCGCAGCGTCGCGCACGGCGCCCACCTGATCGGCCGCCACCTCGACGATATAGCGGGCCTGATCCTCGGCGAACAGATAAGCGTGCAGGGCCAAGCCTCCGGTGTCGGGGTCCAGCGTGGCGCCAATGCCGCCGGCCAGTGCCATGTCGGCCACCGCCGCCAGAATGCCGCCGTCCGAGACGTCATGGCAGGC
>CAZZKF010000113.1:0-4546 GCA_964654995.1 uncultured Alphaproteobacteria bacterium | reverse complement strand
CGCCTCGGGCTGCCCGGCATTCTGCGCGCGGCGGAAAGCATGGTGATCGACCGCGACGTCCGTCTGGTGGCGGCCACCGGGGCCCGCTATCACGTGTCGCAAGTCTCCTGCGCCGACGCGATCGAGGTGGTGGCGCGGGCGAAAGCCGCCGGCCTGGCAGTCACCTGCGGCGCTGCGGTGGCGCATTTCGCGCTGAATGAAACGGCGATCGGCGACTATCGCACCTTCGCCAAGACCTCGCCGCCGCTGCGGGCCGAGGAGGATCGCCAGGCGGTGGTTCAAGGACTCGCCGACAGTACCATCGATGTCATCGTCTCGGGCCACGACCCCCAGGACCAGGAAAGCAAGCGCCTGCCGTTCGCCCAGGCGGCCGCCGGCATCATCGGTCTGGAAACGCTGCTGCCACTGGCCCTCGAGCTTCATCACAACGGCAGTGTCGAGCTGATGCGCCTTCTTGAGGCGATGACCGCGGCCCCGGCCCGGCTTCTGGGGCTCGAGGCCGGCCGGCTCGCCCCCGGCGCGCCGGCGGACCTGGTGCTGTTCGATCTCGATCATCCCTGGCGGATCGATGTCGATGCCTTCGCCAGCAAATCCAAGAACAGCCCGTTCGACGGTCGGCCGGTGCAGGGCAAGGTGCTGCGCACGGTGGTCGCCGGCCGCACCGCGTTCGAGGCCGCCTGACCGCCGGGTCACGCGCAGGAGCCATCCGTCATGCCCGAACCGCTCGGTGACCTTACCTATACCTGGCCGCTTCTGGCCGCCCTGCTCGGCGGTTATCTGCTGGGCTCGATTCCCTTCGGGCTGCTGCTGACCCGCATCGCCCGGGCCGGCGATCTGCGGTCGATCGGCTCGGGCAACATCGGCGCCACCAATGTCCTGCGCACCGGGCGCAAGGGCCTGGCGGCGGCGACCCTGCTGCTCGACGGCGGCAAGGGCGCGGCAGCCGCCGTGATCGGCAAGATGTACGGCCCCGACGTCATGGTGCTGGCCGCCGCCGGCGCCTTTCTGGGCCATCTGTTCCCGGTCTGGCTGAAGTTTCGCGGCGGCAAGGGCGTTGCCACATTCCTCGGCGCCCTGCTCGGCATCGACCCGCTGACCGGGCTCGCCTGCTGCGCCACCTGGCTGATAACCGCCGGCCTGTTTCGCATCTCGTCGCTGGCGGCACTGGTGACGGCGGCCGCAGCCCCGCTGATCGCCTGGGCGCTGATTGATTTTCAGGTCATGGAGCTGGCGGTTTTCTTTGCCGTGCTGATCTTCATTCGCCACGCCGCCAACATCCGCCGCCTGCTCGCCGGGCAGGAGCCGAAGATCGGCACCGCCGCCAAGCCCGGGCGGCCGCCCGAATAACCGCCCGCCTGGCGGTGGCGGCATATGCGATTTCCGCATTGCCGAGGCCGGCGGTCGCGACTTATGGTTGTCGCAACGACGAGGGGGCAGGCCGCCCATGAACCGAAACGCCGGACCACCGCCGCAAAGGGAAGCGCTCACCGAGGCCGAGCGGCTGGCCCGGCTGCGGCTGATCCGCACGCCCCATGTCGGCCCGATCACCTTTCATCAGTTGATCGCCCGCTTCGGCACCGGCATCGCGGCGCTCGAGGCGCTGCCCGATCTCGCCCGGCGCGGCGGCCGGACCAAACCCCTCAAAGTCTGCCCCCAATCCGTCGCCGAGCGCGAACTGGCAGCACTCGCAAAGATCGGCGCACAGGCTCTGTTTCACGGCGGGCCCGGCTATCCGCCACCGCTGGCCGCCTGCGAGGACGCGCCGCCAGTGCTGTTCACCCTCGGGCACGTCCATCTGCTGGAGAAACCGGCGATTGCGGTTGTCGGTGCCCGCAATGCCTCGGCGGTCGGCGTGCGCTTTGCCCGCGAGATTGCCGGCGCCCTGGGAGCGCGCGGGCTGATCGTCGTCTCCGGTCTCGCCCGCGGCATCGACGCGGCGGCCCACGAAGGTGCACTGTCGTCAGGTACCATTGCCGTTCAGGCCGGCGGCATCGACGTCATTTACCCGAGCGAAAACACCGAGCTTTACGGCAAGATCCGCGAGGTCGGCCTGCTGGTCTCGGAAATTCCGCCCGGCGTTCAGCCGCAGGCCCGGCACTTCCCGCGGCGCAACCGGCTGATTTCGGGCCTCGCGCTGGGTGTGCTGGTGGTCGAGGCGGCGCCGCGTTCGGGCTCGCTGATCACCGCCCGTCTGGCGCTCGAACAGGGCCGCGAGGTGTTCGCCGTGCCGGGCTCGCCCTTGGACCCGCGGGCGCGCGGCGCCAACAATCTGATCCGCCAGGGCGCGACGCTGACCGAGAGCGCCGACGATGTCCTCGCCGTCCTCGAAGAAACCCTGCGCACGCCCTTGAAGGAGCCGCGCGGGCACGCCATGCGCCACCCGGTGGCGCGCCCGCCAAGTGACGCCGAACTGGATGCCGGGCGGCGTCGCATCGCCGCGGTTCTGAGCCCGACGCCGATTGGCATCGACGAGTTGATCCGTCAATGCGAATTGACTCCGGCAGTGGTTTTGACCATTTTGCTCGAACTGGAACTGGCGGGGCGGCTCGACCGCCACCCCGGCAACAGGGTTTCCCTTCTCTGACCAGTCGGCCGATCCGGACAGGACCGGGGCCGCCAATATGGGATATCCCGCCGCGTACGGGACGGAACGGACTGGCTCATGAATCTCGTCGTCGTTGAATCGCCGGCCAAGGCCAAGACGATCAATCGTTATCTCGGCAAGGACTATGTCGTGGTGGCGAGCTACGGCCACGTCCGCGATCTGCCGTCCAAGGACGGCTCGGTCGACCCCGAGCGCGATTTCGCCATGTCCTGGGAAACGACGCCCGAGGCGAGAAAACGCATGCGCGAGATCACCAGGGCGGCGAAGGAGGCCGAGACCGTCTATCTCGCCACCGACCCCGACCGCGAAGGCGAGGCGATTTCCTGGCATGTGCTGGAATTGCTGCGCCAGAACAAGGCGCTGCGCGAGGTGCCGGTCAAGCGGGTGGTGTTCAACGAAATCACCAAGTCGGCCGTTTTGGATGCCATGGCACACCCGCGCGATCTCGACCAGCAGTTGATCGATGCCTATCTGGCGCGCCGGGCGCTCGACTATCTGGTCGGCTTCACGCTCTCGCCCGTTCTGTGGCGCAAGCTGCCCGGCGCCCGCTCGGCCGGGCGGGTGCAGTCGGTGGCCCTGCGCCTGATCTGCGACCGCGAGCTCGAGATCGAACGCTTCGTTCCGCGTGAATACTGGTCGATCGAGGCCAGCTTCAAGACAACGGACGGCACCGCCTTCGAGGCCCGGCTGGCCCGCCTCGACGGCAAGGAGCTGAAGAAATTCTCGCTTGGCGACAAGCAGGCGGCGGATGCCGCCCTGGCCCGCATCAAGGGCGCAGCCTTTTCCATCGGCGCGGTCGAGACCAAGCCGGCGGCGCGTCATCCGCGCCCACCCTTTACCACCGCCACCCTGCAGCAGGAAGCCGCCCGCAAGCTCGGCTTTTCGGCCTCGCGCACCATGCGCATCGCCCAGCGCCTGTATGAAGGCGTGCAGATCAACGGCGAGACCACCGGGCTGATCACCTACATGCGCACCGATGGCGTCCAGATCGCCCGCGAGGCGCTGAATGCGTGCCGCGGGGTAATCCGCGAGGATTACGGTGATTCGTACCTGCCGGACGCGCCGCGGGCGTACAAGACCAAGGCCAGGAACGCCCAGGAAGCGCATGAGGCGATCCGCCCGACCGACCTGCGCCGGCGCCCGCAGGCGGTGGCCCACGCTCTGGATGGCGACCAGTTCAAGCTCTATGAGCTGATCTGGAAGCGCACGGTGGCCAGCCAGATGGAAAGTGCCCGCTATCTGCGCACCACCGTCGAGATCACCACACCGGATGGCACGCTCGGCTTTCGCGCGAATGGCAGCATTACCATCTTCGACGGCTTCCTGCGCCTCTATCGCGAGGGCCGGCCGGAAGGCACCGGCGACGATCAGGACCGCGAGCTGCCGCCCCTGAAATCCGGCGAGGCGGTGACGCTGGACAAAGTCGTCCCCGGCCAGCATTTCACCGAGCCGCCGCCGCGGTTCAGCGAAGCCAGTCTGGTCCAGAAGCTCGAAGAGCTGGGCATCGGCCGGCCGTCGACCTATGCGTCGATCCTCGAGGTCCTGCGTGCCCGCAATTACGTGCGCATGGAAAAGAACCGCTTCGTGCCCGAGGACAAGGGCCGTCTGGTCACCGCCTTTCTGGAAAGTTTCTTCACCCGCTACGTCGAATATGACTTCACCGCCAAGCTGGAAGCCCAGCTCGATGAAATCTCGGCCGGCCGGATCGGCTGGAAGCAGGTGCTCGAGGACTTCTGGCGCGATTTCACCAAGGCGGTCGAGAAAACCAGCGATCTGAAGGTGTCCGACGTTCTCGAAGCCTTGAACGAGCTGCTCGGCCCGCACATCTTTCCGCCGCGCGCCGACGGCGGCGATCCGCGCGCCTGTCCCAAATGCCAAGACGGCCGGCTCAGCCTCAAGCTCGGCAAGTTCGGCGCCTTCATCGGCTGCTCGAACTATCCC
>CAZZKF010000112.1:0-4686 GCA_964654995.1 uncultured Alphaproteobacteria bacterium | reverse complement strand
TCGGCTTCCCCGGTCGAGACCGAGTGGACAACCTATTGAAAGATCACAGCTAGGCGGCTCGGGGGGCTGCGCGCCGGTTGTGCCCGGAGCCACGGCCATGCGGACCATGTCCGCGCCGCTTGCGCCGGGCCCCGCCCTTGGCCGGACCCGGGTCGTTGGCGATGTCGGCGGCATGAAAGGAGTGGTCGGCGAACACCGGTACGCTTTTGCGAATGGTCCTCTCGATGTCGCGCAAGGAAGCGCGTTCATCCGCGTCGCAGAACGAAATGGCAATGCCGGTGGCGCCGGCCCGCGCCGTGCGGCCTATGCGGTGGACATAGCTTTCGGGGTCGCCCGGCAGCTCGAAGTTGATGACGTGAGTGATCCCTTCGACATCGATGCCGCGAGCTGCGATGTCGGTGGCCACCAGCGCCCGGATGCGCCCGGCACGAAAACTCTCCAGAGCCCGTTGGCGGGCGTTCTGAGCCTTGTTCCCGTGAATGGCGTCCGAGCGCACGCCGGCGCGCTGCAAATGGCGGACAACGCGGTCGGCGCCGTGCTTGGTACGGGTGAACACCAGGACGCGTTTGATGTCGGCATCGGTCATCAGTTCGGCAAGCAGGGCGCGCTTCTTGTCCTTGGCGACGAACAGGACCCGCTGCTCGACCTTGGTGGCGGTGGTCGCGGTCGGCGCCACCTCGATGCGCACCGGATCGCGCAGCAGGCTGTCGGCCAGCCCCTCGATCGATTTTGGCATGGTCGCCGAGAACATCGCCGTCTGGCGCCGTCCGGGCAGGGTGGCGGCGATCCTGCGCACGTCGGGGATGAAGCCCATGTCGAGCATGCGGTCGGCCTCATCCAGAATGAACACCTCGACCGCGTCGAGGCGCAAATGACCCTGGTTCATCAGGTCGATCAGGCGCCCCGGGGTGGCCACCAGCACGTGCACGCCGTGGGAAAGAGTTCGGATCTGCGGCCGGATCGAGGTGCCGCCGAAGACCACGCTGGTGCGCACCTGCAAATGGCGGCCATAGGTGCGCAGGCTGTCGCCGATCTGGCCGGCGAGTTCGCGGGTGGGCGCAAGGATCAGGGCGCGCGGACGCCGGCTGACCGGCCGGCGGGCGTCGTCGGCCAGGCGGTTGAGCAGTGGCAAGGCAAAGGCTGCCGTCTTGCCGGTGCCGGTCTGGGCGACGCCCAGAAGGTCACGTCCGGCAAGCAGTGGCGGGATCGCCTTGCCCTGGATGGGGGTCGGTGTGGTGTAGCCTTCGTCGGCAATCGCGCGAAGGATGGGGCGGGCCAGTTCAAGCCCGGTAAAATTGGTCATCTGTTGTTGTTCTTTCTAAAAACAGGTTTGTCGTCACCCGTCGTCCCGGACAGGGGCGGCGGGCGTGCAAGCACCATGCAAGCATGAGCGACGCGGGGCGGCCTGCCCATGGCAGGATCCGGTCTAACGAAACGCCCACATATGTCTTAGGGAATAATGGCCGGCTCAAGGGCAAGCCCGACCGGCAAACGACCGGAATTCGATCGTAAAGGGAGTGTCGCTGGCCGCACTAAGGCGCGTTTTCCGTGGACAAGTCAAGACAATTCGCCGGTTGGCCCTGACCATGACGGATCAATCGGTTCAAGGTTCGAGCGTCTCTGCGGCGCCTTCGTCCACGACTTCCGGGTAGTAGCACATGAAGCCGTCGCGGCAGTAATCAGGCCGGTGGCGCAGGCCTCGGGCAAAGGATCGGGCGTCGTCGGGGCGCGCACTCCGGGCCAGGACTTCTTTGACCATGTGCACGCTCTTGAGCTTGCGCTGGCTCGGGAATTCGCGCCCGGCGATCTTGATTGCGGTGATGCCGGCGGCTGCCAGCTCGGGGATGGCGCACAGGCCGCACGGACCATAGGGCAGGCCGTCTTCGGTCACCGAGAACCCGCAACTGAACTTGTGCCAGGCCCAGCGGCGGTATTCGGCCTCGTTTTCCTGCAGGCGCTGCCTGTCGCGCGCGGAAGTGTGCGTCCCGTCGCTGCGCAGATACTGGCGGCTGCGGCTGTCCATGCAGATCGGTCCGCCCAATGCGCCCGGAAGGTGCAAGGTGTGGCACACGCCCTCATCGAACAGGCAGCCGTCGTTGAGCACGAAGGCCTCGAATTCCAGCTCCGGCACTGCCGCCCGAAGCCGCCGCATCTCGCGCAAGGTCGTGAACCGGGGCAGGACGATGCGGGTTGCACCGAGGTCCTGAAAGAACCGGGCGGCGGCGCTGTTGCGCACCGTCGCGATAGAACTCACATGAAGTTTGAGGTTCGGCAGCGCCGCACCGAGGGCTGCGATCAGGCCGGGATCAGCGGCGATGACCGCATCCCCGCCAAGGCCTGCGAACCGCTCGGCGAGATCGATCGCGGCATCGAGTTGGGCGCCGCTGTAGTGCTGCTGGTTGAGCGCCAGCGACAGGCTCTTGCCGAGGCGCTGCGCGATGGCGATGGCCTCCGCCAGGTCGCCGAGGCTGCGCAGATTGCCGAACTGGCGCCGGCTGGGGGCGGCGGCACCGAAGCGCTTACTCCAGTCATCTGGCACGCAGCCGCAGTAGATCTCGTCGGCGCCCGTCTTGGCGACCCCTTCTAGCTCGTCAAGAGAGCTGATCGGTGCGGTGATCTTCATGCCAGTCTCCGGCAACAATGATACGGTCGATCCAGCCCTGCCGCACGGCACCGAACAGGGCTTCGGTCATGGCCGGCGTGTGGCGATAAAACAGGGTGTTGCCACGCTGAAACATGTGCGGCTCATCAGCGACGCGCGGCGCGCCGCGATCGAGCCTGGCGAAGAAGTGCAGGCATTCCTTGCGACACGGCCGGTCGGGCCGGAACTTGTCGGTCACGGCCTGGTGAAGCGAGCCGATCTTGCACACCCGGCCCTTGGCGGCAAAACCATAGGGCGCATGGGCCGAGACCCGCAGGCCGTCGGCCCGCAAATCCTCGGCTCTGGCCAGGGGCGGCACATCGATCTCCACCCGGCGAATGCCCAGACCCTGGAGGAGATCATGGAACAGCGGCGCCTGCAGCCCCGGCGGCGACAGCGCTGTCCAGGCGCGCGAGGGCAGGCGCGGGTCCTTGATCATCTTGCACAGCTGGCGCCCGGCCACCGGCTCGAGATCGGGGAAATCGTCACGGATCAGGCGGGCGACACCCCAGTCGTTGACGATGACTTCCGCGCCGTCCGGCAGACGCAAGAGAAGGGCGCAAATGCGGGCCAGGCCATCTTCGGCGACCATCGGCGTCGCCAGGCTGATGCGCAAGCCCAGTTTCTCAGCCGCTTCACGGGCCTCGTCCAGAAGGTGCGGCGAGGGAAGCAGCCGTTCGCAAAACTCGTTGCCGAACTGAAGATGGCGCAGAGGCCAGCCCTCGTTCTTGGGAATCAGGCCGGCCGCCGCCTCGGCAACATGGGCCGGCGTGAGGAACCGGTGATCGGTCAACGCAACGGCTACCTCCAGGGTCGATGGGCCGGTCGGATCGTCCCTGTTTATAGCCATCGAGCTTCGTTCCCAAACTTCAGTGTCGCTCGCCCAACCAGGGCCAACGACGAGGTTTGTAAGGCTGCGGCGTCTGGCGCAAACAGGAAATGACCTGAGTCAATGCAAACACGTTGGGAACCGACTAAGACGTGGCGTAAGCGATGGAAATTTGTGAGAATTGACGGGCCATGTTGGGACGCAGAACCTCAGACCGGGCCGCTTCTGTTCGGCGGTCGAAGACAGGCGGGTTCGGCGGCGGGCACCTCGATCGCAGTGAGTTGCCATCGCCGAACCGATACAACCGGTGGAAGTCCTGGGCGGTATTGGCTGGTGCCCTGCTGTTGTTGGCCGGGTGCGCCACGCCGACGGAAAAACCCCAGCCCCAGGAGGTGACCGATCTGATCTGGCCGCTGCCTCCCGAGCAGCCACGCATACGGTTTCTTCGCACCCTGAGTTCCAAGGACGATGTCGAGAGCGGCCGCAAGCAGGATCTGTCGGACATCCTTCTCGGCAAGAAGGAGCTGACGATCGACACCCTGAGGAAACCTTATGGTGTGCATGCCGATCGCGACGGTCGGGTTTTCGTGACCGATACCGGCTGGGGCCGACTGGTGGTCTTCGATATTCCCAACAAGAGTTTTTCCTTCTGGGGGCTCCAGGGAAAGGGGCAGCTCAGAAAACCGGCCGGCGTCACCTCTGACAGTGAAGGCCGTGTTTATGTGACCGATACGCTGGAACAGCGAGTCGTCGTTTACGACCGGGATGGAAAGTTTCTCCTGGCGATGGGGAAAAAAGGCGAGTTGGAGACACCGGTCGGAATTGCGGTCAATGAAAAACTCGGCCGTGTTTATGTCGTCGACACCCGCAGGCATCAGATCGTCGTCTTTGACATGACCGGGACACTGGTCACAAGGCTCGGGGAGCGGGGCTCAGATCCCGGTCAATTCAATTTTCCGACAAATCTGGCAATTGACGACGATGGCAAGCTTTACGTGACGGACTCGATGAATTTCCGAGTCCAGATCCTCGATCCCGATGGCAAGGTCCTGAAAACGTTCGGCAATGTCGGCGACGCCCGTGGCCAGTTTGCGCGCCCCAAAGGCATTGCCGTCGATTCGGATGGCGACATCTACGTCGTCGACGCAGCCTTCAACAATTTCCAGATCTTCGATCAGGAAGGACGGTTGCTGATGTTCGTCGGCCAGGCCGGGCC
>CAZZKF010000111.1:0-4866 GCA_964654995.1 uncultured Alphaproteobacteria bacterium | reverse complement strand
CCGAGCCGCAGGCCGAGCCGCCTGACACGCCGGATTGTGCCAGATTGGCACCTGTAACGGCGGGCCTGCAATCGATTGCGCCGCCCAACACGGTTGAATGAAACTGTGGCATTTCGCCGCAGACCCACGTTTTCCTTTTTCCATTTACAACTGGTAAAATACCGTACTGCATTGATTTGTCGTAGCAATTCCGATTGCTATGCATATTTGCATATCTGATCTGCCGGATTGGCTATAGAAATTGCCGGCCCGAACGCTTAGATAACGAACCGGATGTTGCGTTGCAGTATCTGACAGATTCCGGGCGCGACGCTCGGAATAGCCGCCGTCTTGGTTCCCCCCGAATCGTGAGGCGGCACCTTCACTGTCACTCCCAGACGTGAAGCCTCCAACCTTACCTGACGGGCCCCGTTTTCGGGGCCCGCTTTTTTTGCATCGCATGGTCTGGCAGGTATGGGCGCGGCGCCGGCGCGCCCGGCGGCTACATGAACAGACGTTCGCCCTTGAGCCCGGTGTAGAGATCGGCGACGAACGCGCCGTAGCCGTTGTAGATCCGGGTCGGCACCCGCCGCCCGGTGCCCAGCACCTCTTCGGTGGCCTGGCTCCAGCGCGGGTGCGGCACCTCCGGGTTCACGTTGGCCCAGAAGCCGTATTCACCGGGCGCAATGTTTTCCCAGAAGCTGACCGGGCGCTTGTCGGTGAAGCGGAAGCGGACAATCGACTTGATCGACTTGAAGCCGTATTTCCACGGCAGCGCCAGGCGCAACGGCGCCCCGAACTGCTTGGCCAGCGGCTTGCCGTAGGCGCCGGTGACCAGAAAGGCCAGCTCATTGGTGGCCTCCGCAATCGTCAGCCCTTCGCGGTAGGGCCAGGGATACCAGAACTGCTTTTGCCCCGGCGCCGTGCGCGGGCGCATGAAAGTGGTCATCTCGAGATATCTGGCCGATGACAGCGGCCGCGCGATCTCGACCAGGCGGGCCAGCGGAAAGCCGGTCCAGGGCACCGCCATCGACCACGCCTCGACGCAGCGGTGGCGATACAGGCGCTCCTCGAAATCGACACGGGCGAACAGGTCGTCGATGTCGAGCTTCAGCTTTTTCTCGACCAGGCCGTCGATGGTGATCTGCCAGGGCCGGGTGCGCAGCTTCTGCGCCGCCCGGGCGATGCGCTTGTGGGAGCCGAACTCGTAGAAATTGTTGTAGCGCCCGGAGACCTCTTCCGGCGTGATCGGGCGGGCGAGCGTAAAGCGGTCGTTAGGCGGCGCCGGGAACCGCCCGGCCAGCGGCGAAGCCCCCTCGCCGGTGCCCGCCAGCACGGACGCCGGCATGATCAGCCCGCCGGCCGCGCCGACGGCGCCGGCCGCACCAAGGCCGGCAAGCAGCCGGCGCCGGTCCCGGAACACCGCCTCGGGCGTGGCCTCGCGTTCCGGAATTTCCCAGCCGGCGCGTCGGATGATGTGAACCATGGCCGGCGCCCCGCCGGCTCAGGCCGCCGCCGCGGCGATGACGTCATCCGCCAAGCGCCCGGTGAGCTCGGCGAGATGATCGAATTCCCACAGGAACGAGCCGATTCCTTGCGTGAGCGAGCGCAGCTCGACGATCAGATCATGCATCTCGGCCTGCGGCAGAAAGCCGTTGACCACGTCCCAGCCGGGCCAGCCGGGGCGCGCATCGAAGCCCAAAATCTGGCCGCGCCGGGCGCTCAGCAGGCCGTTGACCTTGGAGGTGAACTCGGACGGCACCATGATCTGGATCTTGAGGATCGGCTCCAAGAGCACCGGCGCGCATTGCGGCAGGGCTTCCGCCATCGCGATGCGCCCGGCGGTGCGGAACGCCATGTCCGAGCTGTCGACCGAATGATAGGAGCCGTCAACCAGGGTGACCGCCAGATCGACCACCGGAAAGCCCAAGGGCCCGCGGTGCAGATAGTCCTTGATGCCGGCCTCGACGCTGGGGATGTACTGGCGCGGCACCACCCCGCCGGTGATCTTTTCATCGAACGAAAAGCCCTCGCCGCGCGGCAGCGGCCGGATTTCGAGCACCACCTCGCCGAACTGGCCGTGGCCGCCGGTCTGCTTCTTGTGGCGCGCCCGCTGGGTGATGCCCTTGCGGATGGTCTCCTTGTAGGGCACCTGCGGGCGCCGGGTGGTCACGGTGAGCCCGTATTTGTTCTTGAGGCGATCGGCGACGACGCGCAGGTGAATCTCGCCCTGGCCCCACAGCACCAGCTCGCCGGTCGCCGCCACATGCTCGAGCGAGACCGACGGGTCCTCCTCGATGATCTTGCCCAATGCGCCGGTGAGCTTGACCTCGTCGCCGCGATCCTCGGTGCCGAGCGCGACGCTGAACACCGGCTTGAGGATGGGCGCCCGCGGCAACTCGGGATCGACCTCCTTGGCAGGCGTCAGCGTATCGCCGGTGTTCACGCTGTCCATGCGCCCCAAAGCCACCACCTGGCCGGCGCCGGCCTGATCGAGCTTCGAGGTCTGATGGCCCATCAGCGCAAACACGCCCGAGACCCGCTCGCCAGCGAGAGTCATGCCGTCCTTGACGGTGCCGCGCAGGACGCGGGCAACCGACAGCTTGCCGCCGTGGGCGGTGTGATAGGTTTTCAGCACCTGGGCGACCACCTCGCCCGGCACCTCGTCGACCGCCAGGCGCTCGAGCGTGGTGGCGAAGCCGGGAACATCGTGGCGCAGGGCTTTGAGGAGCCGGAAGACGCCGTTGTCGCGCTCGGCCGCGCCGATCATCACCGGCACCAGATAGCCGGCGCCCAGATCCTTGGCGAGATCGGTGAAAATCTCCTCCTTGGGCGGCGTCTGGTCCTCGAGCAGCTCCTCCATCAGATGGTCGTCGAAATCGGCCATGGTCTCGAGCATGGCATAGCGGGCCTCGGCGACCTCGTCGGCCATGGCCTCGGGGATGTCGATCTGCTCGGAGGCGCCGTGATCGCCGTAGCGGTAGGCGCGTTCATGCGCCAGATCGACGTAGCCGATCACCTCTTCGCCCTCGCGGATGGGAATCTGGCGCAGGATCAGGGGCCGCGGGGCGATCTCACGCAGGGCCGCGAAGATATCGGTGACCGAATCATTGGCCTTGTCGATCTTGTTGATGAACAGGATGTGGGGAATGTTCTGATCACCCAGATGGCGCAGGATCGGGGTCAGCGCCAGCAGCTTGCCGATCTCCGGCTCGCACACCACCACCGCGGCATCGACGCCGACCAGCGCGTTCAGGGTGTCCTGATAGAACTCGATCGAGCCCGGGCAGTCGAGGAAGGTGAATTCGTCGTCCATGAAGCGCGCGGTGGCGACGTTCAATTCGACGCTCATGTTGCGCTCGCGCGCCTCCGGCGCACTGTCGCCGACGGTGTTGCCCTGGCCGACCGCGCCCTTGCGCGGCACCGCGCCCGCGAGGTGCAGCATGCTTTCCATCAGCGTCGTCTTGCCGCTCAAGTAAGGGCCGACAAGCGCAACGCATCGCGGCCCGGGATCCTGTCGTGTGGCCATCTGGTCCCTGTTCCCCATGTTGTTGGCGAGGCGCCGCGGCGGCCGGCCGAGACCGGCGGCCCCGCGCCCCTTCGGTTCGCGATCCCGGACATGTTCCCAAGCCCGGGTGATGCTTTCAAGGGAAAAAGCGGTTGCGCGCGCTGACCTGCCCTAACCCAGCGCCGCGCAGGCGCGCTGGATGCGGGTGCACGCCTCGCGCAAGGCCTCGGTCGAGGTGGCATAGGAGACCCGGAAATAGGGCGACAATCCGAAGGCTTCGCCGTGGACCACGGCCACGCCTTCCGCCTCCAGCAGATAGGTGGCGACGTCGAGGTCGCTTTCCAGCACCGCGCCTTTCGGCGTGCGCCGGCCGATGAGCCCGGCGCAATCCGGATAGACGTAGAACGCCCCGTCCGGCTTCGGGCAGGCCAGCCCGTCGGCCTGATTGAGCATGGCGACCACCAGGTCGCGGCGCTCGGCAAAGGCCGCCAGGCGCTCATTCATGAAGTCCTGCGGGCCGTTGAGCGCCGCCACGGCCGCCGCCTGGCTGATCGAGCAGGGGTTCGAGGTGCTTTGCGACTGCACCTTGGCCATCGCCTTGATGAGTTCGGCCGGCCCACCCGCATAGCCGATGCGCCAGCCGGTCATGGCATAGGCCTTGGAGACCCCGTTCATGGTCAGCGTCCGGCCTTTGAGCTCCGGCGCCACCTGCGCGATGGTGGCGAAGGAAAAGCCGTCGTAGGTCAGGTGCTCGTACATGTCGTCGCTCAGCACCCGGACGTGTTCGTGGGCGGCCAGAACCTCGGCCAGCGCCCGCAGCTCGTCGGCCGAATAGGCCGCGCCGGTGGGATTGGACGGCGAGTTCAGAATCAGCCATTTGGTTTTGGGCGTAATCGCCGCCGCCAGCGCCTCGGGCGCCATCTTGAAGCCGACGTCCGAACCCGCATTCACGAACACCGGCGTGCCGCCGGCCAACAGCGTCATGTCCGGGTAGGACACCCAATAGGGCGCCGGGATCACCACCTCGTCGCCGGGGTTCAGCGTGGCGACCAGCGCATTGTAGATCACCTGCTTGCCGCCCGCCGACACGATCACCTCGTCGGGCGTGTATTCAAGATCGTTTTCGCGGGCGAACTTGGCGCAGACCGCGGCTTTGAGCTCCGGCGTGCCGGCAACCGGCGTGTATTTGGTGGCGCCCGCCCGGATCGCCCGGATCGCCGCCTCCTTGATGTGATCGGGGGTATCGAAATCGGGCTCGCCGGCGCCCAGGCCGATGACGTCGTGACCGGCGGCGCGCAGCTCGGCGGCGCGCGCGGTCACCGCCATGGTCGGCGACGGCTTGATGCGGGACAGTGCGTCGGCAATGAAGGCCATGGCTG
>CAZZKF010000110.1:0-5003 GCA_964654995.1 uncultured Alphaproteobacteria bacterium | reverse complement strand
CCAGCCGGCGTCTTGCGCCGCCAGCACGATGCGGGCACAGGCCTCGGCGTCGGAGAGGGGATCGTGATGGTCGAGCGGAATGTCGAGCGCCCGGGCGACCGACGGCAGATTGGCCGGGCGCAGCCCCAGGACATGGCGCGCCAGTTGCACGGTGCAGACGAAATCGCGAGCCGGCGGCGCCAGATCGTAGCGCGCGCAACAGGCCTGCAGCACGCCGCGATCGAAGCCGGCGTTGTGGGCGGCGAAAAAGGCAGCGCCATCGAGATGCGGCTGCAGCGCCGCCCAGACCTCGGCGAAATCGGGGGCGTCTTTCACATCGTGCCAGCGCAGGCCGTGAATATAGGTGAAGCGGAACCGGTCCGGCGCCGTGTCCGGTTCGTAATCGGGCGGCCGGATCAGATAGCGCTCACGCACCTGTATGGCGCCGTTTTCGACCACCGCCAGCCCCACTGCGCAGGCGCTTTCGCGGCGATAGTCGGCGGTCTCGAAATCAATGGCGACGTAACGCGGCACGGATCTGCCCTGGCCCCTGTTGTCATGTCCGGCGATCCCGGGAGTGTACACGCACCGGGCAGGGGAGGGCCAGACGCCATGACCGCCCTCAGGCCGTTTCCGTCACCCCGCCACGCCCGGCGCGCAGCAGGCGGAGCGCATTGGTCACCACCAGGAGCGAGGCGCCGACATCGGCGGCGATCGCCCCCCACAGGGTGGCGTAGCCGGCGAAGGTGAGGATCACGAACACCGCCTTGACGCCCAGCGCAAAGGAAATGTTCTGGCGGATGATGGCAAGGGTGCGGCGCGAATGGCGGACCAGCCACGGCAGGCGGGAGAGATCATCGGTCATCAGCGCGATATCCGCGGTCTCGATCGCCGCATCGCTGCCCATCGCCCCCATGGCGATGCCGAAACTGGCCCGGGCCATGGCCGGGGCGTCATTGACGCCGTCGCCGACCATCGCCACCGTGCCGTAGGTCTCCACCAGGCGATCGACGGCGGCCACCTTGTCCTCGGGCAACAGCTCGGCATGGACCTCGTCGATGCCGGCGGTGCGCGCAATCGCCTCGGCGGTCGCCCGATTGTCGCCGGTCAGCATGATCAGGTGCCGGATGCCGAGCGCGCGCAGCGCCGCAATCACCTCGCGCGCCCCCGGCCGCACCGTGTCTGAAAGGGCGATGAGGCCGCAGACATGCGCCTTGTTGCCGATCACCACGACGGAGTGGCCGTCGCGCTCCAGGGCCTGGGCACGGGCGCTGATCTCGCTTGTTTCCTGTCCGCGTTCCAGCAGATAGCGGTGGGAGCCGAGCCAGAACTCCTCGTCCCGGAAGCGCCCCGTCACCCCCTTGCCGGGCAAAACCCGGACCTCGGCTGCTGCTTCCGGGGCGACGCCGACCCGCTCCGCCTGCTCGAGAATCGCCTCGGCGAGCGGATGGGTGCTGCGCGCTTCCAGAGCTGCGGCGCGTTCCAGCAGCTCGGCCTCGCTGTGACCGTTGAGCGGCACCACGGCCACCACCGCCGGCGTGCCGCGGGTGAGCGTGCCGGTCTTGTCGAAAGCGATGGCGGCGAGCCTCGCCGGCTGCTCGACATAGGTGCCGCCCTTGATCAGCACCCCGTGGCGGGCGGCGGCCGCCAGGCTTGAGACGATGCTCACCGGGGTCGAGATCACCAGCGCGCAGGGGCACGCGATCACCAGCAGCACCAGGGCGCGATAGAACCAGTCGTCCCAGGCACCGCCGAAGGCCAGCGGCGGAATCACCAGCACGGCGATCGCCACGGCGATCACCGCCGGCGTGTAGATGCGGGCGAAGCGCTCGACCCACTGCTCGGCGCGGGCACGCCGGCCATGGGCCTCTTCGATGAGGCGGATGATGCGGGCCAGCGTGGTATCCGCCGCCGCGCGGCTGCTGATCACCTCAAGGGCACCTTCGCCGTTGATGGTGCCGGCGAAGACCTCGCCGCCCGGCTCCTTGAGCACAGGGACGCTTTCGCCGGTGATCGGCGCCTGGTTGACGGCACTGGTGCCGGCCACCACCCGGCCGTCGAGGGCAATGCGCTCGCCGGGGCGGACGATGAAGCGCGATCCCACCGGCACCTCTGCCGCCGCGACCTCGCGTTCCTCGCCGGTGTCCAGCTTGAGCCGGGCAGTCGGCGGCGCCAGATCGAGCAGCCGGGCGATGGCGCTCCGCGCCCGCTCGACGCTCCAGCTTTCCAGCAGCAGCGAGAGCGCAAACAGGAAGCTGATGGCGGCGGCCTCGAACCATTCGCCGATGCCGACGGCGCCGGCCACCGCGATCACCATCAACAGGTTCATGTCGGGGCGAAGCGCACGGGCCGCATACCAGGCCTTGACCACCACATGGCGTCCGCCAAAGGCGATCGCTGCGGCATAGGCGATAATTTCGGGGAGCGGCATGACCTCGCGCGCACCGCCGGCGGCAAACAGGCGGATGGCTTGTGCCAGGCCGCCGGCCAGCCAGACGTGCAGCGCCAGCCCGGCGAGCAGGGCAAGGCCGCTCAGGGCCGTGAGCATCGCCTGCAGGCGCGGCCGGCGCGGCGCGGGGCCGGCTTGCGCATCCGGCGCGTAATCGACGGCGGTCATGCCGGCGCGGCGCACGGCGGCGCGAATCTGCTCGGGCGGCACCTCGGCGGCGCTCTCCAGCACCATCATGCGGCCGTTCAGGATGTCGAAGGACAGATGCTCGGCGCCGCCGACCAGCGGCCCGACGGCGCGGCGCAGGATCGCCACCTCTTCGGCGCAGTCGAGGCCGTTGATCGCGAACACATGGCGCGGGCGCCCGGCGGTTCTGGCCTCCTGCACGGCATCCGCGGCCGTCATCTCGAAGCCGCCGCAGCAGGCCTCGTCGTCTGAGGGCTGGCCGTCCGGGGCCGGTTCGTCGGGGGATCGGCGGGACATCGTCTTGTGCTCCTCTTCGCCGGGCCTCGGCCGGCGCTGAATCTCGCAAAGCCACGGGGCGCGAGTCGGGCTGGAAGCCGGGCGCGCCTCGTGCTATGGCTAGCTTACGAGCTACAGCAACTAGAGGTTCAAGAGGAAATTCGCCGATGAAAGAGGGCTTTACCATCGGCCGTCTGGCGGCCGAGACCGGATGCAAGGTGCAGACCATCCGCTATTACGAGGCGATCGGCCTGATGCCGGAGCCGGCACGCAGCCCCGGCAACCAGCGCCGCTACGGCTCGAACGACATCGACCGTCTGGCCTTCATCCGCCACAGCCGGGCGCTGGGCTTTTCGCTCGATGCGATCCGGGCGTTCTTGAGCCTGGTCGATGATCCCGAGCGCAGTTGCGAGGCCGCCGATCGCATCGCGCGGGCCCAGCTCGCGGCGGTGGAAAGCCGGATCGCCCGGCTTGAGGCCCTGAAGGCCGAGCTCGAGCGGATGATTTCCGAATGCCGGGGCGGGCGGGTTTCCGAATGCCGCATCCTGAACGTGCTCGCCGATCACGCCCAGTGCCTGCACGACAGCCACGCGGCGCCGGCGTGAGGGGCGGGGGGGCGCGGGCCAAGGTTTCATGCCGCTGTTTGCTGCAGGATGTGCGGGCGTCTGTAAGTAACCGGAAATTGCCACGCGAGATCAACAGCCCGGTGCAAATATCTGGCGCTGCGAATGCGACGCACTATCATTTGGTGAGACAGGGCCCGTGAGCTATCCAACCCTTGACGGGTTGGAGGCTGGGCTCAGTCGGGTTGGTTCAGGAAGCCGATTATCGCGCTGCGCCCCAGTAATTGTAGCCGAGCACGCGGGGCGTGCCGGGCAGGTACATTTCCTCGAGCTCGGTGATGGTGAACGAGGCCCGGCGCACGAGTTCCGGGATGTTGCGGTTGAGCCGGCAGCCGCCGCCGATCCGCCGCCAGGCCGGGGTCAGACGGTCCTGCCATCGGGCGATGCCCTGATCGGGCGCGCGGCCGTGTTCGCAGAACAGCAGCTCGCCATCCGGTTTCAGCACCCGGCGCATCTGGGCCAGCGCCGCCTCGACATCGTCGATCGAGCACATGGTGTAGGTGATCATGACGGTATCGACGGAGGCGCTCTCGAGTGGGATCTGCTCGCCCGGCAGGTCGACGAACTCGAGGGCGATCGGCGACTGGGCGATCCGCTTGGCGGCGCGCTTGCGCATCTCCGGCGAGGGCTCCAGCGCGATCACGCGCGTCACCTTGCCGGGGTCATAGTAGGGGATGTTGTGGCCGGAGCCGAAGCCGACCTCGAGCACCGTGCCGCGGGCCCGCGGCACGATCTTGCCGCGTTGTTTGGCGACCGGCTTGACGCCGCAGGCGAGATTGATCAGCGCGGGCGCAATGTGGCGATCATAGAAGTTCATGGCTCATGGCCTCATTGAGTACGGACGGCATTTGCGCGCGGGCGGCCGCGCACACCGCCATCATAGCCGGTTCGGCGCATCGGCGCGATCACCTCAAGCGCTCGAAGACTCCGGCATCCGGGTTCCAGATCTCGAGCGCCCCTTCGACGAGGTCGAAATACCAGCCGTGCAGGCGCAGATTGCCGGCCGTCACCGCCGCGCCGACGAACGGGTAGTTGGCCAGGTTGTCGAGCGACAGGCACACCGCCTGGCGTTCGGCGGCGCGCAGCAGGGCCTCGCCCGCGAGCCCCGGGTCGGCGGTGAGCGCGCGGGCGCGGGCATCGCGCAACTGGTCGGTCCAGGCGGCCACCGGGCCGTCGGCCTCCTCGCCGTCGTGGGCGCGGACCATGGCGGCGACGCCGCCGCACCGGGCATGGCCGATGACGATGACGTGCTCGACGTGCAGGCTGGTCACCGCATAGTCCAGCGCCGCCGCGGCGGCGCAGGGCGTGTCGTCGCGATACGGCGGCACCAGGGCGGCGACATTGCGGACGGTGAAGATGTCGCCGGGCTCGGCCTGCAGCAGGATCGCCGGATCGACCCGCGAGTCCGAACAGGCGACGACGGCAAAACGCGGCGCCTGGCCGCGGCTCAGCCGGTCGCGATAGAGCGCCGGCGCCGCCTCGAAATAATG
>CAZZKF010000109.1:0-5008 GCA_964654995.1 uncultured Alphaproteobacteria bacterium | reverse complement strand
AAAGTCCGGTGACAGGGCAGGCGGACTTGCCGGACAGCGTTCGATTTCCGGGACGATGCGCTCAGGCGGCCTTGAGGCCGTGGATCAGCATGCGCACGACGCCGCGGGCTTCCCGGGCGAGATCGTCGAGCGTGCGCGAGATGCCGACGCGGGTGTGGATCTGGGGATAACGGTATTTCATCGTCGCCGACTGGATCATCTCGGCGGTGGTGTCCACGTCCCCGATTGAGAATTCGCCCCGGGCATTGCCTTCTTCGAGGATCTTTGCCAGCAGCGCCCGCGACTTGGCGAGAAACTCGTTCATCAACAGCGGGCGCTGGCTCATCAGCTGGCGGGTCGTCTGCTCGACCAGGGTGGGGTACTGCTCGATCTTGTGGTAGGTGTATTCCATCTCCTTGAGGATGTATTCCTCGAGCTTTTCGGCCGCCGAGAGATCGGTGCGATCGAGAATCTTGCGCAGATGGCGCAGCTTCTCCTTGACCTGGCCGCGGGCGATGCACTCGCAGATATCGAGCTTGCTTTCGAAATAGCGGTAGAGATTGCCCGGTGACATGCCGCAGTCTCGCGCGATTTCGGCCATGCAGGTCTTGTTGTAGCCGTAATGCGCGATCCGCTTGGCCGCCGCATCGATGATCTGCCTGCGGATTTCCTGTCTGGACCCCATAGACCGGAATATAAATGGAAAATAGTGAACAATCAAATTTTTATTTACTATCAGCCGAGAACGCCGGCGCTTGGCAGCGGGGGTGGCGACATGACGGCTGCCATGCAAGGCTTGTCAGAAGAACCCGTGCCCGGCATAACGGACAAGGGTCCAAGGCCGTTCTGGCCGAAGCGAAGCGGAGGGCCGGACGATGAACAGAATCGGGATTGTCGGTGCCGGCGCCTGGGGCACCGCCCTGGCCACCGTCGCCGCCCGGGCCGGGCGAACGGTGGTCATCTGGGCCCGCGAGCCGGAAGTTGCTGAGGATATCAACACGCGCCACCGCAATGCGCTGTTTCTGCCCGGCGTCAATCTCGATCCGGCGATCACCGCCACCGCCGACCTCGCCGCCCTGGCCGACATGGAGGCCGTGTTGCTGGTCGCCCCGGCGCAGTTCCTGCGCGGCGTCGCGCAAGCCCTGCGCCGCCATCTCAAGGCCGGGGTGCCGGTGGTCATCTGCGCCAAGGGAATCGAGAAGGCGAGCCTCAAGCTGATGACCGAGGTGGTCGAGGAAACCCTGCCGGAGGCGCACCTCGCCGTGCTTTCCGGCCCCACCTTCGCGGCCGAGGTGGCCCGCGGTCTGCCGACCGCGATCACGCTGGCCTGTGCCGACGCCGGGCTCGGCGCCCGGCTCGTCGAGGCCCTCGGCCAGCCCAGTTTCCGGCCCTATCTGTCGGCCGACTTGATCGGCGCCGAAATCGGCGGTGCGGTCAAGAACGTGCTGGCCATCGCCTGCGGCATCGCCCATGGGCGCAAGCTCGGGGAAAACGCGCGCGCCGCCCTGATTACCCGCGGCATGGCCGAGATCCTGCGCCTCGGCCGTGCCAAGGGGGCGCGGATCGAGACGCTGATGGGCCTGTGCGGGCTCGGTGATCTGATCCTCACGTGTTCGAGCGAGCAGTCGCGCAACATGTCGCTGGGCGTCGCCCTGGGGCGCGGCGAGACCCTGGCCGACATCCTCGCTGCACGGCACACGGTGGCCGAGGGCGTAGCCACCGCCGAAGCGGTGAGCGCGCTGGCGGAATCGCTGGCCATCGAAATGCCGATCTGCGAGGCGGTGAACCGGATTCTCCACCACGGGGCGGATGTGGATGCGGTCATTCACCAGCTCACCACGCGGCCGTTCACGGTCGAGGCGACCGGCGAGCCGCTGGCCGATCTCTGACGCCATGGCTGGTCCCGACTGCGTGAAGCCGGACGGCGCCCCGCCGGCGGGTACGGTGCTGTGCCGGGCAGACGAGCTGGCACCGCAGCAGGGCCGGGCCTTCTGCTTTGGCACCGGCCCCGAGCGCTTCGAGATGTTCCTGCAACGTCACGGCAACGCCATCGTTGCCTATGTCAATTCCTGTCCCCATGCCGGCTGGCCGCTCGACTGGCGCCCGGGCCACTTCCTCGGGCCGTCGGGCAACGAGCTTCTGTGCGCCAATCATGGCGCCCGCTTTCGTATCGCTGACGGCCTGTGCGTCGCCGGGCCGTGCCGCGGCGCCCGTCTTGTGCCCGTGCCGATCAATTTCGATGCAGGGCGGATCAGGCTGGCCGAGCGCGGGTCTCACCGGGTGAGGCTGGCCGGCCGCGGTGAGCGAAAAACAGACCGATGAGAACCACGATTGCGCCGATGATCTGGCGCCAGCCCAAGGATTCCGCCAGCAATCCCCAGGCCAGCAGGGCGGCGAGCACCGGCTGCAGCATCAGATTGACGGCACCGAAGGCGGCCGAGAGATGGGCCAGCGCATAGGCAATCAGGCTCTGGCCCAGCACCTGGCTGACCAGGGCGAGCGCCGCCAGCACCGCCCAGCCGGCACCTGAGACCGGCAGCAGCGGCTCGCCGGTCGCCAGCGCCGCCGGCAACAGCGCCAATGTCGAGACCAGCCCGCTCCAGAACATCAGGGTGAGCGTCGAGATGCGGGCCCGCAGCCGACCGACCGTCATCAGATAGCCGGCATAGAAGACGGCCGTCGCCAGGCCCAGCAGATCGCCCAGCAGGTAGCGCGGATCGAGCGACAGGCTGGCGCCCATCAGAATCGCGGCGCCGAGCGTGGCGCAGACCAGCCCCATATAGAAAAAGCCGGAAAACCGCTCATGAAAGAGCAAAAACGCCGCTAAAGTGACAAAAATCGGCGCAAAATTGGCGAACAGGGTGGCGTTTGCGACGGTGGTGTAGCGGATCGACCAGTGCCAGACGCCGAGGTCGGCGGCAAAGAACAGGCCGGTGGCGACCAGCCCCGCCCAGGCCCGGCCGGGAAGAAGCGGGCGGCGGCATCCGGCCGCCGGCGTGCGGGCCATCAACAGCGCCAGAACCGGCAGCGACAGGGCGATCCGCCAGAAGGCGGTGGCGGTCGGCCCGGCCTCGCTGAGGCGCACCAGAATCGGCGCAAACGAAATCCCGGCGGCGCCCAGAAACAGGGCCGGCAGGGCCCAGCGGGCGGGGGAGCGCGCCGCGACGGCGTTATCGCTGCCGGCACCCGCCATTCACGCCCGGTCCCGGGCGATGAACTTGCGATAGACGGCGGCGGCGTCCGCCACCGCGGCGTCCAGCAAGGCGCGCCCGGCCTGCGGCGAGGCCAGCGACGGATCCGAGCCGATGCGCCCGTCCGGAAACCGGCGGCGAAAGGTTTGGGGTCCGGCAATTGCGCCGGTCGGCGCGACGCGCGGGTGCATCTCGGCCCGCTTGATCGCCTGCGGGTGCAGATGCTGGGTCAGCGAGACTTCGGACGGCGTTGCATGCATGCCCTCGCTCTTGCCGAACAGGTCGCGGGCGAGGCGTCGGACCTTCGGCCCGGTCCACCAGTTGTGCAGGCGGCAGCGCACCGGCTGCTCCGCACCCGCCGGGGTCACGCCGCGGGCGGCGATGCGGCCGAAGGCGGCGCGCATGACCGGAATATTGCCGCCATGGCCGTTGATGAACAACAGATGCGAGAATCCATGGCGGGCGAGCGAGCGCACCCAGTCGTAGAGCGCCGCCATCATCGTCGAGCGGCGCAGGGTGATGGTGCCGGGAAAGGCCATGTGGTGCTCGGCCCGGCCGACCGGGAAGGTCGGGGCGACCAGCGCGCCCAGCTCTTCGCCGACCGCCCGGGCCACGGCCTCGGCACAGATCGCATCGGTGCCGACCAGGCCGTTGGGTCCATGCTGTTCGGTGGAGCCGATGGGAATGATGATGCCGCGCGCCCGCTTCAGATAAGCTTCCACCTCCGGCCAGGTGCAAAGATCGAGACGCATGCAGACGGCTCCTGTTGGCTGCCGGGACGGGGCGGTGTTTGCGCAAGCGCCATGGTCGCTTGTCAGACCTCCCCTTGCGCCCGTATGATTTCGCCCGGCCCGGGCACGATGACGCCCCGCGAGCCTACAGCAAAGCACCATCCTTGGGGAGGGGGAGAGCCGCCATCATGTCACACAACGAAGTCTTCCCGGTGCCCGAGAGCTGGCGCCGAAAAGCCTGGTGCGACAATGAAAAATATCTCGAGATGTACCGCCGCTCGATCGCGGCGCCGGACGAATTCTGGGCCGAGCACGGCCGCACGATCGACTGGATACGCCCGTTCACGCAAATCAAGGACACCAGCTTTTCCGGCGACGTGCATGTCCGCTGGTTCGCCGACGGCACCCTCAATGTGGCGTACAACTGCATCGACCGGCATCTGGAGACCCGCGGCGATCAGACGGCAATTTTGTGGGAGGGCGATGACCCGAATGAGTCCCGGGCGATCACCTACCGCCAGCTTTACGCGGAAGTCTGCCGCTTTGCCAATGTCCTCAAAAGCGCCGGCGTGAAGCGCGGCGACCGGGTGACCATCTACATGCCGATGATCCCCGAGGCCGCCTTCGCCATGCTGGCCTGTGCCCGTATCGGCGCCGTGCATTCGGTGGTGTTCGGCGGCTTTTCGGCCGATTCGCTGGCCGGGCGCATCGATGACTGCGACTCGCGCGTGCTGATCACGGCGGATGAGGGCCGGCGCGGCGGCAAGACCATCGCCCTGAAGGCGCATGCCGACGAGGCGGTGGCGCGCAGCGGCCGGGTCGAGCGGGTGATCGTCGTCCGCCATACCGGCGGCGAGGTGCCATGGAATGCAGCTCGCGATATCTGGTACCACGAGGCGGCGGCGCAGGTCGGTTCCGACTGCCCGCCCGAGGAAATGGGGGCCGAGGACCCCCTGTTCGTGCTCTATACCTCGGGCTCGACCGGCAAGCCCAAGGGCGTGCTGCACACCTCGGGCGGCTATCTGGTCTATGCCGCGCTCACCCATCGCTATGTCTTCGATTATCACGACGGCGACATTTTCTGGTGCACCGCGGATGTCGGCTGGG
>CAZZKF010000108.1:0-5189 GCA_964654995.1 uncultured Alphaproteobacteria bacterium | reverse complement strand
AAATCGTAGCCGATGCCGCCGCCCTGCTGCATGGTCAGCGCCGCCTCGCGCAAATGGGCGAAAATGCCGCCCATGTCGTCGGGGATGGTGCCCATGACAAAACAGTTGAACAGGGTGACATCGCGCCCGGTGCCGGCACCGGCGAGAATGCGGCCGGCGGGAAGAAAGCGAAAATCCTCCATCGCGGCGTAGAACCGGGCCTCCCAGTCGCTGCGCGCCCTGGCCGCTTCGGGCTTGGCCAGCGCCCTGGCCACCCGGCGCCAGCTGTCCTCGATGGTCTTGTCGACGGGTGTGCCCTCCGCCGTCTTGAAGCGGTACTTCATGTCCCAGATCTGGCGGGAAATCGGCGGAATGGTCGGCATGGCAGATCCCTCGCGCGGGCGGCGCAAAACGAAGTCACAACAGGGGGCCAAAAAGTCTAATCCCCGCCGGCGCCCCGGTCAAACCTAATGTTCCCGTTATGTTTTCCCCAAGGCATGCGGGACAACCGCTTGTCCGAACGGGCGTTCCCCGACTTATCCCCGGGTTTCACAGGGTGGGTGTGGAGAGTTATTCACAGGGCGCGCCCTCGCCTTTGGCCCGGGCTTCGGCGATCAGGGCGTCGCTGCCGCTCTGGATGGCGTCCTCGAGGCGGGCCATGAAGGTGTCCTTGTCGAGCCCCGGGGCAAGCGGCGGCATGTATTCGACGATGATGGTGCCGGGATAGCGCCGAAAGGTGTAGCGCGGCCAGAACAGCCCGGAATTGAGCGCCACCGGGACCACCGGCAGCCCGAGGTGGCGATAGATGCCGGCGACGCCGGGGAGCAGCGGCAAGTGCTCACCCGGTTTCGCCCGGGTGCCTTCGGGGAAAATCAGGATCGGCCGGCCGGCATCTTTGGCCTCGCCGGCCTTGCGCAACAGCGCACGCAGCGCGCCGGCGCGGCCCGAGCGGTCGAGCGGGATCATGCCGACCTTGCGGCAGAACGGGCCGAACAGGGGCAGCGACAGCAGCTCCTTCTTGAGCACGATTGCCGGCTTGTTGAGCAGCGAGTGAAAGACCACGGTGTCCCAGGCGGAGAGATGCTTGGCGGCGACCACGACGGCGCCGTCGGGCAGGTTTTCGCGCCCGCGAATCTCCAGCCCGATGCCGGCGACGCGGGCGAGCAGCCAGATCACCCCGTCGGACCAGACTTCCTGGGCGCGAATCGCCAGGCGCAGGGGCAGCGCCAGGGTGATCGCGCAGACGATCGCCATGATCGTCGTCCAGCCGTAAAAGGCGGCGTTGAACAGGATCGAGCGCACCAGCACCATCATGTCCGACCTCGTGATGACGGTCTCGCCAGCCGGGCCCGCAGCAGTGACACCACGTACTTGGTGTACTCGACCGCCAGCACCCGCAGCGAATGGTCCGGCCACCATCGGCCCGGGCGGATGGTCCGGGGCGCCACCGGGTAAGGAATCAGATCGATATCCGGCAGCACCCGGGCGAATTCCACCAGGCTGCGGGGCATATGATAATTGGCGGTGACCAGAATCAGCGAGTCATAACCGTGGTCCTGGGCCCAGCGGGCGGCGATATGGGCATTGTCCACGGTGTTGCGGGCCTGGCGGTCGATATCGACGCAGCAGGTGAAAACGTCGGCGCGTCCTCCGGTCACCCGGCGCAGGGCGCCGCGTGTGGTGGTCGCATGAACGCCGGTGATCAGCAGGCGCCGGGCGCGGCCACGCTCGATCAGCGACACGGCCGTCGCCAGGCGTACGCTGCCGCCGGTGAGCACGACGATACCGTCGCCCCTGGGCGTGTCGTCAGCCGGCGCGAGATCGCCGACCATGTGGGTGAAGCGCACGAAACCGCCCAGCCACAGGGCGAAGACGATGAGGCCGGTGCCGGCCGCGATGCGCCCGGCGGGTGGGCGCCACCAGGCGGCCAGTCGCCGTGAGAGACCGGACAGGCGTCTCATCGGGCAGCGGGCCGGGCCGGATCCGGCCTCTCGAAAGACCGGCGCATGGACGGAAACGACGTTCGCGCCGGCATCTCAGACGATCCGCGCCAGCGTCCGGCGCACCGTCAGATTGGCGGTCGCCATGGCCACCAGGGCGGCCGCCACCGGCAGCAGCGCCAGCGCAATGACCACGGGAATCGAAAATCCCGGCCGCGGCAGGAAGGCCGCCTCCATGTTCACCATCAGCCGCGACAGACCGGCCAGGGTCAACGCGCCGGCGGTCACCCCGATCAACCCGCCCTTGAGGCCGACGCTCAGGAAGCGGCGCTGGTATTCACCGGCAATCAGGCTGTCGTTGGCGCCGATGAAATGAACGATTTCGATGATGTCGGAATGCACCGCCAGCCCGGCCCGGGTGGCGAAGATCACGATCGCCACGGTGACCAGCAGAATCAGCACGATGGTGCCGATCGAGATCGCCTGGATGGTGCGCGCCAGATCGAGAATGCGGCCCATCCATTGCTGGTAGTCATCGACTGCGGCATGCGGGGCCACCGATTCGAGCGCCGCCCGCAGGGCATCGAGCTCGACCGTCGCGCCCGGTGCCAGGGTCACGTCAATGAGCTCGGGCAGCGGCAGGTCCTCATCGACATTGCCGGCGCCCAGCCAGGGCTCGAGCAGTTGCGACAGATCGTCCCGGGTCAGCCGGCGGGCCGTCTCTATTCCGGGATAGTCCTTGAGGACCTTGAGCGCTGCGGTGACCTCGCGCTCGATCGTGGTGCGATCGGATGCGGTCACCTGGACGGTCAACGAGCGCGCGATATCGCGCCGCCAGTCGCCGACCGAGGTGTGGATCAGAATGCCGGCGGCGAGCGCCAGCGTGGAAAGATAGACCATCACCGCGATCACCCATGGCAGCAGGCCGCCCGAGGTGCCGTCACGGGGCAGGAATTTGAGCGGCCGGACCATCACGGGGCCTCGTCGACGGCGGCCAGGGCGCCGCCCGGTTCGCTGTTGGTGGTTTGCGGAAGCGCGTCGGCCGGAATGCGGATCAGACGGCCGTCGTCGAGCTGCAGTTCCGGATAGCCCATGCGCTCGACCAGCTGGCGGTCATGGGTGGCGATGATCGTCGTGGTGCCGATCTTGTTGAGCTCGACAAGCAGGTGCATGAGCCGCGCCCCCATGTCGGGATCGACGCTGCCGGTGGGCTCGTCGGCCAGCAGCAAATCGGGCTTGGCGATCACCGCCCGGGCCAGCGCGACGCGCTGTTTCTCGCCACCCGAGAGGGTCGGTGGACGCGCGTTCAATCGGTCGGCGAGGCCGACCCAGGCAAGCAGTTCCTTCACGTGATCCTCGATCAGGCTTTCGCTGGCGCCGGCGATGCGCAAGGGCAGAGCGACGTTTTCCAGCGCCGTCAGATGGTCGAGCAGGCGAAAGTTCTGATAGACGACGCCGATACGCCGGCGCAACCGCGGCAGCCGCGCCCGCGAGATTTTCGAGATGTTCTGCCCGAACAGCGAAATCACCCCGCGGGTCGGGCGGATCGCCATGTAGATGAGTTTCAGCAGCGTCGACTTGCCGGCCCCCGACGGCCCGGTGAGGAAATGGAACGAGCCGGGCTCGAGGTGAAACGAGATGTCGCGCAACACCTCGTCGCCCATGCCATAGCGTTTGCCGACGTTCTCGAAGCGAACCACGCCACTGTCCCCGTCCAACCCGGGACCGGATGCGTCTGCGCCCCGGTTCCGATACCGTTCTGGCAGATTTGCACAAGCCTCGCGGTGCGTCCAGTGGGGCGATGGCCTTTTGCCGGCTTGCGGGCTGCGCTGGCGCGAGGCCTCACCCGGCGCCTGATTTCGGCTGCCGGGCGGGCCCCGCCACATGCTTGCCTTGCTCCCGGTAACAGCCTATAAGATCAAGGAAATTAACGGTTCCGGTGGCATGATTGTTACATGCTCTTCGTGCTCAACGCGCTACCAGGTCGACCCGAACGCCATCGGCCCGACGGGCCGCATCGTCAAATGCACGCGTTGCGGCCATAGCTGGCGTCAGGATCCGCCGGGCGAAACCCTGGTCGAAATCCGCGACCCGCAAACCGACAGCGTGCGCATCGAGCGCAGCCCGCGCCGCCCGCGCCCGATCCCCAAAGGCTCCAACCTGCCGGTGATCCCGGGCAAGAAGGCGCGCTCGCAGCTCATGGGGTGGATGGTGCTGATCGCCGTGGTCAGTGCGGTGGTGACCGGCGGCATCTTCTACCGCAATCAGATCACTCATGCCTGGCCGCCGGCACAGAAGCTTTACCGTGTCCTCGGCCTGTCCCTGGAGCCGGTGGCGGCGCAGGCGCCGGAGCCGGCCGCCCCGGTGCAGCCCAAGCCGGCGGCGCCACCGACGACGCTCGATTTCCGCAACATCCGCCCCGAGCGCGATCTCTCCGGGCCGGGCGCGCCGGCACTGGTGATTCGCGGCGAGATCGTCAATCCATCGACCCGCTCGCAGGCGATCCCGAAGATTTTCGGGACGCTGATGGATGACAACGGCCAGGTTCTCCATGAGTGGCAGTTTACCGCCTCGCGCACGGTTCTGGCGCCGGGCGGCGTGCTCCCCTTCGAGACCCGGATCGAACAGGCCCCCCCGGAAGCCAGCAACCTGCGGCTCAAGTTCGAAGGCACACCTGACGATTGATCGAACGGCGGCGGCGGCGATGCCCCCTCTTTGTGTTGCCGACCGCTCAGAACCGGCGCAGCAGGCGCTCGATATAGGCGCGCTCCTCGCGCGGACGGCGGTACTCGCTGGCCCGCCGGCGCAGCTCGTCGAGGATCCGCCGGGCGCGGCGGATTTCCTGGGCCCGCGGCACGGTCTCATCGCCTTCGGCGATGCCGGCGCCCGAGAGCGGCCGCCCCAGCGGATCGAACCCGGCGCCGCTGCGCCCGAGCCCGGGACGGCCCTGGGCGGCCGCCATCATTTCCCCGAGCCGTGCCGCGCCCTTGCGGAGCGCCGCCAGAGCCTTATCCTCGGCGGCCAGGGCGGCGCCGAGCTGGCCCTTTTGCAGGGCGCCGCGGGCCGCGCTCATGGCCTTGTCCGCCTGCTGCATCAGCGCCGGCAATTGTTCGTCGCCGCTGCCCAGATCACCAAGGGCGCGGGCAAGATCCTGGCGCAGGGCCTCCTGTCGTGCCGCCAGCGGCGCCGCCTCGGCCCGGGATGGCGCCCCCTCGACGTTTCGGTCCTGGAGGGTGCGGGTATCGCCAAGCACCGCACGCTGGCCTTCCA
>CAZZKF010000107.1:0-5374 GCA_964654995.1 uncultured Alphaproteobacteria bacterium | reverse complement strand
GGGTTGGAACGGGCCACCCGGGCGGCGTGCAGGCCGACGGTCGCCCAGGCGATCACCACCGCCAGCGCACCGGCCGCCAGGAACGGCCAGGGCGTGAGATCGATGCGGTAGTTAAAGCCCGAGAGCCAGTCGCGCATGAAATAGAAGGCGATGGGCCAGGCGATCAGATTGGCCCAGATCACCGGCTTCGAGAACTGCCAGACCAGCAGGCGCACGATGGCCGGCACAGAGGCGCCGAGAACCTTGCGTATGCCGATTTCGCGGGTCCGGCGCTCGGCGGCAAAGGAGGCCAGGCCGAACAGCCCGAGACAGGCAACGAAAACCGCCAGGATCGAGAACGCCGCAAACATCCTGGCGCGCTGTTCCTCGGCGGCGTAGAGCCTGGCGAAATTCTCGTCGACGAAGTCGCGGCGCACCGGCACATCGGGGATGATGCGGGCCCATGCGTCGTCGATGGCAGCCAGCGTTTCCACCAGCCGGTCCGAGCGCAGACGCACGATCAACGTCCAGAACATGTCGGCGTCGCGCCCGAGGAAGTAGATCATCGGCGTGATCTTGCGGCGCACCGAGCGGACATGCAGATCGGGGACGACGCCGACCACGGTCGCCTCCGCCTTCTTGTCGGCGGAAACCAGAAGCCGGAAGGTCCGCCCGACCGCCGCGTCCGCACTGCCGAAGCCGAGCTGCTTGACCGTGCGCGCGTTGATGATGACGCTGAGATGGATGTCGCCTTCCACCTTGTCGGCGTCCGCCGGCATGGCCCCGGCGGCAAAGTCCGGCGAGAACAACCGGCCGGCGAGCGGCTTGACCCCGAGCGTCTGGAAGAAATTGTCGTCGACGTTGAGGGTCTCGATGACCAGAAGATCATCGCTTTCCGTATCGGGCAGATCGACCAGCGTGTTGTTGTCGCTTTGCTGCGGCAGGGTGTCGCTGGCCCGGGTCACCGCAACCACGCCGGGCAGGCTGGCGATCTGCTGGCGCAGCGTCTCCTGGTGCGGCTCGACCTTGTCGCGGCCGATGCCGCTCAGCACCACCAGGTGATCCTTGGAAAAGCCGAGGTCCATGTTGCGGGCATACTGCATCTGCGCGTAGACCACGGCGGTCGAGACCATCAGCGCGATCGAGATCGCGAACTGGAGGACCACCAGCGCCGTGCGCAGCCGCGGCGCGCCGCCGTTTGAGGGCTGGTTGGCGCTCAGCACCCGCACCGGGCGGAAGTGCGAGAGGTAAAAGGCCGGATAGGTGCCGCCGAGGACGCCAACCGCGACCGCGAGGCCGGCGAGCAGGACGATGAGACCGGGATCGCCGAGATAATCGAGGCGCAACTGCTTGTCGATGATGTCGTTGTACCAGGGCAGCGCCAGATGGACGAGGGCCAGTGCGAGGGCAAAGGCGATCAGCGTCAGCATCACGGACTCGCCGAGGAACTGGACGATCAGCTGGCGCCGGCTGGCGCCCGCCACCTTGCGCATCGCCACCTCGCGGGCCCGCTGCATCGAGCGCGCGGTCGCCAGATTCATGAAATTGATGCTGGCGATCAGCAGGATCAGCACGGCGACGGCCGAAAAGATGGTGACGGTCACGATGCTGCCGTTCGGCTTGAAACCGCCGTCGCTGATCGACCGCAGATGGATGTCGGGGACCGCGGTCAGGCGCAGCTCGAGGATGTCGCTGGGCGTAATGTTCTGAATCGCCGGGATTTGGAAATCGACATTGGCATCGACAAAGGACTTCATGTCGCGGCGCACCGCCTCGGCGTCGGCGCGTGAGCGGAACTTGGCGTAGATGAGCACGTTGGTCGAGGTCCAGCGCTCGGTCACCCAGGGATTGTCGGCGTAATAGTCGGGATTGAAGCGGATGATGGCGTCGATCTCCAGGTGGCTGTTGGCAGGCAGGTCCTTCATGACGCCGACGACGCGAAAGGTCTCGGGCTCCTTGCGGGTCATCGTCAGGGTCTGTCCCAGGGCCGGCGCATCACCGAAGAACTTTTCGGCCAGACTCTCCGAGAGAATGATCGACGAGGTATCCGCCAGTGCCGCCTCGCGGCTGCCGGCCACCATCGGCAGATCGAACACCTCGAAGAAGCCGGGATCGACCTCGATGATCCGTTCATTGAACTGGCGGTCGCCGAGATCGAAGGTCGGGCGGCGCCGATAAATCCGCACGACCTCTTCGATGCGCTCGGGGTATGCCTTCTCCAGCGCCGCCCTGGCCGGTCCGGGGGCCTGAGCGCTGATCATCGGCTCGCGCCCGGGAACGCGGAAAGTCGCCTCAACGCGATAGATCCGCGACGCATCCGGCAGCCAGCGGTCATAGGACAGCTCGTCGCGCACGAACAGCAGGATCAGGATGCCGACCGCCAGGCCGATCGCCAGGCCGGCGATATTGATGAACGAATAAAGCGGGTTCCTGGCCAGATTGCGGATCGCCGTGATCAGATAATTGCGGATCATGTCAGCCTCCCTCAAGCCGCGCAGCGGTTTTCGCCGATCACCCGGCCGTCAAGCAGATCGATGATGCGATGGGCACAGGCGGCATGGGTCTCGGAGTGCGTCACCATGACGATGGTGGTGCCGTCGCGGTTGAATTCGCCGAGCATCGCCATGACTTCCGCGCCGGCCCGCGAGTCCAGATTGCCGGTCGGCTCGTCGGCCAGAATCAGCGCCGGGTTGGTCACCAGGGCGCGGGCCACGGCAACCCGCTGCTGCTGGCCGCCCGACAGTTGCGAAGGCATGTGGCGGGCGCGATGCGCAATTTCCATGCGCTCCATGACCGCCGCCACCCGGCGCTTGCGCTCAGCCGCCGGCACGTCGTGATAGAGCAGCGCCAGCTCGACATTTTCCTCGACGTTCAATTCGTCGATCAGATTGAAGTTCTGAAACACGAAGCCGATGTTGCGCTTGCGCAAATCGGCAAGCTGCGCTTCGCCATAATCCGAGATGTCCTCGCCGCGGAACAGATAGCGCCCTGCCGTTGGCGTATCCAGCATGCCGATGAGGTGCAGCAGCGTCGACTTGCCGCAGCCCGAAGGCCCCATGATGGCGACGAATTCGCCCTCGCGGATGTCGATGTCCACCCGGTCCAGGGCGGTGGTCTCCACCTCGCGGGTGCGGTAGACCTTGGTCAGCTCTCGCAGTTGCAACATCTGTTTCATCCTTGTTGGTCGTGGCGCCCCTCACGCCTGATCAAGCTGTCTTTGCGGCCCCGGCTCATGAGCCGAATTCGAGCCGCTCCATGTCGAGAAAATTGGTGTACGGCGAGGTGATCACCCGCTCGCCCTCCTCGAGGCCGTCGAGGACCTCGATGAAGCGCGGATTGCGCCGGCCGAGCTTCACCGTGCGGCGCACCGCCCGGCTGCCGTCACTGCTGACCACGAAGACCCAGCTTCCCCCGGTGTCCTGATAAAAGGCGCCGTTGGGAATGAGCAGCGCCCGGGCGGCATCGCCCAGCATGAGGCGAAGCTGGAGGGTCTGGCCGCGGCGGATGCCAGCGGGCGTATCGCCGACAAATTTCAGATCGACATCGAACTGGCCGTCGCGGACCTGGGGATAGATCTTGGCCACCTCCAGCCGATAGGTCTGGCCGGCGCGCATCAGCTCGGCCGTCTGACCGAGGGCGACGCGGCCGAGATAGAACTCGTCGATGCGGGCGCGCAGCTTGAAGCCCGACGGGTCGTCGATCTGGCCGAGGCGCTCGCCGCGCTCCAGCGACTGGCCGACCTCGGCATTCAGGGCGGTGAGTTTGCCGGAGACCGGCGCGCGCACCTCGAGGCTTTCGAGATTGCGCCGGGCAAAGGCGAGATTGCGGGTCAGTTGATCGGCGGCCAGCCGCAACTGTTCGAGCTGCGCCGTCTGGATCGCCTCGTCGGTCTTCTGGCTCTCGATGGTGACCGCGCGCCGGCGCTGGTAATAGGCGTATTCATCCTCGACGTCCTCGAGGTCGGCCTGCGAGACGTTGCCGCGCGCCGCCAGTGCCCGCCGGCGCTCGAGCAGGCGGCCCAGCCGGGTGAGCTGATAGTCGATCTCGATCAGGTTGCGCTTGTGCTCGAGCCGGTTGCGCTCCAGCGCCAGTTCGAGATTGCGCAGGTTGTTGAGCTGCTCGGTGACCTGGGCTTCACGTGAAATGACGTCAAGCTGCAGGGCGGTATTGGACAGCTCGATCAGCAGCTGCCCGGCGGTGACCGTCTCGCCGTCCTCGACCAGCACGCGCTCGACGCGCCCGCCTTCGATGGCATCGAGATAGAGCGTCTTGATCGGCGTCACCCGGGCGCGGATCGGAATGACATCTTCAAACGTGCCGCGCACCACCTTGGAAATCACGATGCGCTCGCCCGAGACCCGCAGGCTGCGCCCCGGGCCCGGCGCCAGCGCCCAGACGGCGGCCACCAGCGCCAATCCGGCGCCGGCCCACAACGCGATGCGGCGCGCCTGCGTGAATTTGCCGGGCCGCGCGATCGGGCGATCCATGGCCGCCGGCGTCTTCTCGCTCAACCGGAAATCGGCATGGTCGGACATCGTTCTGGCCCCCCGCAAGACTTCTTTGCGATGTTTCTAGAGATCGTCGATTTCGCGGCGCAGACGGTATTCGCGCGAGGTGACATGGGCTTCCGCGGTGCGCAGCCGGCGCTCCAGCTCGCGGAAGCGATGGCGCAGGTCCCGCGAGGTGCCGGCCGGGTCGGTGCGCACGTCGCGCCAGAAGGCGTCTTCCTGCGGGGTTTCAAAAATCTCGCGCGGCTTGTCCTTGAGCACGAAGCCGAGCACCAGATAGACCAACACCGTCGGCCCGGTGAACAGAATGCCGGAGATCACCGTGGCGATCCGCACGCCCTTGACCGAGAAGCCGAAGTGATCGGCAATGCCGGCGCAGACCCCCATCAACCGCCCGTTGGCGCTGTCGCGGTAAAAGCCGACGGGGCTGGGGTGGCACGACGTTTTCGAGGATCGGGTCATTTCTCAAGCCTCCAGTCCTTGGATTCGGCATCCAGGATGCGTTCGATATTGGTGATGCGAGCCTCCATCCGGTCGGCGCTGCGCCACAGGTCGGCGAGGATCTTTTCGTCCTCCGAGGTCAGCGTCTTCGACATCCGCCACCGGGTGACGTAGTGGAAGACGATCCACAAGGGCGCGATCACGGTCATGAAAAGAATGGCCAGGGTATTGGTATCCACGGGTGCTCTCCCTTAGAGGTGTGATGCCGACACTAGGCGCGGCTGGAAGCCGCCGGGCTCGCCAGCACGGCTTTCAGCTCTTCGAGCTCGGTCTGGATTTTGTCTTCGGTCTCCAACGCGGCGATTTCCTCGGCCAGGGTCTTGGGGGTTCTGGTCTTGGGGCGGCCGAGCTCATGGGCTTCGGCCTCGCCCTCGATGCCGTCGATG
>CAZZKF010000106.1:0-5428 GCA_964654995.1 uncultured Alphaproteobacteria bacterium | reverse complement strand
CCGCGAAGCCTCCGCCCCAGGGACAAAATTCTTTACATTCGCCGCCGGCTCGCCTATTCGTGGCGCGTCACGAACCACTCGGGGGAGCCGGGCGGGCAGACTCCTTGTTCGAGGCCGAAAAAGGCGGGTCCTTGCGGCCCCGACCGGAGCATCCACCCGCCGCTTGCAATCCGGTCGCGCATTGCCAATATCTGAATCGAACTGCCATCGATCATGCAGCCAGGATCCGCATCGATCTGCGCGCCCTCAGGCCCCGCCTGGCCGGCTGAAACGGGCCGGGCATCCCGGGCTCCGACCGACGTGGCGCAAGGCGCGCAGCCGCCCGCCGCAGCGGGCGTTGGGCAGTAATCCCGAAGCCAACGGAGTGAGCGTTTCGTGAAGGCCTTGTACGCACTGCCCGACCACGTGGTGGTCGCCGAGCTCATCCCGGGCGCGGCGGCGCGGCATCTGAGCGTCGATGACGGGCTCGCCCGCATTGCCGGCGCCGCCAATGTCGTGCCCGTGGCGATCGATCCGGGGCCGCCGGGGCGCGTCCTGTGGGCCGATATCGGCCCTGCCCCGTTCCGCGAATGGCAGTTCATGTACACCATCGAGCGCCTGGCCCGCGAAGGGGCGATCGGGGACGCCTTTTCCACCGATATCGACATCCTGCTCGACGATGCGGTCGGCGCCGAGGGCCTTCCCCCCTCGGGCTTCATCTTTCACGTTTCGCGCTGCGGCTCGACGCTGCTGGCCAAGGCCCTGGCGCGCGATCCGGCGCATGTGGTGATCAACCAGGGCGGGCCGCTGCAGCGCGGCTTCTGGGCCTGGCTGACCGACGACTGGGCGCAGCCGGCAGTGGCCGACGCGCGCAACTTGCACATGTTCCGCAACCTGGTCCTGGCGCTCACCCGCCGGCGCCACCCGGCAAGCACCCGCGCCTTCGTCAAGCTGATCAGCTGGAACGTGCTCTACCAGGACTTCATCCGCCGTGCCTTCCCCGGCTGCCCGGCGCTGTTTCTCTACCGCGATCCGGTCGAGGTCATCGCCTCGGTGCGCAAGGAAACGACGGCCGCGCTGGAGGTCCGGGGCACCCGCCAGGCGGGCTTTCTGACCGGCGTCGACTGGCGCCAGACGGCAGCCATGGACGACACCCTGTACCTGGCCAAATGCTATGCCAATTACTTCCGTACGGCGCTCGCAGCACGCGATGGCGGCATGCGGTATATCAACTATACCGCGATCAATCCCGACAACTTTCGCGCTATTTTGGGCCGGGGTCTGGGCCTGCAACTTCCGGAGAACAACTTGACACACATGCTCGAGCAGTTCAGATATCACTCCAAGGACGATTCGGACACGCTTGAATTTCGTGCCGATGGCCGGGATAAACGTGCCCGCATGACGCCGGATGAATGTCGTATTGTCGAACGGGAATGTTCTGATCTGATAGAGCAGTTGGAGTCCTCACCCCACAATCTTTTCGACATCGGCCACGAACAGGTTCCGGAACCGGTCGAGGGCCGCCGCCACAGAGAGTTTCAATAAAGAAATGACGAAAATACTAACCATGAAAAAACCTTCACGGCTTCTGTCGGTCATCATTCCCAACCGCAATTACGCGCGGTTCATCGCCGATGCCATCGCCAGCGTCGCCTACCAGGATTATTCGCCCATCGAGCTGGTTATCGTCGATGACGCCAGCACCGACGATTCCCTGAAGGTGATCGACGCCTGCCTCGAGGCCACCGACGGTCTCGAACGGACCGAGGTGGTGGCGGTGGAAAGCAATGTCGGCAAGCTCGGCGCCATCAACCGGGTGCTCGACAAGATCACCGGCGAATACTGCATCATCCTCGATTCCGACGATTATCTGCTGCCCGGCTATGCCCGCCAGTGCATCGACCGGCTGGTCGCGGCGCGGCGCCATGATGAGCGCATCGGTTTCGTCTATACCGACTGCAATCTGGTGGCCGCCGACGGCCGGGTGCTGGATCGCGGCAAATCGGCCGGGTTCGATCCCGCGCGCCTGGCCAAATACAGCTATATCCCGGAGCCCGGCGTGGTGCTCACCCGGGCGCTCACTGAGGCCGGGCCGTTCGACGAGACCATCCGCCGCGGCACCAAGCACCACAAGTGGCTGCGCATCGTCGGCAACGGCTGGACCGGCCTGCACATCGCGGAAGCGCTGTTCTGCTATCGCATGCACGACAGCAATCTGTCGGGCATCGGCAAGCGGATCACGGCGGAAGTCATGAACGGTCACCGCGGCGAACGCATTCTGTCGGGCTACTGGCCGACCGAGATGCGCTCAACCGGGGTCGGCACCGGCTGACACCAAGGCGCCGGGGCAGCTGACCGCCCCCGGGCGATCGGCTCCACAGGACCTGACAACGCTCTATCTTGCCGCCTCGAAGAAGGCGGCGACCGCCGGCCCCTGCGCCTCTTTCAGCGCGATGCACTGGTCGATGCGCTCCAGCGTCTGGGCCAGAACCCGTTTGCCACCTTCGAGCGCGGCAATGCGCGGGGTAAAGAATTCGACCACTTCGGCACGGCGCTCAAGGCTGCAAAAACCGTTGGCGATCGAGGCCAGACGCCCGCGGCTCCAGTTGGGAATGCGATCGACGATGCGCTCGAAATTGTCCCGCGCCCATTGCCACAGGGCGGCCCGGTTTTCCCGGTCGCCCGCCTGCTGGTAGAGAATGTTGACGGCCTCGTTGTCGCGCAGTTCGGGCGACAGCATGAGATCGCGGGCCCGCGCCGCAAGCTCCGGGTCCCGAACACTGGCGATGGCCGAAATCACCCGCTCGCGCAATATGGCATCCTTCGAGCCGTCGATCACCGCCACCAGGGCATCGAAGAACGGGGCGCCCCTTTCCTGTACCGCCACCGCCAGGGCATCGGTGACCAGATCGGGATTGATCGCCTCGGGATGGATCTTGCCATCGCGCTTGAAGCCGATGTACGCCGCCCCCTTCTCCGCCAACACCGCCCGCAGTTCGGGCAGGCGCGCCCGCAACGCCAGAAAGCCGACGATGCGGGAGCGCAGAAGCGCCGTGCCGATCGGATCCTTCCGGTCGGCCTCGGTATCGTTGTCAAGCCCCAGCGCCGCAAATCTGCCCTCGTAAAGCCCGGCGAACAGCGCCCGAAGGTCATCCCGGCGGCCCTCCGGGACCAGATAATCGTCGATCAGGCGCAACATGCCGAGCGGCGCGGTTGCCACGTCCCAGTAGGGGGAACGGCTGAAATTCGACAGGGCGCCCAAATAGACGTCGGCGCCAGTCTTGCCGGCCCGCACCGAAGCCTCGAAGCTGTCGGCGATGGCCAGGGCCTCCGGCGCCGAGTACGCCGGCAGATCGGCAAGCAGGGCGTTCCAGCCATCGGCATCGAGCTGAAAGCGGTAATAGCCGGCGCCGCCGGCATTGGGCAGCAGCGACGACGGGCAGGCACCGCCATCGAGGGTGACGGTCTGGCGCCGTGCCTCGATCAGATCGCATTGCTCTGACCGCCGGCCGTCGGCGACATAGGCGAGGCACACCGGGATTTTCCAGCTCTGGTCGCTCTCCTGCACCGCGCCGAGCTGGAAATAGCGGGACTGCTCGAGCGTCACGCTCGGCGCCTGCCCGGCGCCACAGGACAGGCGGGCCGAGACCAGCGGCAGTCCCGGCTGGTCGATGAACGAGGAGAACGCCGCCACCACCTTGTCGTTGCCCGCGCTCTGGGCCAGAGATTCCATGAAATCGTCGGACGTCGCGGTGCCGAAGGCAAAACGGGTGAGATGATGATGCACGCCTTTTCGAAAGGCCTCCGCGCCCAGGTATCTTTCGAACATGGCGATGACGCCGCCGCCCTTCTGATAGGTGATGCCGTCGAAGGCATTGGCGATATCGTTGTTGTCGGCCACCGGCTGGCGCACCTGGCGGGTGCTCGGCAGGCTGTCGAGCTGCATGATGGCGAGCACCCGCCGGCGAAAGCTGCGATCGTACTGCTGGTCCGGATACAGGCTGTTGGCGGCGCGATAGGCCATCCAGGTGGCAAAGGATTCGTTGAGCCAGATGTCGCTCCACCATGCCGGTGTGACCAGATCGCCGAACCACTGATGGGCGAGCTCATGGGCGTTGACGGTGACATAGCTGCGCTTCTGCTGCAGCGAGGCTTTTTCTTCGAACAGCATCAGTTGCTCGCGGTAGGTGATGGCGCCGATGTTTTCCATCGCCCCGGCGGCGAAATCCGGCACCGCAATGATGTCGAGCTTGGCGAACGGATAGGGAATGCCGAAATAGTCCTCGAGGGTGTTGACGATGGCCTCGGTGTTGGCCAGCGCATAGCGGATTTTTTCGCCCTTGCCATGGGCGGTAATCCCGCGCAGCGGCACCGCGCGATCGCGCAGCGCAGTCGGCGCCATCGGCTTCCACTCCACGACATCGAGATTGCCGACCGCCCAGGCCAGAAGCTCGGTCGGCATCGGCCTGGTGGTCGCCAGGCGCACCCGCTTCATGCCTCCGGGAAGCGCCGTTTCCTCGGCAATCGGCGTGTTGCCAATGACCACGTCGTCGGCGCCGGCGGTAATGGTGATATCGAAGGGCGTCTTGAAGGCCGGCTCGTCGAAGCCGGGAAAGGCGAGGCGCGCCGAAATCGCCTGCATCTGGGTGAACGCATAGGCCTCGCCGCCTTCCTCGACCTTGTAAAGTCCCTCCAGCCTGGGATTGAACGGTGCCGACCAGGTAAACACCAGCTTGGCCCGGCCAACCGGCAACGGGCGCTCGAAATCGATGCGGGCGACGCCCGAGGGATCGACCTCGCGATACGCGCCCTTGATTTTGTCGCCGCCCGCGGTTTCAGCAACGGCCTCGGCGACGGTCAGGTTCTTGCCGTGCAGGAACAACCGGCGGACCGGTTTGGCGACCTTGACATCGATGACCTCATGGCCGTCGAAGTCGGGGCGCTCCGGCACGATGGTCAGCGCCAGCTCATAATGGCTCGGCACCACGTCGCGCGGCAGCGGGCCGAGGGGCACGGTATCCGCAGCCATTGCCAGCCGGTTGTCCGGACCGCGGCCATATTCCCACTGCCCGATCACAAAGAGTGCCGCAAGTCCGGCGACGACGGCAAGAACGGGTCCGATTTTCATGATTCCCCCCTGGCAGAATTTCGCGTGAGCCGGAACCGTGCCGAAAACCCTGCTGCGCGTCAATTGAAGATCGAGGCCAGGGCTGCAACCAGAGCCGATTCGATGACCGATTGCCGAGCGTTGCGGATGTCCCGCCCTCGCTCGAGCGAATGGCGCGGCGAAACGCAGGCGACCGGGAGCGGCTCGGGCTGGTTCGGGATCGCCGGAGCGCTCAGGCTCCGGCTCTGACAGGCTCGCGAACCGGACGGCGCCGCCCGCTCGCCTGCCAGGGCGCGTCGTCCCGGCATTGTGATGGCGCCTCGCCTGCCGGCCGTGGTT
>CAZZKF010000105.1:0-5504 GCA_964654995.1 uncultured Alphaproteobacteria bacterium | reverse complement strand
TGCTCGGGGTGCCCGATGATTATCGCATCGGCATCGTTCCCGGCTCCGACACCGGCGCGGTGGAAATGGCCCTGTGGTCGCTGCTGGGCGCACGCGGGGTTGACATGCTGGCCTGGGAAAGCTTCGGCGCCGGCTGGGTCACCGATGTCGCCAAGCAGTTGAAGCTCGATGACGTGCGGGTGCTGGATGCTCCCTACGGGGCGCTGCCCGACCTGACGGAGGTCGATCCCGCCCGCGACGTGGTGTTCACCTGGAACGGCACCACCTCGGGCGTGCGCGTTCCCGATGGCGACTGGATCGCCGATGACCGTGCCGGCCTGACCATCTGCGATGCGACCTCGGCCGCCTTTGCCATGGATCTGCCGTGGGCCAAGCTCGATGTCACGACCTTTTCCTGGCAGAAGGTGATGGGCGGCGAGGCCGCTCATGGCATGCTGATCCTGAGCCCGCGCGCGGTCGAGCGCCTGGAGAGCTACACCCCGCCCTGGCCGCTCCCCAAGCTGTTCCGGCTGACCAAGGGCGGCAGGCTGATCGAAGGCATCTTCGAAGGCGCCACCATCAACACGCCCTCGATGCTGTGCGTCGAGGATTACCTCGATGCCCTGGCCTGGGGCGAAAGTATCGGTGGATTGCCTGCCCTGATTGCCCGGGCGCAAGCCAATCTGGCCGCCGTCGCCGATTGGGTGGCGGATACCCCCTGGGTGGATTTCCTGGCGCGGGTGCCGGAGACCCGGTCGTGTACCTCGATTTGCCTGTCGATCGTCGATCCGTGGTTCGCCGGGCTTGACGAAGACGCACAGAAGACTGTCGCCAAGGGCATCGTCGCACGTCTCGAGGAGCGCGGTGTGGCCTACGACATCGGCGCCTATCGGGCGGCGCCGCCGGGCCTGCGCATCTGGGGCGGGGCGACGGTGGAAGCGGACGACATTGCGACTCTGCTGCCGTGGCTCGACTGGGCCTATGCTGAGGTGCGCGAAGACTAGCGGTTTTTGTTCAGATCTGATGCGGCCTTCCTGTAAGCTGCGACCGGGGGTCGGCAGGATCGGGCGGAGTGCCGGGTAAAGGGATATTTGACCAATGTATAAAGTTCTGATTGCCGACAAACTGAGCCCCCGGGCGGCGGAAATCCTGCGGGCCCGCGGCATCGAAGTGGACCAGATCACCGGCTTGTCGGAAGCCGAGCTGATCGAGCGCATCGGCAGCTATCACGGGCTGGCAATACGCTCGGCGACCAAGGTGACGGCGGCCGTGCTGGACGCAGCCGAAAACCTCAAGGTCGTGGCCCGCGCCGGCATCGGCGTCGACAACATCGATATTCCGGCCGCCACCGCGCGCGGCGTCGTGGTCATGAACACGCCGTTCGGCAACTCGATCACCACCGCCGAGCACGCGATTGCCATGATGTTCGCACTGGCCCGGCAGATCCCTGCCGCCGACCGCTCGACCCAGGCCGGCAAATGGGAGAAGTCGGCGTTCATGGGGGTCGAGCTGACCGGCAAGACCTTAGGCCTCATCGGCTGCGGCAACATCGGCTCGATCGTCGCCGAGCGTGCCCTGTGCCTGAAAATGAAGGTGATCGCCGTTGATCCCTATCTGGCCCAGGAACGCGCCGTCGATCTGGGCGTCGAAAAGGTCGAGCTCGATGAGCTTTTGGCGCGCGCCGATTTCATCAGCCTGCACACGCCGCTCACCGATTCAACGCGCGGCATGATCGACGCCGCGGCGATCGCCAGGATGAAGGACGGCGTGCGCATCATCAATTGTGCGCGCGGCGGATTGATCGACGAACAGGCGCTGAAAGAGGCGCTGGATTCGGGCAAGGTCGCCGGCGCTGCACTGGACGTTTTTGCCGAAGAGCCGGCCCGCGACAATCCGCTGTTCGGCACCCCCAATCTGGTGGCGACCCCGCATCTCGGCGCCGCCACCGCGGAAGCCCAGGAAAACGTCGCGGTTCAGGCGGCCGAGCAGATGGCCGATTATCTGCTCGACGGGGCGGTGACCAATGCGCTGAACATGCCGTCGGTGACGGCCGAGGAAGCGCCGCGCCTGCGCCCCTACATGAAGCTGGCGGAGCATCTGGGCAGCCTCGCCGGCCAGATCATCGAATCCGGCATCCGCGAAGTGGTGATCGAGTTTGAAGGCCGGGCCATCGAGCTCAATTGCCGGCCGCTCACGGCCATCGTGCTGCAAAGCCTGCTGGCCCCGGTTCTCGATTATTCGGTCAACATGGTCAATGCCGCCATGGTCGCCAGGGAACGCAATATCGAGGTCACCGAGAGCAAGCACGAACGGGCCGGCGACTATCATACCCGGATGTGCCTCACCGTGGTGACCGAGCGCGGACGCCACATCTTCGCCGGCACCCTGTTTGCCGACAACAAGCCGCGCATTGTCTATGTCGACGGCATTGCCGTCGAGGCCGAGCTCGGCCACCACATGCTCTTTATCCAGAACCTCGACACACCGGGGTTCATCGGACGTCTGGGAACAACCCTGGGCGAGGCCGGAGTGAATATCGCCACCTTCCATCTCGGGCGCGCCGAAAAGGGCGGCGTGGCGATTGCGCTGATCGAGATCGATGGGCCGATCGCCGACGATGTGCTGGCCCGGATCTGTGCCCTTCCCGATGTCAAACGGGTCAAGAACCTGACCTTCTAGGGGGCGCACCGCTTCGGCTGGCGCCCGATCGGGGCAATGCGGTAGAGTTCGAGCATGATGTTGAAGGACGTGGACAAAGCCCTTCTGCCGGAAGGCCTGCGCGACGGTCTGCCGCCGGCGGCCGAGCAGCAGGCGGCGCTGGTCAGCCGCCTTCTGGCGACCTTTGCCGGGGCCGGCTACGAGCAGGTGGCGCCCCCCCTGGTCGAGTTCGAGGACAGCCTGCTGGCCGGTTCCGGCCAGGCCCAGGCCCGCCACATGTTCCGGCTGATGGACCCGGTCTCGCACCGGATGATGGCGGTGCGTGCCGACATCACGCTGCAGGTGGCGCGCATCGCCGCCACCCGCCTGGCCGGCGCGCCGCGGCCCTTGCGGCTGAGCTACGCCGGGCCCGTACTGCGGGTGCGCGGCAGCCAGATCCGGCCTGAGCGCGAGTTCATTCAGGCCGGATTCGAGCTGATCGGCAGTCCGGCGCGCGCCGCCGATGCCGAGGTTCTGCTGCTCGCCATCGAGGCGCTGGCCGGCCTCGGCATTACCGGGCTGGTGGCCGATATCACCTTGCCGCCGCTGGTGCCGGCGGTGCTGACCGGCGGTGGGCTCGATGCGGCCACGGTTACGCGGTTGCGCAAGGCGCTTGATGCCAAGGATGCGGCCGCGCTCGAAGCCATCGACGGCGAGACCGGCAAGCTGCTTGCCAGACTGATCGCCGCCTGCGGCCCCGCCGATGTGGCGCTTGAACGGCTCTCGGCCCTCGATCTTGACGTGCCGGCCCGCGCCCTGTGCGATGAGCTGGCAGGGTTCGTGGCCGAGGTCCGCGCTGCCGCGCCTGACATCACGCTGACCATCGATGCGGTCGAAAGCCGCGGGTTCGAATATTACAGCGGCATCGGCTTTGCCCTGTTCGCCAGGGGCCAGCGCGGCGAATTGGGGCGCGGCGGGCGCTATACCATCGATCGCGGCGCCGGTGAGGGCGAAACCGCGGTCGGCTTCACCGTCTATGTCGACGGCCTCGAGCGCGCGGTCCCGGCGCCTGCGCCGGCGCGGCGGATCTATCTGCCGTTCGGAACCGACATCCGCCTGGCGCGCGACCTGCGGGCCGAGGGCTGGCGGACCATCCGGGGGCTGGAGCCGGAGCCGGATGGCGATGTCGCCGGCGCGGCACGGCGCCTCGGGTGCAGCCATGTGCTGGTTGACGGCACGCCGCAGGTGGTCGAAGGGAGCAGGAAACCGTGAGCAACGTGGCGGTCGTGGGCGCCCAGTGGGGCGACGAAGGCAAGGGCAAGATTGTTGACTGGCTCTCGGAGCGGGCCGACGTGGTGGTGCGTTTCCAGGGCGGGCACAATGCCGGCCACACCCTGGTCATCGACGGCGTGACCTACAAGCTGAGCCTGCTGCCATCCGGCGTCGTGCGCGGGCGCCTGTCGATCATCGGCAACGGTGTTGTCATCGATCCCTGGGCGCTTACGGAAGAGATCGAGCGCCTCGCCGCGCAGCACGTCGCGGTGACGCCCGAGGTGCTGCACATTGCCGAGAACGCGGCGCTGATCCTGCCGCTGCACCGCGAATTGGACGCCATGCGCGAGGATGCCGCACCCGGCGTGAGCATCGGTACCACGCGCCGCGGTATCGGCCCGGCCTATGAGGACAAGGTCGGGCGCCGCGCCTTGCGCCTGTGCGATCTCGCCGCTCGCGAGGCGGCGGATGCCCGACTGGACGCCCTGCTTGCCCATCACAATCCCTTGCGCAAGGGGTTCGGCTGGCCGCCGGTCGACAAGGCGGCGCTGCTTGACGATCTGATGCAACTCGCACCCAAGGTGCTGCCCTTTGCCGATACCGTCTGGCAGCGCCTGGATGAGGCGCGGCGGCGAGGCCGGCGCATCCTGTTCGAAGGCGCGCAAGGGGCGATGCTGGATGTCGATCACGGCACCTATCCGTTTGTGACTTCGTCGCACACCCTGGCCGGCCAGGCGGCGGCCGGTGCCGGCATTGGCCCACGCGGCGTCGGCTATGTGCTGGGGATCACCAAGGCCTATACCACCCGGGTCGGACGCGGGCCGTTTCCCACCGAGCTCGACGACGAGATCGGCCGGTCCCTGGGCGAGCGTGGCCGCGAATTCGGCACCGTGACCGGGCGTGCGCGGCGCTGTGGCTGGTTCGATGCGGTGCTGGTACGCCAGGCGGTCAAGGTCGGCGGCATCGATGGCATCGCGCTGACCAAGCTCGACGTGCTCGACGGCATGGCGTCGCTCAAGGTCTGCACCTCCTATCGCCTCGATGGCGCGGTGCTCGACCATCTGCCCGCCAGCGCCGCCGCCCAGGCGCGCGTCGAGCCGGTCTATGAGACGCTCGACGGCTGGAGCGAAAGTACCCGCGGCGCACGAAGCTGGGCCGAGCTGCCGGCCACCGCCATCAAGTACATCCGCCGCATCGAGGAACTGATCGAGGCGCCGGTGGCGCTCTTGTCCACCAGTCCCGAACGCGAAGACACCATTCTGGTCCGCGATCCGTTTGCTGGGTAGGTTGCGTCCTGGTGCAGACAAAAAAGCGGGCCCCGCCGGGGGCCCGCTCCATTTTCGGCATTCAGTGGAAGGAAACGCGGCTCAGCGATTCCTGCGCCGCCGGCGCACCGCGCCGAGACCAAGCAGTCCGAGGCCGAAGATGGCCAGCGAGGCCGGCTCGGGGATCGGCTCGCCACCGCCGCCGCCGGGAACCCTCACTTCGCCAGCCCGCCCGAAGCGCAGGTTGTCGATGGCAAAGCCGGCCGGCTCGGCCCCGACCAGATCGAGAAACACGCCGGCGATCTGGGGCGTGCCGTCATCGGTCACCAGCCCGAGGAACTCGATACCAAG
>CAZZKF010000104.1:4137-5868 GCA_964654995.1 uncultured Alphaproteobacteria bacterium | reverse complement strand
GCGCATTGCGATTGTCGGTGGCGGCTATATCGCCATCGAATTCGCCGGCATCTTCAACGGGCTGGGCGCGCAGGTGATCCAGCTTTACCGCGGCGAGCAGATCCTGCGCGGATTCGATCGCGAAGCCCGCGACGTGCTGGCCGAGGAAATGCGCAAGAAAGGCATCGATTTGCGCGTCGAGGCCCGGGTTACCGAAATCGCGCCGGCGGAGGGCGGCTACCGCCTCAGCCTCGATGATGGTGGCGAAGTGATCGCCGACGTGGTGATGTATGCCACCGGGCGCGCTCCCAACACTGCCGGTCTGGGACTCGAGGAAGTGGGGGTGCGGCTCGCCGCCAACGGTGCCGTCATTGTCGATGACCGGTTCTGCACCTCGGTGCCCCACATCCATGCCATCGGCGACTGCACCGACCGCATCTGCCTGACGCCGGTGGCGATCCGCGAAGGCGCGGCCTTTGCCGCCACCGTCTATGGCGATACGCCGCAGACGGTCGATTACCGCGACGTGCCGCACGCCGTGTTCGGCCAGCCGCCGCTGGCCACCGTCGGCCTGTCGGAAGACCTGGCGCGCGCCGAGTTCGGCCATGTCGATGTCTACAAGGCACGCTTCCGGCCGCTCAAACACACGGTCTCGGGGCGCGATGAGACCTGCTTCATGAAGCTGGTGGTCGAACGTGCCAGCAACCGCGTCGTCGGCGCCGTGATGGTCGGGGCGGATGCCGCCGAGATCATCCAGGGCGTGGCGATTGCCATCAAGGCCGGCGCCACCAAGGCCCAGTTCGATGCCACCACGGCGATCCATCCGACGACGGCCGAAGAATTCGTGTTGATGCGCGAAAAGGTGCCGGAAGCCGACACCGGGCTGGCCGAATAGGCCGTCGGGCTTGCGTTTGCGCGTTCTTCGGCCTATTCCAGTCGGATTATGACGACGGACTGGACCCCTGATATCTGGCGCTCGTACCCGGCACGCCAGATGCCCGATTATTCGGACGCCGAGGCCTGCGCCGAGGTCGAAGCCATGCTCTCGACCTTTCCGCCGCTGGTCTTCGCCGGCGAGGCACGGCGCCTTCAGCGCCAGTTGGCGGAGGTGGCGGAAGGCCGGGCTTTCCTGCTTCAGGGCGGCGACTGTGCGGAAAGCTTCGCCGAATTCCACCCCGACAACATCCGCGACACCTTCCGCGTGCTGATGCAGATGGCGGTCACCCTGACCTTTGCGTCGGGCTGTCCGGTGGTGATGGTCGGGCGCATGGCCGGCCAATATGCCAAGCCGCGCTCATCGCCGGTCGAGGTGCGCGATGGCGTCGAGCTGCCGGCCTATCGCGGCGACATCATCAACGACATGGCGTTTACGGTGCAAGCCCGCGAACCCGACCCCCGGCGCATGCTTCAGGCCTACAGCCGGGCGGCGGCGACGCTCAACCTGCTGCGCGCCTTCGCGCAAGGCGGATATGCCGATCTCCACCGCATCCACCGCTGGACCCTCGGCTTCGTCGAGCGCAGCCCCGAGGGCGCCCGCTTTGGCGAAATCGCCAACCGAATCTCCGAGGCCCTCGAGTTCTTCGAGGCCTACGGGGTGACGCCCGAGAACACCTCGGCCTTGCGCCAGAAGGATTTCTACACCTCGCACGAGGCCCTGCTGCTGCCCTACGAGCAAGCGATGACCCGTATCGACAGCACCTCGGGCGACTGGTACGACACCTCGGCCCACATGCTGTGGGTGGGCGAGCGCAC
>CAZZKF010000104.1:1799-4037 GCA_964654995.1 uncultured Alphaproteobacteria bacterium | reverse complement strand
ACGGTGAAATCGTCAAACGGCTTCAAGACCCGCTCGTTCGACCGGGTGCTGCTCGAAGTGCGGCGCTTTTTCGATGTCCACCGGGCCGAGGGCACGTATGCGGGCGGCGTTCATTTCGAGCTCACCGGCCAGGATGTCACCGAATGTCTGGGCGGCGCCCAGGAAATCACCGAGGACCTTCTGGCCGATCGCTATCACACCCATTGCGATCCCCGGCTCAACGCCAGTCAGAGCCTGGAGCTGGCGTTCACCATCGGCGCCGACCTCAAGAACGGGCGTCGCAGTGCCGAGCGTCGCCTGGCCGGCTCCTGAGCGCGGTTCACCGCCCGCTTCCCTTCGACTTTCCCCGCGGCCGCTTGTTCGGCCCGCATTGGCAAGGTAAACAAGGCCCATGCGCGACCGGCTCACCATAGCCCTGGCCCAGGCCAATCCGACGGTCGGCGATCTTGACGGCAATTGCGCGCTCATCCGCGAGATGCGGGCGCGTGCCGCCGGTTCGGGCGCCGATCTGGTGGTGTTCAGCGAGCTGGTGGTAAGCGGCTATCCGCCCGAGGACCTGGTGCTCAAGCCGGCCTTCCAGAACGAGGTGGAAGAGCACGTCAAGGCGCTGGCCGCGGATACCGGCGACGGTGGCCCCGGGATTGTTCTTGGCAGCCCGTGGCGCCGGGACGACCGGCTTTACAATGCCGCCCTGCTGCTCGATGGCGGCAAGATCGCCGGCGTCCGGCTCAAGCATGAACTGCCCAATTACGGCGTCTTCGATGAAAAGCGGGTGTTCGCCCCGGGGCCGCTGCCGGGGCCGGTCGATTTCCGCGGGGTGCGTCTGGGTCTGATGATCTGCGAGGACATGTGGCGCCCGGATGTCGCCGAATGCTTGCAGGAAACCGGCGCCGAGATGCTGGTGGTCATCAACGGCTCGCCGTTCGAAACCGACAAGCGCGCCAAACGGCTCAATCTGGCGGTTGCGCGCGTCGTCGAGACCGGCTTGCCGCTGATCTACGTCAATCAGGTCGGCGGCCAGGACGAGCTGGTCTTCGACGGCGTTTCCTTTGCGCTCAATGGCGACCGCTCGCTGGCCGTGCAAATGGCGCCCTGGCGCCCGGCGCTCACCTGCACCGCCTGGAGCCGCGGCGGCGAGGGCGTCTGGCACTGCGCGGATGGTGGCATCGAGCCCCTCGATGACGGCGACGAGGCGGTCTATCGGGCGCTGATGACCGGCCTTGCCGATTATGTCGGCAAGAACCGCTTTCCCGGCATCCTTGTCGGCCTGTCCGGCGGTATCGACAGTGCTTTGAGCGCCGCGGTTGCCGTCGATGCACTGGGCCCCGACAATGTGCGCTGCGTGATGATGCCGTCGCGCTATACCAGCACCGCCAGTCTCGACGATGCGGCCGAATGCGCCCGCCGGCTCGGCGTCCGCCTGGACTCGGTGTCGATCGAGCCGGTGGTCGGCGCCTTTCACGAGGTGCTGACGCCGGTGCTGGGTGACGGGCATGTCGACGTGACGGCGGAAAACATTCAGGCGCGCAGCCGCGGGGTGATCATGATGGCGCTGTCCAACCGCTCCGGCGACATGCTGCTGACGACGGGCAACAAGTCGGAGATGTCGGTCGGCTACGCCACCCTCTATGGCGACATGTGTGGCGGCTATTCGGTCTTGAAAGACGTATACAAGACCGCCGTCTACCGGCTCGCCGCCTGGCGCAACGCCCATCGCCCCGAGGGCGCGCGCGGTCCCGATGGTGAGGTCATCCCGGACAACATCCTCACCAAGCCGCCGTCGGCCGAGCTGCGCCCCGATCAGACCGATCAGGACAGCCTGCCGCCGTATGAGGAGCTCGACGACATCCTCGAATGCCTGATCGAGCACGACATGGCGGCCGACGAAATCGTCGCCCGCGGCCATGCGGCGGCCACCGTCGCCCGTATCGAACACATGCTCTATACGGCCGAATACAAGCGCCGGCAGGCGCCGCCGGGGGTCAAGATCACGCCGCGCCAGTTCGGCCGCGACCGCCGCTATCCGATCACCAACGGCTATCGCAACGCCCGGCGCACCGGCCTCAGCGAATGGGCCGGCGACGACAAGAGCACATGACATGGCCGTCAAGGTCCGCTTTGCCCCCAGCCCGACCGGCTTCCTGCATGTCGGCAATGCCCGCATCGCGCTGATCAACTGGCTGTTTGCCCGCAAGGCGGGCGGCCGGTTCGCCCTCCGCCTCGATGACACCGATGCCG
>CAZZKF010000104.1:0-1699 GCA_964654995.1 uncultured Alphaproteobacteria bacterium | reverse complement strand
TCGGACGATGAACGCCGGGCGCTGGAATCGGCCGGGCGCCGGCCCCACTGGCGCTTGCGGCTGGACGAAAAAGCAGTGCGCTGGAACGACCTGATCCGGGGCGACGTCGCTTTCGATGCCTCCTCTTTGAGCGATCCGGTGCTGCTGCGCGAGGACGGGCGGCCCCTGTATACGCTGACCTCGGTGGTCGATGATCTGGACATGGGCATCACCCACGTACTGCGCGGCGAGGATCATGTCGCCAATACGGCGGTGCAGGTTCAGCTCATCGAGGCCCTGGGCGGCCCGCCGCCGGCGTTCGGCCATCTGGCGCTGCTGGTGGATGCAAAGGGCGAAGGGCTGTCCAAGCGCATCGGGTCCATGAGCCTGCGCAGCCTTCGCGCCGACGGCATCGAGCCGATGGCGGTGAACGCGCTCCTCGCCCGCCTCGGCACCTCGGCGCCGGTGCGCCCGGCAACCAGCCTCGATGAACTGGTGGCCGATTTCGATCTCGCGCGCTTTTCGCGCGCGCCGGCCCGCTTCGATATGGCCGAATTGCGCCGGCTGAACGCCGCCCTTGTGCACGCCATGTCCTATGACGAGGCGGCCAAGCGCCTGGCCGCGCGCGGCATCGAGGGGCTGACACCGGAAATCTGGCAGGCGATCCGCGCCAATCTGACCCGCGTTGCGGAGGCCGAGGATTGGCTCAAGGTCATTCATGGGCCGATTGCACCGCAGATTCTGGACCCCGATCTGACGACCGCCGCCGCCGAGCTGCTGCCGGCGCCGCCGTGGGACGAGGGGACGTGGAAGAATTGGACAGGTACTGTGCGCGCGGCCACCGGAAAATCGGGAAAGGCCCTGTTTCTGCCGCTTCGCGCGGCGCTGACGGGCCGCGAGCATGGACCGGAAATGAAGAATCTGTTACCCCTAATCGGCCCCGAGCGGGCCCGGGCGCGGCTTCTGGGCGAGCGCGCCTGATCAGGCCCGCGCGGCATGGTCTTTCCGGCAAAGGCGGACAAACAGTGACGATCGTTCTTTACAACACGGCGGCGCGCGAAAAACAGGTGTTCGAGCCCCTGGATCCGGCTTGCGTGCGGATGTATGTCTGCGGGCCCACCGTCTATGACTTCGCCCATATCGGCAATGCCCGTGCCTTCATCATTTTCGACGTGTTGTACCGGCTCCTGCAGCGCCGTTACCCGGATGTTGTCTACGTTCGCAACATCACTGACGTGGATGACAAGATCAATGCGGCCGCGAAGGAGCGCGGCGAGCCGATCGAGGCGATCACCGCGCGCACCATCGAGATCTTTCACGAGGACATGGCGGCGCTGGGCGTTCTGCCGCCGACCATCGAGCCCCGCGCCACCGAGCACATCCCCGAGATGATCGCCATGATCGAGGCCTTGCTGCGCGCCGGCCATGCCTATGTCGCCGACGGCCATGTGCTGTTCGACGTGACCTCGATGCCGGAATACGGGCGGCTTTCGGGGCGCAAGCGCGAAGACCTGATTGCCGGCGCGCGCATCGAAGTCGCCGAGTACAAGAAAAATCCCGCCGATTTCGTCCTGTGGAAGCCATCGACCCCGGACCTGCCCGGCTGGGACAGCCCGTGGGGGCGCGGCCGGCCCGGCTGGCACATCGAATGTTCGGCGATGTCGGGCAAATACCTCGGCGAGACCTTCGACATTCACGGCGGCGGGCGCGATCTGATCTT
>CAZZKF010000103.1:0-6046 GCA_964654995.1 uncultured Alphaproteobacteria bacterium | reverse complement strand
AAGCTGCCGCTCTGGGCGGCAGCATGAAAAATCCGCAATCGGTTCCAGTCCATGGCCACACCTCGCACCCGAAAGGATCGGGGATCGCTTCTCGCAGCTCGCGCCCGGCTGGCCGCGGGCCGGGTGCTCTATTCGGCGGCGGCGGTCTGATCGGCGGCTTGCGCGGCCAGGAACTGCTCGGCCTCGAGCGCCGCCATGCAGCCCATGCCGGCGGCCGTGACCGCCTGTCGGAACACCTTGTCCTTGACATCGCCGGCGGCAAACACGCCGGCGACGCTGGTCGCGGTCGAATCCGGCGCGGTCAGGATGTAGCCGCCGGCATCCATCTCGAGCTGGCCCTTGAACAGTTCGGTCGCCGGCGTATGCCCGATGGCGATGAACACGCCGTGGGTGGCGAGCTCCCGGGTCTCGCCGGTCTTGACATTGCGCAGCCGCACGCCGGTGACGCCCAGGGGATCGTCGGTGCCGAGAATATCCTCCACCACGCTGTCCCAGATGACCTCGATCTTGTCATTGGCGAACAGGCGCTGCTGCAGGATCTTCTCGGCGCGGAGCGCGTCGCGGCGGTGGATCAGGCGCACCCGGGTGGCGAAATTGGTGAGAAAAAGCGCCTCTTCCACCGCCGTATTGCCGCCGCCGACCACCACCACCTCCTTGCCGCGGTAGAAGAATCCGTCGCAGGTGGCGCAGGCCGAGACGCCGAAGCCCTTGAACCTGTCTTCGCTGGCCAGCCCCAGCCAGCGGGCCTGGGCGCCGGTGCAGATGATCACCGATTCCGCCGCGAAGCGGGCGCCGGAATCGCAGGCGATCTGATACGGCCGGTGGCCGAGATCGACCGCGACGACGGTATCGGAGATGAGCTCGGCGCCGACGTTGGCGGCCTGATCGCGCATCTGCTCCATCAGCCACGGGCCCTGGACCGGCTCGGCAAAACCGGGGAAGTTCTCGACCTCGGTGGTGATCGTCAACTGGCCGCCCGGCTCGGTACCCTGAATGAGCACCGGCTCGAGGCAGGCGCGCGCCGCATAGATCGCCGCGGTATAGCCGGCGGGGCCTGAACCGATGATCAAAACCTTGACGGGCCGCGCTGTCGACATGGCAAAACTCCTTCCCCAGGGCCGGCAGTGACCGTCCCGAGCGCCTTGTTTATCCGGTTCTTACGAGGTTGCCCCGGCCGATGCAAGACCGGTCTGACCGGCGGCCGCCGGGGCCGCCGATGCCAGGCGGTAGAGAATGCGGGTCTTGCGCTCGTCGCATGCGGCCTCGACCTCGCCGCCCATGTAGCGGGCGATATCGCGGGCCAGCGCCAGCGAAAAGGCGCGCCCGACCCGCAAGCCGCCGCCATTATCGCCGGCCATCGGCTCGAGCTTGCGGAACAGCGCCTCCACGCCGCCGGGCGGGCAGGGCGCATCGTATTCGACCGAGATGCGGATGACACCGGCCTCGTCGGGGGCAACAGTAAGCGCAATGGCGCTGCTTCGCGGCGCCTCTTCGACGGCATGGCCGAGCAGCCGGCCGATCACGTCCTTGACCCAGTCCTCGTCGCTGGTGATCTCCAGCCCGCTGCCCATACGGGTCAGATTGATGGTGACGCCGCGCCGGTTCGCCCGCGCCAGGACCTCGGCAATCGCCGCATCGACGACACGGTCGACGAGCAAGGGCTTGTTGTCGATCTTGAGGACGCCGGCATCCACCCGGGCACTGATCAGCGCGTCGCCGACCAGCGCGTTCAACTGCCAGGCGGCATCGCGGATGGCCTGCGCCGGCGCGTGATATTTTTCCTCGTCGGTGCCCGGTGTCGTGTGGGCGATGATCTCGGAGAAACCGATGATGGCATTCAGGGGCGTGCGCAGCTCGTGGGTCAGCCCGGCCAGCCGGTCGGCATATTGCAGGCTGGCCTGATGGGCGGCCTCGAGCTCGCCCGAGAGGCTGGCATGGCGTTCTTCAAGCTCGGAAATCTGCTGCTCCAGCGCCTGGCGCTCCTCGTCGTCCACGTCGTCCAGGGCGCCGGCGCGATCGTCGGCGATGGCGGTGCCGCGATAGCCGCGAAAGGCGCCGCTGGGCAGGTCGAACAGCGGCACGCCGTTGAGCAGCCAGCGGGTCCGCTCGCCGGATTCGCGGCGTGCCTCGAACGGCGCCTCGCGGAACGGAATGTGCCGGGCCATGGCCTCGCCGGCGTCGCGATAGCGCGAGCCGCCGGGCAGGAACCGCCCGAATTCGGTCAGCCGTGCCCCGCGCATCGCCGCCGGCGGCAGCCCGAAGGCGGTGATCGCATGGTCCGAGAGATAGATGATCCGCCCGTCGGCGTCGGTTTCCCACGACCAGTCGGCGGCGGCGCGGGCGAAATCGCTGGTCCGTGAGACCTCCGCCGCCGAGCGCATCAGCGATTCGCGCAGCGCCCGCTCGGACGGGGCGATCTGGTCGAGGGCGATGACCTCGGGCCGGGTGCCGGCCTTTTCAGGGGCCTCCGCGGCCGTCTCGGGCGCTGTCGCCGATGCCTCGCCCTGGGGTCTGGCCGGCGCGGGCGTCTCCCCGCTGCCGGTATCGCCGGCTTCATCGCCGGCCGTGTCTGCTGCCTGTGCCGGTTCGAGCCCGGCCCGGTCATGCGCGCCCAGGCTCTGGTTGAGGAATGCCTCGACCGCCTCGATATGGCGGAAATCGGCAGCCAGCCGGGCCAGCGCGGTGAGCGAGAAGGCGGCTTGCGGGTTGGTGACCAGGCGCTCGACCACCGCCGCGTTGCCATGTTCGATCAGGACCTCGGTGACCGGCGCGGTCAGGTCGGCGCGCCCGGCCAGGGCCAGGCGGTGGGCATCGCTGCCATGGGCGGCGATCTCCTTCAGGTCTTCGGGATCAAGCGGCAGGGCACTTTCGAGAATCATCCGGGCGACGGCGATGTCGTCACGGGCCAGCAGACCGGCAAGCGCCGCCGGCGGCGCCGGATCGCGGGTCAGCCTGAGCGCCAGAGCCTTGCGTTCATCGAGCGGCAGGGTGGGCAGCAGGCGCGCCAAAGTGTCCAGCAGCGCCCGGGCTTCCGTCTCCCCTGGCGGCGCGTCGCCGAGCAGCAATTCGACGATCCGGTCGAACAGGACATTGCGCAAGGTGCCGGGCCGCGCCCGCTCGCGGGCGGGCTTGTCGATAGCCTGGTCCCTGTCCTGCACCATGATTGCAGCCCGATGTCCCGAGTACCCGATGAATCCGTCCCGAGTATATCAGGCCGGCCGTTGCCGGCGATAGACCGTTGTGCGGGAACGCATCGGGAGCCGGGCTGGCCATTGACCCCCCGGTAATTTAATTTCCTTAATCTTCGGGATAGGGGTATAATCTTTTGACTTCCCGAAGGGGAGGGGAAGCATGAAGTACGACAAACTCGACGATATCGACCGCCATATCCTTCAGATCCTGCAGGAGGACGGGCGGATCACCAATGTGGAACTGGCACGTCGGGTGGGCATTTCGGCACCGCCCTGTCTGCGCCGCGTCCGGGCGCTGGAAGAGGCCGGGTTCATTCAGGGATATCACGCCGACCTCGACGGCAAGCTGCTCGGTTTCGAGATCACGGTGTTTGCGATGATCGGCCTGCACAGCCAGGCGGAAAGCGATCTCGTGGCCTTCGAGCATCTGGTCTCGGAATGGCCGATGGTGCGCGAATGCTACATGCTCAACGGCGAGATCGATTTTATCCTGAAGATCGTCGCCCGCGACCTCAACGAGTTCCAGACCTTCCTGACCTCGCATCTGACGCCGGCGCCGAATGTGGCGAGTGTGAAAACGGCGCTGACCATTCGCAGTGCCAAGAATGTCCCCGGCGTGCCGCTCGAAGGCCCGGGCGGCACCGGCGAGGCGCCCCATCGCCCGCGTCACGCCGGCGGCCTCGTCTGACATCTGCGGGCGCGAACGAAAACACCCCGGGCTTTCGCCCGGTGCCGGTGTCGCGCGCTGGCCGAACCGCCGGCGGTAGGCCGCCGGCCTATCCGTATGAGATGCTGAGGATTTCGTAGCCGCGGCGCCCGCCCGGGGTCACCACCTCGACCTCGTCGCCCACCGATTTGCCGATCAGCGCCCGGGCCAGCGGCGATGACACCGACAGGCGCCCGGTGCTCACATCGGACTCATGTTCGCCGACGATCTGATATTCGACCTCGGCATCGGTATCGATGTCGGCAACCCGGACGACGGCGCCGAATTTCACGGTATCGCCCGAGAGCGCCTCGACATCGATCACCTGGGCGCGGCGAATCCGGTCCTCGAGCTCGAGGACCCGGGCCTCGATGAAGCCCTGGCGCTCCTTGGCGGCGTGATACTCGGCGTTTTCCGACAGATCCCCGTGGTCGCGGGCATCGGCAATCGCCTGAATGACGCTTGGCCGCTCGACGTTTTTCAGTCTTTTTAGCTCTTCCTCGAGGCGCTGCAGCCCCGCGGCGGTCATCGGAATCCGTTCCATGATCCTGTGTGCCGTTTCCCGCAAAAACTCACCTTGGCCGTGCGCACGGCGCACCGCCGACCTCTGCCCGAAAGCCTTGGGGCAGCCCTTAAGAATAGGATTGGATGGGGGCGACTTCAAGGCTGCCGGTGCGCAGCCGGGCAATTGAGCCGACCACCGCCCGGGCGCCGGCGACCGTGGTGTAGTAGAGGATCTTGTTCAGGAGCGCCGAGCGCCGGATGGTGTAGCTGTCGGCGATCGCCTGGGCGCCTTCGGTGGTGTTGAATACCAGATCGACCTCGCCGTTCTTGATCGCATCGACGACATGCGGGCGGCCCTCCATGACCTTGTTGACGGTCGCCACCTCGAGCCCGTGCTCGCACAAGTAACGCGCGGTGCCGCGGGTGGCGATGATCTTGAAGCCCATGCCGATCAGTGCCCTGGCCGGCTCGACCATCGCCGCCTTGTCCGAGTCTTTCACCGAGATGAACACCGTGCCCGCGAGCGGCAGCTCCAGGCCGCCAGCGATCTGCGACTTGGCGAAGGCGAGCGCAAAGTCGGCGTCCAGCCCCATGACCTCGCCGGTCGAGCGCATCTCGGGCCCGAGAATGGTATCGACGCCGGGAAAGCGGGCGAACGGCATCACCGCCTCCTTGACCGCCACGCGGCCGGTGTCGCGCGGCGCCACATCGAATTCCGACAGTTTCGCCCCGGCCATCAGCCGGGCGGCGATCTTGGCCACCGGCCGGCCGGTCGCCTTGGCGACGAAAGGCACCGTGCGGCTGGCCCGCGGGTTGACCTCGAGGATGAAGACCTCGCCGTCCTGGACCGCGTACTGGACATTCATCAGCCCGACGACGTGAAGCGCCCGGGCGAGCTTGACGGTCTGCTCGCGGATCCGTTCGATCACCTTGTCCGAGAGCGAAAACGGCGGCAGCGAGCAGGCCGAATCGCCGGAATGGATGCCGGCCTCCTCGATATGCTCCATGATGCCGGCGATCGCCACATTCTCGCCGTCGGACAGCGCATCGACATCGACCTCGGTGGCGTTCTTGAGGTAGCTGTCGATGAGCACCGGGGAATCACCCGAGACCACCACCGCTTCCGTCATGTAGCGCTCCAGCGCGTCCGCGTCGCGGACGATCTCCATGGCCCGGCCGCCGAGCACGTAAGACGGGCGGATGACCACCGGATAGCCGATGCGCTCGACGATCGCCCGGGCACCATCGAGCGAGGTGGCGATGCCGTTCTCCGGCTGGCGCAGGCCGAGGCGCGAGAGCAGCTTCTGGAAACGCTCGCGGTCCTCGGCCAGATCGATGGCGTCGGGCGAGGTGCCCAAAATCGGGATGTCGGCGGCCTGGAGAGCGGCGGCGAGCTTCAGGGGCGTCTGGCCGCCCAGTTGCACGATGACGCCGTAAAGCTCGCCGTTCTGCGCTTCCTCATGGATCAGGGCGAGCACGTCCTCTTCGGTGAGCGGCTCGAAATAGAGCCGGTCGGAGGTGTCGTAGTCGGTCGATACGGTCTCCGGGTTGCAGTTGACCATGATCGTCTCGAAACCGGCCTCCGAGAGCGCGAAGGCGGCGTGCACGCAGCAATAGTCGAACTCGATGCCCTGGCCGATGCGGT
>CAZZKF010000102.1:0-6122 GCA_964654995.1 uncultured Alphaproteobacteria bacterium | reverse complement strand
TCAAGGGCAAGCAGGGCCGGTTCCGCCAGAACCTGCTCGGCAAGCGCGTCGACTATTCGGGGCGTTCGGTGATCGTCGTCGGGCCTGAGCTCAAGCTGCAGCAGTGCGGCCTGCCCAAGAAGATGGCGCTCGAGCTGTTCAAGCCGTTCATCTACTCAAGGCTCGACCAGAAGGGCATGGCGACCACCATCAAGCAGGCCAAGAAGCTGGTGGAGCGCGAGCGCCCCGAGGTCTGGGATATTCTCGAAGAGGTGATCCGCGAGCACCCGGTGATGCTGAACCGGGCGCCGACGCTTCATCGCCTCGGCATCCAGGCGTTCGAGCCGGTGCTGATCGAAGGCAAGGCAATTCAGCTTCACCCGCTGGTCTGCGCCGCGTTCAACGCCGACTTCGATGGCGACCAGATGGCCGTGCACGTACCGCTGGCTCTCGAATCACAGCTCGAGGCGCGGGTGCTGATGATGTCGACAAACAACATCCTGTCGCCGTCGAACGGCAAGCCGATCATCGTGCCCAGCCAGGATATCGTGCTCGGGCTCTATTATTTGACCATGGAGCTCCCCAACGAGCCAGGCGAGGGCATGGTGTTTGCCGATGTCGACGAAATCCGCCAGGCGATCGACAATGGCACGGTGACGCTGCACGCTAAGATCATCAGCCGCTACCCGACCGTCGATGCGGACGGCAAGCCGATCATCAAGCGGGTGGAAACGACGCCCGGGCGCATGTTGCTGGCCGAGCATCTGCCCAAACATCCCAACGTGCCGTTCGAGATCATCAACCGGCTGCTGACCAAGAAGGAAATCAGCCACGTCATCGATGTCGTCTACCGCCACTGCGGCCAGAAGCAGACGGTGCTGTTTGCCGATGCGCTGATGGCCCTGGGCTTCGGCCATGCCTGCAAGGCCGGCATCTCGTTCGGCAAGGACGACATGGTGATCCCGGACGCCAAGGAAAAGCTGGTCGAGGAAACCAAGGCCCAGGTCGCCGAATACGAACAGCAGTACATCGATGGCCTGATCACCCAGGGTGAAAAGTACAACAAGGTGATCGATGCCTGGGCCCAGTGCACCGACCGGGTGGCGGAAGAGATGATGAAACAGATCTCGGCCGAACAGGCCGATCCCGAGACCGGGCGGATCCGCCCGATCAACTCGATCTACATGATGGCACACTCCGGCGCGCGCGGCTCGGCCGCCCAGATGAAGCAGCTGGCCGGCATGCGCGGGCTGATGGCCAAGCCGTCGGGCGAGATCATCGAGACCCCGATCATCTCCAACTTCAAGGAAGGGCTCTCGGTGCTCGAGTACTTCAACTCGACCCACGGCGCCCGCAAGGGGCTGGCGGACACGGCATTGAAGACCGCCAATTCCGGCTATCTCACCCGGCGCCTTGTCGATGTCGCCCAGGACTGCATCATCGTGGCCGATGATTGCGGCACCGACAAGGGGATCACCGTGGCCGAGGTCGTCGAGGGCGGCGAGATCATCGAGCCCTTGTCCGAGCGCATTCTCGGGCGCACGGCAGCCGAGGACATCACCCACCCGATGACCGGCGAGGTGATCGTGTCGGCCGGCGGCGATCTCGACGAAGAAGCGGTGGAACGGATCGAGGATGCCGGCATCCAGAAGGTGCGCATCCGCTCGGTGCTGACCTGCGAATCGCCGGGCGGGGTGTGCGCCCGCTGCTATGGCCGCGATCTTGCCCGCGGCACGCCGGTCAACGTCGGCGAGGCGATCGGTGTCATCGCTGCCCAGTCGATCGGCGAGCCCGGTACCCAGCTCACCATGCGGACCTTCCACATCGGTGGCACCGCCCAGTTCGCCGAGCAGTCGTCGATCGAGGCCAATGCCGACGCCAAGGTCACCATCCACAACCGCAATGTCGTCGAGGATACGGCCGGGCGCCTGATCGTCATGAGCCGCAACTGCCAGGTGGTTCTGGTCGACGAGACGGGCCGTGAGCGCGCCCATCACAAGATTCCCTACGGCGCCCATCTGCTGGTCGACGAAGGGGCCGAGGTCAAGCGCGGTGACCGGCTGGCGCAGTGGGATCCCTACACCATCCCGATCATCACCGAGCGCGAGGGCGTGGCCCACTACGTCGATCTGATCGAGGGCGTCTCGATCCGCGAGATCGTCGACGAGGCGACCGGCATCGCCAACAAGGTGGTGGTCGACTGGCGCTCCCAGCCGAAGGGCGCGGACCTGCGGCCGCGGATCACGCTGCGCGACAAGGACGGCAATGTGGTGACGCTCGCCAACGGGCTGGAGGCCCGCTATTTCCTGTCGGTGGATGCGATTCTGTCGGTCGACGACGGGGCCGAGGTCCATGCCGGCGACGTGCTCGCCCGGATCCCGCGTGAAGGCACCAAGACCCGCGACATCACCGGTGGTCTGCCGCGGGTTGCCGAGCTGTTCGAGGCCCGCCGGCCCAAGGACCACGCGATCATCGCCGAGATCGACGGCTATGTGGAATTCGGCCGCGACTACAAGAACAAGCGCCGGATCATCATCAAGCCGGCCGAGGGCGATGGCGAGCCGCTCGAGTACCTGGTTCCCAAGGGCAAGCATATCAGCGTGCAAGAGGGCGATTTCATCCAGCGCGGCGAATATCTGCTGGATGGCAATCCGGCGCCCCACGATATCCTTCGCGTCCTTGGCGTCGAGGCCCTGGCCGCCTATCTGGTCAACGAGATCCAGGAGGTCTATCGCCTGCAGGGCGTCAAGATCAACGACAAGCACATCGAGGTGATCGTCCGCCAGATGCTGCAAAAGGTCGAGATCGAGACACCCGGTGATACGACGCTCCTGAAGGGCGAACAAATCGATCGCATCGAGTTCGAGGAGGCCAACGCCAAGGTGGTGGCGGAAGGCGGCAAGCCGGCCACCGCCTCGCCGGTGCTCCTGGGGATCACCAAGGCCAGCCTGCAAACCCGCTCGTTCATCTCGGCCGCCTCCTTCCAGGAAACCACCCGGGTGCTGACCGAGGCGGCGGTCAGCGGCAAGGTCGATCATCTGGTGGGCCTGAAGGAAAACGTCATCGTCGGCCGGCTGATCCCGGCCGGCACCGGCGGCATGCTCAACCGGCTCAAGAAGATCGCCGCCGAGCGTGACCGCGAAATCCTGGCGGCCCGGGAAAAGGAACGCGCGCTGCTCGAGGCCGAGGCCGCCAAGGCGGCGGAAGCCGAGGCAGACAGCGCTTCCCAGGGCGACGCACCGGCCGCCGAATAGGCGGATACGCGAGAGGCTGCGCCGACAGCTGGCCTGACGGCTTCAGACGGACAGAAAAAGGGGCGGTCCCGTCAGAGGGACCGCCCTGTTTCTTTCACCGGTTTCGGGGGTGGGGTCAGACGCCGGATGCAACCCGCCGGCGCCGGCGCAGGGCCGCAAGGCCCAGCAGCCCGAAGCCGAACAGCGCCAGGCTTTCGGGTTCCGGCACCACCACGCTCATGTCGACGCGGGCCAGGCTGGCGCCGTCATTTGCGAACAGCTCGAGGCTGAAGTCGTAACGTCCCGCGGCAAAGGGGTCGATCGGCATGATCGAGGGGTCGCCGATCAACTGCCAGAAGTCGAACCCCGGATTCTGGGAGTCCTGGAAAACCAGACCGTCGCCATCCAGCGGCGGGACATCGGTGACGTTGAAGAAAAAGCGATTGGCCAGGTCGGGGTCGCTGGGCTTGAAGTCGACACCGATTTCCACCCGGAAATCGGCCGGGTCCGCGGCGACATCGTTGCCGGTAATCGCCTGCAGCTCGGGCGAGCCGAAATCGGCGCTCCATTCGAAATTCCAGGTCGTCAGGCCCGGCACCGGCGTCGGGTCACTGCCGCTGGTCGGCGGATTGCCGGGATCGGCGCGATAGACGTTGCCCTGCGGCACGATGTCGCCGAGGAACCGGCGCTTGGCCTTGAGCGCAATCTGGATGTTGAGGTCCGAGTCGGTGGCAACCACCCAGTTGTCGGGCGAATTGCCGACGCCGAACAGAACCACGGCAATCGAGCCCGGGGCCTCGACAATCGGTATTGCCCTCGCGGGGGTGGCGGCAAAGGTGACCGACAGGGACACCGCTGCCACGACCGCGGCACAGACGGAAAATCGCGATCTTGCGATCATGTTAAATCTCCTGAACAGGGAATAATCCCGTCCTTTTGCAGCTTGCGAACCGGATCGAACTCTGATTTGGCGCTTGCCGGTAATGGCATGGCGGGTCAAACCCTCGGTGCTCGCATCCTGACAGGACAGGCGAATGGGTAAGGACAATTTTCGCCTTGTGATATGCAAAAATCACACCACTTCTTGCTAACGCATTGATCGTCAACACCATGCGGAAAGAGGACCTGTTTTGGCACGGGGGAGAGCTTCGGAAAGTGTAAAGTTTTCCGACACGCGTTGGCGGTGGCCCGGTCTGGCCGATGGCGCCGGAAAATGGCGGATTGGCGCCGCCTTGCCGCCTTTGCCCCGGTGCCGGCATTGCCGGGCGACCGATCGGCAGTTGCGAAAACTGTAAGAAAATCCGACACCCCGGAGCCGACTGCGGCAGACGCTTCGGTGCTGGTGGGGGCGGCCCTCGGCCCGATTTCTTGGCTGCCGGGTACCGCCGCTGGGGGCGTCGGCTGAGGGCCGGATCGGCCGGCGATGCGTGGCCGCGACAAGAACCGAGACGAAGGCCGAAACCAGGCCCCGGGGGAGGGCGGAGTCGACAACCCGCATGGGCCGCCTCCAAGGTCTTTCGGGTCGCTCCGGCGAGGCTGTTTTCCGGACCAGGCGGCAGGTCGGAAATCCCTGAAAAAACTTGGATTTTTTAGGCTTGACGGGGGTCGGGCGCATGAATAGTATGCGCCGCACTCGGGTGCAGGCTGTAGGCCGCAGATGCCTAGACGCTGTGCCATCGCAAGTCGAGCCCTTAGCTCGGACTTATCGGATCACCCGGGAACAGTTGAGAAGCGCATCGAAACCCGTCGCGGTGGCGCTTCATTTTGTTTGGAAAACGGGCCCGTGGCACCTGGCCGTGCCGGACCGGGCGCAGCTTTGAGGAATGGCCATGCCGACGATCAACCAGTTGATCCGCAAGCCGCGCAAGCGCCCGGTCGTGCGCAACAAGGTGCCCGCGCTCGAGGCCTGCCCGCAGAAACGGGGGGTGTGCACGCGGGTCTACACGACGACGCCGAAGAAGCCGAATTCGGCGCTGCGCAAGGTCGCTCGCGTCCGCCTGACCAACGGCCACGAGGTCACCAGCTACATCCCCGGCGAGGGCCATAACCTCCAGGAACACTCGGTGGTGCTGATTCGCGGTGGCCGGGTCAAGGACCTGCCGGGCGTGCGCTACCACATCATTCGCGGCGTCCTCGACACCCAGGGCGTCAGGGATCGTCGCCAGCGCCGGTCCAAATACGGCGCCAAGCGCCCCAAGTAGGGAGACCCCAGCGATGTCCCGTCGCCACGCTGCGGAAAAACGAGAGGTTCTGCCCGACGCCAAGTACGGCGACGTCGTGCTGTCCAAGTTCATCAACAATCTGATGCTCAAGGGCAAGAAGTCGACGGCCGAGAAAATCGTCTACGGAGCGCTCGACAAGATCGAGCAGAAGACCGGCCAGGACCCGGTCCAGGTGTTTCGCGATGCCCTTGGCAACGTCAAGCCGCAGGTCGAGGTGCGCTCGCGCCGGGTTGGCGGCGCCACCTACCAGGTGCCGACCGAGGTGCGCCCCGACCGGGCCCAGGCGCTGGCCATCCGCTGGCTGATCGACGCCGCGCGCAAGCGCTCCGAGAACACCATGACCGATCGCCTGTTCGGCGAGTTGATGGATGCCGCTGCCAATCGCGGGACCTCGGTGAAGAAGCGCGAGGACACCCACCGCATGGCCGAAGCCAACAAGGCGTTTTCCCACTACCGCTGGTAGTGCGGGATCAGGAGTCGGAGTTTTTCCCATGCCGCGGACCACGCCCCTCGAGCGCTATCGCAACATCGGCATCATGGCCCACATCGATGCCGGTAAGACGACGACCACCGAGCGGATTCTCTATTACACCGGCCGCAGCCACAAGATCGGCGAGGTTCATGAGGGCTCGGCCACCATGGACTGGATGGAGCAGGAGCAGGAGCGCGGCATCACCATCACCTCGGC
>CAZZKF010000101.1:0-6264 GCA_964654995.1 uncultured Alphaproteobacteria bacterium | reverse complement strand
AGAACCTCCCTCTCCCTTGACGGGAGAGGGATGGGGTGAGGGTGTGCCCCTTCTGGGAAAGGGATGGGGCGTGGGCGTTCAGTTGCTGACGATCTTCCAGCTTCCGTCGGGCTGGCGACACGCCGTGCCATAGCCCTGATGGGTCTCGCCGCCGACGGTGATCGTCTGGGTGAACTCGCGGCAGTACTGCCCGTCGCTGTTCTTGAAGGCGGGCTTGGGAACCACCGAGCCGGAGTTGCCGGAATCCGGGTTGTACCAGGTCTCGGCGGTGCCCGAGGGGTTGTATTCAAAGGCCTTCTGGTTGGCCTGTTCGAGGGCCAGACGGTCCGCCTTGTCGAGCGACTTGCCGACCTCGCTGCCGATGCCGGCGCCGATCAGGGTGCCGATCGCAACCGCGGCGAGCTGACCCTTGCCGTGACCGATCTGGGACCCGGCCAGCGCCCCGAGGCCGGCGCCGATGATGGTGCCCATCTGCTGTTTCTGCCCGGTCCCTTCGCAGCCGGCGAGGATGACGGCGGCAACGGCGATCATAACCGCGATCTTCTTCATGGCTCACCTCCATAACTCCAGGCGGCCCGCACTTGAGGCCCTGTCCTGACGGGTAATCTAGATCATTGATTCTGAACCGTCGATGAACAAAGGGGGGCGTCGTTCCTACGCCGGCGCCGCCGGCAGATGCAGCTCGGCACGGACCCCGCCCAGAGGCGATTCGCCAAGCATCACCCGGCCCTCGCACAGCCTTGCGATATCGCGGACGATGGCAAGGCCGAGGCCGCTGCCGGGCACCGTCTGATCGAAGCGGTCGCCGCGCCCGAACACGGCGTCGCGCTGGTCGGGCGCAATGCCGGGGCCATCGTCATCGACGCTCACGCACAACACGTCGCCCGCGCGTGCCGCGGTGATTTCGATGCGGCTCCGCGCCCATTTGCAGGCGTTGTCCAGGAGGTTGCCCAACATCTCGTCAAAATCCTGACGCTCGCCGGCAAAGACCAGCTCGTCGGGCGGATCGGACAGATGCACCTCGATCGCCAGATCGCGATCGGCATAGATGCGGGAGAGCGCCCGCACCAGGTCGCGCACCGGCGCGGCAATCGCAGTGCGCGATCCGATCACACGGCCGCGCGCCCGGGCCCGGGCGCGGGTCAGGTGATGATCGACATGGCGGCGCATCTGCTCGACCTGATGGGCGACGATGTCCGACATCGGGCCCGGATGCTCGCGGGCCTCGTTGGCCAGCACCGACAGCGGCGTCTTCAATGCATGCGCAAGATTGCCGACATGGGTGCGGGCGCGCTCGACGACCTCGGCATTGTGATCGAGGAGCGCGTTGAGCTCGCGCACCAGCGGCATGATCTCTTCGGGAAAATCGTCGTCGAGCCGCTCCACCTTGCCGGAGCGCACGTCGGCCAGGGCCCGGCGGATGCGGCGCAGGGGCGAGAGCCCGAAGCGGACCTGAACCACCACCGCGAGAAGCAGGCCGATGCCCAGCGCGCTCAGGGACAGGAACAGGGCGCGGTTGAAGGTCGCCACCTCACGGTCGATATCCGAGGTTTCGGCAGCCACCGCGAAGCGGAACAGGGCGTTGGAGCCCGGCAGCGTTATGTCGCGCTCGAGCCCGCGCAGAAGCTGCCCTTCGGGTCCGCTGGTGGTAAACCGGTGGGCGCTGTGGTGGATCACCGAAAGTTCGGTGTCGAGCGCCTGATCCCACAGCGAGCGCGAGCGCAGGGCCTCGCCCTGGCGTGGCGTGATCTGCCAGTAGAGCCCGGAATACGGCATGTTGAAGCGGGGATCGAACAGCGAGCGGGTGATCTGTATGGTCCCGGTCTCATCCAGCTCGGCGACCCCGATCAGGGCATCGAGGAACACCGAGAGGCGGGCATCGAACCCGCGCTCGACCGAAGCCCGGAACAGAAACGAGAGCAGGATGCCGGCGGCGATCAGCGCGCCGGCTGTCCACAGCCCGGCGCCGCCCAGCAGCCGCAGGGTAAGCGAGCTAGCCCGTCCCATCCGGGCCGCTCGCATGGTCCGCACCATCCGGGGGTTCCAGCCGGTAGCCGAGGCCGCGCACCGTCTTGATCACATCGACGCCGAGCTTCTTGCGCAGACGCCCGATGAACACCTCGATGGTGTTGGAATCGCGATCGAAATCCTGATCGTAGATGTGCTCGGTGAGTTCGGTGCGCGACACCACTTCGCCGACATGGTGCATCAGATAGGCGAGCAGGCGGTATTCATGCCCGGTCAGCTTCACCGGCTCGCCGTCCACCGTGACCGTGGCGCTGGCGGTATCGAGGCGCACCGGACCGCACACCAGATCGGCGCTGGCGTGGCCGGCGGCACGGCGGATGAGGGCCCGCAGACGGGCCAGAATCTCCTCCATGCGGAACGGTTTGGCGACATAGTCGTCGGCACCGGCATCGAAGCCGGCGACCTTTTCGGTCCAGGCATCGCGGGCGGTGAGGATCAGCACCGGCATGGTCCGCCCGGCCGCCCGCCAGGCCTTGAGCACGGCGATGCCGTCGATGACCGGCAGACCGAGGTCGAGGACCACTGCGTCATAGGATTCGGTCTCGCCGAGAAACTGGGCCTCCTCGCCATCGAAGGCCTGATCGACGGCATAACCTTCGCGGCGCAGCGTGTCGCCAAGCTGGCGCGCCAGATCGGGATCGTCCTCGACCACCAGGAGCCTCATTTGCGCTTCCCCTTGACATCGATGATGCGTCCGGTCTGGGCATTGAGGCGTACCGCCAGCACCTGGCCGTCATCGGTGAGCACGCGCAGCCGGTAGATCCACGGGGAATTGCGGCGGTCGAGCTGGGCATCAAGGATGCGCCCGCCGACCTTGCGCTGCACCCGCCGGCGAATCTCGGCGAACGGACGGATGCGGCCCTCGCGATAATCCCGCAGGGTGCGGTCGTGATCGCCGCGGCCGCGGCGAAAGGTGTCGGGCTTTCTGGTCTTGACGCGGCCCTGCGCCCGCAGCACCTGGGCACGCAGCGGCTGGGCCGCCGGCATCTGCGCCTGACGGTGCGGGCCGGCCTGCACGCGGCCATGAGGCAGCCGCGGTGCCGCCACCGCTTCGGCCAGCCACAACGCGCAAAGCGCGGCCGCCAATATTCTGACAAAGCCCCGCGTCATCATGGCCGCACCATAGCGCACCAGAGTTGAACACAGGATGAATATTTTGCCCCGGGCGTTCTTCAAACGCCAGCTAAGAGATTGATATTCATCAACACAAACAGTCCGGTTTTCTGGTAGCTTAATAAATATACATCCCTTTCCAGCCAGTGGAGCCGGTCATGAGCATCCGCGTCATCCTCGCCCCCGTTCTCGACGCCGCCGCCAGCGCCAACGGGGCCTCCAACCTGCGCGCCGCCTTTGCGCTCGCCAACGAGGTCGGTGCCCATGTCGAAGGCCTGCACGTGCGGGCCGATCCGCGCGCCGCCATTCCCTACATCGGCGAGGGCATGACGGCGGATGTCATCCAGGAGCTGTGCGACGCCGCCGAGCGCGACGGCCTCGAGCGCGCCGCCCGGGCCGAGGTGCTGTTCGAGAAGGAGCGCCAGCGCGCCGGCCTCGTCCGGGTCGACGACGACCAATCCGGGCCCACCCCCAGCGCCGGCTGGAACCCGGTCGTCGGCGACATCGTGCAGGTGGTCTCGGCCCGGGCGCGGACCGCGGACCTGTCGGTCATCGGCCGGCCCGGCGACATCGCCGGCGACGGCGCCCGCAATCTGTACGAAGGCTTGCTGTTCCGCTCCGGCCGGCCGCTGCTGGTGATTCCGGCCGAGCAGGATTTCACCACCCCGCGGCGCATTGCGATCGCCTGGAACGGCAGCCCCGAAGCGGCCCGGGCGGTGGCCTGCGCGCTACCCTTCCTGATCCGGGCGGAGCAGGTGACGACAATCTCGGTCGGCAGCTTTGCCGAGGGCCTGCCGGATCGCGCAGCGCTGGGTCGCTACCTCGCCTGGCACGGCATTGCGGCGGCGCCGGCGGACACCGGCGAAGGCGGTGATGATGCCGGCCACGCCCTGCTGGCGGCTGCCCGGGCGGCCGATGCCGAACTCATCGTCATGGGGGCGTACACCCACAGCCGCTGGCGCGAGCTGATCCTCGGCGGGGTCACCCGCTACATGCTGGAGAACACCGACGTGGCCCTGTTCATGGTCCACTGATGGGCCGGAACGTCCGTCTTCAGGGGACGATGGTCACCGGGATCGGCGCCGTCTGGGCGAGCGCCAGGGTCACACTTCCGAACAGCGCGGCACCGAGCCTGGAATGGCCATGGCGGCCGACGACGATCTGGACGGCGCCCAGCTCCCTGGCCAGCGTCGCCAGTTCCTCGGCCGGATGACCGTGACGGACCCGCGTCTCGATCTCGACGCCGGATCCGCCGAGGCGCGCTGCCAGCGGATCGAGGACGTGTTCTTGCGCCTGGGCGATTTCCTGCTGGCGCCGCTTGTGGCGCTCGGCGGCGTCGCTCGGTGTCAGCACCTCGTAGCGCGACCATTCAACGACATGAACCAGCACCAGGCGCACCGCTGTCCCGCGCGCCCGGGCGAGAGCGAAATCGGCGGCGCGTTCACCGGCCTCGCTGCCGTCGGCGCCGACAATCACTATTTCTGACATGGCTCCCCCGTCGCCGGTTGCTGATCTGCCCGTTGTTCTTACTGCATAACCGGCGCCCGGGCCAAGCCCTCTTGACGGCGATCATGGGCGAGGCTCGCAAGCCTCCCGAAACTGGGCTATGACCGGATGGCGAGCCGGTGAACATCGAGCCAACGGATCGATATGGCAAAATCCCAACAGGCCCAACGCCGCGATCAGTCGCAAATCGTCGCCTTTCTGACCCGCCCCGAGACCTTCGGCGTGCGCGAGGTGATCCATATCGAGACCCATATTTCCCACGTCTTTCTGGCCGGGACGCGCGCCTACAAGCTCAAGCGCGCGGTCAAGTTCAGCTTTCTCGATTATTCAACCCCGGCGCGCCGGCGCCGCATGGCCGAGCGCGAGGTGGCGCTCAACCGCCGCACCGCGCCCGAGCTTTATCTCGGTGTCGTGCCGGTGACCGGCGACGGCGAGCACCTGGCACTCGGCGGCGCCGGCCCGGCGGTCGACTGGCTGGTGGTGATGAAGCGGTTCGACCAGGACGCGCTGCTCGACCGGCTGGCAAGACGCCGTGAACTGACGCCGGCGGCGATGGACACCCTGGCCGACGCGGTCGCCGCCTTTCACGCCGGCGCCCGGGTGCGCCGTACCTTCGGTGGCGCCGAGGCGCTGGCCACGACCTTCGGGAATACCGCAGGTGAGCTCGAGAAATTCGCCGGCGACCTGTTCGAGCCGGCCGATCTGGCGCGCCTGAGCGACAGCGTCGGCGCGCTGATCGCGCACCACCGCGCCCTGCTCGACGGGCGCCGCGCCGCCGGTTTCGTGCGCCAGTGCCACGGCGATCTGCATTTGGGAAACATCTGCCTGCTGGACGGCCGCCCGACACCGTTCGATGCCATCGAATTCAGCGACGCCATCGCCTGCATCGACGTGCTCTACGACCTCGCCTTCCTGCTCATGGATTTGATCGCGCACGATGCCCGCGACCTCGCCAACCGGGTGCTCAACCGCTATCTGGAGACGGCGCAGGATTTCGCCGGGCTCGCCGCCATGCCGCTGTTCCTGTCCATCCGGGCGGCGATTCGGGCGATGGCGATGGCGCTCACCCGCGAGCGCGCGAAGATCGACGTTGCCCAAGGCTATCTGCGCCAGGCGCTGGATTTGCTGACCGCGCCGGTGCCGCGGCTGGTGGCGGTCGGCGGCCTGTCGGGCAGCGGCAAGACGACACTGGCGCGGGCGCTGGCGCGGGCGCTGGCCCCGGGGGTCGGCGCCGTGCACCTGCGCAGCGATGTCATCCGCAAGCGCCTGTTCGGGCGCAAGCCGGAGGAGGCCTTGCCCGAGGACGCCTATACGCCCGAGGTCAGCGCCCGCGTCTTTGACCGCATGCACGATCAGGCGCGGGCCGCACTGGCCGCCGGCCAGGTGGTGATCCTCGATGCCACCCATATGGCCGAAAGTCTGCGCCGGCGCGTCGAGACACTGGCGGCGGAGGCCGGCGTGCCGTTTTCCGGGCTGTGGCTGGAAGCGCCGGTCGACGAGCTCGCCGCCCGGGCGGCGGCGCGTGCCCGTGATGCCTCGGACGCCGACGCCGCCATCGTCCGCCGCCAGGCCGACAGCGCGCTGGGCGAGATCGCCTGGCCCCGGGTGGACGCCGCC
>CAZZKF010000100.1:0-6684 GCA_964654995.1 uncultured Alphaproteobacteria bacterium | reverse complement strand
TCATGACGAAAAATGCCTCCGGCAGAATGGTTCCATATGACCCGGAAATGCTCTAAAAAAACCCCGCCAAAGGCGGGGGCTCACATTGTGGGTTTGCGTCTGAATGAAAGGACCGTCAGGCCCTCAGCCCGGCTGCGGGCTCATGGCTGCGGGCTCACGGCCATCAGGCGCTTGCGGATGAAGAGGGTTCGTCCCCAGCCATAGCCGAATTTCCAGCCCTTTTCCTTGAGCCCGCAACCCTTCGTCCCGGCCAGCAGGTCCTGCCACAGCGCATCCATGTCGTGGGTGCTGAAATCGTCGGCGCCGCGGGTTCCGACGCCGCAATAGCCGTATTCCATGTATTGCCGCTCGGTGCCGGCGCCAATCGGCTCCCACGGCTTCAGAGTCAGCGTGACAAACGAAAAGGCAATCGGGGCGCGCGCCTCTTCCAGCACCTGCGATTGCGACGGCCAGACCAGCAGCACGATCCGTTTGCCCAGGTCCCGAATCAGCCGATATTTACGCACCAGGTCCGGCTCCACGATCATGTCGCCCTGGATTTGCAGAGAATAGGGCTCCAGACGACTGCGCGACTGCCAGCGAGCCAGGAAGGCAGGGTCGAACTGAACGTCAGACGGCTGGCGTTGCCTGGTCGCAGGGCGCAGGCGCTCGAAGGTGAGGCCGCCCCAGCCAAAGCCCAGCTCCCGGCCACCCTTTCGCAACCCGCACGCCCGGGTTTGAGCCAGCAGTTGCTCCCATGCCTTGTCCATGTCCCGGGTATCAAAGGTACCGGCGTTGCGTTTGCGTACCTCGCAAGGGGCGAATTGCAGATACACCCGGTTCTCGCCGTTGCCCAAAGGCTTGCGTGATTCCAACGTCAAGGCAACGAAGGTATAGGCCACAGGAGACCCTGCCGTCTCCTCCGACTTCGACGGCCAGACCAGCAATACGACGCGGTCGCCCAGGTCCCGGACCAGTTGATATCTGCGCACGATGCCGGCTTCGATTATCTTGCCGTCCTTGAGTTGCAGACCATAAGGTCTCGAATCGCCAACCAGTTCCCAGCGATCGAAAAAAGCCGGGTTGGTTTGGGCCGCAACAGGCTGGGTGCCGCCAGCGGCCCACAGGCTGACGAAGACAGCGACGAAAAGAAGCATCAATAACCGACTCATGGTCGAGAGCCACCGCCTGTCTGGCGCGTGCCTATGAAGGTGATTTGCCGCCAGCCTTTGCCAAACGCCCAACCGTCTTCTTCAAGCCCGCAGCCCCGAGCCCCGCCCAGCAGGTCCTGCCACAGCGCGCCCATGTCGTGAATGCTGAAGTCATCCATGCCGCGGGTTCCGACGCCGCAATAGCCGTATTCCAGATATTGCCGCTCGGTGCCGGCGCCAATCGGCTCCCGCGGCTTCAGCGTCAGCGTCACAAACGTATAGGCGATCGGATAGTGCGCCTTCTCCAGCGTCTGCGATTGCGACGGCCAGACCAGCAACACGATCCGTTTGCCCAGGTCCCGGACAAGCTGATATTTACGCACCAGATCCGGCTCGATGATTGTGTCGCCCTTGATTTGCAAGTGATAGGGCGGCGTGCGGCCGGGCAATTGCCAGCGGTCCAGAAAAGCCGGGTCAAAGGTGACCGGCGTTGGCTTGGGGGTCTCAGGCGTCGGGCGGGTGCGCAGGAAATAGAGGACGCTCCAGCCGTCACGCAATTTCCAGTCGTTCTTGTGAAGCCCGCACCCCTGGCTTCCATCCAGCAATTCCTGCCACAGCTTGTCCATGTCATGGATGCTGAAATCGTCAGCCCCGCGCCTTCCGACACCGCAATAGCCATATTGCAGGTACTGCCAATCCTCACCGTCACCCATGGTCTTCCACGGCTCAAGTGTCAGGGTGACGAAGGTATAGGCGATCGGGTATCGCGCCTTATCCATCTCCTCCGAGGGCGCCGGCCAGACCAGCAACACCACGCGATCGCCCAAATCCCGGATGACCTGATACTTGCTTGCAAAGTCAGCCTCGACCATCCAGCCATCTTTCAGTTGCAGATAATATGGCTCAGGACGTCCGAGCAATTCCCACTTGTCGAAAAAGGCCAGGTTGGTCTGGGCCAACGCCAACCACCCCCCGCCGGCAATCCAGAGACCGAAGACAAGGATCAGATGCGCAAACAACCGAAACATGGATTCCCCATATTGCTCCGGCTACAACTTTAGCAAGAAATCGACCAATGGGGCGTACTTTTTGGGATCGGTTGTGAAAAACGGCGCCATTTCCACGCCTTTTGCGATCAGCTTGGCACGCTCGGCGTTGCGTCTGGAATCGAAAACCCCTTTGGTGATTTTGGATTCTTCTCCGGCCCGCGGCCAGTCGCCCCGTTTCAGCGCCGCCTGGAATTTTACGAAGACATCACGCATCCTGGTCACGCCAACTTGGAAAATCAAATCCAGCACCCCGAGCTGCACGCAGCGGGGAAAGCGTGCCATCGGAAAATGGCGCCTAGCATCACCATAATGGGAGTTAAAATCCTCGGAAAACAAGGCGTCGATATCAGCGTCGCCAAGCCGAAGGTCGGTTCGTTTTTTGAAGACATCGGCTTTGACATTCCCGCCGCTGACGGCACGCACCGCGTCATAATCCCGCTTGACGTCCTCGAGGCCGGCCGGCTGACCCGCCCTTTTGTGTTTTTCCTTGAAGATGAAGGGCAGGCGCTGGGCATCCGCCAGCCCCGTCACCTTGTGGCCGATGCCGACGGTGACGTTCCCTGCCACGTCCAGATAGAGATGCCGGACCCTGCCTTCGAACTGCTCGACGTGAGGTCTGGCCTGCTCGGCAATCAACAGGCCGAAGTTGGCGGGCGGAACCGCTTGCGGGCGCCGGATGGGCCGGCGGTCGGCGCCTGTGACGATCACGCCAGTGCCTGCCTGAACCAGTGTCGCGCCGGGCGCTCTCGGCACATTGGCCCAGCCGAATTTCGGTGGTTTCTGAGCCGCCAGCGCCGCTGCAATCGTCAGCTCCAGGGTCTTGAGGCGCGGTGACGCCGGTTTGGTCAATTCCGCCACATAGTCGGCCGCCGCGGCCGAAGGCACACGAAGCCGCTGTGTCAGCACCCGGATGAGCCTGTCTTTCTGACCATTGCCGAGAAACATGGACGATCCCGTTCTGTTGTCTCGCGGCCGGAAGAAAACGGGAAAAGGCGGAACTGCAAAACGCGGCCCGCCCCTTCCCCATCCTCCGGTCACGGCTAGACGGCGGTAAAGGTGACGGGGCCGGAGCTCGCCAGGCTGACGCTGTAGGTGACCTCGCCGTTAAACTGGCCTTCCTGCTGGACGCTGGTGACCTGAAAAGCGCCCGTATATGTGTCGCCGGATTCGAAGACGATCTCGTAATTGTCGATCGAGCGGGCGATCGCGCGGCTGCGCATGGTGGCAAGATTCGAATTGTCCTGAAAGACGCCGGCGCCTTCGATGCTCATGCTGGTCACGCCGGCACCGGCCAGAAGCTCGCGCCAGCCGGCCGAATCCTTGGTCGTCACATCGACGCTTTCGCCGTTGATGTTGAAACTGGTCGAACGCAAACCGGCAATGGTCGTGAATGTCTCGGGGCTGCCGCCGTCGCCGGCCCGCAACAGAAAAGCACTGCCTTTTTCAGCCATGGTGTTCACTCCTTGGATTGGAAGATTGCCCGGACGCCGCCGGGTCGCTGGTGGGATGCCGCCGGAGCGGTTTGTGGAAACCGGCCCTTGTCAGGAGCGGGCTTGCGCGGCAGATTACGCCGCAATGGAAAACCGGCGGCCAAAGCGCAGACTTCGCAACCTGATGCTGTTGATCGTCGGGTGGCTGTTCGTTGCGCTTGGCATCGCCGGCCTGTTTCTGCCCGTGTTGCAGGGCATCCTGTTCCTGCTCGTCGGTCTGGTCATCCTGTCGTCGGTCTCGCCCCGGGCGCAGCGCCTTCTGCACCGCCTGGAGGCGCGGTTCCCCGCCCTCGAGCGGCACCACGTCCAGGCCCGCGTCTGGCTGGACGAAAAGAAGTCGCGATTCAAGAGAAAGCGTTAGACCGCCTGAGTTACCGCCCGGAACTTGAGGGTACCGCGGTAGGTGATGCCGTCGGCTTCGAGCGCATCCTCGGCTGTGAGCAGCCGCAGGTTGACGAGCTGATGACCGGTGAGCGCCAGCGGCGCGTCATGAAGCACGTCATGGATGAGCCCCATGATTTCCTTGACCTCCATGCGCCCCGAATCCTGGCTCCAGACCTCGACGGTGAAGCGGTGCTCCTGACCGGTGAAGGTGGCGCTGGACCAGTCCTCCGATTTCGAGTCCCCGATCACCACATAGGGAAAGGCGGTGCCCGAAGGCACCTGATCGAAGACGCCGATAATGCGGGCGGCAAGCGCCGCATCACCGTTGAGCGCGGCAAAGACCGCCTGCTGCAGCTCCCAGGAAGCGAAGTCGGTCATGTCTCCTCCTCGGCGCGGAAAATGAGATAACGGTTGCGCTCACCCTTGTTGATGACCGATTTGACCGTGAACACCCGGGCACCGAACAGAATGCGCCGCGCCGCCTTGAGGCCGGGAGCGTAGCGCACGGTGATCTTGTGGGTGATCGGGTTGACCAGTTGCAGGGCCAGCAGCTCCTCGGTGCCGCGCAGCGGCTCGACCTGGGCCGCGACGCGGGCCAGCGTCGTCCAGGTCTCGGTGAGGTGCCCGCCCGCACCTTGCGCGACCTGGCGCTGCTGCAGCTCCACCCGGTGGCGCAGTGCGCCGATCATGTCCGCACCCGCGCATAGGGCCGCCACAGGGCGCTGGCGCCGCTGGCCCGGGCGGATGCCAGCGGATCGTCGCCGCGGTTCTCGTAAAGATGGGCGATGACGATGGCGATCCCGGTGCGCACCGCCTGCGGTACGTCGCCGGCTGCCGCGCCGAAGCCGGCGGTGAAATCGATCTCGATGCCGTCGGCCACCCGGGCAGGGCGCGGCCAGGCGGCACCGGGGACCAGCACCACCCGGCCGTTGCGCCCGGGCGAGACGACGTAGTTGGCGGCCGAGAATGTGGTCGGCACACCGGCTGCATCGAACGTGCGGATCTCGGAGACCGCCAGCAGCCCCTTGGGCAAGGAAAGCGCCCGGGCGGTGCCCGTGACATCGCCGAGCGTGCCTTCGCGCACCCCGTCCCACCACGGCGCCGGGCGCGCGGCTGGCCAGTCATCGAGGGTGAGCCGCCAGGTCTGCTGTATGAGCGCCCGGTCGAGAAAGCTCTCGCAGGCCTCGCGCGCTGCGAGGACAAGGCCGGCGAGCAGGCGATCATCGGCGGCATTGTCGATGCGCAGGTGCGCGCGCACCTCGGTGAGAGAGAGCGGCTCAATCGCCGGCCCGGCAATGCGTTCGAGTTTCATCGGGCTCATCCGTTGAGATCGAGCGCCGCGGAGGTGAGCGTATAGGTGCCCTGGGCGCCAAAGGTTTCGTTTGTCACCGCCGCCGAACCGAGAAAGCTGTCGGTGACATTGTTGTTCCAGAACCCGACATGGGTGATGGTCACCCCGCCGGGCACATCGAACACCGGCTGGCTGGAGGCGTTGATGGCGCCGGCACTTGCCGCCGAAAACGTGATCGACTGGCGGGCATAGGCCGGCGAGCCGCCGCTCACCTCATTGGCACCGGTGGCGCCGGGATCGGCGGTGTGCAGCGAGACATGGGTGATCGGCGTCGTCGGATTGGTGCCGATCAGCGCATTCAGCATCAGATCCTTGGCGACATTGGTGTACGGCATGGGGTCAGTCTCCTATCAGAGCGGGAAGAACGGTGAGGCGCCCGGACAGCACGGTCGAGACGGCGCCCGTGGCATCGGTCACCTGCGCCTCGTGGTAGAATTCACCGTCGAGCGTCTGGGTGTCTGCGGGCACCAGGCTCACCGTGAATTCGCCGGCCGCGGCATCGGTGATCGCGATGCCCGACCCGGTGGCCTTGGAGATCGTCGCCACGGCGCTGTCGACGGCCGGTGCGGCGCGCCATTTGACGCTGGCGCCGGTGAGGTCGACCGGCTGGCCGGCAGCATCGCTGACGGTCACCACAAGGTCCTTGGTGTCACCTTGAAACATCTCGAAGTTCTGCTGGTCCATGGCTCGGTCCATCCGGTTGCGGGTGGGTGTGTCTGCGAGCACCACCGGATCACCGGGCCTTGACCGCTCCCCGGTCATCGGCTCCAATGGCGGCGATGATCCGCTCAAGGCTCAAGACCGCTCGCCTTCCCGTGCTCCTCGTCTGTCTGGGGCTGGTCGCGGCGTCCTGTGCCCAGTCGGACCGGGCGGCATCGGCTTACGACCGCGGCGAATATGGCACCGCGCTCAGCGAATGGCGGGCGCGCGCGCAAGCCGGCGAGGCCAAGGCACAATACAATCTGGCGCTGCTCTACTATCGGGGTCAGGGGGTCCCGAAGAACCTCGATCTGGCGGTCGGCTGGGCGCTCAAGTCGGCGAACCAGGGCTATCCGCTCGCCCAATACACGGTCGGCATCATGTACAGCCGCGGCGAGGGCCTGGAGAAAGACGACAAACAGGCGGCCCGGTGGATCGCCCGCGCCGCCCGCCAGGGCCTGGCCATCGCCCAGCACGATCTCGGCTCGCTCTACGGCGAGGGCCGCGGGGTGCCGCGCGATGATGTGCTCGCCTACATGTGGTACACGCTGGCGATCGCCGGCCTTGAGGACAAGGACCGC
>CAZZKF010000099.1:0-6786 GCA_964654995.1 uncultured Alphaproteobacteria bacterium | reverse complement strand
AAATCTGCAACCTCTACAACCCGAAAGAATGCTGGAGCTATTTCAAGGCTGCAGGATATGTCTCAAATTAATCTCGAAAAGCTTTAATCCGCCTCAAAACCGCGCTGCCCTCGAGCGGCATATTTCTACTTTCGATTGATTAGCTTCCGTTCGTCGCTCCGTGGTGTCTTGATGCGAACAGTCTGGACGGATTTAAGAACATCGCAAGCCAGTTCCTTACATTATATTGAAATAACATCGTCTTTAGCCGCGATTTGAAAGCGAGCAAAGATTGTCAAACAGATCGGCTCAATATTTTTGAGTCCTTTCAAGTCAAGGAGGGTAAAAAGTGGCCGCGGACTATTCACAACCTATTCTAGAAGGGCCGGGCAAGACCGATTACGCTCGATACATGCGGACTGACGAACTCTTGTCCCTCCAGCGCCACCCCGACGAAATGGGGCATCACGACGAACTCCTGTTTCAGACGGTCCATCAATCGACCGAACTTTGGCTAAAGCACGCCTGTTTCGAAGTGCATCGTTCGGTGCACGAGATCGAGCACCGCCGCGTGGAACAGGCCATCGCCTATCTATCCCGCGCTATCACCGGTGTCCGGTTGATCACCGGACAGCTTGAAATGCTCACCCATATGACGCCTTCCGATTTTCAAGAAGTGCGCGTCCAGCTTGGCAATGGGTCCGGTTTCGAATCCCCCGGGTGGAACGGTATCAGCCGGGTCAGCGGGCAGTTGGGGAGCGCCTTCGAAGCACTTTGCACCGAGCATGACATCGACCTGCTGACCCTCTATCGCGAGGGCGGGCATACGCCCACCTATCGTCTGGCGGAAGCGCTGATCGAATGGGACGAACGTATTGCGCTTTGGCGGATCCGGCATTTCCGCATCGCCATCCGGACCATCGGCATCCAGGCGGTGGGCACCAAGGGCACGCCGGTGGACCAGTTGTTCCGCTTGATCACCCGCAAATTCTATCCCGCTCTCTGGCAGGTCCGGTCGGACCTGACGCTGACCGGCCCGCTGGGCGGTCTTGAACCCGCGCTGCACGAGGAGATAACGACATGTCCCATATAAGCCCGGACTCCTTCCGCCGGAATTTCCCCGTCCTTCAGGACACAGTATATCTGTCCAGTTGCAGTCTCGGGGCGCGGTCCATTCAACTCGATCACTCCATCGCCGCCATGCTGGACGCCATGTCGGACGGCGCCGGCGCATGGCACCTGTTCGAAGAGCAGGTCGAAGCCGCACGCAAGAAATGTGCCCGGCTGATTGGTGCCCGTCCTGACCAGATTGCCGTGATGCCCAACGCCTCGGTCGGAGCCTTCCAGATCGCCTCGTGCATGGATTGGAACGCCCGACCCGAGATCGTCACCTCTATGGCCGAGTTTCCTTCGATCGCGCATGTCTGGCTGGCCCAGAAGGAACGCGGCGCGCGCGTCAGCTATGCCCGTACAGTTGAGGAAACCGCCTATGTCGAGGCAATGGGCACCGATACCGGCCTCGTCTCCGTGCCGGTGGTCTCATACTCGGACGGTCGCAGGCTGGATGTGCACGCCATCTCCGAGGTCGCCCGTGCAAAAGGTATCCGGGTCTTTGTCGATGCCTATCAGGCGCTTGGCGTCGAGCCCGTCGATGTCAACGAGTTGAATTGTGATTATCTGGTCGCGGGCGCATCAAAGTACCTGCTGGGCCTGCCCGGCGTTGCGTTCGTCTACGAACGCGCGCCTCGCCGGGACGACTGTGAACCGCAATTGACTGGTTGGTTTGGGCGCGAGAATCCCTTTGCCTTTGACCCGCGGAAACTGGATTTTGCCGCTGACGCTCGGCGGTTTGAAACCGGCACGCCATCCGTACCTGCGCTCTATGCCGCAAATGCCGGGTTGGACCTCTTGCTGAGCCTCGACATGGGCGCGGTGCGCAAGCACATATCCGGTTTGGTCGGCCATGTACAGGGGCGTTTGGCGGATGCAGGAATCAAACAGCGCGGCCCTTCGGAAATCGCCCTGCGTGGCGCACATGTAGCGCTATACGACCCGCAGGCCTCCGCGCTCGAGGCGCAACTGGCCGATGCGAAAATCCGCATTTCACCACGGGGCGATATCGCACGCTTGTCCTTTCATTACTACAACACACGGCAAGACGCCGACGCGGTCTGCGACCGAATTATCGAATATCATACCATTCGCCACCGGGCACAGATCTGCGCCGCATGCGAAACGTTCTGTGATGCGTCGATCAAGACCACGTCGCCGGGCGATTGGGCAGAGGCCGTTCTGGAACGGTGGAGCGCTGCGCCAAAGGCATCGACCTTTCCTTATGCCGACGTGATCGCTGCCTATCACGAGCACGGTAAACATTTTGTCGGCAAACCGCTCCTGGTCGCGCTAGACGCGGTGCGCGCTGCAATCCAAACGCTAGACCCGGAGAACGGCGAACGCGACAAGCTGGAACTGTTTCTCAATGTGGCGCTCGACAAGTTTGACGAGACCTACGAATACCCCAGCTACTGTGCCTTGCCGCTCTGGCCACTGCCAACCAACCCCGGCGCCACGCCTGACCCGAACACGATTGCCATCAAGCGCGACCGCCAGCTTCTAGCGTTGACGGCAGATTGCCTGCGCTTTGAACTGGACGCCCGCAAGGGGCGCACAGCGCTGATGCCCGAGATGCGCCCCGACGATGCGACCTATGAAAAGCGCGTGCGCATGGGGTTGAACTCGGCGCGCTACGCCATCGAGCGGCTGGGCCTGCCAGTGAACCACGCCGAAAAGGAGTATGAGACCGAGGCCGAAAAATTCTGCGACATCGTGCAGGCGCTGCTGACACCCGCAGAATTGCAGGCGCTCATGCTGACCATGCAGCCGGTCTATACGGTGCATGACGAGTATATGTTCCTGCGCATCCTCCAGTCTTTCGAAACCAATTTCGCTTGGATGGCCGTGCGCCTGCAAAGCGCCATCGACGCTTTTGACACCGATCCCGATCAGGTGGCGCCGCTGATCCTCGATGCGAACCGGATGTATCAGGAAGCCTCAAAGTTCTTTCCGGTGTTGGCCACCATGCAGCGCGAGGCTTTTCAGGTGTTCCGCGACTATACGGAGGGGGCCTCTGCCATCCAGTCGCGGAATTACAAGCTGGTCGAGAGCCTGTGCAGGGCACCGGACAAGGACCGATGCGAGAGCCTGGCCTACCATTCGGTGCCCGAGGTGCACGCTCGCATTCTCAAAGGCCAGAACAACCTCGACACCGCGTTGCAGGCCGCCCGGGCAGAGGCGCGGCTCAGCCCCGAAACCGACGCCAAAATCGGCCTTTCCATGGAGGCTTTTGCCCACACACTTCAGCAATGGCGCCAGATCCATTTTCGCTTGGCGGTCAAGATGCTGGGCGAAGCCACGCCGGGCACCGGCGCCACCGAAGGCACGCCTTACCTGAGCGCGGTGCGGTCCATCCCTGTCTTCAAATCCATCGTACATGGAAATCTGCCATGCTGAATGAAACCGCCCCCATTGCCATTGTCGGCGCAGGCCCTGTTGGCATCGCGCTGGCCCTGCGGCTGGCCAGCTTCGGAATACGCTCGGTCCTGATGGACGGCAAACCGCACCAGATCAAACAAGGCTCAAAGGCCTGCCTTATCCAAGGCGATGTTCTGGAAGTACTGGACAGGTTTGGCTGCGGCGAACAGATCGGGCGCGAAGGCATCGCCTGGCGCGTCGGCCATACGTATATCCGCAACCGCGAAATTTCGCGGAAGGAATATCCCGAGCGGCCCGGCTACGGCGAATTCGTCAATATCTCGCAACACCGGATCGAGCAGATCATGCTCGAAAAGCTCGCGGATGAACCGCTCTGCGATCTGCGCTGGGGCCATAAGGTCACTCATATCCAGAACAGCGACGATGGGGCCTGCCTGACGGTCGAGACCACCGAAGGGACACGCGACATGGCCTTTCGCTACGTGGTGGGCTGTGACGGTATCCGCAGTTCGATCCGCAGGGCGATTGACGTGCGCTGGACCGGGTACACCCACAAGGACCGGTTCCTGATCACCGACATCTACGTCAAGCTCCCGCTCAAGAAAGAACGCCATTTCCACTTCGATCCGCATTTCAATCGCGGTCGGCAGTTGGTGATGCATCCCCAACCCGACGACATGTGGCGCATCGATTGGCAATTGCCGCCCTCGGCCGACATCGAGATGGAAAAGGAAACCGGCGCGCTCGATCGCCGCATCCGCTCTGTGATTGGAAACGAGGCCGAATACAAGATCGACTGGCTGTCCACCTACCGCTTCAACCAGCGCGTGGCCGAACATTTCCGGGTCGGATCGGTGTTTCTGGCCGGCGATGCGGCCCACGCCTTGCCGCCCTATGGCTCACGCGGGATGAACAGTGGCATTCAGGACGCCGACAATCTGGCCTGGAAACTGGCCGCGGTCTTGCAGGGTCGCGCCGAAGAAGACCTGCTCGACAGCTATCACGAAGAACGCTACCGCGCGGCGTGCGAAAATCTCCGCGTGACCGAGGCCACGATCCGCTTCATGGTGCCGCCGACGGCAGTGCACAAGGCCTGGCGGGATCTCCTGCTCTGGGTTTCGGAACGCATACCTGCCGCGCGCAAGCTGTTGAACAGCGGCAAAATGGCAGAACCCTTCCGCTATCTCGAATCGCCGCTGATCGCCGCACCCAATGCGGGCCCGCTGATTGGTGCCTTCGCCCCTGACCTGCCGGTCGAAGGGGGGCGTGGAGAAACCCGTTTGCGGCGTTGCTTCGGGCCTGACTTTACCGTGCTGGCCTTTTGCCGCAACGCAATGGACGTGGCGACCCTTGCCGATTGCTGGCGCACCATAACCTCGAGCCACGGGGTGCGTGTGCTGGCACTGCTGCCCAAAGGCGTGGAGATCGGCGAACTGCCCGAGGGCATCGACACCGCGCTCTATGACGCATCGCAGGCCCAGGCCTATGCGAGCACGAGTGACGGCTGGATCCTTGTCCGCCCCGACGGACATATCGCCGCCGTGGGCGAATTGGCCGACCACGCCGCTGCTCGGCGCAAGTTCGTTATCGCCTCGGGCTACGGGTGCAATGCGCCGCCATCCCCTGTCCTGCGCCATCCCACGCACGCCCCCCTGTCCGCCGCGACCGCAGCGGAATGACTCCTCTCAGATCAAGGAAGACCCTCATGCAGTCCAGTCCCGAATTCAGCTGGTTCAACGGCGAGATCGTCCCCTGGGACAAATGCGTCCTGCACGCCCGTAGCCAGGCGGCCTTCTGGGGGGCCAACGTTTTTGAAGGCGTCCGCGCCTATTGGAACGAGGCCACCGGGCAGCTCAATGTGTTCCGGCTTCAGGATCACCTGACCCGACTGCGAGCCTCGATGAAATGCGTCGGGATGCAGATCGCATACTCGGATGCCGACCTGATTGAGGCGACGCTGGAGCTTTTGCACGCCAATCAGGTGTGCGAGGACACCCATATCGTAATCGTGGCCTATTACGATATGGGGCCGAATTTCGACCCGATGTGTCACACCGAGGAAACCGGCATTCACATTACGGCCGTGCCTATGCCGCGTTCGCCCCGGTTCGAGAGCGGAGCCTCGGCCTGCATCTCAAGTTGGCGACGGATCAGCGACGATGCCATGCCACCACGCATCAAGACCGGCGCAAATTATCATAATTCTCGCCTCGCACAGCATGAGGCTACGCGCAACGGATACGATACGGCGTTTTTCCTCAATCACCGCGGCACGCTGGCCGAGGCGCCGGGGTCTTGCGTGATGATGGTGCGCGATGGCGAGTTGTGCACCCCGCCAGGCATCAGCGGCGTGCTGGAAGGGATCACCGTGCAATCGGTCAGCCAGTTGGCCCGCGAAAAACTGGGGATCGAGACCACCAAGCGCGAGATTGACCGGACCGAGCTATACATCGCTGACGAGGTGTTCATTGCTGGCACTCTTTCGGAGATTCAGCCGATCATTTCCGTCGACCGCCAAGTGGTCGGGACCGGTAAGCCCGGCCCGCTGACCCGCAAACTTCAAGCGCTCTACGACGCGTCCGCCCGTGGCGCGGCAAAGGCTGCCGGTTGGAACCTGCAGGTCTACGCGGCCCCTGCCAACCCTGATCATCAGACCCTGGAGACGAATTATGCCCCTGCTGGCTGAACTCGTCACCGAGATGGCAAGGGGCGCGATCGAGGTGATCGATCTAACCGCACCCCTGCATGAGGAGACCTCTGTCATCAACCTGCCCGCGGAACGTGGCCAGCCCTGGTCCTTCCAGCGCGAGGTGATCAGCCGCTATGACGCGGCGGGCCCCGAGGTCTATTGGCACAATATCCGCATGTCGGAACACACCGGCACCCATTTCGACGCGCCGATCCACTGGATCAGCGGGCGGGATGGCGAGGATATTGCCTCGATTGCGCCACAACAGCTTGTGCGCCCGGCGGTTGTTTTGGATTTCACGACCGAGGCTGCGGCGGATGCGGATTTCCTGCTGACCCGTGCTCATGTGGAGGACTGGTGCACCGAGCACGGCGATCTGCCAGAGGCTGCCTGGCTGCTCTATCGAACAGGCTGGGCGGACCGGCGGGCCGATCCGGAAGCTTTCATGAACGATAACCACTGGCCTGGCGTCGAGCCGGATTGCGCCCGCTGGCTGGCGGAGGACACCGGTATCATTGGGATCGGCGTCGAAACTGTCGGCACCGACGCCGGTCAGGCGGCAACGCTGTCCCAGCCCTTCCCCTGTCACTGGTATTTCCAAGGCGCCGGAAAATACGGCATCACTC
>CAZZKF010000098.1:0-7283 GCA_964654995.1 uncultured Alphaproteobacteria bacterium | reverse complement strand
TGTAAGTTTTCTCAAACCTTTCATCGTTCTCTGCCTTTCAACCAAACCCGCCGCCGCCACTATAATGCGAGACGTGAATCACGCCAAGACCAAATCAACAATATTCGCGTCCACCCTGGCAGTTCGGCTCATTCAACCGCGTCCTGATATTGGCGGAAAAACCATAATGGCGATTCGTTAAGCCTTTCCTAAGGCCTAGCCGCAAATCGCAGGTGCTCATGGCAGTTCTCCAAGTGGCCTCGCAAGGGCTGGCTCGGAGGCCTCAATTCGATTTGCGGGGCCTGCCCTGAAGAAAGCTGATGATCATGCGCCGGACCGCCGGATCCGCGAGGACATCATGCTTGCTCCCGGTCTCCAGAACCACTGATCGCGACCCCGGTCGATCCCCGAAAAAGACACCGCAGTCGCCGCCCTGCGCCTGCGTGTGATTCGAATCGTACCAGGGATCACGATCGCGCACGACGGCCAGCACCGGCTCGTCCGCCGGTGCCAGCAGTCCGCGTACCAGCGGACCCCCGTGGCAGGTCCACTGGGCGATCACCCGGGCCCGGAATTCGCTTCCCCGGTAGAGCGCCGCGGCGACACCGCCTTCGCTCACCCCCATCAGGTAGAGGCGCCGGCGATCAACCCAGTCGAGGCCCTCGAGGCGCTCGAGCGCATAGGCGATCTCGGCCAGACGAAATTCATAGACATAAAGGTGAAAGCCGCCGCGCTTGGCCTTGGGATCGCACTGCCAGGGCCGAAACCGCCGGGCCATGCTGTCCGGTGCAATCACCGCAAAGCCGGCCGCGGCCATTGCCCGCATGAAGGCAAAGCTGCCCTGGCGCAGGCCGGTGCACCCATGCAGGTAAAGCAGCACCGGCAACCGGCGGCCGGCAGCCCGGAACCGGGCCAGTTGGCGATCGAGCACCGGGCTGTCCATGCGCAGCACCCGCCCGCCACTGCCATCGCCGGGCAGCACGACGCGGGCCCGGGCCCAGGTCCGAACCAGATCGGCGGAATCATCCTCGTGTGGCCCGCCGGCACAGGCCGCCAGAACGCCCATGAAGATGACAGCGACAATGACGGTTCGCCCGGTTCTGAATGCCGTCCGGTTCACAGCCTCACGTGATCCCGCCGGTTGTAGCCATGACCCACCAGTCCGGATGATGTTCCTTTATCCATTGCGCGCCCTGCCCGGCCGCATCCCGGCTTTCGCACAGCGCGAAACAGGTGGCGCCGCTGCCCGACATGCGGGCCAGAAGGCAACCCTCTAGCCGCCGCAGGGCGGTGAGCACGGTGCCGATTTCCGGGGCCAGCGTCAGCGCCGGCACCTCCAGATCGTTGCGCCGGGCGCCCAGCGCCGTGGCCAGGGCGGTGAGGCTGCCGACATCTTCATCTGCCGTATCCAGCGGCGCCGGCTCCGAAAACGCCGCGCCGCCGTCCGCCAGGGCGCTGAACACCGCGGCCGTCGATAGTGCGATGCCGGGATTGACCAGGATCAGTGGCAGCGCCGGCAACCCGCCTATGGCGCGCAACTGATCGCCGATGCCCGAGACCTGCAGGGCGCCGCCCACCAGACAGGCGGGAACATCGGCGCCCAGTGCCCTGGCCAGCGCCAGCACCGGTTCGCCAAGCGGGTCGAGCCCGGCCAATCGGGCCAGCCCGCGCAAGGTGGCGGCGGCGTCGGCCGATCCGCCCCCCAGACCGGCCGCCACCGGCAGGTTCTTGGTTAAGTGGATGGCAGCCCCGTCAAGGCCGAATCGATCCGCCATCGCCCGGGCCGCGCGCAGCACCAGATTGTCGTCCCCGGCCGGAACCTGATCGGCGAACGGACCGTCGACCTGAAGACCGAATCCAGTGCTTTCGCTTACCTCGACACGGTCGCCGAAGCGGCTGAACACGAACAGACTGTCGAGCACGTGGTAGCCATCAGCGCGCCGGCCGGTCACATGCAGATAAAGATTGATCTTCGCCGGGGCGTCACAGGCAAGGCCGGCGGCGGTTGGAGCCGCAGATTCCATGCTCACGCGGGTCAACGCTCCCCGTTTTCCGCGGTCACCGGGCCGGAGCGCAGCTTCGCCTCGATCGCCGCGATCGCCTCTTCCTCGGGACCCAGGGCGAGAGCATGGCGCCACTGGAAGCGGGCTTCGAGCCGGCGCCCCACCTGCCAGTAGGCATCGCCGAGATGGTCGTTGATCGTCGGGTCCTCGGGGCGCAGCACGACGGCGCGCTCAAGTGTCGTTACCGCGGCATCGAATTCGCCCAGCCGATAGAGCGCCCAGCCGAGCGAGTCGACGATGTAGCCGTCGTTGGGACGCAGCGCCACGGCGCGTTCGATCATTTCGCGGGCACGCTTTACATTGCGGCCCATTTCCACCCAGGAATAGCCCAGATAGTTGAGCACCAGGGGCTGCTCGGGGCTGAGCTCCAGGGCTTTCAGAAAGTCCTTTTCCGCCTTGTCCCAGTTCTTGGTCCGCTCATAGGTGATGCCGCGGGCGTAATAGAGCAGCCAGTGGCGGGCCGAGACCTCACCGACGGCGTTGAGCGCCCGGGTGTAATAATCGCTGGCCTCGGCGAAGCGTTCGCGCTCGCGCAGCACGTCGGCCATCGTGGTCAGCGCCTGCACGTCGTCGGGGCGTTTGGCGATCAGGGTCTCAAGAAGCGCCAGAGCCTCGTCCGGGCGGTCGAGCCGGTTGAGCACCAGGGCGATCTGCAGCTTGGTATTGCGCGCGATCGCGGCCGTCTCCGGGATGCGCCGGAATTCGGTGAGCGCGCTTTCATACTCGCCGAGATTGCCCTTGATGTTGCCGAGCAGATAATAGGCGTCCGCGAAGTCCGGCTTGAGAAAGGTGGCGATCCGCAGGTAGATGGTGGCCGCCGGCCAGGCATTTTCCTGGGCCAGCGCCTGGGCCGTCCCGTAAAGCGCCTCGGCAACGCCCTCGGCCGGCCCGTTGACCAGACGTGTCGGCGCCAGGCCGCCGTCAAGCCGCGAGACCTCCGCCATGACCAGCGGGTTCTGCGGGTATTTCTCGAGATAGTCGCGGTACAGTTTCCGGGCCTCGTCCGCACGGCCGGCGCGCTCCAGAAAACGGCCGAAATTGATCAGCACATGGATTGAGCCGCGGCTGCTGATCGTCGCCGCACGATAGGCGGCTTCGGCTTCTTCGCCGCGTCCGGCAAGATCGGCGATCAGGGCCTGATGAAAATCCCGGAAGGGATGGAAGGATTCCTCCTTGTCCAGCGCCGCCAACTCGTCCAGCGCCGCATCGAAACGGCGTTGCCCGGCGTCTATCCAGGCCCGGAGAACCGGCCCCAGAAGCGCATTGAATCCCGAGCTCGGGGACTCATCGAGGCGGGCCAGCGCACGCTTGAAGCGCTCGCGCTTCAGGTCGTCGAGCACCAGGAGCAGGCTGGCGATGCTGTTCGCCGGCTTGGTCTGCGCCATCCGCCGGGCCAGCGGCACCGCCCGATCGAACTGTCCGTCCTGGACGGCCAGGGCAAAGCTGCGCCGCAGCAGACTGGCGTTGTTGGGATCTTCGTCGAGCGCCCGCAAATAATACTTGGCCGCCGCCGACAGATCGTTCTGGGAGCGGGCATAGCGGCCGGCGAGGTAGTCCCCGAACGGGGACGCCGTGCGCGACTTCGCCAGCGTCCCGCCAGCCTGCTTCGCGGGCTGCGCGCAGGCGCCAAGCCAGACCGTCGCCGCAAGCGCGACGATGACCGCGCGGACCGGGTGACGGCCCCGACGGTTGAACGATGCCACACGGAAATGTCTGTCGGTCAGCCTCATGACGAATCGCTATCCTGGCTTGCCGCACCTTGCCATCATCTTAATGCCACCCGAAGGGGCACCAAGGCAAATGTCATTTCGATTCGAGGAGAGTCAGGCGGCCGGCGCCTTGGCCATTACTTGCTGCTCGGTCTTGTGCAGATAGGCGTTCTGGTCATGGGTGATCGCGCCCTCGGGCAGGAAGTCGGCGCACGCCCCGAGGCTGTCCATGATCTTGTCGACATAGAAGTCGGGAATGATGTCGGTTTCCTGCTCGAGATAGTTTCGCACATCGCGGTCGCTGTCCATGCGCTGGCGCAAGTTCTTGTGATACTGGAGCCGGAAATAGCCTTCCGAGGAGGCGGCACGCACGACATTCATGATCTTCGCCAGCGGCCGTTTGGTGGCCATGAAACGCCGGGCAACCGTTTTCACCGAAAACGAGTGTTTCATCAGGTCGATCAGATAATCGTAGAACTCCGGCCATTCGTAATTCTTGGGGCGCACATTCATCGCCTTGTTGTTGTCGAGAAAGAAGAACGGAAAGCCGAGGACACGGCCATCGCGCTGCAGCTCGACATTCAGGGGCGCCGCCTCGCCAAACGCCGAGAGGAGGGAGTAGGCCGGAAACGCGCCCGGTGTCAGATCGATGAATTTCTTGGTCAGCTCGAACGGCTCGGCGCCGGCGCTGTCATCGAGCCCGAGAACAAAGTTGGTCTGCACATAGGGAATGTGGCGCAGAATCATGTTCACGTGATCCGAGACCTGGCGAACCTTGTCGGCGCCCTGATGGCGGCCGGTGCCCGACTTGTTGCCCATGCCGAACCAGGATTCGATCCCCGGCAGCGTCGCCACGCAGCCGGCTTCGCCCAGCCGCTTGACATTTTTTTCCGACAGCAGCGACAGGCTGCTTTCCGCAATGAACGGCACGCTGCCGCCGGGTGCGGCTTCCTCGATGACCGAGAGATATTCGTCAAAGCGGACGCCGAAATTGGGATCGTGCCAGCCGACCATCGGGCGCCGCATCGCCTTGCGCAGAAAGATCAGGTCCTCGCGGATCTGATCATACCCGAGCGGCTGATAGGGAATTGTCGAATCGATGCAGAAGCTGCAACTGTACGGACAGCCCAGACTGCCGACCATGGGCACGAATTTAAGCCGCGTGGGTGCCTTCGCCAGCGTCGCGGCGGCAAATTTCCAGCGCTCGCGCACACCCGGCAGATATTCGGGCTGTCTGGCGGCCGACAGATACACCCCGAACGGGCGCTGCTGACTGCAATCCTGGAGCAGCGCCTCGATCAGCTTCTGGTCGGTGAATCCCAGCACATAATCGAAATATTTCTGCGAATCCTCGGGGTAGCAGCGGGCGTGAGGCCCGCCCAGCACGGTGATCGTGCGCCGCATCCGGTACATGTTGCTGATCGCATAGGCGAGCTGCGCCGAGCGCGTGAAGGCACCGATGAACAGGACATCGATGTCACTGGGCAACTCGTCGAGCAGGTTTTCGGCGCCGGTATAACAGACGAAGTGGACCTCGTGGCCGGCCTGTTCGCACCAGACGCCTACGATCTGCGGCATGATGCTGGAAAGATTGGCCTTCATGATCCGCGAAAACATCTTGCGCGAAGGTGCGCGCGCGGCAAGGTCAAGAATTCCGATTTTCAGATTTTTTTTCAAATGCCCCCCAAGTACGGCGAACGTATTGCGAGGCATCCCCCGGTGAGTGACCAAGGTCTAAACGTTTTACTCCCGAATTTCAACTAATACTGCAGATTTATTCGTATTACATATTTGGATAATTCGGCCCGCCACCGCCTTCCGGCACCACCCAGGTGATGTTCTGGGTGGGATCTTTAATATCGCAGGTCTTGCAGTGGACGCAGTTCTGGGCGTTGATCTGAAGCCGCGGGCCGGCGCCCGCCTGGTCCTCGACAATCTCGTAAACCCCGGCCGGGCAATAGCGCTGCTCGGGCGCATCATAGAGCTTCAGGTTGACATCGATCGCCACCCTTGGCTCGCGCAGAACCAGATGCACCGGCTGGTCCTCTTCGTGATTGGTATTGGAGAGATAGACTGAAGACAGCCGGTCGAAGGTGATCTTGCCGTCCGGCTTGGGGTAGTCGATCGGCGTGCATTCGCTGGCCGGGCGCAGGGACTTGTGATCCTCATGGTGGCCCAGCGTCCAGGGAACGAGGAAGCCCAGCCCCAGCGAGTTGAGCCACATGTCGATGCCCGAGTACGCCGAGCCCAGGAAGGTTCCCCACTTGAGTGCCGGGCGCGCATTGCGCACCTTGTGAAGGTCCTTGTAGACCCAGGACTTGGGAAAGGCGTCCGCATAAGCCGTCAGCTCGTCGCGGCCGCGATTCTCGCCGAGTGCGGCAAAGGCGGCTTCGGCCGCCATCATGCCGGTCTTCATGGCGTTGTGCGATCCCTTGATCCGCGGCACGTTGACGAAGCCGGCCGAACAGCCGATCAGCGCACCGCCGGGAAAAGTGAGCTTGGGGACCGACTGCAAACCGCCCTCGTTGATCGCCCGGGCGCCATAGCAGATGCGCCGCCCGCCCTCCAGCATGTCGCGAATTGCGGGATGCAGCTTGAACCGCTGCATTTCATGAAACGGCGACAGATAGGGGTTCTCGTAATCCAGCGCGACGACGAAACCGATCGCCACCTGCCGGTCCTCGAAGTGATAGATGAAGCCGCCGCCCGCCGTCTTGCCGTCCAGCGGCCAGCCCTGGGTATGGATCACCAGACCGGGCTGGTGTTTCTCCGGCGCCACCTCCCACAGCTCCTTGATGCCGAGGCCATAGGTCTGGGGCTCGACGCCGTCGCGCAAGCGAAAGCGGTCCATCAACTGCTGCGACAGCGAGCCGCGGCAGCCTTCGGCAAAAAAGGTGTATTTGGCGTGCAGTTCGATCCCCGGCTGATAGGTCGGCTTGTGGCTGCCGTCGCGGGCCACGCCCATGTCGCCGGTGGCCACACCCTTGACCGCGCCGCTCTCGTCATAGAGCACCTCGGCCACCGCAAAGCCGGGATAGACCTCGACGCCGAGGCTCTCCGCCTGCTCGCCCAGCCAGCGGCACAGATTGCCGAGGCTGATGACATAGGCGCCCTTGTTGCTCATCAGCGGCGGCAGCAGCAGATGCGGAATCGAAAACGCCTTGGACTCGCTCATCACCCAGTGCTTGTTGCTCGTCACCGGGGTGTTGAGCGGCGCGCCCTTGTCCTGCCAGTCGGGAATCAGCTCGTTCAAGGCGATCGGATCGATCACCGCGCCGGACAGGATATGGGCGCCGACTTCCGAGCCTTTTTCCAGCACGCAGACGCTGATGTCGCGATCCTGTTCGGTGCTAAGCTGCTTGAGGCGAATCGCCGCGCTCAGCCCGGCCGGCCCGGCGCCGACGATGACCACGTCAAATTCCATCGATTCCCGTTCCATGCCCGCATCCTTCTGCTGCTGGCCAGCCCCGGCCCGACATCTCCCCCGCCCGGCAGTTATGCCCCGAAGGGCGTGCAAGGGTCAACGCCGGGC
>CAZZKF010000097.1:0-7390 GCA_964654995.1 uncultured Alphaproteobacteria bacterium | reverse complement strand
CCCAGCTCGCCGGCCAGGTCCTGGATGAACTGCCAGGCGACCCGGCCCGAGCGCGCGCCGCGGGTCATCGCCCACTCGAGCGCCCGGGCGTGCAGGGTCTCAGGCGCCAGCTCCAGCCCGTAATGGGCGGCATAGCCGTCGATCATGTCGAGATACTGGGCCTGGCTGCAGGCATGAAAGCCCAGCCACAGGCCGAAGCGGTCGGACAGTGAGACCTTTTCCTCGACCGCTTCCGAGGGCGTGATCGCCGTCGAGCGCTCGTTTTCCATCATGTCGCGCGGCATCAGATGGCGCCGGTTCGAGGTGGCATAGAACAGGACATTGGGCGGCCGGCCCTCGATGCCGCCCTCAAGAAGCGCCTTTAAGGACTTGTAGCCGGCGTCCTCCTGCTCGAACGAGAGATCGTCGCAGAACAGGATGATCCGGCGGCTGGCGGCGCGCAGACAGGCCAGAAGACGCGGCAGCGACGCCGTGTCTTCCCGGTGCACCTCGATCAGGGCCAGGGGCGCGTAACCATCGGCCGCGGCCCGATCGTTGACGGCGGCGTGCACCGCCTTGATCAGCGATGACTTGCCCATGCCGCGTGCCCCCCACAACAGGGCGTTGTTGGCCGGCAGGCCGCGGGCGAAACGCCGGGTGTTCTCCAGCAGGGTATCGCGCGCCCGATCGACGCCCTTGAGCAGATCGAGGGCGATGCGGCTGACCTCGGCAACCGGATGCAACGCATTTTCGTCCGCCTGCCAGACGAAGGCATCGGCACCGTTCAAATCGCCGGCCTGCGCCGGTTTCGGGCTGATCCGCTCCAACGCCTCGGCGATCCGCGCCAGGGCGGTTTCGATCTCATCGCGGCGGTCATCGCGGTCCATGTTCATCTCCGGTCGCTGGCGGGCGCCTGGCCGCGGCGAATGTAACAATGCACGGCGCCGATGACCAGTCCCCGCGGCACCGGCGGCCCGGCGCATTCCGGCGTTTGCAAATGCCCCGCCTGCCGTTATAGTCCGGCAAAACCTTGGCCAAGATCACAGGGGTTCACGATGCTGATTTCTCCCGCCTTCGCGCAAACGGCGCCGGCCGCCGGCGGATCTGCCCTGGCGCAGTTTCTGCCGCTCATCCTGATTTTTCTGGTGTTCTATTTCCTGCTGATCCGGCCGCAGCAGAAGCGTGCCAAGCAGCATCGCGACATGGTCGCGGCCGTGCGCCGCGGCGACACCGTGGTCACCGGCGGCGGCATCATCGGCAAGGTGGCGCGCGTGATCGATGACAACGAGGCCCTGATCGAGATTGCCGAGGGCGTCAAGGTGCGCATCCTCAAATCCACGATCGCCGACGTTCGGACCAAATCCGAGCCGGCCCAGACCCCGCCCGCCCAGACTTCGTCCTCCAAGACCGACTGACGGCGCGGCGCGCAGGATTCGGGGGCACCGGGCATGCTGTATTTCCCAAGGTGGAAGGTCATTCTGATCATCGCGGTCTGTCTGGCCGGGATCATCACCGCCCTGCCCAATCTGCTGAGCAAGGAGCAGATCGCCAGGCTGCCGAGCTGGCTGCCGGCCAAGCAGATCAACCTCGGGCTTGATCTTCAGGGCGGCTCGCACCTGCTGCTCGAAGTCGATGTCGAGGCGGTGATTGCCGAGCGTCTTGAGAACATGGTCGATCAGGTGCGCACGACCCTGCGCAAGGCGCGCATCGGCTACACCGGCCTGGGTGTGAAAAACGATGCGGTGACGGTGACCATCCGCAAGCCCGAGGACATGCCGGCGGCGCTGGAAAAGCTGCGCGGCCTGGCGGTCCAGCGCGTGCCGACGCTGCTCTCACCTGGCGGCGCCGACATCGAGGTCGACAAGGTCGACGACAATCGCATCGAGATCCGTCTGACCGAGGCCGAGATTGCCGAGCGCCGCTCCAATGCCGTCCAGCAGTCGATCGAAATCGTCCGCAACCGCATCGACGAGATGGGCACCCGCGAGCCGACCATTCAGCGCCAGGGCGAGGACCGGATCATCGTCCAGCTTCCCGGTGTCGACGATCCCGATCGCATCAAGGCGATCCTCGGCAAGACCGCAAAACTGACCTTTCACATGGTCGATACCATAACCAATCCGGCCGATGCGGCGCGTGGACGCCTGCCGCCGGGCTCGATGCTGCTGCCGGGGGACGAACGCGATGGCGGCGCGACCCAATATGTCGTGCGCAAGCGCGTGATCCTGTCCGGCGACATGCTGGTCGATGCCCAGCCGACCTTCCAGGATGGCCAGCCGGTGGTCAGCTTCCGCTTCGATTCGGTCGGCGCCAAGCGGTTCGCCGATGTCACCCGCGAAAACGTCGGCCGGCCGTTCGCGGTGGTCCTCGACGGCAAGGTGATCACCGCGCCGGTGATCCGCGAGCCGATCTTGGGCGGCAGCGGCATCATTTCGGGCAGCTTTACGGTTCAGTCCGCCAGTGATCTCGCCCTGCTGCTGCGGGCCGGCGCCCTGCCGGCGCCGTTGAAGATCCTCGAGGAACGCACCGTCGGGCCCGACCTCGGGGCGGATTCGATCCGCGCCGGCGAATTCGCCGCCACCGTCGGCTTCCTGGCGGTGGTGGTATTCATCGTCATGGCCTACGGGCTGTTCGGGATCGCCGCCGACCTCGCCCTGTTCATCAACATGGCGCTGATTGCCGGGGCGCTGTCGACCCTGCAGGCGACGCTGACGCTGCCCGGCATTGCCGGCATTGTGCTCACCATCGGCATGGCGGTGGACGCGAATGTTCTGGTGTTCGAGCGAATACGCGAGGAGGTGCGAACCGGCAAGACGCCGATCGCCGCCCTCGATGCCGGCTACAGCCGTGCCTATGGCACCATTCTGGATGCCAACATCACGACGCTGATTGCCGCGTTGATCCTGTTCCAGGTCGGCTCGGGTCCGGTCAAGGGCTTTGCCGTGACGCTGGCGATCGGCATTGTCACCTCGGTGTTTACGGCGGTGACCGTCACCCGCCTGATCCTGGTTGCCTGGCTGCGCCGCACCCGGCCCAAGGTTCTGCCGATCTGACGCCAGGAGGGGATAGATGTTTCAGGTCAAACTGATCCGGTCAGGTACCAAGATCGGCTTCATGGAGCGGCGCCGGATTACCTATGCGCTGTCCGGTACGTTGATGGTGCTGTCGGTGATCCTGTTTTTCGTTCACGGGCTCAATTTCGGGATCGATTTTCGCGGCGGTATCCTGATGGAGGTGCGCACCCCCGGCACCGCCGATCTGGCGCTGATGCGGAAAACGCTGGACCGTCTCGATCTTGGCGATGTGGCGATCCAGACCTTCGGCGCCGAGGACGACGTGCTGATCCGGATCGAGCGCCAGCCCGGCGATGCCGAGGCCCAGGAGGCCGCCGTCGCCCGCGTCAAGCAGGCGCTCAACAAGGAAATCGGCGAGGGCATCAGCTATCGTCGGGTCGAGGTTGTCGGCCCCAAGGTGTCGGGCGAACTGATCTGGAAGGGGATCATGGCGATCGTCCTGGCTGTCACTGCCGTGCTGATCTACATCTGGTTCCGGTTCGAATGGCAGTTCGGGGTTGGCGCGGTGCTGGCGCTGGTGCATGACGTGACATTGACCATCGGCCTGTTCTCGTCCACCAAGCTGGAATTCAACCTCTCGATCATCGCCGCCATTCTCACCATCGTCGGCTATTCGCTCAACGATACCGTGGTGGTCTATGACCGGGTGCGCGAGAACCTGCGCAAATACAAGAAGATGCCGTTGCCGGAGCTGCTCGACCGGTCGATCAACGAGACGCTGTCGCGCACCACCATGACCTCGTTCACCACGCTGCTGGCCCTGTTTGCCCTGTTCCTGTTCGGTGGCGAGGTGCTGCGCGGCTTCACTGCCGCCATGATCTGGGGTATTTTTGTCGGCACCTATTCATCGATTTTTATCGCCGCGCCCTTGCTGTTGCACCTTGGTGTACGGCCCGAGGTGGCCCGGGCAGGAGCCGGCGCGTAGCGATCCGACGGCGAACCGGTCATGAAGCTGGAACGTGAACGATCCTCGGGCGTGCCGTTGATCGACGGTTACGGTAACGGCGGCTTTCGGATCGCCGGCCGGCGCTATAACGGCTCGGTTCTGGTCTTCGCCGACGGCGTGGTCGCCTGGGAGACGGCACGGGCCGAGGATATTTCGCCGCAAGGTCTCGCCGCCGTTGAAGGCCGCGGCGTGGCGGTCGAGCTTCTGCTGCTCGGCTGCGGGTCGCGGCTGGCGCCGGTGCCGGAGCCGGTGCGGCGCATGCTGGCCGAGCTTGGCATTCGGGTCGAGCCCATGGATACCGGGGCGGCATGCCGGACGTACAACGTCCTTGCCCTCGAAGACCGGGCGGTCGCCGCCGCCCTGATTGCGGTCTGAGGCAGGCTCGGCAACAGAAAAGGGCCGTCGCCACCGGCAACGGCCCTTTCCGAAAATCAAGACCCGTTTTCGAACGCTCAGTAGATATTCTGTGCGGACACCATGGCGTAGAGCATGGGGATCGACAGCATCGTGTTGGTGCGCGAAAACAGCATCGCGGTGCGCCCGGCCTTGGCCTTGGCATCCGGGTCGGCTTCGACCAGTCCCAAGGCCTTTTTCTGGTTGGGCCAGATGATGAACCAGACGTTGAACCACATGATCAGCCCCAGCCACATGCCGAAGCCGATGGCCGCGGATTTGGCGTTGCCGCTGGTCAGGCCGAGCTGCAGCGCGTCCTCGACATAACCGTTGAGCGAGGCCAGCCACAGGCCGAAGATGATGGTCGCCATGGCTGCCCAGCGGAACCAGAACAGCGCCGCCGGCGCGATCACCTTGCTGATTGCCGGCTTCTGGTCATCCGGGATGTTCCCCATGTTGGGGATCTGCACGAAATTGAAGTACCACAATAGGCCGATCCACATGATGCCACTGGCGACGTGAAGCCAGCGGATGAAGAAGGCGTAATATGTATGATCCCATTCCATTGTAAGCTGCCCCCTTCCTGTTAACTGCCGATGGCGTTGACGAGCCAGACCATGACGACCGTCAGGATCAGGCCGAGGACGATCGTCGACGACAAAGACTCAAGCGGGTTTTTCATTTGATTGTCTCCCCCTGTCTGAAACCGGAAAATTAGGTCTTGATTGTTCGCCTGTCGGCCCAAACCATACCACAATGCTCGGAATAGGCAAAAATGCATCCAGGGCCGCCGGATCGGCATCTGCTTCCGGCAACGAGATGGCCGAAGAGGGCCAGGCCCGGGCCTATTGCGCCGGTCTGGTCCGGGCCCGCGATTCAGAGGTTTTCATGACCGCCGCGCTGGCGCCGGAGCCGGCGCGAAGCGATCTCCTCGCCCTCCATGCCTTTCACAGCGAGCTGGCGCGGGTGCCCGAGCTGGTCTCGGAACCGGCGCTGGGCAGCATCCGTCTGGCCTGGTGGCGCGAGGCGCTGGCCGGCCTGTACAACGGCCATCCGCCCGAGCATCCGGTGCTGGCGGCGCTGGCCCGGGCACGGACGCGGACCGAGCTGGCGCGCGATATGCTCGAGGACATGATCGCCGCCCGGGCGCTCGACCTCGACGAGTCGCCGCCGGCGGACAACGAGGCCCTGCTGCACTATGTCGGGGGCACCTCAGGCGCGCTTGCGGCGCTGGCGGCTACGGTGCTGGGCGCCGATGCCCGACAGGCGCGCGCCGCCCGTCATGTCGGCATCGGCTGGGGGCTTGCGGGCTTGTTGCGCGGGCTGCCCGCGAAGGCGTCGCGTGGGTGCAGCCTGTTGCCGGCCGACCTTCTGCGTGCGGCCGGAATTCCACCTTCCGAGCTATCGCACGCCGCGCACAGAGCCGCGCTGGCCGGTGTGGTTACGGAGATCGTCGGGCTGGCGCGGGCCCATCTGGCGCTCGCCCGGGCGCGCCTCGATCCGCCGCCGCGCACGCTGCTGCCGGCCTTGCTGCTGGGGTCTTTGGCGGGCAGCTATTTGCGTACTCTGCGGCGCGCCCGCTTCGATCCGTTTGCGGCCAATTACGAGCGTGCCGCCCTGGTCCGCCGGATCAAGGTTCTGGCCCGGCGCGCCCAGGGCCGCTTCTGAGCGATGGCTGCTATTCGGCCGCGACCGGTCGGCTGCCGAGCCAGGCGTCGAGATCGGCGAGTGCCCGGGCCGCCATCGCCTGGCGGCGCTGGCGCTTGCGAAAGCGGCCCTCCAGCGGCGGAAACAGGCCGAAGTTGATGTTCATCGGCTGAAAGGTGCTGGCGTCCGCGCCGCCGGCGATATGGGCTAGCAGGGCACCCAGCGCAGTGGTCGGCGGCGGCGGGGCAGGGGGCTCGCCCCGTGCTTCAGCGGCCGCGAAGCGCCCCGCCAGAAGGCCGATGGCGGCCGATTCGACATAGCCCTCGACGCCGGTGATCTGGCCGGCAAAACGCAGGTTTGGGCGCACCTTGAGCCGCAATGTCGCATCCAGCAGCCGCGGGCTGTTCAGGAAGGTGTTGCGATGCAGCCCGCCGAGGCGGGCGAAGCGGGCGTTCTCCAGCCCCGGAATGGTGCGAAACAGACGCACCTGCTCGGCGTGCCTGAGCTTGGTCTGGAAGCCGACCATGTTGTAAAGCGTGCCGAGCGCATTGTCCTGGCGCAACTGCACCACCGCATAGGGCCGCGTGCCGCTGCGCGGATCGATGAGGCCAACCGGCTTCATCGGCCCGAAGGCGAGGGTCTCGGGCCCGCGCGCCGCCATCACCTCGATCGGCAGGCAGCCCTCGAAATAGGGGGTGTCCTTCTCCCAGTCGTGAAACGGCACGGTTTCGGCCTGCAGCAGTTCGCCGACGAAGGTCAGATACTGATCCCGCGTCATCGGGCAGTTGACATAATCGGCGCCGTCGCCGCGATCGTAGCGCGAGCCCATCCAGGCGACCGAAAAATCGATCGAGTCCCTGTAGACGATGGGGGCGATGGCATCGAAAAAGGCCAGTGCCTCTTCGCCGGTCAGCGTGGCGATCGCTTCGCCCAGGGACTCGGAGGTGAGCGGGCCGGTGGCGATGATCGTCGGACCCCAGTCCGCGGGCGGCAGGTCAGTGATTTCCTCGCGCACCAAGGTGATCGAAGGTGCCTCTTCAATCGCTTCCGTCACTGCCCGGGCAAAGCCCTCGCGATCGACGGCGAGCGCGCCGCCGGCCGGCACCCGGTGGGCGTCGGCGGCCGCCAGGATCAGCGAGCCGGCCCGGCGCATCTCCTCGTGCAACAGGCCCACCGCATTGTTTTCGGCATCGTCCGAGCGCAGGGAATTGGAGCAGACCAGTTCGGCGAGATCGCCGCTGGCATGGGCCGGGGTTCCGCGCACCGGGCGCATTTCATGCAGGATCACCGGCACCCCGGCCCTGGCCGCCTGCCAGGCGGCTTCCGCACCGGCCAGCCCGCCGCCGATGAT
>CAZZKF010000096.1:5873-7402 GCA_964654995.1 uncultured Alphaproteobacteria bacterium | reverse complement strand
GCCCGAGATAGGCCAGCGCGTGGGCCAGCGCGTTCTGCGCCATCAACAGATCGGGGGCCAGTTCCAGCGCCCGGGCACAGGCCTGGACCGCTTCGTCAAAACGGTGCTGGCGCAGACAGGCGACGCCGAGATTGGCATGGGCGCCGGCATCATTCGGGTTGACCTCGATGGCGCGGGCAAAACAGCCGATGGCTTGATCGACAAGGGCGCGATCGCCCTGCTTCTCGCCCGACAGATGCAGCGCAATGCCGAGATTGACCAGCGCCGGCGAGAAATCGGGGCGCACGTCCACCGCCCGGCGCAACGCCCGGCAGGCCTCCGCAAGGCGCCCGCGCTCCTGATGGCAGAGGCCGAGATTGATCCATGAGGCGACATCCTGCGGGTTGCGGGCCAGCGCCTTCTCGAAGCTCCTGATGGCACGCTCCGGCTTGCCGAGTGCCTTGTCGGTCTCGCCCAGGGCGGCGTGAAAGACGGCCTCGTCGGGGGCGATGCGGAGTGCCCGGCGGAACAGATCACGGGCCTGTTTGGTCCGCCCCATGTGGCGCAGCAGATAGCCGTAGTGATAGAGCGTCTCGAGACTGTCGGGCGCCGCACCCAGCGCCTGGCGGTATTTCCGCTCGGCCTCGACAAGCCGCCCGGCGCGGTGGTCGGCGATCGCCTGTTCAAGGGCGTGGTGCATGCGCCTGTTCCCCGTGTCTTGCCCGCGAACTCGGCCCCGGTTTTTGCGAGGCCCCCCGGCGTTTTGATGATAGATAATGACAGCCATAACAACATCTTCGCAACCGGGGGAACCAAGATGCTTCGTTTTTCCGCCAATATCTCGATGCTGTTTTGCGAGCGCCCCTTTCCGGAGCGCTTCGCGGCGGCGCGCGCCGCCGGCTTCGATGCCGTCGAGATGCAGTTTCCCTATGACATGCCGGTCGAGGACATTGCCGCGGCGCGCGAGGCGGCCGGCATTGAATTCGTCGTCTTCAATCTGCCGGTCGGCGACATGACCCGGGGTGGCCCGGGCCTCGCCGCGATGCCCGGGCGCGAGGCCGACTTCGCCGCCGCCGTTGAAGAAGGACGGCGCTACGCGCAGGTGCTGGCGCCCCGCAACATCAATGTGCTTGCCGGCTGGCCGCCGGCCGATATGCCTCGCGAACGCTGTTTCGAGACGCTGGCCCGGAATCTCCGCCTGGCCGCCGAGGTGATGGCCGAGATCGGCGTCCGGGTCACCGTCGAGGCGGTAAACACCCGCGACCGGCCAGGCTATTTCCTGACGCGCACCGACGAGGCGGTCGCCGCCATCGAGGCCGCCGATCACCCCAATCTGGGGTTGGAGCACGACCTCTATCACATGCAGATCATGGAAGGCGATCTGATCCCGACGCTGGCGCGCCATTGCGAGCGGATCGCCCATATCCAGTTTGCCGATACGCCCGGCCGCCATGAACCGGGCACCGGCGAGATCAATTTCGCGAACGTCTTCGCGGCCATCGAGGAGATGGGCTACGACGGCTGGCTGGGGGCCGAATACCGCCCTTGCG
>CAZZKF010000096.1:3428-5773 GCA_964654995.1 uncultured Alphaproteobacteria bacterium | reverse complement strand
GCCATCGAGGAGATGGGCTACGACGGCTGGCTGGGGGCCGAATACCGCCCTTGCGGGCGCACCGAAGACAGTCTGGGCTGGATGCAGCCCTGGCTGTGAGGCCGGCGTGGCGCGGCGCCGGCCTACAGCGCCCCGCGGGCATCGATCGGCCAGATATCGGCCAGGGTCTGGCCGCGCAGGCAATGGTAATAATCATGCAGGTTGATGGTCGGGTCGCAATGCGGGGTGACCAGTGCCACCTTGGCGCCGACCTCGAGGCGGTCGTCGGGGTGCGCAAAGACGATGCGCCCGTGCTCGTCGCCGAAGTATTTGTAGACGGCGCCATCCGGGGCGCCGGACCAGATTTGTGGTTCCGGCCCGTCGGTGGCGAAACATTTGTAGCCGCCATCGACGGTCACGAACCCGGCGGCATTGGCGCTGACCACCGTGGTCAGCACGAACAGGCCGGTGGCAAACGGGCGCTCGCCATCGGGGAACAGCTCCACCTGATTGTATTCGACATCCATGAAGATGTAGGAGCCGGCCTGATGCTCGGTGAACAGCTTGCGGGCGCGATCGATGGCGAAGGTGCCGGTGCCGCCGCCCGAGACGATGGCGGGGGGAAGCCCGGCCTCGACAAGCGCCCGGCGCACCGCCTCCAGCCGGGCGAGCTGCGCACCGTAGGTGGCAGCGCGCTCGTCAAACGCTTCGATATGCTGCACCCGGCCGGAATAGGCCTGAATGCCGCAATAGCTGAGGTTGGCCGCCGCCGCGACCTGGCCGGCCAGCGCCACCGCGTCCTCGGCACTGGCAACGCCGGTGCGCGCCATGCCGATATCGACATCGACCAGAACCGACAGCCCCACGCCGGCCGCGCCGGCAGCCGCATCGAGGTCCCGGGCATTGGCCGGGTGATCGACCACCACCATCAGGTCCGGGGCAGTGCGCGCCAGCGCGAGCAGCCGGGCGATCTTGATCTCGCCGATCACCGGCGAGGTGATCAGGACGCCGGGAATGCCGGCCCGGACCATGGCTTCGGCCTCGTGCACGGTGGCGCAGCAGATGCCGCAGGCACCGTTCTCCACCTGCAAGGCGGCAATTTTCGAGCACTTGTGGGTCTTGCCATGGGGACGGAGCGCAAGGCCGGCCTCCGCACAGAGCCGGGCGAGCGTCTGCATATTGCGCTCGAACACATCCAAGTCCAGCAGGATCGCCGGCGTGGCCAGATCATCGCGTGATCCCTTGCGGCCGATCAGGCCGGCGTTGGGTCCCAGATCCTCGCTCATCGGGGCCTTCCTTTTTGCCTGTGCAATCATGGCCGTATCAGCGCCGCCCCAAGGCGGGAAGGCGCCGGCCCGCGGCCGCCGCCTTCCTTATCGCACGCGGGGCACGCAGGCGCCCCGAAGCCTATGCCTTCCTGGCCTCCAGGCTGAGCGGCCCGGCGCCGGCCCGCACCAGGATCAGAAAAGCCCCCGCAAGACCCAGATTTTTCATGAAATTGATCATCTGCATCTGGTTGTCGGGCTGGAAGTGGAAAATGAAGGCCGCCAGCAGGGAGAAGCCGGCGAGCGCAAGGGCGGCGAGACGTGTCTGATAGCCGACGATGACTGCCAATCCGCCGAGCGCCTCGGTCAGGATCACCAGCGGCAACAGGGCGCCGGGGACACCGGCAGCCTCCATATAGCCCTGCGTGCCGGCGTAGCCGCCAATCTTGTTAAGCCCCGAGAGCAGGAAAATGCCGCCCAGCAGCAGCCGCCCGAGAAGATTCAAATAGGGATCGTATTTTTCAAGAAAGTTCATGTGAGTCCTCCAACTGAATTGGTCCGCCGGGCTTCCCGCCCGGTCGTTTGGTTCTTGGCAGGCCACCGGTGCCGGTGATTCGTATCCCCCGCATTTCTCGTGGTGTCGTGCCCGGATGGCCACGGCCAGTCTAGCAAGTTCGCGTATATCGACCAACCATGTCGCTGCTGGCCGCCCGTCCGGGAGGCGCGAGCGATCATTCGGCCTCCAGTCCCGGCAGGGCGAGAACGCTGAAATAGCTGCGGTCATGGGGCGGCTCGCCACCGCGGACGGGTTGACAGGCAATCGCCCCTTAGTATTGTTATAATAACAACCAAGGGACGTTGGGGCTACCATGCTGCGGTGTTCGGCGCGGCGGACTGGCTGAAAAAACATGGTGTCGCCAGGGCATGTCGGCCGGCGATGGTATAACATGGCCGGGCCGGCCGGAGGCGTGGTCTGCAGTGACCGTCCGGAAAGGCGCCAGTCCAGGCAGGGTGGCCGGTTCACGAGGCATGCATGGGAGGAGACAGCGGATTTGAAGCAGCAAGGTGAGTCTTTTGAAACCGTCGCCGAGGCCTGTCTGG
>CAZZKF010000096.1:0-3328 GCA_964654995.1 uncultured Alphaproteobacteria bacterium | reverse complement strand
GCGGATTTGAAGCAGCAAGGTGAGTCTTTTGAAACCGTCGCCGAGGCCTGTCTGGCGCGGCTGACGGCGCACGGGGTCGATTACATCTTTGCCAACGCCGGCACCGATTTCCCGCCGGTGATCGAGGCCTATGCGCGCGCCGCGGGCTCGAATGTCAGGCTGCCGGCACTCGTCACCGTGCCGCATGAGAATGCCGCGGTGGCCATGGCGCATGGCCATTACATGGTTTCCGGCCGGGCCCAGGCGGTGATGGTTCACGTCAACGTCGGGACCGCCAATGCCTTGTGCCCGCTGCTCGATGCCTGGCGCGAAAACGTGCCCGTTTTCCTGATGGCCGGGCGCACGCCGATCCATGAAGACGGCGTCTTCGGGGCGCGCAATGCGACCATCCACTGGGGCCAGGAAATGCGCGACCAGGCGGCGATGCTGCGCGAGGTGGTCAAATGGGACTATGAGCTGCGCAGCCCGGCGCAGGCCGATCAGGTGGTCGACCGGGCGCTTTCGATCGCGCTCACCGAGCCGCGCGGGCCGGTGTACCTGAGCCTGCCGCGCGAGGTTCTGGCGGCGCCTGCCGCGCCGCAGGCAGGCGCCTCGCCAGCCATCACCGCCCGGCCCGAGGTCGGCCTGGATAGGGCCGCGCTGGCCCGCGCCGCCGACATTCTCGCCGAAGCACAAGCACCGCTGATCATCACCGGGCGGGCCGGGCGCGACCCGGCGGCGGTGCCGCTGCTCGCCCGTCTGGCCGAACGCTTCGCCATCCCGGTGGTCGAATACTGGGCCAATTACCTCTCGCTTCCCTTCGATCATCCGATGCATGCCGGCTTCGACCCGGCGCCCTGGCTCAAAGAGGCAGACGCGATTCTGGTTCTCGATGCGGTGGTGCCCTGGCTGCCCGACAAGATGGCGCCGGCGCCCGACTGCGCGGTCATCCAGGTCGGCCCCGACCCGCTGTTCAGCGATTATCCGATGCGCAGCTTCCCGGCCGATGTGGCGATTGCGGCCGCTGTACGGCCGGCGCTCACCGCGCTTTACGATCAGCTGGACGCGCGCCTGCCGGATGCCGAGGCGCGCCTGGCCGTACGCCGCGACCGGATCGCGGAGCGGACCGCGGCCGAACGCCAGGCGGTGGCAAGGATCGTCAGCCGGCGCCCCGAGAACGAGATCACCGCTCTCTGGGCCAGCCATTGCCTCGGCCGGCTGCTCGATGACAACACCATCCTGGTCAACGAGCTGGGCGCCATCCGGGCGGCGCTGCCCCTCAGGCACCCGGGCAGCTACTTCGCGGTCGGCACTGCCGGCGGCCTCGGCTGGGCCCTGCCGGCGGCGCTGGGCGCCAAGCTGGCGGCGCCCGAGCGCCGGGTCATCGCCACCGTCGGCGACGGCTCGTGCATATTCGCCAATCCGGTGGCCTGCTTTCAGGTGGCGGCGGCCTGCAGGCTGCCGATCCTCACCATCGTGTTCAACAACGCCATGTGGGCAGCGGTCAAATATTCGACGCTGGCCCTTTATCCGGGGCTGGACGCCGCCGGCGCCCCCGAAATGCCGCTCACCCGGCTCGAGCCGTCACCGGCCTTCGAGGACATCGTCGCCGCCTGCGGCGGCTATGGCGAGCGCGTCGAGGACCCGGGCGAGCTGCCGGCGGCGCTCGAGCGCGCCGTGCGCGTGATCGAGGACGAAGGCCGCCAGGCGCTCCTGAACGTCCAGGTCGTCTCGACCTCGATGGGCGGCTCGTCGGCCAGCTTGCGGCGCTGACCCCGGGAGCGACCGGGACGCGCCACCGAAAAGGAGACCCGAGCGGTGATCAAGATCGACCTCTACAACCACATCTTTCCCGAGCCCTATTTCAGGAAGATGATGGAGCTGGCCCCCGATCACCGCGATCTCGGCAAGCGGGTGCGCAACATCCCGATGCTGATGGACCTCGATGTCCGCTTCCGGGTGATGGACCGGTTCGATGACTACTGCCAGGTGCTGTCAACCGCGGCGCCGGCGCCCGAAACGCTGGCCGATCCCGACGCCTCGCCGGAACTGGCGCGGGCCGGAAACGACGGCATGGCGGACTTGTGCGCCAAGTATCCGGACCGTTTCCCGGCGTTCATCGCCACCTTGCCGATGAACAATGTGGAGGCGACGCTCGACGAGATCGACCGGGCGATCGGAGAGCTTGGTGCGCGCGGCATCCAGATCTACACCAATGTCGCCGGCCGGCCGCTCGATGCGCCGGAATTCGCCGCCATCTTCGAGAAAATCGCCGCCTACGACCTGCCGGTCTGGGTGCACCCGGATCGCCCGGCGACCTTTGCCGATTATCCCGGCGAGGCGAAATCGAAGTATGAGATCTGGTGGACCTTCGGCTGGCCCTATGAGACCAGCGTGTTCATGGCGCGGCTCGTTTTTTCCGGCATTTTCGACCGATTGCCGAACCTCAAGATCATCACCCATCACATGGGCGGCATGGTGCCCTTTTTCGAAGGCCGGGTCGGCCCCGGCTGGGACCAGCTGGGGTCGCGCACCTCGGACGAGGACTATTCGGTGATCCTGAGGCAGCTCGAAAAACGCCCGCTCGACTATTTCAGGATGTTCTATGCCGATACCGCGGTGTTCGGCTCCGATTCGGCGACGCGCTGCGGGCTCGACTTCTTCGGGCCCGATCATGTGGTCTTTGCGTCCGATGCGCCGTTCGACCCGGAACAGGGGCCGATGTACATCCGCGAAACCATTCGGGTGATCGACGGCCTCGACATTTCGGACGAGGCCCGCCGGCGCATCTACCAGGGCAATGCCGAGACGCTGCTGAAAATCTCGGTCGGCTGACGGCTCGGGCGTCGCTCGATCAGATCACGCTCCATGTTCGTGCGGCGGCACCTGAGCGCGGTTCGCCGCTTCGCCGTTTGGTCACATGAGTTTGTTGAGAATACGCAGCAATGTTCTTTTTTCCTCCGCCGTGAGCGGCGACAGGGTTTTCTGGTTGGCAGCGTAGCTGCGGGGAATGGCCTTCTTGACGATCGCCATGCCTTCCGGCGTGAGCTTGAGAACATACCGGCGGGGGCTGTCGGGATCGCGCCCCAGTTCCAGCATTCCCTTCTTGCGCAGTCGATGCACCAGGCCGGGAACATTGCTGGGCTCCATGCCAATCAGACGGCCCAATTTGTTCTGTGAGGTCTGGCCGTTCTCGAACAGTGCCATCATTGCCGCGGTCTGCATCGGCGTCAGTCCCAGCTCGGCGATGCGGTCCAGCATGTTCTTGCGCGCCCGTTGCGAGACGCGGCGCAAAATGTGCCCGACCTGATTTTCCAGCCGGTATTCTGGCGATCTAAGGTCCGGCGCC
>CAZZKF010000095.1:0-7530 GCA_964654995.1 uncultured Alphaproteobacteria bacterium | reverse complement strand
GCGCCTTGCCGCCCAGCGGCTGCTGGGTGACCAGGCTGTAGGGGCCGATCGAGCGCGCGTGAATCTTGTCGTCAACCAGATGGTGGAGCTTCAACATGTAGATATAGCCGACAGTGACCGGCCTGTCGAACCGCTCGCCGGTGCGCCCGTCGATCAGCGTCACCTGGCCGCTGGAATCGAGCCCGGCGCGGGTCAGCATGTCGACAATATCGGGCTCCTTGGCACCGTCGAACACCGGCGTGGCCACCGGCACGCCGCTGCGCAGGTTGCCCGAAAGCTCGATCAACTGATCGTCATCCAGGGGCTTGATGGCGTCGTTGAACTGGTCAGCGCCATAGATCTCCTTGAGCTTGTCGCGCAGGGCCTTGGGCGTGCTGCCGTTCATCTTGACGGCATCGACAAGCTCACCAATCTGACGGCCCAAACCGGCCGCCGCCCAGCCCAGATGGGTCTCGAGGATCTGCCCGACGTTCATGCGCGACGGCACGCCCAACGGGTTGAGCACGATATCCACCGGCGTGCCGTCTTCGAGATGCGGCATGTCCTCGACCGGAGCAATGCGCGAAATCACGCCCTTGTTGCCGTGACGCCCGGCCATCTTGTCGCCGGGCTGGAGCTTGCGTTTGACGGCGACGAAAACCTTGACCATCTTCATCACCCCGGGCGGCAGCTCGTCGCCGCGCTGGAGCTTTTCGACCTTGGCCTCGAAGCGCTTCTGCAGGGCCTCCTTGGATTCCACATACTGGCGATTGAGGGCCTCGATCTTGGCCATCACCTTGTCATCCGCAACCGCAAGCTGCCACCACTGGCCGCGGCTGAGCCCCGAGAGCAGGTCCTCGGTGATCTTGGCGCCGGCTTTCACACCCTTCGGTCCCTTGACCACCTTGCGATTGAGGATCAGGTCCTTCAACCGGCCGTAGATGTTGCGCTCGAGGATCGCCAGCTCATCGTCCTTGTCCTTGGACAGATGCTCGATCTCCTGCTGCTCGATGGCCAGGGCGCGCTGGTCCTTCTCGACGCCGTGACGGGAAAACACCCGCACCTCGACGACGGTGCCGTTGGCGCCCGGGGGAAGCCGCAGCGAGGTGTCACGCACGTCGGACGCCTTTTCGCCGAAAATCGCCCGCAACAGCTTTTCTTCCGGGGTCATCGGGGATTCGCCCTTGGGCGTGATCTTGCCGACCAGGATGTCGCGCGGATTCACTTCGGCGCCGATGTAAACGATCCCGGCCTCATCCAGGTGGCGCAGGCCTTCCTCGCCGACATTGGGGATGTCGCGGGTGATCTCTTCCGGGCCCAGCTTGGTATCACGGGCCATGACCTCGAATTCCTCGATATGGATCGAGGTAAACTCGTCCTCACTGACCAGACGCTCGGAAATCAGGATCGAGTCCTCGAAGTTGTAGCCGTTCCAGGGCATGAAGGCGACCAGCACGTTGCGGCCCAGCGCCAGTTCGCCAAGGTCGGTCGACGGCCCGTCACCAATGATGTCGCCGCGCGCCACCACGTCGCCGACCTTGACCAGCGGCCGCTGGTTGATGCAGGTCGACTGGTTGGAGCGCTGGAACTTCATCAGGTTGTAGATGTCGACGCCCGAGGTGCCGGGATCGACGTCTTCGGTGGTCCGCACGACGATGCGGGTGGCATCGACCTGCTCGACCACGCCGTCGCGCCGGGCGATGATGACGACACCGGAATCACGGGCCACCACGTCTTCCATGCCGGTGCCGACGATCGGCGCCTGGGTGCGGATCAGCGGCACCGCCTGGCGTTGCATGTTGGAGCCCATCAGCGCCCGGTTGGCGTCGTCGTTTTCCAGGAACGGAATAAGCGCGGCGGCCACCGACACAAGCTGCTTGGGCGAGACGTCCATGAAATCGACGTTCTCCGGCTTGGTCATGATCCGCTCGATGCTCCGCCGGCAGCTGATCAGATCGTCGAGGAAGCGGCCGTCCTTGTCCAGCCGGGCGTCGGCCTGGGCGATGGTGTATTTGCCCTCCTCCATGGCCGACAGATAAATCACCTCGTCGGTCACCTTGCCGTTCTTCACCCGCCGGTAGGGGGATTCGATAAAGCCGTACTTGTTGACCCGGGCATAGGTGGCGAGGCTGTTGATCAGCCCGATGTTCGGCCCTTCCGGGGTCTCGATCGGGCAGATGCGCCCGTAATGCGTGGGGTGCACGTCGCGGACCTCGAAGCCGGCGCGCTCGCGGGTCAGACCGCCCGGGCCGAGCGCCGAGAGGCGCCGCTTGTGGGTGATCTCGCTCAGCGGATTGGTCTGGTCCATGAACTGCGAGAGCTGCGACGAGCCGAAAAATTCACGCACCGCGGCCGCCGCCGGCTTGGCATTGATCAGATCGTGCGGCATCACCGTGTCGATCTCGACCGAGCTCATGCGCTCGCGAATGGCGCGTTCCATGCGCAGCAGGCCGACCCGGTACTGGTTCTCCATCAGCTCGCCGACCGAGCGCACCCGGCGGTTGCCGAGATGGTCGATATCGTCGATCTCGCCGCGCCCGTCCTTGAGCTCAACCAGGGTCTTGATCACCGCCAGGATGTCGTCCTTGCGCAGGACGCGCACCGAATCATCGACATCCAGGCCCAGACGCATGTTCAGCTTGACCCGCCCGACGGGCGACAGGTCATAGCGTTCGGGATCGAAAAACAGGCTGTGGAACAAGGCGTTGGCGGTTTCCTCGGTGGGTGGCTCGCCGGGCCGCATGACCCGGTAGATCTCGACCAGGCCCTGCTCGTAGTTATTCACCTTGTCGGCCATCATGGTGTTGCGGATGTAGGCGCCGACCGTGACGTGATCGATGTCGAGGGTGGGGATCGTGTCGATCTTGGCCTCATCCAGCTTGTTCACCAGGTCCTCGGTCAGCTCATCGCCGGCCTCGACGAAGATCTCGCCGGTGGACTCGTCGATGATGTCGACCGCGACATAGCGCCCGATCAGATCCTCCTTGGGCACCAGCAGTTCCTCAAGACCGTCTTCCTCGAACTTGCGGGCCTTGCGGGGCGTCAGTTTCTCGCCCTCCTTGGCCACCACCTTGCCGGTCTTGGCATTGACCAGGTCGAAGGCCAGGCGTACGCCGCGCATGCGGCCTGCATGATAGGGGCGGCGCCAGCCCTTCTTGGTGCGGGTGTATTCAACGAAGTCGTAGAAATAGGCGAGGATTTCCTCGCTCGACATGCCGAGACTGTAGAGCAGCGTGGTCACCGGCAGCTTGCGGCGCCGGTCGATGCGCACGTAGACCAGGTCCTTGCCGTCGAATTCGAAATCGAGCCAGGAGCCGCGGTAGGGAATGACGCGGGCCGCAAACAGGAACTTGCCGGACGAATGGGTCTTGCCCTTGTCGTGATCGAAAAACACGCCCGGCGAGCGATGCATCTGGCTGACGATGACGCGCTCGGTGCCGTTGACCACGAAGGTGCCGTTGGTCGTCATCAGCGGCATGTCGCCCATGTAGACGTCCTGCTCCTTGATATCGAGCACCGATTTCGCCTGGGTATCGGGATCGACCTCGAAGACGATGAGCCGCAGCGTCACCTTCAGAGGTGCCGCATAGGTCATGCCGCGCTGCTGGCATTCCTCGACATCGTATTTGGGTTCCTCGAATTCGTACTTGATGAATTCGAGCGACGCGGTTTCCGAAAAGTCGGAAATCGGAAACACCGACTTGAACACCCCCTGCAGGCCCTGATCGGCCCGTTCCTCGGCCGGAACGTTCTGCTGCAGGAACTGGTCATAGGAGTTCTTCTGAACCTCGATGAGGTTGGGCATTTCGGCAACTTCCCGGATGTTGCCGAAAAATTTGCGAACCCGTTTACGACCCGTGAAGGAATTAGCCATGCTCGATCCTCGCTCCACCCTGGGCGGCCGAATGGCCGGCCGGCCCGCGCGCAAAAAGGCACTGCCGGCCGGGACCCCTCTGTCCCGGCCAGCCGCGCCCGCAATTTCCGCCGGGGCGAGCGGCGGACCGCCGCACCCCGACTGTGAAAATCACCTGACGAGAGCTATTTGAGCTCAACCGTTGCTCCAGCTTCCTCAAGCTTTTTCTTGATTTCCTCCGCCTCGTCCTTGGAGACGCCTTCCTTGATTTCCTTCGGCGCGCTTTCCACCAGATCCTTGGCCTCCTTGAGCCCGAGCCCGGTGATCGCGCGGACTTCCTTGATCACGTTGATCTTCTTCTCGCCGAACGAGGCCAGAACCACCGTGAATTCGTCCTTTTCTTCCGCTTCGGCGCCATCGCCGGCGGCCGGCGCGCCAGCCGCCGCCACCGCCACCGGTGCGGCCGCCGAGACGCCCCATTTCTCTTCGAGCATCTTCGACAGCTCGGCCGCCTCGAGGACGGTCAGGCCCGACAGCTCATCAACAAGTTTTTCCAGATCAGCCATTTCTCATTTCTCCTGGGATCATCTGTTCATCGTGGCTCAAGCGCCTTGCTCGCCATAGGCACCAAAGACGCGCGCCAATTGCCCCGCCGGGGCCTGCAACACGCCGGCAATCCGCGTCGCCGGGGTCGTCAGCATGCCGATCAGCCGGGCCCGAAGTTCATCGAGCGACGGCAGGGCGGCCAATTCCTTGACCTCCCGTTCATCGAGCCGCGTCTCCCCCATGATGCCGCCAAGGACTTCGAGCTTGCCGTTTTCCTTGGCATACGACACCACCACCTTGGCGGCCGCCACCGGATCGTCGGAAAAGGCGATCGCGGTGGGCCCGGTGAACAGGTCGGCGATTGGGCTGCATTTGGTACCGTCGAGAGCGAGACGCGTGAGCCGGTTCTTGGTTACGCGAAAGGCAGCGCCGGCCTCGCGCATTCTCCGGCGCAGGTCGGTGGCTTCGGCCACATTGAGGCCGTTGTTATGCACGACCACCACCGCCGTGGTGCTGGAGAACACCTTCTTGAGATCGGCAACCAGCTCCGCTTTCTGGGCTCGGTTCACTTCTCCACTCCGTTCGCTGCGGCGACTTGCGGGCCCCATGCCCATTGCCGCCACCTCAACGCTGAACCCGGCCGCGCCAGCGCGGCCAAGCCCGTCTCGCCTGTCCCAGGGTTTCGTTTCGCCCTTTACCGCTTCACGCGGGTCCGGACGGCCCTTGCCCCCGTCTCATGCAGGCCGGACCGTTACGTCCCTTTAAGCCGACCCTGCGAGTTCCCCCGCCATCAGCCGACACCTGCAGTCTTGGACAGGTTGCCCGGAAAAACCCGCCTCGCCGACCGCCAGGCCGGCATGTACAATCGGGATTTTCCAGGCCCATCGCCGGTCTCCCGGCGACCCCTTGGCCGAGACCTGTCATTCAAGGCCCGGCCGTCAATCTTCTCCTGACGCTCTATCCTCCGATCAGGCTGCCAACATCGACCTTGACGCCCGGCCCCATGGTCGAGCTCAGGGCCACGCGCTTGACATAGGTGCCCTTGGCGCCGCTCGGCTTTTCGCGCATGATCGCATCAGCGAATGCGCGCACGTTCTCCTCGATCGCACTCTCCGGAAAGCTCGCCTTGCCGACACCGGCATGAACGATGCCGGCGCGTTCCACCCGGAACTGCACCTGGCCGCCCTTGGCATTCTTCACCGCGGTCGCGACATCCTGCGTCACCGTCCCCAGCTTGGGATTCGGCATCAGCCCGCGAGGCCCGAGAATCTTGCCCAGTCGGCCGACGATCGGCATCATGTCGGGCGTGGCGATGCAGCGATCGAAATTGATCTCGCCTTTCTGCACCGCCTCGGCCAGATCCTCGGCGCCGACGATATCGGCACCCGCCGCCTTCGCTTCTTCGGCCTTGTCACCCTTGGCGAACACCGCGACGCGCACCGTCTTCCCCGTGCCGTGCGGCAGCGTCACCGTGCCCCGAACCATCTGATCGGCATGGCGCGGATCGACACCCAGGTTGAACGCCACCTCGATGGTTTCATCGAACTTGGCGGTGGCCGCCTGCTTGACCAGCTTGACCGCTTCCGGGAGCGGATAGGCCGCGTCCCGGGAGATCTGCGCGCGCACTTCGCGCAACCGTTTTCCTGTCCGTGCCATCGCCCTAGCCCCGCACTTCGATGCCCATGGACCGGGCCGAGCCTTCGATCATCCGCATCGCCCCTTCGAGATCGTTGGCATTGAGGTCCTTCATCTTTTCCTCGGCGATCTTCTTGATGTCGTTGCGGGTGACATAACCGATGATTTCACGCCCCGGCTCACTTGCGCCCTTGTCGCGCCGCACCGCGCGTTTCAGGAAGAACGATGCCGGCGGCGACTTGGTGACAAAGGTGAAGCTCTTGTCGGCAAACACCGTGATCACCGTCGGGATCGGAATCCCGGCCTCGAGATTCTGGGTCGCTGCGTTGAACGCCTTGCAGAACTCCATGATGTTGACGCCGCGCTGGCCCAGGGCCGGGCCCACCGGCGGCGACGGATTGGCCTGTCCGGCCGGCACTTCCAGCTTGATGTAGCCGTCTATTTTCTTCGCCATGTTCGTCCCTTTCTGCCGTCAATCGGCCTGGTACCCCATCGGGGCCAAGGGTGCGCGGTCCGGCCCTGGCTGGCCTTCCGCGCGTGCATCTGCCGGGTCAAAGTTTCTCGACCTGGCTGTACTCCAGTTCCACCGGCGTCGCCCGGCCGAAAATGGAGACCGAAATCTTGAGCCGCGAGCGTTCCTCGTCGACCTCCTCGACCAGTCCGTTGAACGAGGTGAATGGCCCGTCGCAGACGCGCACCTGCTCGCCAACCTCGAAGGTAACCATCGGCTTGGGCCGCTCGACACCTTCCTTCACCTGATGAAGGATGCGCTCCGCCTCTTCGTCGCGGATCGGCATCGGCCGGTTGCCGGAGCCGAGAAAGCCGGTCACCTTGGGGATGTTCTTGACCAGGTGATAGGAATCATCGGTCATTTCCATCTTCGCCAGCACATAGCCGGGAAAGAACTTGCGCTCCGAGCTGACCCGCTGGCCGCGGCGCATCTCGACCACCTCTTCGGTCGGCACCAGCACCTCTTCGAACAGATCGGCCATGCCCTGGGCCTGGGCCTGCTCGAGAATCGCCTGGGCGACCTTCTTCTCGAAGCCCGAATAGGCGTGAATGATGTACCAGCGCTTCGCCATCACCTAGCGGGCTCCGAAATCCAGAAGCGCCTTGACGAAGAACGAAAGCACCTCGTCAACCGCAAGAAAAAACAGCGCCGCCAGCAGCACCATGATGAACACCATCACCGTGGTCACCACGGTTTCCTTGCGGCTCGGCCAGGTGACCTTGGAGGTCTCCTGGCGCACCTGTCTGAGAAATTCACCTGGGCTGGTCTTGGCCATGCCTTGATTGTCCTGAAAAATCCGGTTCCATAGTGGCAGGAGTGGAGGGACTCGAACCCCCAACCCCCGGTTTTGGAGACCGGTGCTCTGCCAGTTGAGCTACACTCCTAGGCTTGCAATTCCCACCTGTCACCGGAGCGGGCGCGCCCGCGCGATAATTCCGTCCGCATCCCGTGTCTACTCGATGATTTTGGTGACGACGCCGGCGCCCACCGTGCGGCCGCCCTCGCG
>CAZZKF010000094.1:0-7710 GCA_964654995.1 uncultured Alphaproteobacteria bacterium | reverse complement strand
CCACCGGGCAGGCCTCCTGACAGAAGCCGCAATAGATGCATTTGGTCATGTCGATATCGTAGCGCGTGGTGCGCCGGCTGCCGTCGGCGCGCGGCTCGGCCTCGATGGTGATCGCCTGGGCCGGGCAGATCGCCTCGCACAGCTTGCAGGCGATGCAGCGTTCCTCGCCGTTGGGATAGCGCCTGAGCGCGTGCTCGCCCCGGAACCGCGGGCTCAACGCCCCCTTTTCATAGGGATAGTTGATGGTCAGCTTGGGCCGGAAGAAATAGCGCAGGGTCAGCCACATCGCGACGACGAAGTCGGTCAGCAGCCAGGTCCGCACCGCGCGATCGAGAACGCTCATTGTTTCCTCCTCGGCCCGCTCACGCCGGCACCCAGCCGAAGGCGACCAAGACGCCTGCGGTCAGCGCCACCCACAACAACGAGAACGGCAGAAACACTTTCCAGCCGAGGCGCATGAGCTGGTCGTAACGGTACCGCGGCACCGTGGCTTTCACCCAGGAAAACACGAAGAACATCGCCGCCATCTTGATCAGCAACCAGATCGGCCCCGGAATCCAGGTGAATATCGGCCAGTCCGCCGGCGGCAGCCAGCCACCGAGGAACAGGATCGAGATCATCGCGCACATCAACAGCACGTTCGAATATTCGCCGAGCCAGAACAGCGCAAACGCCATCGACGAATATTCCACCTGATAACCGGCCACCAGCTCGGCCTCGGCCTCGGGCAGATCGAACGGCGGACGATTGGTCTCGGCCAGTGCCGAGACCACGAAAATCACGAACATCGGAAACAGCGGGATCGCGAACCATACGGTTTTCTGGGCCAGCACGATATCGGTGAGGCGCAGCGACCCGGTCGCCAGCAGCACGGTGACGATGACAAAGCCGATCGAGACCTCGTAGGAGACCATCTGCGCCGCCGAGCGCAGCGCACCCAGAAAGGCGTATTTCGAATTGCTCGCCCAGCCGGCCATGATGATCCCGTATACGCCCAGCGACGAGACCGCGAACAGATAGAGGATGCCGACGTTCAGGTCGGCCACCACCAGGCCTTCGCCAAACGGGATCACCGCCCAGGCAATCAGCGCCAGCGTAAATGTGATGACGGGTGCAAGCAGAAACACCCCCTTGTTCGCGCCGGCCGGGATCACGGTTTCCTTGAACAACAGCTTCATGCCGTCGGCGAACGACTGCATCAGGCCAAAGGGGCCGACGACATTGGGCCCGCGCCGCAGGTGCACGGCCGCCCAGATCTTGCGGTCGAAATAGACGACAAAGGCGATCGAGATCAGCAGCGGCACGACAATCGCCAGAATCTGGGCGAGCATGATGATGCCCGGCAAGCCATATGTGGACCAGAAGTCAGCCATCGGTGCCCGTCGCCTCCTCGCCTGCATCCCTGAGCGCCCGGCATTCGGCCATGGTCTCGGAGGCCCGGGCGATCGGATTGGTGCCATAGAAGTCCCGCACCGCCGGCGCAAACGGCTCGTCGGAGACGGTACCCGCCTGGCCGAAGGTCCGCCAGGTCGCGGGCACCACCTCGTCCAGCCGCTCAAACCCGGGGTGCGCGGCAATCAGCGCCTGGCGCAGCTCGTCGCGGCTATCGAAGGGCAGCGTCTGGCCCATGACCTCGGAAAGCGCCCGGATGATCTTCCAGTCCTCGCGCGCCTCGCCCGGCGGATCGACGGCCCGCAGGCCCTCCTGTACCCGGCCCTCGGTGTTCACCCACAGCGCGGTCTTTTCGGTGTACGCCGCCCCCGGCAGGATGACGTCGGCATGTTCAACGCCGGCGTCGCCGTGGCTGCCCTGGTAAACGACGAAGGTGTTCTTCAGGGGCGCCATGTCGATTTCATCCGCACCCAGAAGATAGACGAAACCGATCTCGCCGCGCCCGGCGGCATCAAGGATGCCGGCAACATCACGCCCGTCCTCGCCCGGCACGAAGCCCATGTCCAGCCCGGCGACCCGGGCGGCGGCCGTGTGCAGCACGTTGAACCCGTTCCAGTCGTCGCTCACCAGGCCGTATGTCTCGGCCAGACGCCGGGCAAGATCGAGCACCGCGGCGCCGTCCTCTCGCGCCAGCGCGCCTTGCCCGAGGATCAGCATCGGCCGCTCCGCCTGCTCCAGAACCTGGGCGAAGGAATGGCGGCCTTCGAGCACGTCGATCAGGCTTTGCGGTCCGGCGCCGATGTGTTCGGCCGGATAGGTGAGGTCGGGCTGCGGCCCGATCACGCCGACCGGAAAATTGCCGGCGCGCCAGCGCTCGCGCAGGCGGGCGTTGATGATCGGCGCCTCGAGACGCGGATCGGAGCCGATGATCAGGCAGGCATCGGCCCGATCGATGCCGGCAATCGTGGTGTTGAACAGATAGCTCGCCCGCACATTTGCATCCAGCGCCGCGCCGTCCTGGCGGCAGTCGAGGTTGGGCGAGCGCAGCTGCCGGAACAGCTCGCGCAGCGCGAACATCGCTTCCGTATCGGCCAGATCGCCGGCAATCGCAGCGCTGCGCATGCCGCCGAACAAGGCCAGCTTCTCGGCGACCGTTTCCAGCGCCTCCGGCCAGTCCACTTCCACCCACTGGCCGTTGCGACGCACATAGGGCCGGTCGAGCCGGGCCCGGGTCAGGCCGTCATAGGCAAAACGGGTCTTGTCGGATATCCATTCCTGGTTCACGTCCTCATGCAGGCGCGGCAGGATGCGCATTACCGCGCGCCCGCGCGAATCCACCCGGATGTTGCTGCCGACCGCATCGTGAACGTCGACGCTTTCGGTATGGCGCAGCTCCCACGACCGGGCGGTGAACGCATAGGGCCGCGAGGTCAGCGCACCGACCGGGCACAGATCGATGATGTTCCCCGAAAGCTCCGAGGTCAGCGCCTGTTCCAGATAGGTCGTGATCTCGGTGTTCTCGCCGCGCCCGATGGCGCCCAGTTCCTCGACACCGGCGACCTCGGTGAGGAAGCGGACACAGCGCATGCAGTGAATGCACCGGGTCATCACCGTCTTGATCAGCGGCCCCATGTCCTTGTCCGGCACGGCGCGCTTGTTTTCGTGAAAGCGGCCGCTGCCGGAGCCATAGGCCATGACCTGATCCTGAAGATCGCACTCGCCGCCCTGATCGCAGATCGGGCAATCGAGCGGATGGTTGATCAGCAGAAACTCGAGCACCCCCTGGCGCGCCTTGCGGACCTCCGGCGTATTGGTGTGGATGACCATGCCATCGCCCGCCGGCATCGCGCACGAGGCAATCGGCTTGGGCGATTTCTCCATCTCCACCAGACACATGCGGCAGTTGCCGGCGATGGACAGGCGCTCGTGATAGCAGAAGCGCGGGATCTCGATCCCCAACTGCTCGCAGGCCTGCATCACCGTCGTGCCCGGTTCAACCGTGATCTCGCGCCCGTCTATGGTGAGTGTCGGCATGTCGGTTCAGTTCCCGTTCACCAGAGTTAGGTCTGCATCACAGACGCATTAATCCGCCGCCGCGAGCGAGTCGTCGGCCGGCCAACGCATGAATGCAAACGCCCAAAGACCGATCAGGTTGACCAAAGGAATAATCGCGATCACCGCCAACCATTTCGAAAAACCCGTGCGATCCAGGATCTGAGCAACCGGAACCAGGATAACGACGGCCCAGAATGCGAGCATTATGAATTGCCAAAGTCCCATCCCCATAATCTCCTCCCCTCATGCAGCGGCGTGTGTGCGGGCCGCATATTCCGCGATGCGCCGTTCCAGCTCGGGGCGGAAATGGCGAATCAGGCCCTGTACCGGCCAGGCGGCTGCATCGCCCAGGGCACAGATCGTATGGCCCTCGATCTCGTGGCTGACGTCGAGCAGCATGTCGATCTCGGACACATCGGCGCGGCCCTCGACCAGGCGTTCCATCACCCGCCACATCCACCCGGTTCCCTCGCGACACGGCGTGCACTGGCCGCAGCTTTCATGCTTGTAGAACCTGGACAGCCGGGCGATGGCGCGAACGATGTCGGTGGACTTGTCCATGACGATCACCGCCGCCGTGCCGAGGCCGGATTTGACCTCCTTGAGCGAATCGAAGTCCATCAGAACCGTGTCGCAGATATCCTTGGGGATCACCGGCACCGACGAGCCGCCGGGAATGACGGCGAGCAAGTTGTCCCAGCCGCCGCGCACGCCGCCGGCGTGGCGCTCGATCAGCTCTTTGAGCGGCACGCCCATTTCCTCTTCGACATTGCACGGGCGCTCGACATGGCCGGAAATGCAGAAGATCTTGGTCCCCGTATTGTTCGGCCGGCCGAGCCCGGCGAACCAGCCCGCGCCGCGCTTCAGGATTTCGGGCGCCACGGCGATCGATTCGACATTGTTGACCGTCGTCGGGCTGCCCCAGACGCCGACATTGGCCGGGAACGGCGGCTTGAGGCGCGGCTGGCCCTTTTTCCCCTCGAGGCTTTCGATCAGCGCCGTTTCCTCGCCGCAGATGTAGGCGCCGGCGCCGCGGTGGACATAGACGTCGAAATCATAGCCCGAGCCGCAGGCGTTGCGCCCCAGCAGCCCGGCGTCGTAAGCCTCGGCGATGGCCGCTTCCAGAATCCTGGCTTCGGCGTGAAACTCGCCGCGGATGTAGATGTAGGCGGCGACCGCACGCATCGAGAATCCGGCCAGCAGGCACCCTTCAAGCAGTTTATGAGGTTCGTGCCGTATGATATCGCGATCCTTGCAGGTTCCGGGCTCGCCCTCATCCGCGTTGACGACCAGATACGACGGCCGTCCGTCCGATTCCCTGGGCATGAACGACCACTTGAGGCCGGTCGGAAAACCGGCGCCGCCGCGCCCGCGCAGGCCTGAGTCCTTGATCTGGTCGATGATCCAGTCCTGGCCCTTGGCCATGATCGCCGCCGTCTCGGCCCAGTCGCCGCGCCGGCGTGCCGCCGCCAGACGCCAGTCGTCGAAGCCGTAAAGATTGGTGAAAATTCGGTCCTTGTCGGCGAGCATCAGGCGTCCTCCGCTTGTCCGCGCGCCGCCAGGTCCTTGAGCGTCGTCGGCCCGCCCACCGGGCACGAGGTCTGACGGTCGATCTGCGGCCCCGGCTTCGGTGTCTCGCCGCGCTTGAAGGCTTCGAGCACGGCGCGGGTCGAGTCCGCATCCATGTCTTCGTAATAGGCGTCGTCGACCTGCAGAACCGGTGCGTTGACGCAGGCGCCCAGGCATTCCACCTCTTCGAGCGTGAAGTCGCCGTCGTCCGTGGTCTCGCCGACGTCGATGCCCAGCGTCTTGCGGCATGCGCCGAGAACCTCGTCCGAACCGCGCAGCCAGCACGGCGTCGTGGTGCACACCTGCACCAGATGCCGGCCCACCGGGCGCAGCTTGAACATGGAATAGAAGGTGGCGACCTCGAGCACCCGGATGCGCGGCATGTTCAGCACTTGCGCCACATGCTCGAGGGCCGCGCGCGGCAGCCAGCCGCCGTGCTGACGCTGGGCGAGATCGAGGAGCGGCATCACCGCGCTGGCCTCGCGCCCCGGCGGGTACTTGGCGATGATGTCGCGCACCCGCGCCTGGTTTTCCTGCGTGAAAGCGAAGGTTGCGGGCCCGTCGCCGGCACCATTCGCGCCGTTCGCACCGTTGTGCGCGCTCATCGGTCAACCTCCCCGAAGACAATGTCAATGGACCCCAGAACCGCCGGAATATCGGCCAGCATGTGGCCCCGCATCATGAAATCCATGGCCTGCAGATGGGCAAACCCGGGCGCCCGGATGCGGCAGCGATAGGGCTTGTTGGTGCCGTCCGCCACCAGATAGACGCCGAATTCGCCCTTCGGCGCCTCGATCCCGACATAGACCTCGCCGGCCGGCACGTGAAAGCCTTCGGTATAGAGCTTGAAGTGGTGGATGAGCGCTTCCATCGAGGTCTTCATCTCGGCCCGGCGCGGTGGCGCGATCTTGTGGTCGGTGGTGCGCACCGGCCCGTCCGGCATGTTCTCGATGCACTGGCGGATGATGCGCACCGACTGGCGCATCTCCTCCATGCGGACCAGAAAGCGCTCGTAACAATCGCCGTGCTTGCCGATCGGCACATCGAAATCGAAGTCGGCGTAGGAGTCATAGGGCTGCGACTTGCGCAGGTCCCAGGCCACGCCCGAGGCCCGCAGATTGGGGCCCGTAAATCCCCAGTCGAGGGCTTCCTCGGCGCTGACCACACCGATATCGACGGTGCGCTGCTTGAAAATGCGGTTATCGACCAGCAGCGTCGCCATGTCGTCGAGCACCTGCGGAAAGCTGTCACAAAACGCGAGAATGTCCTCAGCCAAGCCCTCCGGCAGGTCGCGATGGACGCCGCCGGGCCGGAAATAGGCGGCGTGAAGCCGGGCGCCACAGACCCGCTCGTAAAAGCACATCAGCTTTTCGCGTTCCTCGAACCCCCACAGAATCGGGGTCAGCGCGCCGACATCCATGCCATGGGTCGAGACGCTCAACAGATGGTTGAGAATGCGCCCGATTTCGGAAAACAGCACCCGGATGTACTGCCCGCGCGGCGGCACCTCGCACTTCAGCAGCCGCTCGACGGCAAGCACGAAGGCATGTTCCTGATTCATCGGCGCGACATAATCGAGGCGGTCGAAATAGGGGACCGCCTGCAGATAAGTCTTGTGCTCGATCAGCTTCTCGGTGCCGCGATGCAGCAGGCCGACATGCGGGTCGAGGCGTTCGACGACCTCGCCATCGAGCTCGGCAATCAGGCGAAGAACGCCGTGGGCGGCCGGATGCTGGGGGCCGAAATTGACGCTGTAGTTCTTGATGTTGACTTCGCCCATGTCAGACTGCCTTGTCGTCGCCGGCGTCGCCCGCCTCTTCCTGGTCGCGGATGTACTGGGCGCCTTCCCAGGGGCTCATGAAATCGAAGCTGCGGAACTCCTGGGTCAGCTTGACCGGTTCGTAGACGACCCGCTTGAGCTCATCCGAATAGCGCACCTCGACATAACCGGTGAGCGGGAAGTCCTTGCGCAGCGGGTGCCCCTCGAAGCCGTAATCGCTGAGCATCCGGCGCAAATCCGGGTGATCCGAGAACATCACGCCGAACATGTCCCAGACCTCGCGCTCGTACCAGCCGGCGGCCGAGAAGACCCCGGTGGCGGACGGCACCAGCGCCCCTTCCGCGACCCGCACGCGGACCCGAATGCGCTGGTTCTGTTTCAGGCTGAGCAGGTGATAGACGACCTCGAACCGGTCTTCGCGTTCGGGGTAATCGGCGCCGCAGAGGTCGATGAGCTGCTTGAACTGGCAGTTGGCATCATCACGCAGGTATTTGAGCAGCTTGATCAGGTGCTCGGGGTCCGTCTCCACGGTCAGCTCGCCCCTGGCAACCTCAAATCCGGTCACCGCGTCCGCCAGACCCGCAGCAATCGACTCCCCAAGCTCGTTCAGCGCTTCGTCCATGGATGCCCTCGCGAAAGGAACGCTCGCCCGCCAACCTGTGTGATCAGCGGTGGATGGTTCCGGTCCGTCGGATTTTCCTTTGCAACTGAAGAATGCCGTAGAGCAGGGCTTCCGCCGTCGGCGGACAGCCGGGCACATAGATGTCGACCGGCACGATGCGATCGCAGCCACGCACCACCGAGTAGGAATAATGATAGTAGCCGCCGCCGTTGGCGCAGCTTCCCATGGAAATCACATAGCGCGGCTCGGCCATCTGGTCGTAGACCTTGCGCATGGCCGGCGCCATCTTGTT
>CAZZKF010000093.1:0-7725 GCA_964654995.1 uncultured Alphaproteobacteria bacterium | reverse complement strand
CGAGAGAGTTGAGCGTGTAGATATTGTCACCACACCACTCTAGGTGATGAAAATGGCGATTGTCATATGTGAAGCAAAAGATTATTGTGACAATAAGAAGTATTGTCGTCATGCTAAGCCACATTGGCAGACTCCATGCTGCATGTGTCGTTTTGAAGGGAAAAAAGTGCTCTGTAAAGAGACTACAGATTGGAGGGAGGTAGAGCAATGGTGAAATGGGTTTGGAATAGAATTCGAGAGATTGAGGAAAGGCACGGAAAACTCTTCCTTTTTGAGCTTGCGGAAGATGGCAGCCGTATAGCTCAGAACCTCATCAAAGAGAGAGACCGGATGCCTGGAGCGACGTGTTTGAACTGCGGAAAGACCGGAGAACTAGAAAACGGGTATTGTCCTAACTGCAGGAGGAGCTAAATATGGAAAGGCAACTTGACCTTGCCGAAGACGAATTCTGGGTAAAAGTCTCAAAAATTTTTAGCCCGTATTATGACTGGTATGACGTTGAAGTCGAGTTCACAAACTTCCGGAGGCACGTCATTCCTGCTTGGAACATAAAAGTGAACGGGGTTTTTGTTCATAAATTAAGACTGGGTTTCGCGGGAAACCGGATATATACGGAAGACCTCGAATATTTTCTGGGAATCAATAAAGTCGAGCTACGGAAAATGACCGTCAAAGAGATATATAAAAAAGTAATGGAAGAGGTTGAGGTGATGAAGAATGAAACAACTTGCTAAACTCGCCACCCCATCTTTACTCTCTGACAAACCGAAAACGGAAATAGCGAGACAATTTGGTTGCGAACCGAGTGCTCGGGGATTCCTCGAGTATTTAATGAGGGAGTATGACCTGAGTCTTGAAGAGGCCCGAAGATTAGTTTCCGAGAACATCGAACTTATGAGGATTATGTTCATACTGGCTTAAACTTTATATGGAAAGACACCCTAATAGGGTATTAGGGCAAGAATGTGAGAGGTGAGGAAAAATGTGTGAATTGTTAGGTATGAGCTTCAATCTTCCAGTCCAGCCCAAATTCTCTTTCAAAGAGTTCCGGAAAAGAGGATACCGAAACCCCCATGGATGGGGTCTCGGTTTCTATCCAGACAACACAGCAATCGTAATAAAAGAGCCTAGGGACGCCATTAAAAGCAAACTCTCCAACTTCGTAAACAACTACCCATATATAAGGTCAGAGATAATCATATCTCACGTGAGATATGCCACTCACGGAAAAAGCGAATACAGAAACACCCACCCTTTCCAAAGAATAATATATGGAAAGGATTTTGTTTTTGCGCACAATGGCTCGCTGAGGGCAAACTATCTGGAGCTGGGTTATCTTGAACCGCTAGGAGAGACCGACAGTGAAAGATTGTTCTGTTACATCCTCGAAAATTTCCGCTATGACTACACCTATCTTCAAGAGCTTCTAAACGAAATCAACGATTTTGGGACTATGAACCTTATTTTCTCTGATGGTGAATATTTGTTTGCCTATCACGACAAACACGGATATAAAAACCTGTACGCTGTGAGAAGAGGTAGTCCGTCCCCAGGACTATCTTTCGAGGACGACGTTATGAGCCTGATTCTTGATGAGGAAAAAGACCCCGACCAACATGGCTATGTAATATCGACAGACAAACTCACAAACGAGAGATGGAGAAAAATAAAAAAGGGAAAACTCGTGGTCTTCAAAGATGGGAAAGTTATAAATCCCTCTGGTCTAAAAGCCGGAGTCGGGACTCCTCCTCAACAGTAAATTTCCCCTTTTCTCCTTTTATATATAACCGGAAATAGATTAGCCCTTTTTCTTTATTCTGGTGAACAATATAATTAACCGCAACCAAAGCATCCTCAGTATTATCGGCGATTATCGAAAAACCCATACTCCCGCCGTGAGGAGGGGCGTACATTATTCTTGTATCCGGTGAGGGAGGGACTGGTTCGGGACCATCCCAATAATCCGAATCTGCGAGAAAATCTCTCCAATCCGTTGATGTAATATACGACCTTATCTCATCGAGACTTTTTGATGTCAACGCAGGAGAAACTATTTCTAACATTTATCTCACCCTTGGCCCAATTTCCCAACTGAACTCATCTATCGGAGCATCTACATACCAAACCGCATTTGGGTTGTCCGCAGGATTATATCCCTTTTGAAGGAGGGATGCAACCCGCTCACGGTACGTCCATCTGAAATGAGAACGATAGGTTTTCACAATGTCAATAAAGCATTCTTTTGCGTTCCGGTAACTATGCTTAAGCTTTGGTATTTCACGAATAAATACGAGTCTGTCTGTCTGCTCCATTATTTGCCAAATATTGTCTCCTGATAAGAAAGATTGAGATGACTCATAAAACCTTTCAAGGAGTTGTTCATTTAATATACGAGTTCGGTTTTCTAACTTCACCGACCAACCCCGCTCAACGCAATTTCTGATTATTCCTTGAAGGACCATTGCCCCCGCACTGACTATAGACGGGTGTGCCTCGTTCAATCTAACCTCTATCGTCAGGGGTTTTTGACGCCCTCTTTCATCAGGAGGTTTTCTATTCCATGTGACATAATCATATCTCCTCCCGTAGTATTCGGGGTCTAAAAAAGTCCTAACGGCTAGAGGAGAATATCTCCTTATATTCGGATGCGCCCACCCCCATACACTCGCACGGAAGGGGAGCAAATGATTCCATGAGAAAAACGGTGCGAGAATAGGGACCAATTCAACTATTGTATTATATACAATTGTCCAAGCTTCTTCAACCGTTAAATTGGGTGGGATTTCGTCTTCGCGTACCCTAAAATGAATATGAGAGCCGCAACCTTTGCACCTTCTACGTGGTGGTATCCCAACTGGACTCCCTTGATATTGCGTCTTCCAGACCCAGATATCAGGTCTAACTTTTTTGAGGAATGAATATAATTGCCTCATAGGGAAGCTAGTCGGGGATAGCGATGTTTCTAACGGCCCAGAACCGTCACGATGCCAATCAAATTTCCTTCTCACTGGGCCAGGAATTAAGTCAGGGGGCTGTTCAATCTCCATCCCGTAACTAACGTATGTCTTTCGTCCAGCTTGGACTAAAAAATCAGTTGGTAAAATATCTTCTTCAACCATATATATTTCGTCTATTTACTTGTATTGTTATATAGCTTTTTACAGAAGATTTATGTACTATAACACCGTAATAGGGTATTAAGGCGAATGCCTTGAAAGAGGTGAGGAAGCATGGAGACTCTGGTTGAAGAGAAAAGAAACGAAATTGTATTGGCTTGTGAATACCTACTATCCGTTTGTGACGGTGCGGTCTCACGAGATGGGCAGGGCTTTAATAAAGGCGACTCCCTTTTTGTGAGGTCTGTCCTTTACCAGCCTTTCCCACCGACCCGTAAACAACTCATCGCTCTTCATAAAGTTCTCAGGAAATATAAGAGGCAACTTATGAACTTTGGGATTGATTACGATTCAATTTCTGTGCCTGAGAACGGAGACAAGCCTGTAAAACCTCACGAGAGTGCTTTCGACTTCGAAATAAGGTTCGGGAAGTATCGGGGAAAGAGCCTGGGTTGGGTTGCGGAAAACGACCCCGACTATCTCCGCTGGATTGCTGAGAATTTTAACGGTGAAAGGGTGAGGGAGTGTGCGAAAGCGACCCTCGAGGGGAAACCTCTCCCGAAAGAAGACGAGAACGTGTATCTCTCTCTCGTTGACGAGAAAATCACCATAAAAGCACCATATAAATACCGTGATGTCTGCAGAAACTTCAGCGAGAGAAAATGGAATCCCGATAAAAAAGTTTGGGAAGTCCCGTTCAGGCTCCACCTCGAAGTTCTTACTGCTTTTCCGGACGCCCAAATATCTGATGAACTGAAAAAGAGAGTCAAAAATCACGAGGAGCTCAAAAAACTCTCCTCCTCTACTTCTGCGGACATTGATATTCCTGGCCTAAAAGGCGAACTCCTCCCCTTCCAAAAAGCTGGTGTTGCCTTCATGGAGAAGGCAGGCGGGAGGGTTTTAGTCGCTGATGAAATGGGGCTTGGAAAAACAGTTCAGGCTCTGGCGTATCTTCAACTTCACCCTGAACTCAGGCCTGCCCTCATTATCTGCCCGGCATCGCTGAAAATCAACTGGAAGAGGGAAGCAGAGAGATGGCTCAGTGAGGATGAGAAGGTTACTATCGTGAATGGTGAGTTCGAGAGCGACTCTACTATATTCATTATGAACTACGACATTCTCAGAGACACTAAAGACCGGAGCAGAAAAAACCCGAAACTCGAGAAGATACTTGAGCAGGAGCCAAAAGTCCTTATCCTTGATGAGTCTCACTATATTAAAAACCACAAGTCTCAGAGAACAAAGACATGCATAGAAATTTCAAAGAAAATACCCCACCGGATACTTCTCACCGGAACACCAGTTCTTAACAGGCCAAAAGAGCTATGGACACAACTTCACGCCATAAACCCCGAAACATTCGATAACTTCTTTAACTACGCAATGAAATACTGCGACCCAGAAAGGACTCGTTGGGGTTGGAACTTCAACGGTGCGAGCAATTTGGAGGAGCTGAACGAGGAAATCAGACCTTATATGATTCGCAGGAGGAAAGCTGATGTTCTTAGTGAACTCCCTGAGAAACACCGGATAACCGTTGAACTACCAATTACAAACCCAAAGGAGTACCTTAAAGCACATAGAGATACGTTTGAATACATAAAAGAGACTAAAGGCTTAAAGGCTGCCCTTAAGGCAAGTAAAGTCGAGCAACTAACCAGAATCGAGACATTAAAACAAGTGGCAGTCAGAGGAAAGCTGAACGCAGTATTTGAGTGGATAGATAATTTCTTTGAGAGTTCTGATGATAAGCTTGTAGTCTTTGCCCATCACCAGTTTGTGATTGAAGCAATCTACGAGAGATACAAAGAGATAGCAGTGAAACTCACCGGTGAGACCTCTATGAAAGACCGGCAAAAAGCCGTTGACGAGTTCCAGAACAACCCTGAGACTAGACTATTTGTCGGGAATATTCAAGCCGCTGGCGTTGGTCTGACCCTAACCGCTGCGAGCACTGCGGCGTTCGTTGAGCTGGCATGGACGCCCTCTGCCCATACTCAGGCTGAAGACCGGATTCACCGGATAGGTCAGAGAAATACGGCTACAATCTATTATCTGGTTGCAGCCGGTACAATTGAGGAGAGGATTGCAAAAATAATCCGGAAAAAGGCCGAAATTACTTCGGTTGTAACTGATGGTGAGAGTGAGAAGTTTGATATACTTGAGGAGGTGATGAGAAATGGTCTCGTGTGTTGAATACGAAACAAAAGGAGAGAAAACGGAGAGAGAGAAACTTTGTCCAGTATTTCTACTGGCGAACGCAATCTGGAAAAATACTGAGTCAGATTTTTTCTGCTCGAAACGCTGTGCTTGGTATTACCGTGGTGACTGTGCAATAAGACAAATAGCAGACCGGCTCGACCTTCTGTTCGAGCAAACAAAATGGAGGTAAAGTATGAATACGTTAGAGGCTGCGGCATACTATTTCCTGACCATGAAGTATGATGCGAATGAGATAGTATATACCAAAGGAATACCCGACTTTCTGACGGACGATGGGAAGCGTTGGGAGGCAAAGTTAAATTATAACGGGAAGATAATTTTTTACGAGACACATCAAAAACTTCTTAAAGACAGTGATTACATCATTGTTGTCGACCCAAACAAAGAACCCGAATACTTCGACTTTTTCATGTTCGGTACGCCTCCCAAAAAATACGAACTCCGGTTTGTAAAACCTAAAAAGAGACCGGTGTACCTTGACGCTGAGAATTACGAAAAACTCAAAAAAATAGGAGACCCTGAAAAGGTACTCAACGAGATAATAAGGAGGTTAGAGGAATGACTAGAGCGTTGTTAGTGATTTTGGTATTCGCAGTAGGAATACATCCGGCGTGGGGTTATACCTTATTCGCGACGGAGGGTGGAATTAATCACCCAGTAAACATGAGCGAATTGATACAACCCGACAGCCCCCTAGTCCAAAAGATGGCAGACAAGCTGTACATCGACGAGGACGGGGTCATAAGATACATCGACACCGGACGGATGTTGGACGACACATACGCGTACGACGGTGTATTGTTCGACTTATCTGGACCAGTAATCGATTACTGGCAAACCGCAGAGGAATACATATCCCGCAATTTGACGGGAGACTGCGAAGACCGTTCAATCTTTTTGATGAGTGCGTTGCTCAGCGGAAACATGAGTGTCCTGGAAAATGGAACTCTTGTAAAGAAAAGAGTTCCCGTTGAAATGTTTCTCGGCACAGCAGGCGGCTCTACGGACGCATGGATAAGGTACGTGGCAAACGGGACAGCGTATCTTACTTCAGCCGGCCCATGGATTACTATCTACCAAAAAGAAGACGATGATGACGGGTATTTCCAACCTGAGCTAGTCTACAGATACGGAAATCAAACCTTCCGACCATTGAATCCGATTCCAACACCAACGCCGACTCCGGAACCAACTCCGGCGTGGCCAAAGTATCTGCCAGTGGATTAACTGTGGCTAAACAATAAATCTTATATGTAATAACAACTTTTTTTATTGTTATGCGACTAGATTTCGTTGTAAAAAAGACGAATCAAATATATATACCGAAAGCGGTCGTCAATGAAATCGGAAGAGAACTCACGGGAGTTGTCAACTCAAAAATTTTGTTGTTATTCCCGAAAGAATGGGAAAAAGAAAAAGTACTTCAAGCATTGAAGTCTTTAAGACTTGAGCTTAAGCAAGCCTTGGAGGATGAGAATGAATCTAGATGATATAATAAACAGTCTAAAAGGCAAAAAACCGGAAAAATGGATTATTGAGAACGTCGAGAAATTATACAACGAGCTCAAAGACGATGAGCAGTTTAAGGATGAAGACGAACTATATCGTTATATCCTTCTGCTCCTGAAAAGCGAAGACGCTAAACGACCACAAAAAGAGTACAACATAATACCAATCGGGTTGAGAGACGTAAGAATAACGAAGAGTGATAAGCATCAATCCGTTATATACGCAATTATACAAGGCGAAAAAGGAATTTCCCGAATCGTTTGTTTTGACGAAAAATCCGGAGTCCCTGATGATATCTGGCTCTTTTCTGCATACAAAACTAAAATGGGTCGGCTAAAAGACGGGAGTTTTGTTTTAAACGAAATAAGCGAGCCGAGGCCAATAGACCAAAAACCTGATGAAATAATCGAGAAACTAGAAATACCAATAACCACGATAAGGGATGTTTCTGAAAACCTATCGAAACGAAACGTTGACGGTTATGTGATTGATACAGACTGGAGATGTATTAAAGACTGCATTGTCCTCAGAATCAATTCAGGGAAAAGAGAGGACGGGACTTTTTGGGCGGTAATGACCGCGTACGATTCAAGTCTGAACGGGAGTTACGACCCGTTGACAGTATGGATTCCAAAAAAATTCTCAACGATAACCGAGAAGAGCCTGGTTGATATATACGGAAGTCTCCAGAAAAAAAGAGACTCCGAAGAGTACGAAATGAATTGTAATTTGGTAATTCCCAAAATAATAAGGAGGTGAGACTAATGGGACTTGAAGACATCTTCGAAAAATTCGAGGAGGATGAGGAGGAAAAAGAAGAGCCTAAAGAAGAGCCTAAAGAAGAGCCTAAAGAAGAGCCTAAAGAAGAGCCTAAAGA
>CAZZKF010000092.1:0-7916 GCA_964654995.1 uncultured Alphaproteobacteria bacterium | reverse complement strand
CTTTCGGGAAAGGCAGGCATGGCAACGGCACTCATGTTTCAGGGCACCGGCTCCGACGTCGGCAAGTCCTTTGTCGTTGCCGGCCTCGCCCGGGCGCTGGTGCGCCGCGGCCTCGATGTCGCGCCGTTCAAGCCCCAGAACATGTCGAACAACGCCGCGGTCACGGGAGACGGCGGCGAGATCGGCCGCGCCCAGTGGTTGCAGGCGCTGGCCTGCAAGCGCCCGGCAAGCGTCGATATGAACCCGGTGCTGCTGAAACCCGAGGGCGATCGCAGCTGCCAGGTGGTGGTGCGCGGCCGGGTCGCCGGGCGGCTCGAAGCGCGACGCTTCGGCACCGACCGGGCGCGCCTCATGGGCGTGGTTCTGGACAGCTTTGCGCGGCTCTGCCGGGCGGCCGACATCGTCCTCGTTGAAGGCGCCGGCAGCCCGGCCGAAACCAACCTGCGCCAAGGCGACATCGCCAACATGGGCTTTGCCCGCGCCGCCGGGGTGCCGGTCGTCGTGATCGGCGATATCGACCGCGGCGGCGTCATCGCCAGCCTGGTGGGCACCCATGCGGTTCTGGACGCCGGCGACCGGGCGCTGATCGCCGGCTTCCTGATCAACAAGTTCCGGGGCGAGGCGGCGCTGTTCGATGACGGGCTGGCCGAGATCGTCGCACGCACCGGCTGGCCGGCCTTCGGGGTCTTGCCGATGCTGAGCCAAGCCGCCCGGCTGCCGGCCGAAGACGCGGTTGTGCTGGAGCGCACACGCCCAACGACCGAAGGTCTGCGGATTGTCGTGCCGATGCTCTCGCGCATCGCCAATTTCGACGACCTCGACCCGCTGGCGGGCGAGCCCGGCGTATCGGTCGAGATGGTGCCGCCGGGCCGGCCGCTTCCGGTGGATGCCGACCTCGTCGTCCTGCCCGGCACCAAGGCGACTCTCGCCGATCTCGCCTTCCTGCGCGAGCAGGGCTGGGACATCGACATCCACGCCCATGTCCGGCGCGGTGGTGCGGTCCTCGGCCTGTGCGGCGGTTATCAGATGCTCGGCCGGCGCATCGCCGATCCCCGCGGCATCGAGGGCTGGGCCGGGGCCGCCCCGGGGCTCGGACTGCTCGACATCGAGACCGAGCTGGGCGAAGACAAGGTGCTGCGTCCGGTGATCGGCGTTCATGTCGAGACCGGCCTGCCGGTCTCGGGCTACGAGATGCACATGGGCCGCACCCGTGGGCCCGACTGCGCCCGCCCGCTTCTGCGCCTCGAAGACGAGGCCCGCGCCGACGGCGCGGTGAGCGCCGATGGCCGCATCGCCGGCTGTTACGTCCATGGCCTGTTCACGTCTGATGCCTTCCGCCACGCCTTTCTCGCGCGGCTCGGCTGGCGCGGCACCGGCAGGGCCTATGGCGCCGGTCTGGAGGCGGCGCTGGACGCCATTGCCGAACAGTTCGAGGCCCATCTCGACATCGACGGTCTGCTGCACGCGGCCGCGCCGCCCGGGGATCTGGCGGTACCATCATCGGCGGGAGCCCTGGCATGATGCGCGCCCGCCCCGTCCGTCGCTCTCTGCCGGCGCTGGCGCTGATTGCGGTCATGGTTTTCGCCATCCCGGCCGCCGGTGCGGCCGCCACGGTGGCGCAGCGCATCGTCACCATTCATCTGTGTGCCGATCAACTGGCGCTGCTGCTGGCCGAGCGCCAGCATGTGGTCTCGGTTTCCTATCTGGCCGCCGACCCCGAGTTTTCGCCGGTCGCTGATCTCGCCCGCGGCATCCCGATCAACCATGGCGACGCCGAAGAGGTGATCGCGTTTGCCCCCGACCTGGTGATCGCCGGGCGCCATTATGCCGGCCTCACCATCCGCCTGTTGCGCCGGCTGGGCTACCGCGTGCTGGTCCTCGATACCGTCAACAGCCTCTCGGAAGTCCGTGCCCAGATCGAAACGGTGGGCGCCGCCATCGGCCGGCCCGAGCGGGCACGTACCTTGCTCGACGATCTCGACCGGCAACTGGCCGCCGTCGCCCGGACGGCGGACGGGCCGCGGCCCAGGGCGGCGATTTATCATTTTGCCGGCAATACCATCGGCGCCGATACGCTGGCCGATGATCTCATCCGGCTCGTCGGGTTCGACAATTACGCCGCCGGCCTGGGCATCTCGGGCTACGGCTATCTGTCGCTCGAACGCCTGATCGCCGGCCACCCCGACGTTTTGATCTTCGATGCCGTGGCGATCGACGCCCCGGCGGTCGGGCGCGACGTGTTGCGCCACCCGGCGCTCCGCGCGCTGCGAAGCCGGGTGCGCACGGTGACCATTCCCTCGCGCCTGTGGGCGTGTTCCGGCACCGCCATTGCCGAGGCCGCCCGGCGCCTGGCCGAGGCCTACCCGCGATGATGACCACGGCCCGCGAAGACCGGCTGTTTTACGCCACCCTGGCTGTCGTCAGCGGCCTTCTGGTCGTTCTGTTCGTGGCCTCGCTGGCGACCGGCGACGTCAAGATGTCGTTGCCGGAAGCAATCGGCGCCCTGAGCGCCGGCGGCGATAGCAGCGCCGCCCTGATCCTGCGCGAGATCCGCCTGCCGCGCACGTTGTTGGCGCTCCTCGTCGGCGCCTCGCTGGGCCTTGCCGGCGCCGCCTTGCAAGGGCTGCTGCGCAACCCGCTGGCCGAGCCCGGCATCATCGGTGTCTCCAGCAGCGCCGGGCTGGGCGCGGTGATCGCCTTCTATTTCGGCTTCGCCGACGCTTTCGCCCTGGCCCTGCCGCTGGGCGGCATTGCCGGCGCCTTGCTGGCGGTGGCGCTGGTTTATCTGCTGGCCGGGCGCTATGCCAGCATTCTCACCATCGTGCTGGCCGGGGTGGCGGTGAGCAGCTTCGCCGGCGCGCTCACCGCATTGGCCCTTAATCTTGCGCCCAGCCCCTATGCGGCGCTGGAGATCGTCTTCTGGCTGCTCGGCTCGCTGGCCGACCGCAGCTTCGAGCATGTCCGGCTGGTGGCGCCGGTGATGGCGGTGGGCTGGATCCTGCTGCTTGCTGCCGGCCGCGCGCTCGATGCCCTGACGCTCGGCGAGGAAACCGCTCAGACCCTGGGCTTCGATCTGCGCTGGGTGCGCTACCGGGTGATCGGCGGCACCGCGCTGGCGGTCGGCGCCGCCGTCTCGGTGACCGGCGGCATCGCCTTCATCGGGCTGGTGGTGCCGCATCTGCTGCGCCCGCTGGTCGGCCATGTGCCGAGCCGGCTGCTGCCGGTCAGCGCATTGGGCGGCGGCGCGCTGCTGCTGCTCGCCGATATCGGCGTGCGGCTGATCTCGGTCGGCACCGAGCTCAAGGTCGGGGTGCTGACCGCCTTGATCGGCGCCCCCTTCTTCCTCTATCTGCTGATGACCATGCGAAAGGAGACGCCATGACCTGCCTGATCGCCGAGGCGGTTTCGGTCACCCTGGGCGAGACGCCGGCGCTGCGCCAGGTGTCCTTCAGCGTCGATAACGGCGAGCTGGTCGGCCTGATCGGCCCCAACGGTGCCGGCAAGACGACGTTGCTGCGGGTTCTGGCCGGTCTGCTGTCCCCGGACGACGGTGCGGTGCGGCTTGATCGTGAGCCGCTTCCGGCCATCGATCGCCGCCGCCTCGCCCGGACGCTGGCCTATCTGCCGAACGGGGCGCCGTGCCACTGGCCGGTGACCGTGCGCCGGGTGGTGGCGCTGGGCCGCCTGCCGCACGGCGGCATCGGTCGCGGCGGCCGCGATCTCGACCATGCGGCGGTGGAAAACGCCATGCGAATCACCGATATCGCCCATCTCGCCGGGCGCCGGATGACGACGCTATCGAGCGGCGAGCGGGTCCGCGTCCTGCTTGCCCGGGCGATCGCCGCCGGCCCCGACATCCTGCTGGCCGATGAGCCGACAAGCTCGCTCGATCCCTATCATCAGCTTCATGTCATGGATCTGCTGCGGGCCCGCGCCGAGGCCGGCGCCGGGGTGGTGGCGGTGCTCCACGATCTCACCCTTGCCGCCCGCTTCTGCCATCGCGTGGTGATGCTGCACGACGGGCAGGTGCTGGCCAATGGCCGGCCCAATCTGGTGCTGACCCCGGACAACATCCGGGCCGCCTATGGCGTCGAGGCACAGATCGGCGAGTTCGGCGGGCGGCTTTATCTGGTGCCCTGGAGCCGATCGAGCGGACCGGCCCCGGATCAGACCGATCTGCCCGGCGTGGCGTGAGTGTCAGGAGGCCGACGCCTCAACCTGAACGCCGCGCAGCGCATCGCGCAGCGTCGCCAGGCCCAGCGGCTTGGTGAGTGTCTTGACATAAGGCAGGCCGAAGGCTTCGCCGAGGTTTTCGGCGCTGCTGAGATAGAGCTTGGAATAGCCGGAGATCACCAGAATCGACGCCGTGCATTTGCGGTCGGCGAGATATTTGAGAAGCTCGATGCCGTCGGTATCCGGCATCACCACGTCGAGACAAATGGCGGTCGGCGCAAAATCGTCGAACGCCTGCAGAAAATCCTTGGCCGTCGATGTCACCTTGACGGCAAAGCCTTCGCCTTCAGCAACCGTGCGAATGAATTCGCCGATATCGGGTTCGTCATCGACGACGAGCAGTCTGTTTTCACTCATGACTGGATCAGGCCCTCGGGTTTTCACGGAATATGCGGCGCCCGGACGCATCTGTCAAAACCTCGTTTGCGCCGGCCCAGGCCCGGTGTTCTCGCGCTCCCTGCACGCGCCCCCTTTCCAAACCGGCCGGCAGCGATTAACAATCACGAAAGGTGTAACGGGTAATCATTAAGATTAAGATAACCAGTCCCCGTTGGAACCGGCCCCGAGAGGCCAGAGGACGCCGCCGGCAGCGGCCGCCTTTCCGGGGCCGAAGCAGGCGAGAGCGCACGAACCGTATGGTCGCCCCACCCGTCGAAATCCGTCGCCGAGGCCGCCCGCTGGCCCGGCAGTTCGCCTGGCTGGCCATCGTTGCCGTGGGGCTGGCCGCCTGCGGCGGCGGTGGACCGCCGCCGGTTACCGGCGGCACCGGGGTCGGCGCTGCGCCGCCACCGCCACCTCCACCGCCACCGCCGGATCCCAACATATTCGATACCGACGAGTTCCGCCGCAGTTGGGGCCTCGATGCGATCGGCGCGCTCGACGCCTATGACGCCGGGGCCACCGGCGCCGGCGTCACCGTTGCGGTGGTCGATACCGGCGTTGACGACAGCCATTTCGATCTCTCCGGCAAGCTCGTCTCCGGCAGCACCAACATCGTCACCGGAAACCCGGCGCAACAGCGCGACATTGACGGTCACGGCACCCAGGTTGCCGGCATCATCGCCGCCAAGCGCAACAATCGCGGCGCCCACGGGGTGGCGTTCGACGCCAGGATTCTCTCGCTCCGGGCCGACGAGCCGGGAAGCTGCGATCAGGATTGCACCTTCCTCGACACCGATGTGGCCGCCGGCGTCAACCGCGCCATCGATCTCGGGGCACGGATCATCAACCTCAGCCTCGGCAGCTCCGATCCGGTGAGCTTTTCGCTGCTCAACGCCTTTCGCCGGGCGGCCGCGGCCGATGTCCTGGTCGTCGTCTCGGCCGGCAACGAAAGCGCGCTGGCCTCGACCAACAGCATCGCCACCCTGGCCAGCGACCCCAGCATTGCCGGCCATGTGATCGTCGTCGGCGCCGTCGACAGAACCGGGGCGCTGGCCTCGTTCAGCAATCGCGCCGGCACCGATCTGCAGGATTACTTTCTGGTGGCGCCGGGCGACGACGTGGTCACCACCGGGCTCAACGGTGCCCTGTTCCGGGTCAGCGGCACGTCGTTTTCGGCCCCGCATGTATCCGGCGCCGCGGCCTTGCTGCTCGATCTGTTTCCCGATCTGACCGGCGCCGAGCTTGCCGATCTGCTGCTCTCTTCGGCCCGCGATGTCGGGGCGCCGGGCGTCGACGACGTCTTCGGGCGCGGGGCGCTTGATCTCACCGGGGCGCTGGCGCCGGCCGGGCCGGTGGCAATGCCGACCGGCGTCTCCGCGACCGAGCTTCTGGTGCCGGTGACGGCCACCACGTTCAGCTTCGGCCCGGCCTTCGGCGACGCCCTGACGGGCGCCTCCTTCCTCGGCCAGGCCATCGTGCTCGACCGCTTCCGCCGTCCCTTCCGCCTCGATCTGCGCCAGTTGATCGGCCGCGCCGCCGCCGCCCCCGATCTCGATGCCCGGCTGCACTATTTCGTCGGCCGCCGGAGCCAGACCCTGGCGCTGCCCGGCGGCCAGAGCTTTGTCATCTCGTTCATCGACGAGGCGGTGTTCGATGCCCCGGCGGCGGTGAGCGAATGGGAGCGCAGCCTGCGCCCGCGCGTGCGCGCCCCGTCGCTGACCTACGATGTTCGCGTCAGCCCCCGCCTGGCGCTCAATTTCTCGACCGGGCGCGGCGAGACAGCGGATATCGCGGTGCCGGCCGCCGCCCGCGACTTCCGCAACGCGCTGCTCAGCGGCGGCGGGCTGGGCGCCCCGCACATGCGGCTCGCCGGCAATGACGTCGCGGCCTCGCTGAGCTATCTCGCCGTCGGCGATTTCGAGCTCGGCGTCTCGGCGGCGGCCGGCGGCAGCGGCTATGGCGACCACCTGGGCAGCGGCTTCGGCACCCTGCTCTCGGCAACCCGCCATTTCGGTCAGCGCGCCTCGCTCGGCCTCGAGGCCGGCCTGGTGCTCGAGCGCGCCGGCCCGCTGGCGACCCGCACGCGCGGCGGCTTCGGCGAGCTGGGTGCCGCCACCACCTATTTCGCCGGCACCGGGGCGAGCCTCGATCTCGGCCGCGACTGGGCGCTGGTCGGCCGCTTCAGCCAGGGGCTGACCGTGACCAATGGCCCGCGCACCGGCGGCGTCATTACCCGGCTGTCGGCCATCCGCACCCGGGCGTTCAGCGTCGCCGCCATTCTCAACAAGGCGCCGGGCGGCGGCCGTCTGGCGCTGGCGGTTTCGCAGCCGCTGCGGGTGACGCGGGCCGGCGCCATTCTCGATCTCGCCACCGCCCGCGACTATCGCAACGGCGGGGTGCGGCGCAGCCAGCGCCGGCTCGATCTCACGCCCAGCGGCCGCGAGCTCGATTTCGAGCTCGCCTACCGGCTCGGCAATCCTTATGGTCTGTCCTTGCAGACCAATCTTCTCTATCAGCGCCAACCCGGCCATAATGCCCGGGCGGACGGGGCCGTAAGTCTCTATTTCGAGCTTCGGAGGCTGTTCTGATGATGCGCAGACAAAGCCTGATCCCGATCCTCTTCGGCATTGCGTTGCCGCTGGCCGCCTGTGCCGCGGCGCCGTCCGGCGAGCCGGCGCCGCCATCTGCCCGGCCGCTGCCCGGACGCGGCACGCCGGAGCGCCTGAACCCGCCGATCCCACTGCCCGAGACCGAGGTCGGGCTGCCGGACGGGGCGATCCGCCGCGGCCCCGACTTCTATCTGGTGCCATTGGGCCGCGATGCCGACGGCTGTCTGGCCTATCGGCCGTTTTCGCGCAAGCATGTGGTTGCCCAGGTGATCTACTACGCCGACGGCAAGGGCGGATTCGTGATGGACAAGAACCAGGCCGACTGCAGCAAGATCAAGCCGAAGTAGCGGCGGTTCGCCGCCGCCGCCGGAATCAGGAGAGGCGAACATGCGGATATGGCTGATCGCCGCGGCGATCAACGGGTTTCTGGCGGTGGCCGCCGGCGCCATCGGTGCGCACGCACTGAAATCGCGGATCACGGAAGATGCCCTGGCCATGTTCGAGACCGCGGCGCGCTATCAGATGTGGCATGCACTGGCCCTGTTTGCCGTTGCCTGGCTCGCCGCCATGGTCTCCGACCGCACCGTGCTCACCGTCGCCGGCTGGGCGTTCATCGCCGGCATCGTGCTGTTCTGCGGCACGCTTTACCTCATCTCGATCTTCGGCGCCCGCCCGCTGGCGCCGCTGGCGCCT
>CAZZKF010000091.1:0-8176 GCA_964654995.1 uncultured Alphaproteobacteria bacterium | reverse complement strand
CCCCCCTTCCCGGTGCGGATATGCCGCAGGCGGCGATGGCTTGCCCGACCGGCATCGAAACGGCATGATAAGCGGCCGGGGGGATCGGAAGGGAATGCGATGACCATCATGCACACCACATGCCGCTTCTGCCTGGTGCGCTGCGGCATGGAAATCGAGGTCGAGGACGGCCAGATCAAGCGCCTCATCGGCGACCGCAATCATCCCTTGAGCCACGGCTATCTGTGCGTCAAGGGCAAGGCGTCGGTGGCCATGACGTTCGCCGAAAAGCGCGTGATCTACCCCCAAAAGCGCGTCGGCCCGCGCGGCTCCGGCCAATGGCAGCGGGTGAGCTGGGACGAGGCGCTCGATGACATCGCCGAGCGCCTCAACGCCATCCGGGCCGAGCACGGCGGGCGCGCCATCGCCGTCCAGGCGCTGCCGCCCAAGGAGTATTTCGCCTACGACATCTTCCTCCATGCGATCGGCAGCCCGACCTTCTTCAAGCATGATTCGCACCAGTGCTTCACGCCGCAGTTGATGGCCGACACGCTGACCTACGGCGGGCTCTTGACCTATCCGGCCTACACCTCGGTGATCGGCACCGACGTCATCCTGCTGTGGGGCATCAATTTGAGCGAAACCAACGGCTCCAAGCACCAGCGGGTGCGCGATGCCCAACGCCAGGGCGCCAGGACCATCGTCGTCGATCCAAGGCCCACCCGCTCGGCCCTGGACGCCGATATCTGGCTGCGCGTGCGCCCCGGCACCGACGGCGCGCTGGCGCTCGGGATCATTCATGAAATGATCGAGCGCGACCTCGTCGATCACGCTTTCCTGGACGAATGGACGGTGGGCTTCGAGGCCCTCAAGGCCCGCGCCAAGGCGTACCCGCCGGAGCGCGTGGCCGAGATCACCTGGGTGCCGGCGGACAAGATTCGCGCCGCCGCCCGGCTGTTCGGCGAGGCCGAGAACGCCGCCCTTTACACCTTCATCGGGGTGACCATGGGCGGCAATGCCATCGCGGCGCTGCGCCTGATGGGCTTCATCCCGGCGCTCAAGGGGCGGATCGATCTGCCCGGCAACAACGGCTTCCTGCCGCCCACGGGGGTGCGCATGCCGGGCTATTACGCCGCCGATCTCGGCATGCCCGAGACCCGCGATTTTTCCGACCAGTTGAGCGCCGACAAGTTCCCGCTGCTGGCCGGGCCCGACGCCATCACCGCGCCGTACCCACACCCGCGCCAGGTGATCGACGCCATGCTGACGGGTGAGCCCTATCCGGTGCGCGCCCTGTGGACCGACTGCAACCCGGTGGTCGGGCTGGAAGAGACACCGACCGTGATCGAGGCGCTCAAATCCCTCGACCTGCTCATCGTCTCGGAGCTGTTCGAGACGCCGACGGCACGGCTTGCCGACTACATCCTTCCGGTCACCACGCATCTGGAATCGAACGCGATCACCGAATATGCCGGGCTCAACATGATCGCCGCGCGCGTCAAGGTGATCGAGCCCCGCGGCGAGGCCCGCGACGAGGCCGAGCCGGTGCTCGAAGTTGCCCGGCGCATGGGGCTGGGCAACCGGCTGCCGGTTTCCAACTATCGCGAGCTTCTGGACTACCGCCTGAAACCTCTGGGCATCACCTTCGAGGAATTCGCCGAGCAGGGCCACTATGAGCGCCCGAACGCGCCGCTCAAGTACCGCACCGGCGATTTGCGCCGCGACGGCCAGCCGGGCTTCAACACGCCGTCCGGCAAGATCGAATTCACCTCGCAAAAGCTCGAAGCCTTCGGCTACGAGCCTTTGCCCGATTTCACCGAGCCACCCTACAGCCCGCTCGCCCGCACCGACCTTGCCGAGGACTATCCGCTGGTCCTGGTCAGCGGCACCCGCTCGATCGAATATTACTCGACCATGGGCATCGAGGTGCCGCGGCTGCGCAGCCGGCGACCCTGGCCGACGCTGGAAATGGCGCCAGAGACCGCCGCCCGATACGGGCTCGAAGCCGGCGACTGGGTGACCATCGAGACCCCCAATGCCGAGCGCGCGATCAAGCGCCAGGTGGCACTGCTCGACGGCATGGACCCGCGCGTCGTCAACGCCGAAGGCCTGTGGTACATGCCGGGGCGCGAGGATCTGATCGAGGCGGTGCTCGAAGTCGGCGCCAATGTGCTCACCCCGCTCGACGACATCTTCGATCCGGTCTGCGGCGGCTCGGTGGCGCGCTGCCTGATGTGCCGCATCGCCAGGACCGAAACGCCCGAGCCGGTCCGCGCCGAAGCGGATCAGGGCCGGACAAGTTAGCCCTCCGGCGCGGCGCCGGGCAGCAGCGGCAGGAACGGCGCGGCAAGCAGCGTCCTGAACCGCAGGCCGCGCGGCGTGCGGGTGATGCGGACGATCTCCGCCTCTTCTCCATTTGCCGCCAGCGGCAGCACCAGAATTCCGTCTCTGCCCAGTTGATCGATGAGCGCGGGCGGTGGTGCCTCGGCCGCGGCGGTGACGATCATGCGGGAAAACGGCGCCTGTTCCGGCCAGCCGCGGGCGCCGTCGCCGTAGCGCGCGGTGATGTTGGTGAGCCCGAGCTGTGCCCAGCGGCTCTCCGCCTCGATCAGCAAGGGGCGGTGGCGCTCGACGGTATAGACGCGCCGCGCCAGCCGGGCAAGCACCGCCGCCTGGTAGCCGGAGCCGGTGCCGACCTCGAGCAGCTTCATCCGGGCGTCCAGATCGAGGGCGTCGATCATCACCGCGATTGTGAGTGGCGCGCTGATCATCTGGCCGCAGGCGATGGGCAGCGCGGTGTTGTCATAGGCGCGGGGTGCGAACATCGCCGGCACGAACAGATCGCGCGGGGTCTGCTCGATGGCGCCAAGCAGACGCGGGTTGGCCACATTGGCCTGACGCAGCGCCATGATCAGACGGATCTTGCGGGGATCGGGGTCCAAGATTCCCTCCCCTCGTCAATCCTACCCGCTGGCGGAAAAGGCGTCTGCCAGGGCCTTGCGGGTGGCAAAATGGGTGAGGTCCATGTGCAGAGGCGTGACCGAGATACAGCCGTCCTGAATGGCGCCCAAATCGGTGTCCGCCCCCGGCTGGCCGTAGGCGCGGCGAAAGCCGAACCAGTAATAGGGATAGCCGCGGGCATCGATGCGTTCATCGACGATCAGGTCGGCAACATCGCGCCGGCCCTGCACGGTGATCCGTACGCCGTTGACCGCATCAGGCTTGAGATCGGGAAAATTGATGTTGATCAGCACGTCGTGCGGCCAGCCGAGGTCGAGCAGCCGGCGCAGCAGCCCCGGCGCATGGTGGGCGGCGGTGGCCCATTTCACCCGGCCGCGCCGGAAGTTGTAGACCTGGCTCAGGGCGATCGAGGGTATGCCCAGCAATGCCCCTTCCATGGCCGCCGCGATGGTGCCCGAATAGGTCACGTCCTCGCCGAGATTGGCGCCGCGGTTGACGCCCGAGAGCAGCAGCGTCGGCGCGCCACCCTCGATGATGTGATGGACGGCGAGCATGACGCAGTCGGTCGGCGTGCCGCGCACCGCAAACCGGCGTTTGGTGAGCCGGCGAATGCGCAACGGCTCGGTCAGTGTCAGCGAATGCGAGGCACCGCTCTGCTCGGTTTCGGGCGCCACCACCCAGACATCATCCGAGAGCGTCGCGGCAATACGCTCAAGCGTCTTGAGCCCGGGCGAATGGATGCCGTCGTCGTTGGAGACCAGAATCCGCCACTTGGATGGCTTGCCCCCCTTGCCTGTCCGGCGTTCAGTCATCGTGTCCGATCACCTCCTGCCCGCCCATGTAAGCGCGCAGCACCTCGGGCACGACGATCGAGCCGTCGGCCTGCTGGTAATTCTCGACCACCGCAATCAGCGTACGCCCGACGGCGAGGCCTGAGCCATTGAGCGTATGCACGAACGCCGTGCCCTTGTCCTCACCTTCGGGGCGATAGCGGGCATTCATGCGCCGGGCCTGAAAATCACCGCACAGCGAACAGCTCGAGATTTCGCGATAGCGTTGCTGGCCGGGCAGCCAGACCTCGAGATCATAGGTCTTGGTGGCCGCAAATCCCATGTCGCCGGTCGACAGCAGCACCACCCGGTAGGCCAGACCCAGGCGCTTGAGCACCTCTTCGGCGCACGCGGTCAGGCGCTCCAGCTCGGCCTCCGATTCATCCGGTGTCGTCAGGCTGACCAGCTCGACCTTGTAGAACTGGTGCTGGCGGATCATCCCGCGGGTGTCCTTGCCGGCCGCCCCGGCCTCGGCGCGAAAGCAGGCGGTGAGTGCCGCATAGCGGCGCGGCAGGCTCGTCTCGGTAACGATCTGGTCGCGCAGCAGGTTGGTCACCGGCACTTCCGCCGTCGGGATCAGCCAGTAGTCGTCCTCGGTGTGAAACAGGTCGTCGGCGAATTTCGGCAGCTGGCCGGTGCCGAACAGCGCGTGGTCGCGCACCAGAATCGGGCCCGAGACCTCGGTGTAGCCGAATTCCCGGGTGTGCAGGTCCAGCATGAAGGCACCCAACGCCCGCTCCATCCGGGCGAGCGCGCCGGAAAGCACCACGAAGCGGGCGCCCGAGATGCGCGCCGCGGAATCGAAATCCATCAGCCCCAGTGCCTCGCCAATGTCGTAATGCGGGCGCGGGGCAAAGGCGAATTCCGGCGGCGTGCCGACGCGGCGCAGCTCGACATTGGCGCTCTCATCGGCACCGTCGGGCACGTCCTTGTGCGGCAGATTGGGAAGCCCGGCCAGACGGCGCTGCAAAGCGCCCGATAGCTCGCGCTCTTCCGCCTCGAGCGCCTTGGCCTCGTCCTTGAGCTGGGCGATCTCGGCAATTTCCGCAGCGGCATCGCCGCCTTGGGCCTTTATCGCGCCGATTTCGCGCGAGACCTTGTTGCGCCGGGCCTGAATCTCCTGCAACCGGGTCTGGCAGGCGCGCCGCCGGGCATCGATCTCGAGGATCTCGGCGGAGGCCGGGGGCAGTCCGCGCCGGGCCAGGCCGGCATCAAAGTCTTCCCCATGGTCGCGAATCCACTTGATGTCGAACATGCCCCGTCCCGGCTCGTTGTTGGTCCTGTGCGTATCGCGGGGCTTGCGCCCGCTTCCGCGGCCTGTATACGACGCTGCATCCGGGCCGTCCAGCGCCGGGCGCAGAGGGATCAGTCCGAGGCCGCGTCTTCGGCATCCTTGGCGGCCCTGTCGCGATCGCGCCGGCGCTCGACCATGCGCACGGCCCAGATCGATATCTCGTAAAGGGCGAGGATCGGCACCCCCAGCCCCACCTGGCTGATGATGTCAGGGGGCGTGAGGATGGCCGCAACGGCGAAGGTGATGACCACCGCATAGCGGCGCTTCGCCGCCAGGCCTTCGGAGGTAACCATCCCCACCCGGGCCAGCAGGGTCAGCAGAACGGGAAGCTGAAAACACAGGCCGAAGGCGAAGATCAGCTTCATCACCAGCGACAGATATTCATCGACCTTGGCTTCGAGCCGGATCGGCAACATGCCGGCGCCGCCCGCCGTCTCGAAGCTCAGGAAGAACTTCCAGGCCAGGGGAAAGATCACGTAGTAGACCAGCGCCGCCCCCATCAGAAAGAGGATCGGGGTGGCGATCAGAAAGGGCAGAAAGGCGCGCCGCTCGTGCTTGTAAAGGCCAGGCGCGACGAATGCCCAGATCTGGCCGGCGACGATCGGAAAGGAGAGGATGGCGGCAGCGAAAAACGACACCTTCAGATAGGTGAAGAAGGCCTCGTGCAGGCCGGTATAGATCAGCCGGCGGCCTTCCTGCCCGGCCAGCAGCCGGGCCAGCGGACGCACCAGAAAGGCGTAGATGTCATCGGCCACCGTGTACGAGGCGACAAAGGCCAGCGTGAAGCCGATCAGCGCATAGACGAGGCGCTTCCTGAGCTCGAGCAGATGGTCGAGCAGCGGCGCCCGCGAGGCATCGATATCGTCGTCGCTCACGGCGTCTTGTCCTCGGCGGGTGGCGGCGTGCCGGCTGTCGGATCATCCGGCTCTTCCCCGGCATCGGGTTTCCCGGCCTCCTCGTCCGGCGCCTCGTCCTCCGCCGGCGCCACCTCGGGCTGCGGCACCGAAGTTGCAGGGGGCGCCTCAGTCGCGGACGGCGCCGACGCGTCATCCGCATCCGCCGGCTGCGGCGGTGAGGCGGCCGCATCGAAATCGAGCTCGCGCTGGGGGTCGATCACGTTACGCGCTGCCGCGTCCACATCGATCCGGGTCATGTCGGTGACCTTGGCCTTCAGGTCCTCGATTTCGGCCTCGCGGGCAAGCTCGTTCATGCCGTCCTGAAACTCGCGGGCGAGCGCGCGCATCTTGGCCACAATACGGGCCAGCCCGCGCATTACCCGGGGCAGGTCCTTGGGGCCGATCACGACGATCGCGAGAACCGCGATCACCAGCATTTCCGTCCAGCCGATATCGAACATGATCGCACAAAGTGGGCCCGTCCCGGCGCAGAAGCGGCGCGGGGAGCGGGATTACTGCCGGGTGCTCTGGTCCGTCGTCTTGGTGTTGGGTGTGGAATCCACCTTGTCGGCAGGGCTTTCCGGGATTTCCTTGGGCGGCGTCTCCGGCGTTTCCTCGTCGGCCAGGCCCTTTTTGAAGCTCTTGATGCCCCGGGCCACGTCACCCATCAGGTCGGAAATCCGGCCGCGCCCGAACAACAGCACGATCAGGACCAGAACCAGAAGAACTTGCCAGAAGCTGATGCCCATCACGGGAACTCCGCTTGTCGTCCAGAACGTGCCGGCATCATGTCAGAAAGGGCGCGGCCCTGCAATGCGCGTCGCCAGCCGTCAGTTCGAAGGCTGCGCTGCGTCAAGCTCCTTGAGCCTGGCCACCGCCTCGGGATAGCCCTGGCGGGCGGCGCGCTCCAGCCATTTGCGGGCCTGCGCGCGGTCCTGCGGGACACCGCGGCCTTCCAGATACATCAGCCCGAGGCGGTACTGGGCTTCGGCCAGTCCCGGCCAGCGCCGCCCCTCATGGGACGGAATCGTCTGCCCGTAGGCGGCGTCGGGGCCGGATGCCGGCGGCGTGAACTGCATCTCGACGGTGGATTCGGCGGCCCGGCGATACCATTTGGCGGCCTGCGCCGGATCGCGGGGCACGCCGCGGCCCTGCTCATAGGCGCGGGCCAGCTCGAACTGGGCAAAGGTGTTGCCGCCCCTCGCCCGGCACTGCGTAAAGGCGATCGGCGCGTGTTCATAATCCGAGGTATCGACGCCGCCGCCCGACGGCGGCACCACCCGGGCGGAGGCCGGCAGATACTTGAGGCAGGGATCGCGCAAGGCACACCCCGACAGCACCACGCCGGCAAGCGCCAATGCGCCCGCCATCCGAGCCGCTGCACCGGCGCGCATGCCGAACAGCCGGGTGCCCTTCATGGCCATCAGCCGATCGTCGTCGGGCCGCGTTCCAGCGCCGCCCCCTCGTCGCCGGCATCGCGCTCGTCGCCGGCGTCTTCCTCGCCGTCCGCGTCAGAGGCCTGCGCGAAGAAATCGACCGGCGTTTCCGCATCCAGCAGACCGGCCGCCTTGAGCTCGTCGAAGCCGGGCAAGGCGTCGAGCGAATCCAGCCCGAAATGGGTGAGAAAGGCATCCGTGGTGCCATAGGTGACCGGGCGCCCGGGCGTGCGCCGGCGGCCCATCGGGCGCACCCAGCCGGTTTCCAGCAGCACGTCGAGCGTCCCCTTGGACAGGCCGACACCGCGAATCTCCTCGATCTCGGCGCGGGTCACCGGCTGATGGTAGGCGATGATCGCCAGCGTCTCGATGCCGGCCCGCGACAGGCGCCGCTGGTCCCTGACCTCGACCCGCAGCAGGAACGAAAGATCCGGCGCGGTCCGGAACATCCACTTGCCGGCCACCCGGACCAGATTGACGCCGCGATCCCGATAATCGGCCTCGAGGGTCGCCAGCAGGCCGGCGACATCGGCACCGTCAGGCAGGCGTTCGGCCAGCAGGTCCTCGGCCAGCGGCTCGTCCGAGGCAAAAAGCAGGGCCTCGAGCATACGCAGATGTTCTCGGCTATCGCTCATGCCCGGCCTGTTTTCTTGCGGATGAAAATCGGCCCGAAGGGGCTCAACTGGCGCATTTCCACGTCGCCCCGCCGGGTCACCTCGAGGGCGGCGGCAAAGGTGCTGGCGAGGGCCGAACGGGCGGCGCCATTGTCGGCAAAGGCCG
>CAZZKF010000090.1:0-8251 GCA_964654995.1 uncultured Alphaproteobacteria bacterium | reverse complement strand
GCAAAGGGGACCGGTCCTTTCGGACCGATCCCCTTATCGAACTGGCTCCCCAGGCCGGACTCGAACCAGCGACCCGGTGGTTAACAGCCACCTGCTCTACCAACTGAGCTACTGGGGATCAAAGCCGCTCGATGCGTCCCGCAGCGCGCCTCTTATACCAAAGCGTCGGCGGGCAATCCAGCCTGCAATATGCCTGCAAATCAGTTAATTTTCAGGAACCCCACCCGAGGCTTTTCCAGTCGGTTTCTGGATCGACTGAAGATATTCGATGAGCGCCAGAATGCGGGCCTCGACTGCCGTCTCGGTCGACATCGGCGATGGCTCACGGGCGAAAATCTCTTCCCAGGCCGGCATCTCGCCGGTGCCGTGCTCGATCACCTTGCCGCCCGAATTGATCACCCGATAGACCTCCATATAGGGAAAGGTACCGCCGTTGTTCGCAGCCAGCCGCGTCAGGTCGGTCGGCTTGCGGGCCAGCGTGGCGGCTTTCGGCCCGTCGCCCTCGCCGGTCGGCCCGTGGCATTCGGCGCAATGGGTGATATAGAGGCGCGCGCCGGTGTCATCCTCGTCCGCCGGCGCCGCCAGGCCTGACCCCGATGCGGCGATGGCCGACAGGGCCACGACCGCTGCTGCCAGGCGGCTGCTCAAGGTTGTGGTTTTTCCGAACACGCCGTCTGCGCTCCCCGCACTGATCCTTGCCTGCATGTACATGTGGTTTCGCGGTGCGGCTTTTCAAATACCGCCGCTTCCGCACCCATCTTGTCCGATCCCGATCAACTGTGCCAGAGGATTTGGAAAACCGGAGATGGCGAGTCGCCAATTCCGAAGGACCATCGGGCTGCCGTCATGTCGAGGACGCTGGAATAAAAATCTCCGGGCCTCAGATTCGGGTCCGGAGAAGCAGAGATGAGAATAGAGAGCGCGAAACGGATTATTACTATAATAATGCAAATGGTCACTGCGGCATGGGGTCGCAGGACCGTAGTGATTCGCCTTCCCCCCGTATGGGCCAAGTCATTCGGCCACGCGTGGCGAACGGCCCGGCAAGGCATTCGGGATCCATGAAGATGTGGGGCGATGTGGAAAATGGAGGCCACGGCCGGAATCGAACCGGCGTACACGGCTTTGCAGGCCGCTGCGTAACCACTCCGCCACGTGGCCTAGAGGCTCCCCTATAGCAGAGGCGGGCGGTTGCGGCAATCGTCGCCTGCGGTGATGCAGGCGGGAGACAGAGAGGCAAATATTCCCCCGGTCGACGGGCAGCACGCAATGCGAGATTGTCAATGCCGGCAGCGCCCAGTATATATTTCGCACCAGCACATCGATTGGCGGCGACGGACCAGGAAAGATGACAGATTTGGCGAATGCACGGTTTCACATGGTCGAGAGCCAGATCCGCCCCAATCACGTGACCGATCCCCGCGTTCTCGTGGCCATGAGCGAGATCCCGCGTGAGCGATTCGTTCCCGAATCACTGATGCCCGTCGCCTATGTCGACGAAGACATCGAGATTGCGCCGGGGCGCCACCTGATGGAACCGGTGGTTCTGGCGCGGCTGATTCAGGCGGCGGTGGTTCGGCCTCAGGACGTGGTTCTCGACATCGGCTGCGCGACCGGCTATTCGAGCGCGATTCTGGCGCAGTTGGCGGAAGCCGTGGTGGCGCTCGAGGAGGACGAGGCGCTGGCCGCCCGGGCGACGGAGACGCTGGCGGCGCTTGAGATCGCCAATGTCGCGGTGGTGACGGGTCCGCTCAATCGGGGCTATGCGGACGAGGCGCCCTACGACGTGATCTTGATCGGCGGGTCGATCGATATTCTACCCGATGAAATTGCCGAGCAGTTGGCCGATGGCGGCCGACTGGTCGCGGTTGTCAACCATGGGAGCGTGGGCAAAGCCATGGTGTATACGCGCAGGGGCGGTGCTTTGGGCGGACGCGAGGTGTTCGACGCCGCCGTTCCTCCCTTGCCAGGCTTTGACAAGCGGGCCGGCTTCACCTTCTGACAGAGGCCGCGTTTGCGGTTGGCCTTCTGTTCAGACAAGGACCAAAGGAGTCGCCATGAGAAAGGCTGTTGCCCCCATCCTTATCGCCATCTTGTCAGTCGGGTTGGCTTCGCCGGTTTGGGCGGAGACCCTGGTTGAGGCTTTGGCGCTGGCCTATCAGACCAATCCCGATCTTGAGGCCCGGCGCGCCGCCTTGCGGGCCGCCGACGAAGGCGTGATCCGCGCCACCACCGGCTTTTTGCCATCGCTCACGGGAAACGGCAATTTCACCAAACAGAATCGCGTAACCACCCAGTCCAGTGATTTGTTCGGGTCGACGCGATCAGATACCACCGCCTTCAACAAGTTCTACGAGGCGCGCCTTGATCAGTCTCTGTTTCGCGGCCTGCAGACGGTAAACGACCGAAAGCGTGCCAAAAGCCTGGTCTTTGCCGCCCGGGCCCAATTGGCGTCGGCCGAACAGACGGTGCTGCTGGATGCGGTGACCGCGTTCATGGACGTGGTGCGCGACGAAGCGGTGCTGCGACTGCGCGACAACAATGTCGAAGTGCTGACCCGCCAGCTTGAAGCTACCCGCGACCGTTTCCGGGTCGGCGAGATCACGCGGACCGACGTCGCCCAGGCAGAAGCCCGGCTGGCCGGGGCGGTCTCGGCCCGCATTGCGGCGGCTGCCGATCTGGCGGCCAGCCGCGCCCGCTATCGCCAGGTCATCGGCCAGCAGCCCGGCACGTTGGAGAACCCGAAGGTGCCGGAATTGCCCGCCAACCTCGATGATGCGCTGGAGCGCGCCGTCGGCGCCAATCCCGAAATTGCCATCGCCCAGTATACGGAAGAGGCCGCCGGATACGAGGTCGACAAGGCGACTGGAGCGCTGTTGCCGACCGTCGATGCCTTTGCCACCATCAACCGTTTCACCGGCCAGGCGGCATTCGGTGCGGTCACGGTGAACATCGCTTCGACGACCAAGGCGGTTGGCCTGCAGCTCAAGGTGCCGTTCTATCAGGGCGGCGCGGAATACGCCGACATCCGACGCGCCAAGCAGTTGCGCAGCCAGCGCCGTCTCGAGGTGGCCTCGGCCCGGCGCCGCATCCGCTCGCAGGTGCGCACCGCCTGGGAACGCTATCGCGCGGCGCTGTCCAGCATCGAGTCCACAAGCACCCAGGTTCACGCCAATGAGGTGGCGCTGGAAGGTGTCCGCCAGGAGGCCTCGGTGGGCTCGCGGACAACGCTGGATGTGCTGGATGCCGAACAGGAACTGCTCGATTCCCGGGTTCAGCTTGTCCGCGCCACGCGCGACGAGGTGGTGGCCGCCTACAGCCTTCTTTCGGCGGTTGGCGCGTTGACGGTGAAGGATTTGAATCTGCCGGTCGAGGAATATGATCCGGAACGATATTATCGCCAGGTCCGGCACAAGCTGTTCGGCTGGGGCACCGGCGGCGACTAGAAACAGGGTGAGGGACGGCCGGGCGGATTCTGCGCTAGCATTATGATTAACCGGTGGTAAACTATCGCCGGGCTATTTTGCTGACGTAAGGCACTCTTGGACCGGCCGTCCGGCAGGGTCCGGTCGATCCCGGTTTGGCCCGATTCCCGGGTGAGTGAGGCAGCAGGGCAGTGGCCTGATGAGCGAAGCTGAGGCACAGCAGGAACCGACGATGGAGGAAATTCTCGCCTCCATCCGACGGATCATTTCCGAAGACGACACGGAATCGGAAAACGCTCCCGACGGCGAGGAAGGGGCGGAGGCAGCCGAGGCGGCGCCGGACGCGGCTGAGGAAATGGCCGGCGAGCCGGAGCCGGCGGCCGAAGACGATGTGCTGGAGCTGACGGAAGTGGTCGAGGACGAAGAAGCCGGCCCGCCCGAGGAAGAGGCGGTCTCCGAACCGGAACCTGAACCGGAACCTGAACCCGAGCCTGAAGCGGAACCTGAGCCGGAACCGGTGGCGGCCGAGGCGGACGAGGACGACCGCCTGATCAGCGGCGAGACCGAAGCCAAGGCCAGCGCCGCATTCCATGCCTTGTCCAAGACCCTGATTGCCGATTATGCCGGCGCCGGACGGACGCTCGACCAGCTTGTGCAGGACATGCTGCGGCCGATGCTCAAGGAATGGCTGGACGAAAACCTGCCGGATATCGTCGAGCGCATGGTCGAGCAGGAAATCGCCCGGCTCACCGGCAAGAAATAGCCCGTTTTTCGTCTTTTTCTCCTGCCTTTCTGACAGATAATCCGCGACTGATTGTCCGGCCCCGTTGCGGCGCACGAACCGGATGGGTAATGTCTGGGGCGCCCGGGCACGGGCCGCCACGGCGCCAGAGTGAGACCCGAATGCTAGAGAAGACCTATAATCCGCACGAGTTCGAAACCCGGCTCTATGAGACCTGGGAGCAATCGGGCGCCTTTGTCTGCGGGCGCCGGCCGCAGTCGCAGCCGTTTGCCATCGTCATTCCGCCGCCCAATGTTACCGGCCGGCTGCACGTCGGCCATGCGCTGAACAACACGCTTCAGGACGTTCTGGTGCGCTATCAGCGCATGCGCGGGCGCGACGTGCTGTGGCAGCCGGGCACCGATCATGCCGGCATCGCCACCCAGATGGTGGTCGAGCGCCAGTTGGCCGAGGAAGGGCTGGACCGGCGCGACATGGGCCGTGAGGCGTTCGTCGAGCGGGTCTGGAAGTGGAAGGAGGAATCGGGCGGGGTGATCACCGCCCAGTTGCGCCGCCTCGGTGCGTCCTGCGACTGGAGCCGCGAACGCTTCACCATGGACGACGGGCTGAGCCGGGCGGTCCGCAAGGTTTTTGTCGAGCTTCACCGCGCCGGGCTGATCTATCGCGACAAGCGCCTGGTCAACTGGGACCCCAAGCTGCTCACCGCGATTTCCGATCTCGAGGTCGATCAGCGCGAGGTGGATGGCCATCTCTGGCATCTGCGCTATCCGATCGAGGGCGAGGACGGGCGCTTCATCGTCGTGGCGACGACGCGGCCCGAGACCATGCTGGGCGATACCGCGGTCGCCGTGCATCCCGAGGACGCGCGCTATGCCGATCTGGTCGGGCGCCACGTCATCCTGCCGCTGGTCGGGCGCCGGCTTCCCATTGTCGCCGATGAACACGCCGACCCGGAGCAGGGCTCGGGCGCCGTCAAGATCACCCCGGCGCACGATTTCAACGACTTCGAGGTCGGCCGCCGCCATGGCCTGGATGCGATCAATATTTTCGATGCGCATGCGGTCTTGAACGACAATGTGCCGGAACCCTACCGTGGGCTCGACCGCTTTGCTGCGCGCGAAAAGGTGCTCGCCGATCTCGAGGCGCAAGGATTGATCGAAAAGATCGAGGATCACCGCCACACGGTGCCCTACGGCGACCGCTCGGGCGTGGTCATCGAGCCCTGGCTGACCGACCAGTGGTATGTCGATGCCGCCACCCTGGCGGCGCCGGCGATCGAGGCGGTGGAGCGCGGCGAGACCGTCTTCGTGCCCGAGCGCTGGACCAAGACCTATTATGAGTGGATGCGCAACATCCAGCCCTGGTGCATTTCCCGCCAGCTCTGGTGGGGTCACCGGATTCCCGCCTGGTACGGGCCCGACGGCGAGATTTTCGTCGCCCATGACGAAGCCGAGGCCGAGACCCTGGCGCGTGCGCGCTATGGCGAGACCGTGGCGCTCACCCAGGACCCGGACGTGCTGGATACCTGGTTCTCGTCTGCCCTGTGGCCGTTCTCGACCCTCGGCTGGCCTGAGGAGACGCCGGAGCTCGCCCGCTATTACCCGACCGACGTGCTGATCACCGCATTCGACATCATCTTCTTCTGGGTTGCCCGGATGATGATGATGGGCCTCCACTTCATGAAGGATGCAGACGGGCGCCCGCAGGTCCCCTTTCGCACCGTTTACATCCATGCCCTGGTGCGCGACGAGCACGGGCACAAGATGTCGAAAAGCCGTGGCAATGTGGTCGATCCGCTCAAGATCATCGATCAGTACGGCGCCGATGCCCTGCGCTTCACCATGGCCGCCATGGCGGCACCGGGCCGCAATGTGAATCTCTCTGAAAAGCGCATCGAGGGCTATCGCAATTTCGCCACCAAGCTGTGGAATGCGGCGCGGCTGCTGGAGATGAACGAATGCGCGCCCCGGCCCGATTTCGCGCCCGCGGACTGCCGGCAGACGGTCAACCGCTGGATCGTCGGCGAGGTGGCGGATGTCACCCGGCGCCTCGATGCGGCGCTGGCCGACTTTCGCTTCGATAACGCCGCCAATGCCATCTATCACTTCGTCTGGGGCACGTTCTGCGACTGGTATCTGGAATTCATCAAGCCGCTGCTGGCGGGCGAGGATGACTCGGTGCGCGCCGAGACCCGGGCCTGCGCCGCCTGGGCGCTGGACCAGATCCTCAAACTGCTGCACCCGTTCATGCCGTTTGTTACCGAGGAGCTGTGGGGGCGGCTGGCAGATCGCCCGTCGATGCTGATCCTCAGCGACTGGCCGCAGTTCGATGAGTCGTTGATCGACGATCGGGCGCGAACCGAAATGGACTGGCTGATCCGGGTGATCTCCGGCATTCGCGGCGTGCGCGCCGAAGTCAACGTGCCGGCGGCGGCGAAGATTCCGGCTCTGGTCAACGGGGCGGACGCCCAATTCATGGCGCGTGTGGAGGCCCATGGCCATCTGATTTCGCGCCTTGCCAGGGTCGATACTATTGAGCCCTTGAACGGGGTGCCGCCCGCCGGCTCGGTGCATCTGGTGATCGACGAGGCGACGATCGTTCTGCCGCTGGCGGACGTCATCGATATCGCTGCCGAGCGTGCGCGTCTGGCGCGCGAGATCGAAAAGGCGGAGAATGAAATCGCCGGTTTGGAGAAGAGGCTGGCCAACCCCGGGTTTCTCGCCAAGGCTCCGGCCGAGGTCATCGAGGCCCAGCGCGCCCGCAAGGCCGAGGCAGAAGCCTTGAAGGCGCGGCTTCAGGAGGCTCTGGGTCGTCTGTCGGGGGTGGCACAGGAATGAATACAGGCACAAGGAAACGGGATCATGGACGCCAAGACCAGGGTTTTTGACAAATCGAAGCTGCCCAGCCGCCACACCACGGAAGGCGAGGAGCGCTCGCCGCACCGCGCCTTCTATTACGCCATGGGGCTGACAGAAGAGCAGATTCATCAGCCGCTGGTCGGCGTGGTCACCACCTGGAACGAGGCGGCACCGTGCAATACGGCGCTGATGCGCCAGGCGCAGGCGGCCAAGAAGGGGGTGTGGGCGGCCGACGGCACGCCGCGCGAATTCACCACCATTACGGTGACCGACGGCATCGCCATGGGCCATCAGGGGATGAAATCGTCGCTGGTCAGCCGTGAGGTGATCGCGGACTCGGTCGAGCTCACCGTGCGCGGCCACTGCTATGACGCGCTGGTCGGTATCGCCGGCTGCGACAAGTCGCTCCCCGGCCTGATGATGGCCATGTGCCGGCTGAACGTGCCGTCGGTGTTCATGTACGGCGGCTCGATCCTGCCGGGGCGCTTCAAGGGCCGCGACGTGACCATCGTCGATGTGTTCGAGGCGGTGGGCGAATATTCCGCCGGCAACATGCCGGCGGGTGATCTGCATGAGCTGGAATGCGTCGCCTGCCCCTCGGACGGGGCGTGCGGCGGCCAGTTTACCGCCAATACCATGGCCTGTGTCTCGGAAGCCATCGGTCTGGCGCTGCCCGGTTCGGCCGGCGCGCCGGCGCCCTATGAAAGCCGCGACGAATATGCGTACGCCAGCGGCGAGGCGGTGATGAACCTGATCGCGCAGAACATCCGGCCGCGCGACATCGTCACCCGCCGGGCCTTAGAGAACGCCGCCGTCATCGTTGCCGCTACCGGCGGCTCGACCAACGGCGCCCTGCATCTGCCGGCCATTGCGCATGAATGCGGCATCGAATTCACGCTTCTGGATGTTGCCGAGATCTTCAAGCGCACGCCCTATCTCGCCGACCTCAAGCCCGGCGGGCGCTATGTCGCCAAGGACATGTTCGAGGCCGGCGGCGTCCAGATGCTGATGAAGACGTTGCTCGACGGCGGCTATCTGCACGGCGACTGCCTGACGGTGACCGGCAAGACCATTGCCGAAAACCTGAAGGACGTGGTCTGGAACCCGGATCAGGACGTCATGTTCCCTTATGACCGGCCGCTCTCACCCACCGGCGGGGTCGTGGGCCTGACCGGCAATCTGGCGCCCGACGGGGCGATCGTGAAGGTCGCCGGGGCCAAGCATCT
>CAZZKF010000089.1:2760-8260 GCA_964654995.1 uncultured Alphaproteobacteria bacterium | reverse complement strand
ATGCCGCCCACCGCCGACGGGCCCGGTGAATGCGCCGCAAATGCGACGGCCGGGGAACCATGCGGCCAGAACGCTGTTGCCACATCTCTTGTTCTTTCATCCAGGTCATTCTCTGTTCTCCGTCTGCGCGGCGGTCATCGCCTTTTGCGCTTCATGTCCATCATGTCGCCCCGAGGGGGCACTTGATTCACTGCAGAGATCGTGCCAACCCGCTCATGATTACATAAGCCCTTGATGTCATTGTGGAAAATGAAAATCCCCCAACCCAAGACCAATTCCAGGAATTTGAAAACTTCACATTTTTTGGGATTATTCCCCAGTTCTTGTGTTTTTTCACAACTCTGATGAAGACGGGCGCGGTCGTTGCAAGACGACTGTGCGACCGAAAAACCGGCCGAACCGCGCAGGATATCGCCGACCTCCTTCGTATCAGGGAACGAGCAGACGAGCTCGCACGGGGCCGGACAGGTGCCCGCCACACTCCTGCCTGAATACCGGCGAGTGTGTCCGACGCGGCCCGGGTGCAGGAGCAACCGGCGACACCGATCCGGCCGACAAAACCGAGGAGATGAACGAGATGCCAGTAACCTCTCTAAGCCCCCACTCCCCTTTGTATGAGCGCCCCGGTATACGGGCGCTCCTGATCGCCGCAACGGTCGCCGGTCTTGCCCTTGCGGGCACCGCCGCCGGCGCCGGCGAGCAACCGACCATGGACCACGCCGCCCGGGCCGGCCAGGCGGATGAATCCGCCCCGGCAGCCGGCAACCGCCACCACGGCCAGCAGATGCGGATGGGACACATGCGCATGGGACGCCAGATGCGGGATGCTATTCGCGGCTGTCGCGGCCCGATGTCCGAGGGCATGGGCGAGATGCATGGCGCCATGCCCTGGCTCGGCAACCTCACTCACATGCGGGCCGGCGGTCTTGGCGGTCCTGGCGTGATCGTCAAGGAGCGCGTCCGCAAGGCCGGCAAGGGCGTCCAGGAAATCGAGATCACCAGGCGCCTGCCCGATGGCTCGAAGGTGATCGTCAAACGGACGATCAAACGCGACGCCAAGGGTGTCACGGTGACCGGCACGCGCAAACGCGGCGATGGCAAGACCATCCGCTTCACGGAAAGCTTCCGCGAGGATCCCAAGGGCGTGTTCATCACCAAGCGCACCATCACCGACCCCGACGGCCGCAGCCATACGGTCGAGAAGACGGTGAAAAAGAATGGCGACGTCTATGAGGTCACCATCACCCGCACCGGGCCCGACGGCAAGACCCGCACGGTCACCCGCGAGGTCGAGAAAAAGGATGGTGCCATGGTCATGCGCTTCGACGCCCCGTGCCAGGGTGGCCGACAAATGCACACCGAGATCGAGCACATGACCGGCGGCCCGATGACCATCCGGCGCACGGTTGTCGATGAGCAGGGAAAGCTGCGCACGCAGATGACGATGATGCGTGACGGCGCCTGCCGCAAGATCACCGTCACCGGACCGGAGGGGCAGACCACCAACATCACCCGCAACTGCGGTGCGGCGACAGAACAACCGAAAGACAAGGAATAGGAACCGGGCCTCGTTATCAACGAGGCTCGATAATCGGGACTGCAGTGCCGGCGCGGGCATCCCCAACCTGCCCGTCTCCTTGCCCGCGCCGGCAAAACCCGCCATGCTGATCCGGTGACTCTGCGGGCCCCGCAGCCTGCGGTGATCCAGCCGCCGTTCCCGGAGAAGCGTTCTCGTGAAGCCCCTGCGCCATTGCCGATGGATCTTGGCCGTGGCCGTGGCCGCCCTGAGCGCGTCGAACGCCCTGGCCGACACGGGCGACGGCGACCTGGCCATGGCCGCGCCGCCGGCGCCCCGGTTTCGGGTCGATCCCGACTGGCACCCGCAATTGCCCGAAGGCTGGATCTTGGGCCAGGTTGCCGGCGTTGCCGTCGACGACCGCGATCACCTGTGGGTTCTGCACCGCCCAAACACCCTCGACGATCATGAGACCGGCGCCCTGGCAACACCGCCGCGCTCGCTGTGCTGCAGGCCGGCACCGCCGGTGCTCGAATTCGACGCCGACGGCCGCTACCTTCAAGGCTGGGGCGGCCCGCAGGCCATACCACCGCCCGACGGACACCGCCGCTGGCCCGAGAGCGAACACGGCATCTTCGTCGATCGTGACCGCAACGTCTGGATCGCTGGCAACGGCGAGACCGATAGTGCCGTGCTGAAATTCTCCTCGCAGGGCCGGTTGCTGCTTGAAATCGGCCGACAGGGCAAGACCGGCGATGACCGTGACTGGCGCCTTCTCGGGGGGCCGGCGGATATCTGGGTCGATCCGCAAGGCACCCGCGTCTATATCGCCGACGGCTATCGCAACCACCGGATCATTGTTTTCGACGCCACCACCGGCGCCTTCGTCGGGCTCTGGGGGGCGGATGGGCGGCCGCCCGGCGAAGCGGCGACCCGCCTCGCCTTCGGCAACCCGGTCCACTGCGTGGCCGGCACCGCGGATGGCCTGATCCATGTCTGCGATCGCATGCATAACCGGCTTCAGTTGTTCCGCCATGGCGCCCGAGGCGTCGAATTCATTGCCAGCCTCCCGATCGCCGCAAACACGCGAGGCAACGGCTCGGCCTGGGATGTCGCCTTTTCGCCCGATCAGACGAGGCTCTACGTTGCCGACGGCGAAAACGAGCGCGTCTGGGTCATCGATCGCCGAACCGGGCGGATCGCCGGCTGGTTCGGCGGTGGCGGCCATCTCGCCGGACAGTTCAATTTCCTGCACAACCTCGCCGTCGATTCCCGCGGCGCCATCTACACGGCCGAGGTCGGCCAGGGCCGGCGCGTCCAGAAGTTCATTCCGATCCCTTGAGCGCCCTGCGATTCGCCTAAAATTCGCGACGGATTTTAGCGGTGGTTAACGGCCACTTAACAGAACTCGTCCACAGTACGCGGCTGGGTGAGGAATGTTGTGTTCCGGCCCCATGTGATCAAACCAATGGTGACAGGCGTGGAAAACATCATCGGGGCGGCCGACGCCCCGAAAGGCAACCGTCGAACGTTGCTGGCAGCCCGGCGCCGGCTGCGGAGAGCCATGGTGACACGACTGCTCCGCGACCGCCGGGGTACGGCCGCCATTGAAATGGCGATGATCGGCCCGGTGTTCGCGCTGGTCTTCGTCGGCATTGTCGAAGTCTCGACCCTGGGATTTGCCAGCACCATGCTGGAAACCGCCGCCACCGACGCGGCCCGACTGATCCGCACCGGACAGCTGGCCACGTCGGCCGACCCCCTGGCTGATTTCACCGCCGCCCTCTGCGGCGGCCTGCCGGCGATGATCGACTGCGGCAAGATTTCGATCGATGTGCGCAATTTCACCAACATGGCGGCGGTCGACCTGAGCCTCCAACTGGACGAGGACGGCAATCCGACCGGCACCGCCTTTGCGCCTGGCGGCCCTGAGCAGATCACCCTCGTGCGGGTCGCCTATCGCTGGGACTTCTTCACACCCTTGATCGGAACGCTGATGTCGGACAACGGCACCAACAGTGCCCTGCTGCTGTCGACAGCAGTGTTCCAGAACGAACCGTATGCGGCGTCATGATGAAACGACTGACCAGATTTCTCTACAACCAGAGGGGCGTGGCGGCAGTCGAAATGGCGCTGGTCATGCCGATCATGGTGATTCTGCTGCTGGGATCCCTGGAGACCGTCAATCTGCTGCGCGCCGACAGCAAGGTGCAGGCCATCGCCTTTACCACCGCCGATCTGATGACGCTCGAGCCAACACTGTCGACGGCGACGGTCAACGATATTTTCACCGCCGCCAGTCTGATGATTCAGCCGTTCACCAGCACCGGCCTCAAGATCGGCGTGGCCAGCGTCGTCTTCGATCCCGATGACGGCACGCCGTCGGTGGACTGGACCGAGGCCCTGAATGGCGGCTCGGTCCCGGACCCCGTGACCCTGGCCACCGGCATGGGCGCCCCCGGGGAAAGCGTCGTCATCGTCCGGGTCGAATACACCTATCCGGCATTGTTCGCTGAAGCGGTGTTTCCCCCGATCACCCTGGACGAGATGGTCACGGTGCGACCGCGGCGCAGCGACACCGTGAGCCGTATTTGAGCCCGAACGCGAGGACGTCATGAACAAGCAGTCATGCAACAAGCGGCTCTCTGGCCTGGCGCGCACGATCAGGCGCCGGTTCCGGATCTGGCGCGACCAGCGCGGTGCCGTCGTCGTCTATATGGCGGTGGCCGCGGTGCCGGTTCTTCTGGCGGTCGGCGTCGCCGTCGATGTCAGCCGCGCGGTTTATGCCAAGAACCAGCTCTCCCACGCGCTCGACGCGGCGGCGCTGGCCGTCGGCTCCTCCCTGGGCAGCGGCCAGGACCCCAATGTCGTGCTCAACAACTTCATCGCCGCCAACTATCCGGAAAATGTCGCCACCTTCGCCGCGCCGCCAACGCTCGAGATCGTCGGCGATACCGTGAAGCTGTCGGCCCAGGTCGAGATGCCGACAACGATCATGAAGCTGGCCGGGTTCGATACGCTGACCATCGGCGCCGCCACCGAGGTCGTGCGCGAGCAGAACTACATGGAAATCGCACTGGTCCTCGACAACACCGGCTCGATGCGGGGCCAGAAACTCGAAGACCTGAGGGCAGCCGCTCATGAGCTTGTCAATATCCTGTTCGGCGACCAGACGGTTCACGACACGCTCAAGCTGGCGGTCGTGCCCTACGCGGCGGCCGTCAATCCCGGAGACGAGGCCCCGTCGCTTCTCGATGGCCCCCCCAGCGTTCCGTACAATCCTTCGGACAATGAGCAATGGAAGGGCTGCGTCATGGCCCGCCCCTATCCCAACGACGTCCTGGATACGCCGGCCAGCGGCGGCAATGCATGGACCCAGTACATCTACCCGCCGGGGTGGGACAACCAGTGGCCGCCGGTGGTCGAGCAATCCTGGACCTGCTACTACGTCCGCGGGCCCAACATGGCCTGCCCGACCCCCATTGTGCCGCTGACCAATGTCAAGACCACCGTTGATGCCGCCCTTGACGCCATGCAGGTGTGGTGCGGGGGCACCTTCGGCAACCTCGGTATGGCCTGGGGCTGGCGCGTGCTTTCGCCGGGCTTGCCGTTCGACCAGGGCGTCGCCTATGACGAACCCGATCACACCAAGGTGCTCATTCTGATGACCGACGGCATCAATCAGTTCGGCCGACGGATCTGGTGGAGCCCCTATCTTTCGGATTATGCGGCTTACCAGTATCTTGACGACGCGGTGCTCGGCACAACGAATTATACTGCCGCCAACAGTGTCCTCAATGATCGCCTGGCGGAGGTCTGCGCAAATGTGAAGGCTGCGGGCATCATCGTCTACACGATCACCTTCCAGCTGAGCGATCCGACAACCCAGGACCTTTACCGGGACTGTGCCAGCGATCCGTCAAAATACTTCAACTCGCCGACCAGCACCGATCTGCAAACGGCGTTCCAGACCATCGGCAACGA
>CAZZKF010000089.1:0-2660 GCA_964654995.1 uncultured Alphaproteobacteria bacterium | reverse complement strand
TTCCTCGATCTCATTCCCCCATCTGCAGCAGGCTGCCGCGAATCCGGGCGGCCCGCAGAAATGCCAGGAAAATGGCGCCGCCGGCAACCATGTACAGGACATTCAGTGTGGCCGCCCGGGCCAACAGATCAAGGCGCACCTGATGGTCGATGAGAATCGCCCGCATGCCCTCGAACACATGGGCCGCCGGCAGCCAGGCGGCGATCGCCTGGGCCCAGTTGGGCAGAATATCGAGCGGATAATAGATGCCGCACAGGGGCGCGATGGCGAACACCAAGGCCCAGGCCAAGCCTTCGGCGCCGAGCCCGAACCGCATGACGATGCCAGAGACCGCGATCCCGATGGCCCAGCCCATGATCGCCAGATTGACAAAAAAGGCGACCAGCATCAGGCCCAGCTCATAGATCGAGATGCCGAAAAAGGCAATCGCCAGCAGGCTCGCCGGCACAAAACCGATCAGCGTGCGAACCAGGCTCATGGTCAGCAGGCCGAGTACGAACTCGTAGGGCCGCAACGGGCTGACCATGAGGTGCCCGAGATTGCGCGACCACATTTCCTCGAAAAACGACAGCGACACCCCCAACTGGGCGCGGAACAGCACATCCCACAGCAGAACCGCCGACATCAGAATGCCGGTCGCCTGGGCGAAGAATGTCGACTTGGTCATCAGGAAGAGCGTGATGAATCCCCAGATGATGACCTGCACCGAAGGCCAGTAGATCAATTCGACAAGGCGCGGCCAGGACCCCCGGATCAGATACAGGTAGCGCCATACCATGGCGCCGATGCGGCGCATCGACAGGACCGTTTCTGACGCCTGCCGGGATGCGTCCCCCGGTCGACGGTCCACAGCCCGGCTCATATGGCCTCTCCCGGCGTTTGCCGGTCACGACCGGCACGGGCCACGTCGAGGAACACCTCTTCCAGTGTCTCGCGTCCGTAGCGCGCGCACAGTGCCGCCGGATGGCCGCGATCGACGACCCGCCCCCGTTTCATCATCAGCACATCGTCGGCCATCCGCTCGACCTCGGCCATGTTGTGGGAGGCCAGCAGCAGTGTCGCGCCGGTGCGCGCCTGATAGGCCTCGAGATAGCTGCGCACCCAATCGGCGGTGTCCGGGTCCAGAGACACCGTCGGCTCGTCGAGCAGCAGCAGGTCGGGCTCGTTGATCAGCGCCTTGGCCATGGCCGCGCGCGTCTTCTGCCCGGCCGAAAGGGCGCCGGCGGGGCGATCCAGCAGGCTGCCAAGGTCGAGATCGTCAGCCAGGGCCGCGATCCGCGCCGCGACGTCGGCGACCCCGTAAAGGTGCCCGTAAATCCGCAGATTCTGGGCCACCGTGAGGCGGTGTGGCAGGTCGACATAGGGGGACGAAAAATTCATCCGCGCCAGAGCCTGGTAACGGTCCTTGAGCATGTCGATGCCAAGCACCCGAATCGATCCGGCGCTGGGCAGCACCAGCCCGAGGATCATCGAGATCGTCGTCGTCTTGCCGGCGCCATTGCCGCCCAGCAAGGCGGTCACGCTGCCCTGCTCGATGCGAAAACTGACGCTGTCGACGGCCCGCACGCGTCCGAATTGCTTGCTCAAGTCCCGGACCTCGATGGCCGGATCAAGCCTCACCGCCTCGGTCGGGTCCGAGGCCGCCGAAGACTCGAATTCGCTTCCCGGCACACCCCGGTCCCGCTTTTGTTCCATTTTGGAACAGCTCCCCGTCTAAACCCGTCGACGGTTTTTACACCCTTTCGTCGGATAATCATATTTTTCGCAGATTTCCAAGGAAAACGGCATTTGGCACGGGTTTTGCGGATCAAGGGATGTCTTTGCATGTGAAGACAGGCAGGTCCGCAAACAACGACGGGACCGGATGCGACAGGGTGGATAACAAAAAGACGTTGCGAACGAAGACAGATTGGAACGACGGAGTACACACCATGTCCAGGTCGAAAAGAAGCCCTTCCCAGGGCCGGAACAAGCTGTCCGGAAGCCGGCATCGGCGACGGCCGCAGGCCCGCTGGGTCTGGGCCGCTGCGACGCTCTTTGCCGGACTGACCCTGGCCTTTTCCTACGCCGGACTGCGACACTTCAGCGCCAGCCGGGATTTTGACATCCGCGATTTCTGGGCCAAGACAATGGCCGACGACGAAACGGCGCCTTCTGAGAACAAAACGACCGCCGGTCTCGGCAGCGAATTCTGCCTGGAAATGTCGGGCAGTACCGACCCGCAGGACTGCTGGCTGGCGAAGGGCCTCAGCCAGAATGAATCGGCCGCCGGCAAGGACTCCGACATCGATCGCGACGCCGATCCCGAAAGCCTGGTCGACGATCCGGACGCGCTGCTTGCGAACGACCGGCCGGCCGGCGACGACCCGGTCGACAATTCGGACGCCGGTGACGCGCTGGCATCCGGCGACGACACAGACACCACCGCGGGCACGGATAGCGATGAAGGTGCCGGCGATCAGTCAGGTACGACCGAAGACTTCGACGGCGTCGACCCGGCTGGCGGCAGCGGTTACGCCGGCAATCTGTCGGGGATGCCGTCCACCTCGTTTGTCTCGAACACCGGGCTTCCCGGCGCCGGCAACGGCGGCGGTCAGAGCGGCCATGGTTCGCGCTCCTATCCTGGCGGCGGTGGCGGCTTCGGCAGCGGCCTTGCCTAT
>CAZZKF010000088.1:0-8573 GCA_964654995.1 uncultured Alphaproteobacteria bacterium | reverse complement strand
CCGGTTCCACTCACAGATCGTCCCATCCCGGTGCTTGTTGGCGCGGTGCGCGGGTGCCATAATCGGGCGTCCGGAAAACAGCGTTGCCGGCGATTCGAACCGGCGGACGGACAGGTTGGGTCAGTTCGGGGAGGGGACGATGATCGACAGGCGCAAGCGCCGGCGCAGCATCACCCGGCGGCGTTTTCTCGAAGGCTCGGGGCTGGCGGTCGCCGGCACAGCCGCCGCCGCGCCCCTGAGCGCCGCCCTGGGCTCAAGCTCGGCCTGGGCGCTGGCGGTGCCGGGGCTGGATACCGTGAGCGCGCAGGTGCTTCGGCGCATGGCGCGTCTGCTGTTTCCCCACGATGCGCTCTCCGATGACGTTTATGCCGAGGTGATCGAGGGCCTCGGCCGGCGGGCCAGGCAGGACGCGGCCCTGGCCGAGACCCTGCGCCGCGGCGTCGCCGAGTTGGACAAGGCGGCCGGCGGGCGCTGGCTGGACGTGACGGAAGCGCGCCAGATCGACGCCATGAGGAAAATCGAAACGGGCGCCTTTTTCCAGGCCGTCCACGGCCATGTGGTGCATCACCTGTACAACCACCGCAAGGTCTGGGCGCTGCTCGGCTATCCCGGTTCGTCGCTGGAATTCGGCGGCTATCTGCACCGCGGTTTTGATGATATCGACTGGCTGCCGGAGGACGAGTGATGGCGCGGCGCTATGATCTCGACGATGACTCGGTGGTGGTGGTGGTCGGCTCCGGCGCCGGCGGCGGGGTGATCGCCAACGAGCTGGCGCAAAAGGGCGTCGATGTCGTCTGCCTTGAGGCCGGGCGCGTCATCCCGCTCGAGGAAATCGAGACCAACGCCGAAAAGATGTTCGCCAAGCTCACCTGGCTCGATCCGCGCATCGGCGCCGGCGACATGCCCAAGGATTTCCCGGTGTGGAGCGGCAAGGGGGTGGGCGGTACGACAATGCACTGGACCGCCAATCTGGTGCGCATGCAGGCCCACGAATTCCGGCCGCGGAGCACCTATGGCAAGCTCCCCGGCACCAACGCCATCGACTGGCCGATCGCTCTGGACGACCTCGCGCCCTACTACGACAAGGCCGAGTTCAAGCTCGGGGCGACGGGGACCAACGGCTGGCCGATGCTGCCCGAGGGCAACAATTTCAAGGTCATGAAGGCCGGCGGGCGGCGCGTCGGCTATCGCCGGATCAACAACGGCACGATGGCGATCAATTCGGTGTTCCGCGATGATCGCCCGGCCTGCCAGCAACTGGGGTTCTGCAAGTCGGGCTGCGCGATCGACGCCAAATGGACCACCGCCAATTCGGAAATTCCCAAGGCGCTGGCCACCGGCCATTTCGAGTTGCGCCCCAATTCCATGGTCCTGCAGGTTCTTCACAACAGGTCGGGGCGCATCTCCGGCGTGCTCTATGCCGATGCTGACGGCAACCACCATGTGCAGAAGGCACGCGTGGTGGTGCTTGCCGCCAATGCCATCGACACGCCGCGCCTGCTGCTCAATTCGGCGAGCGGGATGTATCCGGTCGGGCTGGCCAATTCCTCGGGGCAAGTGGGGCGCAACTACATGCGCCATGTCTTCGGCTTCGTCCTCGCCATCATGCCCGGCGAGGTGAACTTCTACCGCACCACCCAGAACGCCGGGGTGATCAACGACGAGCGCCCCTTCCGGCCCGAGCGCGGCTTTGCCGGCGGCTATGAATTCGAGGGCGTCGGGCTCGATCCGGCGGCCGTGGCCCGGTTCATGGCGCCCGGCCGCTGGGGCCGCGACTATACGGCTGATCTCGAGGCCTACCGCTTTATCGCCGGCATGCTGATCGTCGGCGAGGACCCGGCCGATTACCGCAACGGCATCATTCTGCACGGCCGCAAGAAGGATTCTTATGGCCTGCCGGTCCCGGTGGTGCGCTATGAGGAACACGCCAATTCCAGGGCCATGCGGGCCCATGCCTTCCGCCAGGGCCGGGCGATCTTCGAGGCCTTGGGCGCCCGCAAGGTCTATACCGCGCCGCCGGTGGCGGCGACCCACAACATGGGCACCTGCCGGATGAGCAAGAGCCCGCGCGACGGGGTGTGCAACCAGTGGGGCCGGACCCACGACATCGCCAATCTGTTCATTGCCGACGGCAGCCTGATGACATCATCGGGGGGCGGCAATCCGACGCTCACCATCATCGCCCTGGCCATTCGCCAGGCCGACTATCTGGCCGAGCGGCTGCGGCGCGGCGAGTTGTAGCGGGCGCCGAAGCGGGCGCGCCGGGGCGCATTGGCGATTGCAATTTCCAGCCATGCCCGGAAAGATGTGGCGTGCCGAGGCGCCGGCCGGCGATACGCTTGCGCCGGCCATGCAGACGATAACGGAAAATGACGCGTGGGTAACGATCTGGACATCACGGTGACGGCAGACGCACCCGGGCTTGTCGTCCGCGCCGGGCGCGACGACGATATCGCCGCGGTCACCCGGATTTATGCGCAGGCCGTGCGCACCGGCACCGGCACCTTCGACATCACGCCGCCGGACGAGGCTGGCATGCGCACCCGTCTGGGCGCGGTCCGTGCCCGCGGTCTGCCGTGGCTGGTGGCGGAGCGCGCCGGCCGGATCGTCGGCTTCTGCTATGCGGCGCCCTACAAGCTGCGCGAGGCCTATGCCTTCACGGTCGAAAGCTCGATCTATGTCGATGAAGGGGCGCGGCGCTGCGGCATCGGCCGGGCCTTGCTGGGAGCGCTGATCGAGGCCTGTGCGGCTGCCGGTCTGCGCCAGATGGTGGCGGTGGTCGGGGATTCGGAAAACGCCGCCTCGATCGGCCTTCACCGGGCGCTCGGTTTCGAAAAGGCCGGGTGCTTCAGGAATGTCGGTTTCAAACACGGGCGCTGGCTTGATATCGTGCTGATGCAGCGCCCGTTGGGGCCGGGAGGGGACGCGCCGCCGCATCCGGCGTCGGGGGACACAACCAAAACGGAGTAACGGTTATGCGAGCGGTCTTCTATTACGAGGGCAAATGGTACGACGAGGAGCCCAGGATCATTGGCCCGATGTCGCCCGGTTTCTGGTTCGGCTCGGCGGTGTTCGACGGCTCCCGCGCATTCGGCGGCCTCGCCCCCGATCTCGACCGGCACTGCGCCCGGGTCATCGAATCGGCGAAAAAGCTGAACATGAACCCGCCGGTGACAGCCGAAGAAGTCACTGCGCTGTGCATCGAAGGCATCCGCAAACTGCCGCGCGATGGCGTCTATTATGTCCGGCCGATGATGTTCCCGATGCGCGGCGCCATGGTCCACGACCCTGACAGCACCGGCTTTCTGATTGCCGTGCATGAGCGCCCGTTTCCCGACACGCCCGGTTTTTCCGCCTGCAGGTCGAGCTTTCGCCGGCCCGATCCGGACATGGCACCGACCGACGCCAAGGCAAGCTGCCTTTATCCCAATTCGGGGCGCGCCCTGGTCGATGCCGCCCGGCGCGGCTTTGATAACGCCATCATGTGCGACTCGCACGGGCATGTCGCCGAATTCGCCAATTCCAATCTGTGGATCGCCAAGGACGGCGTCGCCAGGACGCCGGCGATCAACGGCACCTTCCTCAACGGGATTACGCGCCAGCGGGTCATCGCCCTGCTGCGTGAGGACGGGATTGCGGTCGAGGAAGCGACGCTCTCTTACGACGACATTCTGAGTGCTGACGAGGTGTTCAACACCGGCAACATGGCCAAGGTGATGCCATGCCTGCGGGTCGATGACCGCGAGCTTCAGCCCGGGCCGATTTTCACCCGGGCCCGCGAGCTCTATTTCGAATACGCCAAGGAGCATTCGGTGTTCTAGGATGGAACCTCGGCCTGCGCCGCAACAACACGTCATCAAAGGGGGGAACAGATGATCAAGCGCATTGTCGGCACGGCCGCTGTCGTGCTGGGACTTCTGGCGGTGGTGCTGATCGCCAACACCTTGCGGCTGGAGTCGCGCCAGATCGAGGTGCCGCCGGCCACACTGCTGGATGTCAGCGCGGATGCCGCCGCCATCCGGTTCGGCCGCATCATCGCGTTTGCGACGGTCTCGAACCTGAGCCGCAGCGATTTCGATGCCGCCCCGTTCCTCGATCTTCAGGCCTATCTGGCCCAGGCCTATCCGCTGATGCACGCGGCGCTGAGGCGCGAAGTGGTGAACGATTACAGTCTCTTGTACACCTGGCCCGGGTCGGATCCGGGATTGAAGCCGGTGATCCTGATGGCCCATATGGACGTCGTGCCGATCGAGCCGGGGACCGAGGAAAAATGGGCCTATCCGCCGTTTTCCGGCCGGGTTGCCGACGGTTTCGTGTGGGGGCGCGGGGCGATGGACGACAAGGCCAGCTTCACCGCCATTTTCGAGGCCGTCGAGGGGCTGATCGCGCGCGGCTTCGAGCCCCGGCGCACCATCTATCTGGCCTTCGGCCATGACGAGGAAGTGGGCGGGGACCAGGGCGCCGGGCGCATCGCCAAGCTGCTCGCCGAGCGCGGCGTGCGGGCCGAATTCACCCTCGATGAAGGGATGACGATTCGCGACGGCGTGCTGCTGCCCGGGTTCGAGAAACCGGTGGCGGTGATCTCGACCGCCGAGAAAGGCTATGTGACGTTGAAGCTCACCGCCCGGGCCTCGGGCGGCCATTCGGCGCGCCCGCCCAGGCTGACGGCGGTGGGTGCGCTGTCACGCGCCATTGCGGCGCTGGAGGCGCACCGCTTCAAGCCGTCGCTCAAGGGGCCGACGGGGGCGATGTTCGACTATCTGGCGCCCGAGATGGATTTCGGCCAGCGCTTTCTGTTCGCCAATCGCTGGCTGTTCGGCGGCTATCTGGCGCGGCAATTGACCGAGAACCGGGCGACCAATCCGATGGTCCGCACCACCACCGCGCCGACCGTGTTCAATGCCGGCATCAAGGACAATGTGCTGCCCAGTGTCGCCACCGCCATGGTCAATTTCCGGGTGCGCCCCGGCGAGACCCGCAAAACCGTGGTCGAGCACGCCCGCCGGATGATCAAGGAACCGGCGGTCTCGATCGCCTTTTACGACGAGACGATCACCGATCCGTCGCCGGTGGCGGCCGTTGACGGCATCGGTTTCCGGGCCATCGAGCGGGCGGTGCGCGAGGTCTACCCGGAGGTTCTGGTCGCCCCCGGGCTGACCCTGGGAGCCACGGACTCGCGCCATTACCAGGCGATCAGCGACAATGTCTACCGCTTCGTGCCGATCTGGTTCCGGGCCGAGGACATGCCCCGCGTGCATGGCACCAACGAGCGCATGAGCGTCGATAATTTCGCCCAGATCATCCGCTTCTACGGCCAGATCCTGCGCCATGCGGCCGGAGAAACGCCATGAAGAAAATCCTCCTGGCGGTCGCCGGTGCGGCCGCCCTGCTGGTTGCCGTGGTGCTGGTCCGCACCATCGGCTTGAGCTCGCGCCAGATCGCGGCAACGCCGGCCGAGACCATCGATGTCGAGCCCGAGGCGGCGGCTGAGCGCCTCGGCCGGGTGCTGCGCCAGCGCACGATTTCGCCGCAGGATCCGGCCGATTTCGACCCGACGCCGTTTCTGGAGCTGCACGCGGTGCTCGCCGAGCTTTACCCGCGCGTGCATGCGACGCTCAAGCGCGAGGTGGTGAACGGCTACAGCCTCTTGTACACCTGGCAGGGCGCCGACCCCAACCTCGAGCCCATCGTCCTGATGGCCCATATGGATGTCGTACCGGTGGAGCCGGGGACCGAGACCAAATGGGACTATCCGGCCTTTTCCGGCCTGATCGAGGACGGCTTCGTGTGGGGCCGCGGGGCGCTCGATGACAAGGGCAGTCTGACCGCCATTCTCGAAGCCGTCGAGGCTTTGCTGGCGAGCGGATACGAGCCGCAGCGCACGATCTATCTGGCCTTCGGCCATGATGAGGAAATCGGTGGCAAGCAGGGGGCGGCGAAGATCGCCGCGCTGCTGAAATCGCGCGGCGTCCACCTTGCCGCCACCATCGATGAAGGCATGGTGATTACCGAAGGTCTGGTGCCCGGCATTTCGCGGCCGCTGGCGCTGATCGCGATTGCCGAGAAGGGATTTGTCTCCCTGCGCCTCACGGCCCGCGCCGAGGGCGGCCATTCGTCGATGCCGCCCGAACGCACCGCGGTCGGCGCCCTGGCCGAGGCGCTGGTCCGGCTCAAGCGCCACAGGCTGCCGGCCTCGCTGTCCGGGCCGGCCGCCGCCATGTTCGATTATCTGGCCCCCGAGATGGGCTTCTGGCAACGCCTGGCCTTTGCCAACCGCTGGCTGTTCGGCGGCCTGATTCTGCGCCGGCTGGAACGCAACCCGGTGTCCAATGCTCTGGTGCGCACGACCACGGCGCCGACCATGATCGACGGCGGCATCAAGGAAAACGTGCTGCCCAGCGAGGTGCACGCGGTGGTCAATTTCCGCATTCGCCCGGGCGAGACCATCGAGGATGTGCGGTCCCATGTCGCCCGGGTGATCGACGATCCGGACATCGACATCGAGGTGATGAAGACGATTGCCAAGAACCCGTCGCCGGTGGCCGACGCCAATTCCTGGGTGTTCCGGGCGGTGGCCCGGGCGCTCGGCGAGGTGATTCCGGAGGCGCTGGTGGCGCCCGGACTGGTGGTGGGGGGTACCGATTCGGTCCATTACGAAAAGATCAGCGGCCCCGGCTACCGGTTTGTCCCCTACCGCCTGCAGGCCGCCGACCTGGCCCGCATTCACGGCACCAATGAGCGCGTCTCGGTCGCCAATTTCGCCGAGGTCATCAAATACTACGGCCAGTTGATCCACCATCTCTCGGAACCGGCCAGCCAGGACTGACAGGCTTCGGGCGGGTGTCATGAAACTCTACGGCATTTATTCCAGGGACGATCTCGACCGCGAATATTCGCCGAGCTCGATGATTCCGGATGTCGAAACCTATATCCGGCTCTATGAGGCCAAGAGCGCGGTCGCCCGGGCCCGCCTTACGAGCCATCTCGACCGCCGCTACGGCAAGGCCCGGGAACAGGTGCTCGACATCTTCCCGGCAGCCCGCGACGGGGCGCCGGTGCAGGTCTTCATTCACGGCGGCTACTGGCAGGAGCTCTCCAAGAACGAATCTGCCGCTTCCGCCCCCGATTTCGTCGCCGCCGGGGCCACCTTCGTGGCCCTCAACTACGGGCTGGCGCCGAAGTACTCACTCGATCGGATCGTCGCCCAGACCCGCGAGGCGGTGGCCTGGCTGTATCGCAATATCGCCAAATACGGCGGCGATCCGGAGCGCATCTATGTCTCCGGCCATTCGGCCGGGGCGCAGCTCGCCCTGATGCTGCTGGCCACCGACTGGCAAGCGACGTTCGAGATCCCGGACGAGGTGATCAAGGGGGTCTGCGCGGTGAGCGGCGTTTACGATCTCGAGCCGCTGCGGCTCACCTACGTCAACGACGCGCTCGGGCTCGACGAAGAGGCGGCGGCGCGCAACAGCCCGATCCGCCATATTCCCGAGCGCGCCTGCCCGCTCGTGCTGGCGGTCGGCGAGCGCGAGACCCGCGAGTTCCGCCGCCAGACCTTCGAGTTCGCCAAGGCCTGGGAAAAGGCCGGCCACCGCTGCCGGCTGCTCGACGTGCCCGGCGTCAACCATTTCGACATCATCCTCGATCTCGGCGACCGGAGCACGGCGCTGGGCCGGGCGGTGCTGGAGCAGATGAACCTGCTGCCGGGGTAACCCCGCGCGTCAAAGCCGCCAGAGGTCGATGCCCTCAGGCCTGGTGGCGCGATCGAGGCAGGCGCGGACATCGACCACCAGGCCGCGGCCGTCTTTCAGCAACGAGGTCATCAGCGGCCAGCCGCGCTCGCGGTAGAAGCGGTGGGGGACCGCCAGAATGATGCCGTCGGCGGGGCGCAGCTCGTCGAGCGAGACCAGCTCGAGCCCGTATTCTTCGCGCACCTTGGCGGCATCGGTCATCGGGTCGTGGACGGCGACGCTGACCCCGTAGGCGTGTTCGAGGTCGCGGGCGATGTCGATCACCCGGGTGTTGCGGTAGTCGGGCACGTCCTCCTTGAAGGTGAAGCCGAGGATGGTCACCCGCAGCGGCCCGTTGGAGCCCCGGCGCAGCAGCCGGCGCACGGTCTCGCCGGCGACGAACTTGCCGAGGTTGTCGTTGATCCGGCGCCCGGCAAGGATGACCTCGGGGTGATGGCCCGCCTGTTCGGCCTTGTGGGTCAGATAGTAGGGATCGACACCGATGCAGTGGCCGCCCACCAGCCCCGGCGAAAAGGGCAGGAAATTCCACTTGGTGCCGGCGGCCTCCAGCACGTCGTGGGTATCGATGCCGAGCTTCAGGCAGATCAGCGCCAGCTCGTTCATCAGGGCGATGTTCAGATCGCGCTGGGTGTTTTCCAGCACCTTGGCGGCCTCGGCCGTGCGGATGGTCGGCGCCTTGTGGATGCCGGCCCGCACCACCCGGCCATAGACCGCGGCGATGGTCTCCAGCGTTGCCTCGTCCTGGCCCGAGACCACCTTGGTGATGGTCTCGAAGCGGTGCTCCTTATCACCCGGATTGATCCGCTCGGGCGAGTAGCCGAC
>CAZZKF010000087.1:4209-8857 GCA_964654995.1 uncultured Alphaproteobacteria bacterium | reverse complement strand
CTGCCTCGCCAAAGCGGCAACAGAATTGATCCCATATAACCCGGAAATGCTCTAAGCAGGAGCCTCATCATGACCGCGATTATCGACATCACCGCCCGCGAAATTCTCGACAGCCGGGGCAATCCGACGGTCGAGGTGGATGTGGTCCTCGAAAGCGGCGCCTTTGGGCGCGCCGCCGTGCCCTCGGGCGCCTCGACCGGGGTGCACGAGGCGGTCGAGTTGCGCGACGGCGAGGATCGCTTCGGCGGCAAGGGCGTGCGCAGGGCGGTGGAGGCCGTCAACAGCGAGATTTTCGATGCGCTCTCGGGCCTCGATGCCGAGGACCAGATCGCCATCGACCGGCTGATGTGCGAGCTCGACGGCACCGAGAACAAGGGCCGTCTGGGCGCCAACGCCATCCTCGGCGTCAGCCTGGCCATCGCCAAGGCGGCGGCCGAGGACGCCGGCCTGCCGCTCTACCGCTATATCGGCGGTGCCTCGGCGCATCTGCTGCCGCTGCCGCAGATGAACATTCTGAACGGCGGGCGCCATGCGGACAACGCCATCGACATTCAGGAATTCATGATCCTGCCGGCTTCGGCCGAAACCGTCGCCGATGCCATCCGCATGGGCTCGGAGGTCTTTCACAGCCTCAAGCGGGCGCTCAGCGAGGCCGGCCACAACACCAATGTCGGCGACGAGGGCGGCTTCGCCCCCGGGCTGGCCAGCACCGACGAGGCGCTCGCCTTCATCACCCGGGCGATCGAGGCGGCCGGCTATGCCCCGGGCGAGGACGTGATGCTGGCGCTTGACGTGGCTGCCAGCGAGATCTATCGCGACGGGACCTACGAGCTGGCCGGCGAGGGCAAGCGCTTCGATGCCGCCGGCTTGACCGCCTATCTCGGTGATCTTCTCGGGCGCTACCCGATCGTCTCGATCGAGGATGGCATGGCCGAGGACGACTGGCAGGGCTGGGCGCATCATACCGCCGAACTCGGCGATCGCGTGCAGCTTGTCGGCGACGACAATTTCGTCACCAATCCGGCCCGCCTGCGCCAGGGAATCGAACAGGGCGTGGCCAACGCCATTCTCATCAAGCTCAACCAGATCGGTACCCTGAGCGAAACCCTGGAGACTATGGAGATCGCGCACCGCGCCGGCTATGCGACGGTGATCTCGCACCGCTCGGGCGAGACCGAGGACGCGGTGATTGCCGATCTGGCGGTGGCCACCAACGCCGGCCAGATCAAGACCGGATCGCTGGCGCGTTCCGACCGGCTGGCCAAATACAACCAGTTGATCCGCATCGAGGAGGAGCTGGGCCCGGCAGCCGCCTTTGCCGGTATCGGCGCCCTGCGCCACGCCTGAGGGCCGCGCGCGGCGGCGTTTTTTCCTTGACCCGGCGAATCACCCGTGATTCGCTCAGCCCATGTCGGTCCTGCATGACATTCGCCGCCGCGCCGTGGACGCCATCAAGCCGGTTCTGGCGATCTCGGCGCTGCTCTATTTCGGCTACCATCTGGTCGAAGGGCGCTACGGTCTGATCGCCCGCCATCGTCTGCTGCAGCAGATCGATGTGCTGGAGGCGGAGGCCACCACCCTGGCGGCACAGCGAGCGGCGCTCGAGCGCCGGGTTGCCCGCTTCCGACCCGACGGCATCGATCCCGATCTTCTCGATGAAATGGTGCGCCGCACGCTCGGCTATGCCCGCGACGGCGATATCGTGGTCGCCGATTGACAAGGGCGCGGCAAAGGCCTTGCGCGAGCCCGCCCGGCGCCCATATTTGCTCTGGCAAAACAAAGACTTTGGTATTACTGATGGTTCCGGGCGGGACCCGCGGCCGGGTCGGATTGCGGCCGCTTTCGGCGTCGCCCGCGTTTCGGTATGAGGAGGCCCATGGCGCGCAACGCCAAAACCAACAAGCCGGCACCCAGGACCGCCTCTGCGGCCCGATCCAGGGCGACCGCCGGCAAGGCAAAACGCCCGGCACGCGGCTCCGGCAAAGGCCGCGCCGCACCGGTGCCCAAGGGACCGGACCGGTTGCGGCTTTACCGCGACATGCTGCTGGTCCGCCGCTTCGAGGAGCGTGCCGGCCAGCTATACGGCATGGGCCAGATCGGCGGCTTCTGCCACCTCTATATCGGCCAGGAAGCGGTGGTCGTGGGCACCCAGGCGGCATTGGGGCCCGAGGACACGATGATCACCGGCTACCGCGAACACGGGCATCTGCTGGCCGCCGGCGTCGATCCGCGCGTGGTGATGGCCGAACTGATGGGCCGCAGCACCGGGATTTCGAAGGGCAAGGGCGGCTCGATGCACATGTTTGCACCTGATAAGCGCTTCTATGGCGGCCACGGCATTGTCGGGGCGCCGGCGCCTCTGGGCACCGGGCTGGCGTTCGCCCATCATTACCGGGGCTCGGACGCCGTCAGCGTCACCTTCTTCGGCGATGGCGCCGCCAACCAGGGCCAGGTCTTTGAATCCTTCAACATGGCCGAGCTGTGGAAGCTGCCGGTGCTCTATGTCATCGAGAACAACCGCTATGCCATGGGCACCGCGGTGCGCCGCGCCTCGGCCCAGACCCATCTCTACCGGCGCGGTGCCAGTTTCCGCATTCCCGGCGACGAGGTCGATGGCATGGACGTGCTCGCCGTGCATGACGCCGTGGCCGACTCGCTGGCCTGGATTCGCGCCGGCAACGGCCCCAAGCTGCTGGAGATGAAGACCTACCGCTATCGCGGCCATTCGATGTCGGATCCGGCCAAGTACCGCACCCGTGAAGAGGTGCAGAAGGTCAAGGCCGAGCACGATCCCATCGACCATCTGCGCCAGCGCATTCTCGACGATGGCCTGGCCGACGAGGCGGCGATCAAGGAAATCGAGGCGGAGGTCAAGACGGTGGTGGCCGAAGCGGTCGAATTCGCTTCCGACAGCCCGGAGCCGGATCTTGCCGAGCTTTACACGGATATCGTGGTCTGACCCTGCGGGGCTTGAAGCCGAAGCATAGAGGAGGCCCGTCGCTCGCATGCCGACCCAGGTTCTGATGCCCGCTCTGAGCCCGACCATGACCGAGGGCACGCTCGCCCGCTGGCTGGTGAAGGAGGGCGATGAGGTCGCCGTCGGCGATCCGGTGGCCGAGATCGAGACCGACAAGGCGACCATGGAGGTCGAAGCCACTGAAGACGGCGTCATTGCCCGCCTTCTGGTGGAGGAGGGGACCGAGCACGTGCCGGTGAACGCACCGCTGGCGATCATTCTGGGCGAGGGTGAGGACCCGGCGACGGTTGACGAGGCGGTCTCGGCGCCGCCGGCATCACCACCATCCACGCCGCCGCCAGAGCAGGCCGCCCCGGCACCATCGCCGTCCGCACCGCCGCTGGCTCCTGCGCCGTCACAGCCGGCGTCCCCCCCGCCATCTCCACCGGCAGCGCCTGTCGAGACCGTCCGCCAGAGCGTGCGCGAGGCCCTGCGCGACGCCATGGCCGAGGAAATGCGCCGTGACGAGCGTGTCTTCCTGATGGGCGAGGAGGTGGCCCTCTATCAGGGCGCCTACAAGGTCAGTCAGGGCCTTCTGGATGAATTCGGCCCCGGCCGGGTGATCGATACGCCGATCACCGAATACGGCTTTGCCGGGCTCGGCGTCGGCGCCGCCTTCGGTGGCTTGCGTCCGATCATCGAGTTCATGACCTTCAATTTCGCCATGCAGGCGATCGATCACATCGTCAGCTCGGCCGCCAAGACGCTCTACATGTCGGGCGGCCAGGTCAAATGTCCGATCGTCTTTCGCGGCCCCAACGGGCCGGCGGCGCGCGTCGCCGCCCAGCATTCCCAGTGTTTTGCCAGCTGGTACGCCCATGTGCCGGGCCTCACTGTCATCGCCCCCTATTCGGCCGGCGACGCCAAGGGCCTGTTGAAGGCGGCGATCCGCTATGACGGCCCGGTGGTGTTTCTGGAGCACGAAATCCTCTATGGCCACGAATTCGACGTGCCCAAGGGCGACGACCATCTGGTGCCGATCGGCCGGGCGGCGACCCTGCGCGAAGGCGCCGACGTCACCATCGTCAGCTTCTCCTATCCGGTCGGTACGGCGCTGGAGGCGGCCGAGACGCTGGCCGGCGAAGGCATCGCCGCCGAGGTCATCGACCTGCGCACCCTGCGCCCGCTTGATTCCGAGACCGTGCTGGCCTCGGTGCGCAAGACCAACCGGGCGGTGGTGGTCGAGCAGGGCTGGCCGTTCGCCGGCATCGGCGCCGAGATTGCCGCTTTGATCAACGAACAGGCCTTCGACTGGCTGGACGCGCCGGTCTTGCGGGTCACAGGCGCCGACGTGCCGATGCCGTACGCCGCCAATCTCGAGGCGGCGGCCAATGTTCAGGTCGACGATGTCATCCGTGCCGTCAAGGCCGTCTGTTACCGCGATCAGGAATAGCCGATGCCTGCAGAAATCCTCATGCCGGCGCTGAGCCCGACGATGACCGAAGGTACGCTCGCCCGCTGGCTGGTGAACGAAGGCGATGAGGTCGCCGCCGGCGATCCGGTGGCCGAGATCGAAACCGACAAGGCGACGATGGAGGTCGAAGCGGTGGACGAAGGCCGGCTGGCGCGCATTCTGGTGGCGGAAGGCACCGAGCATGTGGCCGTCGGCACGGTGCTGGCGGTGATCGCCGC
>CAZZKF010000087.1:0-4109 GCA_964654995.1 uncultured Alphaproteobacteria bacterium | reverse complement strand
GCGACGCCGCTGGCCCGCCGGCTGGCGGCCGAGCGCGGCATCGATCTGGCACAGGTCGCGGGAAGCGGGCCGCACGGGCGGATCGTCAAGCGTGATATCGAAGCCTTCGTGCCCGGTGTTGCAGCGCCGGCCGCCGCCGTGCTGGCCCCGGCGGCGTACGAGGAAATCCGGCTGTCCGCCATGCGCAAGACGATCGCCCGGCGACTTTCCGAGTCCAAGCGGACGATCCCGCATTTCTACCTGACCGTCGATATCGAGCTCGACGAGCTGCTGGCCCTGCGCAAGAAGCTGAATGCGCGGGGGGAGCGGGACGGCATCAAGCTCTCAGTCAATGATTTCATCATCCGGGCGATGGCGCTGGCGATCAAACGGGTGCCGGACGCCAATGTCCAGTTCGCCGAGGACAAGCTGCTGCGCTTTGCCCGGGCCGATATCGCGGTCGCGGTGGCAGTCAAGGGCGGGCTCATCACCCCGGTGATCCGCGGCGCCGAGACCAAGACGCTCGTCCAGATCTCGGCCGAGATGAAGGCGCTGGCGGACAAGGCGCGCGCGGGCGCGCTCACGCCCGAAGAGTACGAGGGCGGCACCATCAGCCTGTCCAACCTCGGCATGTACGGCATCAAGCAGTTCGATGCCGTAATCAACCCGCCGCAGGCGGCGATCCTGGCGATCGGGGCGGGGGAGCCGCGGGCTGTCGTCAAGGACGGTGAGATTGCCGTCGCCACGGTAATGACAGCAACGCTGTCGTGCGATCACCGCGCCATCGACGGCGCCACCGGCGCCGACTATCTGGCGGCCCTCAAGGACCTGCTCGAAGACCCGTTGGCGTTGCTGTTGTAGGGGCTGGCAATGGCGGAAAAAGCTTATGACGTGGCGGTTCTGGGCGGTGGACCCGGTGGTTATGTGGCCGCCATCCGGGCAGCGCAACTGGGCCTGTCTGCGGTGGTGATCGAGCGCGAACACCTGGGCGGCATCTGCCTCAACTGGGGCTGCGTGCCCACGAAGGCGCTGCTCAAGTCGGCGGAAGTTTTCACCATGCTCCATCGCCTCGGCGACTTCGGCATCGCCGCCGACAATCCGTGCTTCGATCTTGGGCAAGTGGTGGCCCGCAGCCGCAAGATCGCCGATCGGCTGAACGCCGGCATCGCGTATCTGCTGAAAAAGAACAAGGTCGCGGTGATCGAAGGCAGCGGCCGGCTGGTCGCCAGGGACCGGCTGGCGATCACGGATGCGAAGGGCAAGACCCGCGAGATTGCGGCCCGCAACATCATCATCGCCACCGGCGCCCGGGCCCGCGAGCTGCCGGGGCTCGAGGCCGACGGCAAGCACGTCTGGACCTACAAGCACGCGATGGTGCCAGCCGAGATGCCCAAACGTTTGCTGGTCATCGGCTCGGGCGCCATCGGCATCGAATTCGCCAGTTTTTACAGGCAGTTGGGGGCCGAAGTTACAGTGATCGAGGTGGTCGAGCGCATCCTGCCCGTGGAAGACGAGGAGATTGCCGCCCTGGCTGATGCGGCCTTTCGCAAGCAGGGCATCGAGATCCTCACCTCGGCCAAGGTGGATGAGCTGAAAGTCACCAAATCGGGTGTGCGCGCGACAATTACAACCGGCGAGAAGACGCAGGAGATCGAGGTCGACAAGGTCATCCTCGCGGTCGGCATTACCGGCAATGTCGAAGGAATCGGGCTCGAGGATGTGGGCGTTGCGGTGAAAAACGGCCACATCCCGGTGAACGAATGGGGCGAGACCGGCATTCCCGGCGTTTATGCCATTGGCGATGTTGCCGGGCCGCCGTGGCTGGCGCACAAGGCCAGCCATGAAGGCATCGTTGCGGTGGAACGCATCGCCGGCGTGGCGGAGGCCCATCCGCTCGATGTCAGCAATATCCCGGCGTGCACCTATTCGACGCCGCAGATCGCCAGCGTCGGGCTCACCGAACAGGCGGCCCGCGATCAGGGCTTCGAGGTCCGCGTCGGGCGGTTTCCGGCCATCGCCAACGGCCGGGCGCTGGCGGTGGGGGAAACCGAAGGGCTGGTGAAAACCGTGTTCGATGCCAAGACCGGGGCTTTGCTCGGCGCCCACATGATCGGCGCCGAAGTGAGCGAGATGATCCAGGGGTTTGCGATTGCGCGCACGCTCGAGACCACCGAATCGGAGCTGATGCGCACGGTCTTTCCCCATCCCACCTTGTCCGAGATGATGCATGAGGCCGTACTGGACGCCTTCGGGCGTGTCATACACTATTGAGACGCACTATTAAGCACTGTGAAAGAGCGGCCGTGCTAAACTCGCGGCCCAATAGAAGGATCTGCACGGATGGGCGACGTGGAAAACATGCGAAAGACCGGGCCCGAGCTGCTGCGCAAGCCGGCGTGGATTCGCGTGCGCGCGCCAACCTCGCCCGAACATGCCGAAACCCGGCGGCTGATGCGCGCGCTGTCGCTCCACACGGTGTGCGAGGAAGCGGCCTGCCCGAACATCGGCGAATGCTGGAGCCAGGGCCATGCCACGGTCATGATCCTCGGCGATACCTGCACCCGGGCCTGCGCGTTCTGCAACGTCAAGACCGGCATGCCGGGCCGCGTCGATCCGGCCGAGCCCGAACATGTGGCGCGGGCGGTGGCGGAGCTCAGGCTCGATCACGTGGTCATCACCTCGGTCGACCGCGATGATCTCGACGATGGCGGGGCGGGGCAGTTCGTCAAGGTGATCGAGCGCCTGCGGGCAACCGCGCCGCAAACCACGATCGAGGTGCTGACCCCCGATTTCCGCGGCAAGCCGGGGGCGCTCGAAGCCGTGGTCGCCGCCCGGCCCGACGTGTTCAACCACAATCTCGAGACGGTGCCGCGCCTGTACCCGACGATTCGCCCGGGCGCCCGCTATTTCCATTCGCTGCGCCTGCTGCAAAAGGCCAAGGAGCTGGACGGGCGCCTGTTCACCAAGTCGGGGCTGATGGTCGGGCTCGGCGAGAGCCGCCAGGAGGTCTATCAGGTGATGGACGATCTGCGCGCGGCGAACGTCGATTTCCTGACCATCGGTCAGTATCTGCAACCCACTCTGCGGCACGCGCCGGTGGCCCGCTATGTCACCCCGGACGAGTTTCGGGATTATGAGAAAATGGCCTACGGCAAAGGGTTTCTGATGGTCTCGGCATCACCGCTGACGCGCTCCAGCTATCACGCCGGCGACGATTTCGCCCGTCTGCGCGCGGCCCGCGAAGCCGCACCGACAGTTCAAGAAACACCGCCGGCGCCGGGCCCCTGAGCCAGGCTCGGCGCACCCGTTACCTTTTTCATGCCGACACACGCCGAAAAGCGAACCCTTCCGTTCACGCCCGAACAGATGTTCGATCTGGTGGCGGCGGTCGACCGCTATCCGGAATTCCTGCCCTGGTGCATCGGCGCCCGGGTGACCCGGCGCTCCGACAAGGTCGTCGAGGCCGACATGATCATCGGCTTTCGCATGATCCGCGAGCGATTCAGCTCGCGCGTCGAGCTCGACCGGCCGCGGCGCATCGATGTCTCCTATCTTCAGGGGCCGTTCAAGTATCTCAACAATCACTGGCTGTTCCTGCGCAACGAGGACGGCAGCTGCACCATCGACTTCTTTGTCGATTTCGAGTTCCACAATCCGTTGCTCAATAAACTGATCAGCGCCCTGTTCAACGAGGCGGTACAGCGCATGGTCTCGGCCTTCGAAGCCCGGGCCCATGCCATGTACGAGCCTATCCGATGAGCCGGCCGATCAAGTCCAAGGCCACGTCCACCGCCTTGAGGCGCACCGCATGGCGGCCGAGCTCGCCGAATTCGCGCTTGCGCGCCAAAATCTTGTCGTCGCGCCGGCGGGCGGCGAGATAGACCAGGCCGACCGGCTTCTCGGCACTGCCACCGCCGGGCCCGGCGATGCCGGTAATCGCCACCGCAATGTCGGCGCCCGAGCGCGCCAAAGCGCCTTCGGCCATGGCGGCCGCGACCTCGGCGCTGACCGCGCCATGGCTGGCAATCAATTCGCGCGAGACGCCGAGCAGGCCGGTCTTCGATTCGTTCGAGTAGGTGACGAAGCCGCGATCGACGACGTCGGAGGCCCCCGCCACCTCGGTCAGGCAG
>CAZZKF010000086.1:1497-8997 GCA_964654995.1 uncultured Alphaproteobacteria bacterium | reverse complement strand
GGCGTTGTGGATGGGGGCGCCGGTTGCGCGCTCCCAGATCACCGTGGTCTCGCGCTGGTTGGTCATCCCGATGGCGGCCACCCGCCCGCCTGTGGCCTCGGCCTGCGCAAACGCCTTGCGGGCGACCGCAAGCGTCGTGCGCCAGATTTCCTCGGCATCATGTTCGACCCAGCCGGGGCGCGGATAGATTTGCGAAAACTCCGCCTGGGCCGAGGCCACCGGTGTGCCGGCGAGATCGAACGCGATCGCGCGGCTGCTGGTGGTGCCCTGATCGATGGCCAGAATCAGCGGCTTTTTCGCCATATCAAAGGGTTCCGCTTGCGGTGCGCCGGAGCGCCGGCTATTCCCGGTAAAGCGCAAGTATAGGCCGGCTTTGCCAAAGGGGGGAATCGTGACCGAAGCGCCCGTGTTCGACCTGGCGGTGATCGGCGGCGGCATCAATGGCGCCGGCGTTGCCCGTGACGCCGCCGGACGCGGGCTTTCGGTGCTGTTGTGCGAGATGGGCGATCTCGCCGGCGCCACCTCTTCGGCCAGCACCAAGCTCATTCACGGCGGCCTGCGTTATCTGGAGACCTTCGATTTCCGGCTGGTGCGCGAGGCCCTGCGCGAACGCGAGGTGCTCCTGCGCCTCGCCCCCCATATCGTCCGGCCGCTGCGTTTCGTGCTGCCCCACAACCCCGCCATGCGCCCCAGGTGGATGATCCGGGCAGGGCTGTTTCTCTACGACCATCTGGGCGGGCGCCAGGTCCTGCCGGCCAGCAAAGCAATCGCGCTGGCCGGTCACGCCATCGGCGCGCCGTTGCGCGAGACTTACGGCACCGCCTTTCTCTATTCCGACTGTCTGGTCGACGATGCCCGCCTGGTGGTCTTGAACGCCGTCGATGCGGCCGAGCGCGGGGCGGACGTGCGTTTGCACACACGCCTTGTCGCCGCTCGGCGGGAGGCCGGGCTGTGGCGGCTCACCCTGGACACCGGGGAGGCCCGCGAAACCGTTGCGGCGCGCGCCGTCGTCAACGCCACCGGGCCCTGGGCAGGGGCAGTCATGGACCGCATCTTCGGGCTTGCCCGTCACCGTCACCTGCGCCTGGTCAAGGGCAGCCACATCGTCGTTCCCCGCCTGTATGCCGGCGATCACGCCTACATTCTGCAAAATCCGGATGAGCGGGTGGTGTTCGCGATTCCCTATGAGGACCGCTTCACCCTGATCGGCACCACGGAAGTGGATTTCACCGGCGATCCTTCGGACGCACGTATTACGGCAGATGAAATCCGCTACCTGCGCGACAGCCTGGCGCGCTATTTCAGGCCCGGGCGCGGTGTGCGCGAGAATGCCATCGTCTGGCGCTTTGCCGGGGTCCGGCCGCTGCATGACGATGCGCACGCCCGCGCCAGCCGGGTGAGCCGCGATTATGTGCTGGACCTCGACACCGACAGGGACGGCCGGGCGCCGCTGCTCTCGGTTGTGGGCGGCAAGATCACCACCTATCGCCGGCTTGCCGAAGCGGCGCTGGACAAGTTGGCGCCCGTTCTCGGCCGACCGCCGGGCCGGGCCTGGACGGCCACCGCACCCTTGCCCGGCGGCGATATCGAGGCCGGCGACATCAATGGCCTTGCCGCCCGCTTTGCGGCCGCCCATCCCTGGCTTCCCGAACCCTTGGCGCACCGCTACGCCCGGCTTTACGGAACCCGCGCGGAACGGCTGGTTGCCGGCATATCCGATATCGCCGGACTGGGCCGCGCCTTTGGCGGCGGGCTTTACGAGGCCGAGGTTGCCTACCTGCGCGAGCGCGAATGGGCGCATACGGCCGATGACATCCTGTGGCGCCGCACCAAGCTGGGCTTGCGACTCACTTCGGCTGAGCGCGACGCGCTCCGCCTCTGGCTGGCCGAAGTCGCATAAGTGCCGGGCCACCCGTAATAGCTGCACCGGCGCGAAAAAGCACTTGGCGCGATGCCCGGTTGTTCCTACTCTGCCCGGCAACACACTCTAATTTCGGGGGGTCGGGCGATGCTCAAAAAGCCGCTTTTCCTGGCAGTCCTGGTCTGGATCAGTGCCGGCGCAGTGGCGCAGGCGCAAGAACCGGTCGATCTGAACATGATCAACCGCATTCGCGATCAGGGCTTTCACCATTCACAGGTCATCGAAATCCTGCGCCATCTGACCGACGACATCGGGCCGCGGCTGACCGGCTCGCCGCAGATGCGCGAGGCCAATCGCTGGACCCGCGACATGTTTGCCAAATGGGGGCTCAAGAACGCTCATCTCGAGGATTTCGAGTTCGGCCGCGGCTGGAGCTTCACCAAGGCGAGCGTGCGCATGATCGCACCCACGAAGGTCCCATTGATTGCGCTGCCCGAAGCCTGGACACCGGGCACCGAGGGGCCGGTTGAAGGTGCGGCGGTCAAGGTGGCGATCGACGCGGAAGAGGATTTCGAGCGCTATCGCGGCAAATTGGCCGGCAAGATCGTCATGCTCGATCCCCCGCGCCCCCGGAAGGAGCCGTCGAACAAGCTGTTCGTGCGCTTTACCGACGAGGAGCTGGCCAGGCTGGCGGTTTACAAGCAGCCGAGCCCGAAGCAGCGCGAAGGGCGGCTGATCTGGCTGCGCAACCGGCTGTTTCGCGAAAAGCTCTACCGCTTCCTGGCCAAGGAAGGGGTCAAGGCGGCGATCAATATTTCCAGCCGCGACGGCGCGCTCATCCGGGTAACGGGCTATACCTACCGCCCCGGCACGGCACCCGCGTTTCCGGTCCTGGTCATGGCCAGCGAGCATTACGGCCGGATCATGCGGCTGCTTGACGACGGTACCGAGGTCACCCTCGAGATCGATGTCGCGGCCCGCTTTTATGATGATGACCCGAAGGCCTACAACACCATCGCCGAAATCCCCGGCAAGGGGATCAAGCCGGAAATCGTCATGGCCGGGGCGCATCTCGATTCCTGGCATGGCGGCACCGGCGCCGTCGATAATGGCGCCGGCAGCGCCGTGGTGATGGAGGCGGCACGGATTCTCAAAGCTCTGAACGTCAAACCCCGGCGCACCATCCGTTTCGCCCTGTGGAGCGGCGAGGAGCAGGGTCTGCTCGGCTCCCATGCCTATGTCAGCCGCCATTTCGCCAGCCGGCCCGAGCCCGAGGATCCGACCCAGAAGGAGTTGCCCTATTTCCTGCGCGAGCCAACCTGGCCGCTGCAGCTCAAGCCCGATCACAAGCGCCTGTCGGCATATTTCAACATCGACAACGGCAGCGGCCGCATTCGCGGCATCTACGGCGAGGAAAATGTCGCCGCCAAGCCGATTTTCGCCGCCTGGTTCGCCCCCTTCCGCGATCTCGAGGTCAAGACCGAGACCCTGCGCGGAACCCGCGGCACCGACCATCTGTCGTTCGAGGCCGTCGGCCTTCCGGGCTTTCAGTTCATCCAGGACCGGCTCGACTATTTCAGCCGGCTGCACCACACCAATATCGATACCTTCGATCATGTGCAGCCCGACGACCTGCGCCAGGCATCGGTGATTCTCGCCGCCTTCCTCTACCAGGCGGCGATGCGCGAGGATCGCTTGCCGCGCAAGCCCTTGCCCGTCGCCCCCACGGCGGAAGAAAAGGCGCGCGATGACAAGGAGCGCCAGCGCGCCATCGAGGCCCGCGAGCGCGAATTCAAGCGCAAGCGCTATTGGGACGAGATCCGCGTGAAGCCCTGACGGTCGCGCTCAACGCTCGGTGCGGCCGCCATAGCCGAGGCGGCGCGAAATACGCAGGCCGGCCCCCGTGACCGCATCGATCTGCTCGGGTGCCGGCGTCGGCGCGATGTACTGGATCGATCCGACAATGGCGATCTGGCCGGCAAGAACGCCGTTTTCGCCGAAGATCGGCACGGCGAGTGCGTTGATGCCGACGATGGTCTTTTCCGCCGCCGTCGCCCAGCCCTGAGCGCGGACCGTCTCGACCTGGGCGATCAGGCTGTCGGGGTGCACCGCGGTCTTCGGGGTGATCTTCTCGAGCTCGCGCGCCAGCACCCGGTCCATCAGCTCGGGCGGCCCGAAGGCCAGCGCCACCAGCCCTTGCGCGGTGGCATGAAGCGCGAACGATGAGCCCAGACGCAGGCCGATCTCGACCGGCATGCGGCCGCGTACCAGATCGAGAATGACGATCTCGTCGCGGATCACCGTAGACACCACCACCGTATGCCCCAGCCGGTCGCGCAGGAATTCCATTTCCGGCCGGCTGACGACCAGCAGATCGGCCTTCTTGCTGGCCGCCCGGCTGAGCAGGAAGGCAGCGACACCGAGCCGGTATTTCTCGCCCGAGGCCCCCTGCTCGACATAGCCGCGCTCGCGCAGGGTCTGCAAGTGGCGATAGACGCGGGCCTTGCTGGTATCCAGCGCAGCGGCCAGTTGCGTCACCCCCATGTCGCGCTCGCTGCCCGCCAGCGCCTCGAGAATATCGAGCGCCAGGCCCACCGACTGAATGCCGCCGGCGCGCGAGTCCGAAGCCCGGGGCGCATCTTCAGACATCGCCGTCTTCGAGGCCGAGGAGCCGGCAGGCATTGGTGGACACCATCCGGGTGACATCGTCTTCCGAATAGCCGAGATCCAGGCAGGTGGCGATGACATTGCGGAAGCCCTCGACCGGCGTCGGATTGCCCGTCTGGCCGAGATCGGAGCCGAGAATCGTACGATCGACGCCGCCGGCGCGGATCATCCGGTCGAGCTCGTCGGGCGCATAGAAGTGGAATTTGGATTCGGGAATGAACATGCACATGGAATGCTCGAGATAGGCCCCCATGGCGACCAGCGAGCCCATGTCCTGGAGCGAGGCATCGACGACATAGCTCGGATGGTTGACCAGCAGCCGCTTCACCCCGCGCCGCCTGGCCTCCTCGAACAGCGGCCAGATCTCGCTGATGTGCAGATGCCCGGCCGAGAGCACCAGATCGGACTCGGCGATGAGATCGAGGATGAACTTCACCTCGTCGCGCAGGGCGCCGGAATCATCGAGCACGCTCAGCGGCTGCGGCGCCAGCATCTTTTCCCTGGTGGTCGGGAATTTCTTGTCGAAATCCTTGTCGCGGCGGTGGTGGTCGATGTGGTTGCGGGCCGAAAAGGTGGGCATCCAGACGAGGCGCGCGCCCAGCTTGATGGCGTGATCGACGGCGTAATGATTGAAGCCGCCGAGCGCGTTGTTGAGCGGCACGCCCGACAGCATGATCACGCCGAGATCGCCGTAATGGGCATTCAGAAGCTCGGTCACCGGGGTCGCCGAATAATAGTGATCCTTGATCAGGATCGCCTTCATGCCGGCGGCCGCCGCTTCCTGCATCACCTCGATGTGATCGATCCGCCGGTCCATCACCGACGGCCCCGAATGGCAGTGGAGATCGACCGCCCCGCGGATCAGCCGCTCGATGACGTCCGGATCCCGGTCGCTCCCTTTTGCCTGTTGCGCCTCGCTCATACCCTATCCTCCCCTGGCCGCCCGCCGGGCGCCACAAAGGCATCCGCCAGACGTCGGGCGCCGGCCCGCATCAGCCCCTGATCGGAGCCGATCACGAACATCGACACCCCGAGATCGCGGAACCTGTCGAGCCCGGCCGCATCGGGCAGGAACATCGCCACCGTGCGACTGCCGGCCGCCGCGCTGGCACAGACCCGCTCCACCGCCGCATCTATTGCCGGATCGTCGAGGCGCTCCAGGCCATAGGCGACGGCCAGGTCGGCGCGGCCGATGAACAGGGCATCGACACCATCCACGGCGACAATTTCGTCGATGTTCTCGATCGCCTCTGGATCCTCGATCTGGCAGATCACCGTGGTGCATTCGCCGGCCCGGCGCAGGTGCTCGCCGAGCGCCAGGGCGCCATGGCCGCCGGCCCGCGTCGAGTTCGAAAAGCCCCGCCCGTCGCGCCCGTAATGGGCAGCCTGCACGGCGGCGCGCGCCGCATCCGCGGTTCTCACATGCGGCACCAGAACGCCGGCGGCACCGACATCGAGGGCGGCCATGATCACCTCGGGCGCCGAGGTCGCCACGCGCACCAGCGCCGGAACCCGGGCGGCGCGCGCCGCCATCACGCACAGATCAAGGGAGGTGGGCGAAAACGGCGCGTGCTCCGCGTCCAGCACCAGACAGTCGAGCCCGCCTGTCGCCAGCACCTCGACCACCTGCGGCGCCGGCGTCTTGACAAAGGTGCCAACAAGCGGCGCGCCGGCCCGCACACGGGCGCGAAATTCAGCCAGTGCCTGCCATGCATCCGCCATCGACCTGCCGTCCGCTCTGCCGCCCGGTCATGCCCGGGACCGCCGGGAACCAGCGATCCACCGGCGCGGCCGGGCGCATCCCCGGTGTGTTTCCTCTATCGAAACATTGTTTTGACAGGCGGTCAATGCTTCCCTCGCCGCCCAGGCCCGGTCGCGCCTGTCGCCGGAGGGGTCAGCCGGCCGCCTGCGCACCGCCGGCATGGCGGCCAAGCGCCGCGAGGAAGGCGTCCACCGCGGCCTCTTCGGTGTTGAACGAAACCACCAGGCGCACCCGCTGGCGCGCGCCGTCCGCGCCCATGACATGGAAGCGAAAGCCGTCGGCCACCAGCGCCTCGACCAGGGCCGCCGGCAGCCAGGCGAAGATCATGTTGGCCTCGACCGGGGCATCGAGCTCGACACCGGGCAACGCCGCCAGCCCGGCCGCCAGGCGTGCCGCGAGCGCATTGGCGCGCGCGGCATTGCGCAGCCACAATCCATCTTCGAGATAGGCCTCGAGCTGGACCGAGAGAAACCGCATCTTGGAGATCAGATGGCCGCCGCGCTTGCGGCGATAAAGGAAGCCGTCGGCCAGTTCGGGGTCGAAAAACACCACCGCCTCGGCCGCCATGGCGCCGTTCTTGGTGGCCCCGAAGGAGAGCACATCGATGCCGGCGCGCCAGGTGATGTCGGCCGGCGCACAGCCAAGATGGGCGAGCGCATTGGCGAAGCGGGCACCGTCCATATGCACCCGCAGGCCTTGCGCATGGGCGAAATCGCACAGTGCCGCGAGCTCGTCCACCGTATAGACGGCACCGAATTCGCTCGCCTGGGTGAGCGAGAGGGCGGCCGGCTGGGTCATGTGCTCGCTGCCCCGCCAGACGGCGGCCAGCGCCTCGGCCAAAGCCTCGGGGGTGATTTTTCCGGCCGCGCCATCGAGCAGGCCGAGCTTGGCGCCGCCGGTATAGAACTCCGGCGCACCGCATTCATGGACCGAGACATGGGCCTCGCGGTGGCAGTAGATCACGCCATAGGGCGGGCACAGGCTGGCCAGCGAGAGCGCGTTGGCAGCGGTGCCGGTGGCGACGGGAAAGACGGTGACATCATGCTCGAAGACATCCGCGAAGCGCGCGGCGAGCCCGGCGGTCACTTCGTCGGCACCATAGCTCGCCGCCGAGCCGGCGTTGACCCGCGCCAGAGCATCGAGAATTTCGGGGCTGGCACCGCTGGTATTGTCGCTTTCGAAATTCCTCATCATCCGCCCTCACCTGTCG
>CAZZKF010000086.1:0-1397 GCA_964654995.1 uncultured Alphaproteobacteria bacterium | reverse complement strand
TCAACCCTTATGCGCCTGTTTTAGACCGAAACCGGGACTGACGGCCACCCCGGCGTGCGGCGGCCGCCATGCTTATGGTTAACACGACAGGTGAAACCCGGGGCAGATAATGCTTTAATGGCCCTGGATCATTTCGAGGGAGCGGGGAAGCCGCCCCGGTTGCATGGAGCGTGGGGGACCATGAAACGCCTGTTGGTTGTTATCTGCCTGCTTGTCGCAATGCCCGGGATCGCCATGGCCCAGGGAACAGGCGGGACCGCGACCGGACCGGACGAAGGCATGGCCGCTTATGATCGCGGCGATTACGAGACGGCGCTGGCCATCTGGCAGCGCCTCGCGGATGCCGGCAACCCGGTGGCCCAGTTCAATGTCGGCAACCTCTATCTCAAGGGGCTCGGGGTGCCGCGCGATCCCGAGCGGGCGGCCCGCTACTATGAGCAGGCGGCGGCCCAGGGCCATGGTGTCGCCCAGTACAACCTGGCGGTGATGTACGCCAGCGGCACCGGCGTGGACCGCGATTACCAGCAGGCCATGGACTGGATCGACAAGGCGCTGGTCAACATCGGCGACGAGGACCGGCAGCTGGCCCAGCAGGCGCGCAGCTTCATCGCCGCCCGGCTGGCCGAAGAGCGCGCCCTGGCCGCGAGCGAAGCGGCTGCGACCCCGGCAACCGCGGCGGCACCGGCAGAGCCCGCTTCGCCACCGGCAGCACCCGAGACGGCAGCACCTGAACCGGCCGCGGGTGAGACGGCCACGGCGGAGCCGGCCGAGGCACCGACGGCTGCCCCCGCCGCCCAGGACCAGGAAACGGCGCGTGCCGCGCCGGCACCCGCCGAAGAGCCCTCCTATACCGAGGCCTTCGAGGCGGCACCGGTTGGGGCCGAAGGTACGGAGGTCGCCGATTCCGACCAGCTTTACACCGTCCAGCTGGCGTCCTACCGGATGGAAGATGGCGCCAACGAGGGTTGGCGGCGCCTGAGCAAGGAACATCCCGACCTGCTCGGCGGCCTCGATCACACGGTCGAATTTGCGGTGCTCGACGATGGCACCGGCATCTATCGGCTCCGCGTCGGACGGTTTTCCGGCTTTTCCGCCGCCAATGCCCTGTGCAGCCAGCTCAAGGCCGCCGGAAGCGACTGCCTGGTGGTGCGGGTGACGCCCTAGCCCTTGACGCGCGGTCTCACCAATTCGATCAGACGCATGGCGTCGTAGGGCGCGGCGCCGCGGGCATCGTTGTCGAAATAGACGTGAACCGTGCGTCCCTGGCCGAGCCAGCCGGCCACCTTCGCGGCCCAGTCGGCCAGGGCCTCGTCGCCATAGCCTGAGGCATAGGTCTCCGGCCGGCCGTGAAGCCGGACATAGACGGTTTCGGCGGTCACCCGGTCCCAGCGCGGCCA
>CAZZKF010000085.1:7715-10194 GCA_964654995.1 uncultured Alphaproteobacteria bacterium | reverse complement strand
GCATTCCGGTGCTTTACGTCGCCGGCGCGCCGCCCTTGCGCGATGCCGAGGTCAACCCGCTTCAGGGCGGCTTCGATCAGGTCGCCATGTCGGCCTGCGTGACCAAATGGGCGCATCGGATCACCCAGACGCACCGCATTCCGAATCTTGTCGCCCACGCCATTCGAACAGCAACGACGGGGCGGCCGGGACCGGTTTTTCTGGAGATCCCCATCGACGTGCTGTTCAGCCAGGTCAATGCCGAAGCGGTGCATATCCCCCAGACGATTACCGTGAAGGCGCCGCCCGGGCCGATGCCCGAGGCGGTATCCGCCGCTATCGACCTGCTGCTCGATGCCGAGCGTCCGGCGATCATGGCCGGCGGCGGCGCCTGGTTCTCGGGCGGTGGAGCCGAGCTTCTGGCCTTTGCCGAGCGCACCGGCATCCCGGTTTACGCCAACACCCGCGGCCAGGGGCTGGTGCCCGGCGATCACCCGCTGTTCGGCGGCACCTTTCCCAACATGGCGGTGCTTGGCGAACTCGGACGTGGCCGCCCCGACGTGCTCCTGATCCTCGGGGCGCGCCTCGGCATGTGGACCGGCGGTCTGACCGATGTCATCGTGCCCGGTGATGCCCGGCTCATCCATGTCGATATCGACGGCCGCGAGATCGGACGGTTGCGCGATGTCGCCGTGCCGATCGTCGCCGACTGCCGCCAGACCCTGCTCGCCCTCGATGCCGCCGCCGCCAACCATCAATGGCCGGACCGCAGCGTCTGGCAGGAAACCGTCCGCACAGCCGCCGACGCTCACCGCCGGCAGTTCGCCGATGTCCTCGAAAACACCGATCCACCCATCCATCCCTACCAGGCGGTCACCGCCATTATCGACTGCCTGGACCAGGATGCGATCCTGGTCGCCGATGGCGGTGAGGCGTTCAGCTGGGTGGAAACCGTGGCCCGCCCGCACCATGGTGGCAGTTTTCTCTCCGCCGGCTATCTGGGCTGCCTCGGGACCGGCCAGGGCCTGGCCGTTGGTGCCAAGATTGCCCATCCTGAGCGCCAGGTGGTGTGCATCACCGGCGACGGCGCCGTCGGCCTCAATATCCAGGAATTCGACACCATGGTGCGGCACGATCTGCCGATTGTCACCGTGGTCCTCAACAACCAGTCCTGGGGCATGTCTCTGCACGGCCAGGACATCATGTTCGGGCGCAACCGCCTGGCGGTGACCGAACTGGCTGCCACCAGGTACGATGACGTTGCCGCTGCCTTCGGCTGCCATGGCGAGTTGGTGGAGAACATCGAAGACCTGGCTGCGGCCATGGAACGCGCCTTCGCCAGCGGCAAGCCGGCCTGCGTCAACGTGATGACCGACAAATGGGCGGTGGCGCCGTTCACGCTGGCGCTTCTCGGCACCTGGGACAAGGAATCGCAGATTGCGCTCCCCTATTACGAAAACATCGAAGCCGGCTAGAGCCCGCCCCGGCGGTTATGACGGCGGCACGTCAAAACCGCTCGGACCGGTTGTCACGATGGCCGGCATAAAGGGAACGGGGGCATGCGGACCGCTTTCGTAACCGGGGGGACGGGCTTCGTCGGCCATAACCTGGTCGCCGAACTCAACGCCCGGAACTGGCAGGTTGTCGCCCTGCACCGCACCGGCGCCGATATCGGCGACCTGGTGCGGCTCGGCGCCGACTGTGTGGAAGGGGATCTGCTCGACCCTGCGCGCCTGTGTGCAGTGATGCCGGAAGGAGCCGACGCCGTCTTCCACGTTGCCGGCGATACCAACATGTGGGCCCGGCACAATCGCCGCCAGACCCGCATCAATGTCGAGGGCACACACAACGTTCTGAACGCCGCAGAAGCCCGCGGAGCCGCCAGGTTCATCCATACCTCAACAGTGTCGGCCTATGGCCTGCACCGGCAGCCGATCAATGAATCGACGCCGTCGATTGCCTCCCGTTCGTGGATCAATTACGAGCGCAGCAAGTGGCTGGCCGAGGTCGAGGTGCGCAAGGCCGTGGCCTTGGGGCTCGATGCCGTGATCATCAACCCTTGCGCCATTATCGGCCCCCACGATACGCGCAGTTGGGCGCGCCTCTTTTTCCAGGTGCGGGACGGCAAGATCAAGGCGCTGCCCCCTGGCGCAGTGCCGTTCAATCATGTCCGCGAAGTGGTGCGGGCTCACATTACGGCGGTGGACGCGGGGCGCACCGGCGAAAATTACCTGCTGCCCGGTGAAGAGGTAGCCTTTGCCGACGTGATCCGGGAAATCGCGCGGCTGCTGGGCGTCGAGCTGTCGGCCAAGGTCGCCCCGGCGCCGGTGCTCAAGACCGTCGCCCGGCTCGGGGCAGCCGTGTCCTGGATCACCAACCGGGAGCCCGATATCACCCCGGAAATGGCCGCCCTGATGTGCTGCTCGGTGTCCTGCCAGACCGACAAGGCGGAGCGCGAGCTGGGGTACCGCAAGGTGCCTTTGCGCACCTGTCTCAAGGA
>CAZZKF010000085.1:0-7615 GCA_964654995.1 uncultured Alphaproteobacteria bacterium | reverse complement strand
AGGCGGAGCGCGAGCTGGGGTACCGCAAGGTGCCTTTGCGCACCTGTCTCAAGGATTGCCACAACTGGCTGGTCGCCAACGGCTATCTTGAGAAGACGTAACCGGCCCGCCACAGGGCTGCACCATTGCCATCGGAACCGCTGGCGATCTTAATTGCCTCCCATGCGCGGGTAGCGCCATCCGTTGTGCGTTTCGCCGTGACAGCTCAGATAACATCGCCCCTTGAACTTGCCTTCGTCGATCCATGTCGGCTCCGAGAACCCGCCAGCGCCGGTGATCTGAAAGGTCTGGCCGCCGAAGTTCACGTTGACCAGGAAATTGAGCAGATGCGGAAACTTGAGCGAGCCATGGGGATCGTGGCAGTTGATGCACGCCAGGTCTTCCTTCTGCACATGCTTGCGATGGGGAAAGCCGCTGGCATCGCCGAGAATGGCGGACTCATCATGGCATTTGTAACACAGCTCATAGGCCTGTGAGCTGTAGGGCACGACCGGATCGAAGGAATACTCCTGGGTGAGGATCGCGCCGTAAATCGAGCCGTGCGGTCCGGTCGGTCCGCTGAGACCGGCGGCCAGCGAGCGATCGCTGTTGTGACAATCCGAGCAGTAAATAAGACTGGTGGACCGGTTCAGGGGGATATCGTTCCTCAAACTCGGAACTTCATCGTCATTGGCCGGATTGTTGATCTCGATCGGATGATATGAAACCAGCCCCGGGGTGCTGGTGCTGACCTTGTCCCGGATGTTGTAAACGCCATCCTGGCGGAGCATGGAAAAGGAGGTGGCGGTCTCGCAGCGGCCGTCGTCACACGCACTTTTGGCCGGCAGGCCGTGGCACTTGAAGCACAGCTCGTATTCGTAATCGACTTCCGCCTTTTCATTGCCGGCGATGTCGATGCCGGTCACGCCCCGGATCCTGCCGCTGGCCGCCGGTGCGGTCGCATGGTCGGGATCGAACGGGTTGTTCGGGTTGAACGAGATCATCGGCGGCGACGATTCCGCAGCATGGGGGTTGTGACAGTCGGTGCACTCGACGTGCAAAGGCATGGTCAAGGGATTTTCGACCTTGGTGGCGTCGTGACTGGGGTTGGGGGTTGTTTCCACCGGGTGGCGTGAGAATTTCAGCAATTCGGATTCGATATCGGATGCCGCAACGGAGCCGTCGTGGCAGAGGAAACAGGTATTTTCCTCGATATTCTTTTGCAGCCGGTTTGGCGTTGCAGCATTGTGGGGCGTGTGGCAGTTGAAGCAGGCGTTTTCAGCTACCGTCGCACCCTTCCAGGCGGGTTTGCGCTCGGCCCATGGGTCGGCACCCGAGGGCGTTGCAACCGAAACCGCGTGGGCGGCATTGTTCCAGTCCCACGTCAGCCCGGATCTGACATGACAGGTCGTGCACAGATCGCCGTTCAGCGTCGTCTTGCGCAGGAACGGCGGGATATCACCCTTGTGAGGGTCATGGCAGGTGGTGCACTGAACCTGGCCGCCCTCCAGAGGAAGATCGATACCGGCCGGCGATGCCAGCTCCTGGTCGGCCGCCGCCAGGGCGTCGTCGTAGGTAAAGGAAATCGGGTGGTCGTTGGTCAGATCGGTGCCGATATTGGCCCGGCCGGTCAGAAACGTGGTTTCAAGATCGTTGCTCGGGCCCGGCGGATTGACCAGAGCGCCCAACGCTACTGTGCCATCGTGACAGGCCAGGCACAGCAGCGAACTGCCCGTCGGCTGCCCGGGCACCGACTGCAATGTGGAGCTGGTATATTCACTGTAGGTCTGGCCGCTCAATTGACGGTTCCACAGCGGCGCTTCCGGCCGGCTGTTGTGGGGCGTGTGGCAGAACACACAGACCTCGTTGACGGTGCCGCTCTTGAACGGGCCGGGACCCGAGGTGGACAGGTTGTGAACGGTGTTCGCCACTTCCTCGCTGGCCGAGACGGGCGATGCCGGCACCGCCATGACGACCGGCACCAGGAAAAGAAGACCAAAAGCAAAGGCTGCAAGCCGGTCCATGCTAATTGCCTCCCACGAACTCGAAGACCTGCACCCGCCGATTGTAGGAATCGGCAACATAGATGCGGTCATTCGCAATGGTCAGTCCGGCCGGCATCCAGAAGCCGCCGGCGCCGGTGCCGTGCTCGCCGAAGGCCAGCAGAAATTTGCCGCTGCGATCGAAGATCTGGACACGGTCGAACACCGCATCGGCGACATAGACGTGATCTTCGGAATCGATGCCGACACCTTTGGGCTGGGCGAAATCCCCCGAGCCGTCGCCATGTTTGCCGAACGCCGACAGGAACGTTCCCTCGAGGTCAAACACCTGCACCCTGAAATTCATCGTGTCGTTCACGTAAAGTCTGCCGTCAGCAAGATAGAGGTGGGTCGGATAGTTGAATTCCCCGTTGCCGGTGCCCCTTTGGCCGAAGGTGAACAGAGGGCGTCCGTTTTCGTCGAACACCGAAATGCGGTGGCGCAGTGTCTCGGCCACATAAAGCCGCCGACCGTCAAGATCGTAGGCAAGCCCGGTCGGCCGTTGCAGATCCGCGATAAGGACAGCCGGATCCCCCTTGGCACCGAAGGAAATGACCGTCCCCAAAGCGGAATCGGCGACATAGGCATGCTGGTGACCGAGAGCGACGCCGACCGGTGACCTCAGCCGCTGCTTGCCGACCTTGATCACGCGCCGGTACCTGCGCTGCTTCAAATCAAAGCGATGCACCGCCCCGACCCCGGGATCCGTGACGACGATCAGCGAATCCCGAACGGCAATGGCATAAGGCCTGATCAAGCCACGATCGTCGGCACCGGCGACCATCTCCCACAGCCGGTCGAAGAACCCGGCCTTCAATCCCAGGTCCTGAGGACTGCGGAACGTATAGAGAAATCGGATCCTGGCCGGTTCGGGTGGAGCCGGCCAGACCCGCGCGTCCGCTGGCGGCGGGCGCTGGTCGACGCCCTCGCCTGCGGGTGTGCAACCGGCGACGACCAGGGCCAGGAGAAGCATGAACCCGGCGGTTCTCATGAGGCCCTCCTGATGGTCACCATCACCCGGTCCTCGCTGGTATCCGCGGCAATATCGCCATTGCGAAGGTTATGATTGTATCGCAGTTCGGCCTGAATACTGCGCCACGACCAGCGAAAGTCGAAACCGGCGGTCAGAAACCGCTCATTACGCTGTCCGGCGAACACCGCAAGTCCCTCGTCCTGACGCGACCAGGCCCCGACATGAGGCCGGATCGTGAAGTTGCGCCGCGGCCGCCAGTTGATCGACAGATCGGCGGTATACAGATTCGTGTCTCTGCGATCGCTCTTGGAAAATACCTCGCTGGCACTGAACGATGTCGACAGGCGCGGCGAAAAGGTCAAAAGCAGCGACTGCCGGACGCTGATCGTCGAGATGTTGAAGCTGCCGGTGCGCACGAAGCGTTTCTCCGCCCCCAGTTTGGCCCTGAGCATGGATGTCGTCCACTGCAGCTCAACCCCGGTGGCGGTGTTACGCCGGTCGACCAGAAAGCTGGAACCGGCACCCGATATCAGGTCCTCGTTAGCCCAGCTATTGCGATGAAAAAAAGAAATCCAGCCAAAATCCAGTCTGGCGTTGAACTGAAGCGATGTCGTCGAGAATTTCAGCGATGGGAGGGATTCGAATTTATAGGACACGAGAATGGTGCTGCCGATTTCGATCTGACCGCTCGGAATAACCGTGATCTCTGTGAAATCATCGCTCACCGGAATGATTTCATAGTCGGTTCCCGCGGCGAAGACGAAACCGCCCGACGCGTCCGTCACGATGATCGTCGAGGTGTCGATGAATCGCTGGTCCAGCACGATGATGCCAACGGACGTCACAACATGCGATTCCTCGACGATGCTGAGTTGTCCGGCCTGCGACTGACGATCTGTAAGACGATAGGAGCCGCCGACACCGGCACTCAGACTGGCGCCGAAGAAATCGCTTTCGTGGTAGGCGAGATTGGCCCCGACCTCATATTCATCCTCGCTCAGCAAATCCGAATTCCTGAACGCACCGTAGGCGTGGCCCGATGTCGTCAGCTTGCCCTTGAGATCGTGGGTGATGCGGAAATCACCTCGGTGCTCGATCGTCGTCCTGTCCTGCCGGAACGAGGTCAGGCGATAAGATGTGGAACTTGACAGGTTGGTCAGGTGTTGAATCTTGAAAGTCTCGTTCAAGGTCAGGCGCTCAAAAGCGTTGAACCCGTTGCGATCGAAATAATCGAACCGCGAGTTCAATGAGCTCCCCTTTCCCCAGCGAAACCTGTGGTTCAGTTGCGCACGATTGCTGGTGTAATCCCGATCCTGCCCGGGCACCTGATCGTCGAGCCAGGCGTGCTCCAGAAGCGCCGACATCTTGCTGCTGCGCCCGCGGAAGCTGAGCGTCCGCAGCACCTCGTCGCGATCAGAGGTCGAGGTCGTCAGGCCCGAGCGGAAGACTTGGCGCAAGGACCGCACCGAATAGGCGAGGCTGGAAGGAAACACGGAAGTTTTCCAGTTCAGCGTCAGATTGCGTGTCTTGAGCTCGAATTCATTGCGGCTGCCCAGGCTGCCATCGGTAATGCCGGAGGTGCGCCCGACCTGCGCGAACAGACTTAGCGGCCCCGGCGTCCCGTGAAACATGCGCAGAACTCCCCCGTAGTTCAGGAAGTTCCCGTCGCGCGCTTCCCGCAGCCCGTTGGAGATGAATCTGCCTTGCGAAAACACCGGCTGGACCTCCAGCGAGAAGCTCACAATTCTGGGATCAAGACTGTAACCGCTCTGGCGGATGAGAACGCCCTCCTCGAAGTTGTTGTCGCGGGTACTGTTGGCATCTTTCCCGCGTCGCCAGAATCCGTTGAACCTGAAGATCGCCTCGATCTTGGTTCGGTCCAGGTGAATCCACTCTTCAGCCCGTGCCGCGGTCGCAAAACCGGCTACGACCGCCACAACGACGAAACACAAGAGTGGACTCGACTGGTTCATCCAGAGACTCGTATGTCATGGGGCCGACTGCGTCATGATCTTGGTCCGGAGTTCCCGCGAGGGGGAATGAGTTAAGGCAAGAGCGGAAGTCTGCCGTGAAGGACACGCCGATGGCGCAGAGGCATCGAACCCCTGCCGATAAGAACATGCGCCGGCCAGGAAACGGGCACCTGACGCGTTTCTCAGGCACCTTCCCGGCGGACGCCTATTTCTTTTCCTCGTTCGCGTGACACCGCGTGCAGTTCTGAAACTCGACATTGAAAGCTTCCCCTCCGTCGTGGCACTGGCCACAGGCCTCGCCCTTGATGATCGTCTCCATGGTAACCTGGGCCGCTCCCTTCTTCATGGCGAAGGGCTTCGGGTGACAGGCATCGCACCGGTAGCGGATACGGTGCAGCCAGTGGGGGAAAATCGCCGGCGGATAGTTTTCCATACCTTCGGGCGCATCCTTTCGCTCGAAGACGATATCGCCGGGCGCCGCGACGGCCACCGGTGCTCCGATCAGGGCAACCGCCAGAACGACGATCACTGCTCTTGCCCGCATCTGCATTGTCCGTTCCCTGCTCATGGCGGCGTTACTGCATCTTGGTGTGGCAGCGCGCACAGGCTTCGAGCTTGAACGCGACGGTGCCATGACAGGTGCCGCAGTATTCACCGCCATACATCGCGGTCATCGAAATCTCGTTCTTGCGGAGAGGGAAAATTGCCGGATGGCAGTTCTCGCACGAAAGCCATTCGGTGTGTTCGGAATGCGGGAAAAAAGCATCGAATGTCGGTGCCGGGCCAGTCAGGAAGAAGTCCCATTTGAAGACTACGGGCCCGGATTCACCGGGGCCTGCGGCAAGGCCGCGGGGCTTGATCACGCCATCGCGCCGGGCGGCGGTCCAATCGACATCCCCAAACGCGTCCTTCGGCAGCATCGCCACTGCCTTGTCCCAGTCCAGAACATTCTCGATCTCGGGCCGCTCGCCCTCGGCCTCGGCCAGGTCGAGCGCGGCGCTCGTCCCTTCGGCACCGCCGGACCCGGTCACCGCCTGTTGCTGGGTGGTGGCCGGGCCGCGATCGGCGGAGGCGGGGATGTCGAAGAACAGCGATAACGCCTTGTCACTGCACGAGTAAAGCCACAGGAGAGCGGGAAGGACCAACAGGAACTTGAGCCTGCCAAAATCCTTCCCGCTCCCGACACCGTGACGTGACACGACTTCTATTTCACATGGCACGAAGTGCACAAGGCACTGCCGGCATTGGAAATCCGCAGGAACGGGTCGTATTGCGGATCGTGCACGTTATGGCACGTGGCGCACTCGACCTGAGTCCCGTCACCGCTCGCACCAGGGGCGCGGAACAGCGGCAGTGCACCGACCTTGCCCGCGGTCGGCGTGTTGAATGCAGGATCCTGCCCGGCACCAGTGCCGACGCTGTAGGTGATCGAAATCGGATGGTCATTGGTGAGATCACCCCCTGCACCAACCGCATGGTCCCCCGTCATGACATCCGGCAGCGTGATACCAGGATTCGAGATTAGCGCATCAAACGCGGTTGCGCCATCATGACATGACAGGCAGGCCGCCGAAACTCCCTCAGGCGCCGAGGCGATGACCATGTCCAGCGACGTGCTGCTGTACATGGTGAACGTCGTCGCCGACGCCTGACGGTTCCACAGAGGAACCGGCAGGGTCGCCGGATCCGCAGTATTATGGGGCGTATGACAGAAGATGCAGACCTGGTCCGTGGTCGTGGTCTTGCTGGACAGATCATGGTCCGAGCCTACGATGCTGTCGGCACGAGCCCCCGCCGTGCTCAACAGTCCAAGCAGTAACGCAACCGACAAAGTGACATAAAGTTTCCTAATCATCGTCCAACTCCCCGGTTCCGCCGAAGCGTGAAATACGTGAATGCCACGCCATGGGCCGGAACACTCCCTAATGTGTCGCTCGTCACGACTGTCTCATCACGCTCCCAAAGCAGTCCTCCGTCTCGGTTGTCGGGCTCAGAGTCTCATAAAAAACCGCTATCGTCATTGACGCAGATCAATTAACTATGGACTCCTCTGCCAGATATCTTCTCATGTTTCTCAAAAACATATGTGATTTCCGTGTATTATAATTTCGTTCCCGCAAACCGGGCTCGCGCAAATATTGATGCTTGATAAGTCGTTTGAGGCGAAAATGGGGCGAAAATGGGGCGAATCGGTGTCGATTCCCATGGCGTTCGAGAGCCCGGACGGCCCTGCGCCCAGGCTCGAAGAGAAAACCGGGACGAGATCAGGTGAAACGAGGTCACCGGAGAGGAGCCAGGGTCCAGGTCGAAGCTGGAAACGCGACCGCGTCGACCGGCCGCCAGACCGGTCCCGCCGCCAACGGCGGTGGCTCCGGTCTTGCACTCCGGGTGCGCGTCAATATTGGAGGGTCAGTCGCGGCCGGCTTCTTTTTGCGCCGGGCTCTCCACCAGGGCACCCGTGGATGTATCGCTGGTTGAACGATCGCTCAGATACTGGAAGACCTGGATTCGACGGTTGTATTGGTCAGCGACATAAAGGCGGTCCTGGTGATCGATATAGGCGCCGGCCGGCAACCAGAACTGGCCGGGGCCTGGCCCGGCCTGGCCGACGAACATCAGCAACCGTCCTTCCTGATCGAAGATCTGGA
>CAZZKF010000084.1:0-10334 GCA_964654995.1 uncultured Alphaproteobacteria bacterium | reverse complement strand
ACGGCGCCGATACGGGCAATGGCGCCGGCTTCCTGCAGCGCCGCAAGCCCCCCGATCACGTCCTGTTCATCGACTCCCAGCCGTTCGGCTAAGGCCGCATAGGGGCGCGGGGTGAGCGGAAAATCGCGCTGGAATTCGTCGAGCAGGCGCCGTTCCAGGCGATCGGGAGTGAAGGTCTCGGGCATGGCTACAGTCCAATCCGGTTGGCCCGGGCGGTGAGGAAGATGCCGCTCGGCTTGTCGACCGGCAGGCTGGCCAGTTTGGCGAATGTCCGGGTGTCGAACACCTCGACGACGTTGGCGTCGCGTACCGAAATCCACACCTGCTCGCCGCGCGGGGTGAATTCCATGTGCAGCACCGCCGGGCCCAGTTTCATGGTGCGGATCACCTTCAGGCTGTCGACGTCGATGACCTGCACGACGTCGTTTCTGGGATGGGCGAAATTGACCCAGACCTGGCGGCCGTCGGGACGCGCCACCGCGAATACCGGCTGGCCATGGACCGGGATGCGCGCCACTTCGCTCCAGTCACTGGCCCTGGCGACCAGCAGTTCATAACGGCCGATCTCCGGCAGAAAGGCGTAACCGCCGGCCAGCGCCCAGCCTTCGAGATGCGGCATCTTGAAGATCGGCAGCCGCTTCGCTCCCCGCCCGTAGCCATCGAGAATGCGCCGCACACCGCGCTCCGGATGCCAGAGATCGAGGAGCGCGAGGCCGTCCTCGCCGAACAGGCCGGCGATGTAGAAGCGTCCGTCCGGGGTGATCAGGCCGTCGTAAGGCTGCCGTCCGATGTCACGAAAGCGGGTGATTTTCGGCTCGCCGCCTTGGGAGAAATCGGCGATCCAGATCTCGCCGGCATCGAACAGTGAGAAGACGAAACGATCGCCCGGGGCATCGACCAGGCCGACGACCTTGGACAGCGCGCCGCTCTCTCCGTATGTCGCCGGAATATCAGCGACCGGCGCCAGGGTCTCGGCGTCGAACACCCGCACGCCGCCCGGTTCATAATTGGAAACGGCGACCAGCCGGCCATCCTGCGAGATCGCGCCGCCGACCGAATTGCCGGCCTCCATCACTCGCTTGACAATGCGCGCGGACAGCAGGTCAACCTTGGTCAGCCCGCCGTCGCGCCCGAAGATGAAGGCATAGCGCCCGTCGCGCGAGAAGGTGGCGGAGGCGTGCGAAAGATCGCCGAGCCCGTCAACGACGGCAAGTTCGCGCGGCTCGGTGGTTTCGATGATGTGGATGCGCCCCGACGCGCGCTCGACGATGATGCCGAGATCGCCGGTGCCACGCGACTCCGGCCCGCAGCCAGCCAGGGCCGCGGTGGCCGTCAGCACGATGAACAGGCGGCCCGGCCAGCGCCGCCGCACCGCCGGATCAGGGCAGACCTTTCCTGAGCTGTGAGACCAGCCAGCGAACCTCGTCTTCGGAAAGTTCCTGCTTCCAGCCCGGCATTGCCGTGCCCGGCACGCCGTTGAGAATGGTGTCCACCAGGACCTCGGTATCAGCGCCTTCAAGGTCTTCGGGACGCAGCGGCGGACCGAGACCGCCGGATAGCGTGTAGCCATGACAGGCGCCGCAGTCATGGCGTAACAGATTGAGCATCGCGTCGCGCCGCTCGGGCGGTGGTCCTTCCTCCGGCGGCGCCGGAGAACAGGCGCCGAGTGCCGTTACGCTCGCCCAGATGACGGCCCCCAGGAGCTGTTTTCGCACGCGGTCGTCCTTTCGACATGTCGTCCGGCATCGGCGCAATGCCCAGCCAGGCGGCAACCTGGACCACCTGGCCAATGATGATCAGCACTGGCGCCTCCAATCCGGCGTCGTCAACCTCCCTCATCAGTGTCGCCAGCGTAGCGAAGCACTGGCGCTGACGTTCGGTGGTGCCGTCGGCGATGGCCACCGCCGGCGTCTCCGGGTCGAGCCCCGCCTCGATCAGCTTTGAACTGATTTCAGCAAGATTTGCAAGCCCCATATAGAGAACCAGTGTCGTCTCGGAATCCGCCATGCCGGTCCAGTCGAGATCCAGCGGCTGGTCCTTGCGCGGATGGCCGGTCACAAACCGGACGCCGGTGGCCAGCCCGCGATGGGTCAGCGGCACGCCGATCGAGGCGGCGCAGGCGGACGCCGCAGTCACTCCGGGCACGACCTCGTAGGGCAGCCCCAGGCGCGCCAGTTCCAGCGCTTCTTCCGAGCCGCGGCCGAAAATGAACGGATCTCCTCCCTTGAGGCGGACGATCCGGTGTCCGGCACGGACCAGCCGGATCAGAAGATGATTGATCTCATCCTGCGGCAGGCTGTGCCGGCCGCTGGCCTTGCCGACATAGATGCGGGCGGTTCCCGGCGGAATCATCTCGAGAATGCGGTCCGAGACCAGCCGGTCGTAGACCACCACATCGGCCTCTTCGAGCAGGCGCACGGCCTTGAGCGTCAAAAGATCAGGATCCCCCGGGCCGGCACCGACCAGATAAACGCAACCTTGACTGTCCATTGGCTCCCGATGGCCGGTGTCCCCGGCCCCCGATACAGGGGGGCCGGGGACCGGCGCCTCCTAGTAAATGTCGTGCTTGGTGTTGTAGACGTTGAACTTGCCGGTGGGCGTGATCAGCCGCTTGTCGCGAATGACCGCTTTCAATTTCAGCGTCTTGTCGTCTACCACGACGATGGCCGATTCCTGCTTCTTGCCGTTCCAGACCGAGAACCAGACTTCATCACCGGCCTTGTTGAACTCGCCCTGGACGACCCGCCGCACACCTTCGGTAATGCCCGACCATTCGCCAATGGGAAGCACCTTGTACTCCTTGGAGAGGTCGTTGATGTCGAACACCGCGACCGAAGAGGCGATTTCCGGCTCAGGATTGAGCGGCGTGTCGACATAGAGATGCGTCGATTTGGGGTGGGTCTTCACGAACAGCGAACCGCCACCCTGGCCTTCCAGGGTCTGCACCACCTTCCAGGCATGCTTGGGATGCTTCTTGGGATCGGTGCCGATCAGCGTGATCGTCTCGTCGCCCAGATGGCTGGTCGCCCACACGGGTCCGTACTTGGGATGCACGAAATTGGCGCCGCGTCCGGGATGCGGCTTGACGCCCGGCGTCTTGATCAGCGCCGTGAGCTTGCGCTCCTTGGTATCGACCACGGCGATGGTGTCGCGGGCGTTGGCGGCGACCAGGAAGTAGCGCCCGGTCGAATCGAAGCCACCGTCATGCAGGAAGCGTTCGGCGTCGATGGTAATCACATCGAGATTCTTGAGGTCGGAATAGTTGACCAGAAGGATCTTGCCGGTTTCCTTGACGTTGACCACGAAATCCGGGTGGTAGTGCGAGGCGACGATCGAAGCCACCCGCGGTTCCGGGTGATACTCCTGCTCGTCAACGGTCATGCCGCGGGTCGAGACCACCTTCAAGGGCTCGAGCGTGGCCCCGTCCATGATCACGTACTGGGGCGGCCAGTAGGCCCCGGCGATCGCATATTTGTCCTCCCAGCCTTTCATCTTGGAGGTTTCGACCGAACGCGCCTCGAGACCGATCTTGACTTCGGCCACCGTCGCCGGCGGGTCCATCCACAGATCGATCTGGTTGACCTTGCCGTCGCGGCCGATGGTGAACAGATAGCGCCCCGAAGCCGAAAGCCGCGAGATGTGCACGGCATAGCCGGTCTTGATCACGTCGACGATCTTCTTGGAATCGCCATCGATCAGGGCGACCTCGCCGGCGTCGCGCAGCGTCACCGAGAACAGATTGTCGAGATTGAGCTTGTTCATCTGTTTCTTGGGGCGCTTGTCGACCGGCACCAGCACCTTCCACGAGGCACGGATCTTCTTCATGCCGAATTCAGGCGGCTGGGCCGGATCGTTGAGCAGATACTTGGCCATCAATTCGATTTCGTCGGAGGTCAAATCTCCCGCTGTGCCCCAGTTCGGCATGCCGGCCGGCGAGCCGTAGGTGATGAAATCCTTGAGATAATCGAGGCCGAGTTCACGCGTGATGTCGGTGGTCAGCGGTTTGCCGGTTGCGCCCTTGCGCAGAACGCCATGACAGCCGGCACAGCGCTGGAAATAGATCTGGTTGGCGCGCTCGAACTCTGCCGCCGTCAGCTTCGGAACGCCCTTGCGCTCGGCGGGCTCTTCTTCGGCTTTGGGAGACAGCACGTCCAGCGACGGTTCATAGCGCCCCCCAGGCGTCGTCTCGTGCTTCTTGATATCGGCGGGCGGCTTTTTTGCCTCCTGCGCCGAGGCCGGGGTGAGAGCAACCCCGAGTATCCAGGCCGGCACGATCAGTGCCAAAGCCACGTGGCCAAGTCTGCTTTTCATTTGGAAATCTCCACAAGTCCCGATATCGTCGATCCGGCGCCGCTTCGACATGCGTACCGTGCTCGGACTGCCTTGATCCACAACAATTTTTCAAGCGGCCGAGCCCGGAAACAGTCCCCATAGGATGCGCCATGCCTGCGTGTTTTACCAAGAAGCCGTCCTCGTGGTCTTTGATCTTTGTCAAGGATTCTTGGCGTTCGCCTGCCTAATGTCGCGCCATGACAGGGGGCCGGAACCGGATGTGTTGGCTGCGCACCTTGCCGCTCGTCATCATGGTGGCGGCAAGTTTGCTGTCCCGGCAGGCGCATGCGGTAGGTCCTGAGGCGCATGCCGCAAGGCATGAGGCCCTTTCCGGACAGGTTGTCCAGGCGGTCATGCCGGGGGCGACGCGTGTCGGTGCCTGGGAGGGCAGCCCGCCGGCGGCCCCGGTGTTCCGCGATGGACGCCAGATCGGCTATCTGCTGTCGACCAAGGATGTCGTCGGCGCCGCCGGCTTTTCCGGCAAGGTGTTCGATATTCTGGTCGGCCTGGATCTTGACGGCCGGCTCACCGGCGCCCGCATACTCGAACATGATGAGCCGATCCTGATCATCGGTGTGACCGAAAAGCGGCTTGCGGACTTCGTTGCCCAGTACCGGGGCATAGACATCCGCATGCCGGTGCGGCTTGGCGACATTCCGACCAAGGGTGCACCGGTGATCGACGGCATCGCCGGCGCCACCATTTCCTCGGTGGTGATGAATGACGCGATCCTGCGCGCTGCCCGCATGGTGGCGCGGGCCCGCGGCATTCTCGCTCCGGCTCCGGGCGAGCAGGCGCGGCTCGATATCGACAGCTTTACCCCGGCCGACTGGTCGCAGCTCATCAAGCGCGGAGCGATTGCCGCCTTGCATGTCCGTAATGGCGATCTTGCCCGCGCCTTTCGTGACGCCGGGCTGGGAGACATTCGAACCGGCCCGCCGGACGACCGCTTCATCGACCTCTACGTGGCGCTGGCAACGCCGGCAACCATTGGCCGCAATCTGCTCGGAGCCCGTGCGTATAATCGGGCGATGGCCGACCTGGGGGCCGGCGATCAACTGCTCGTCGTCGCCGGGGCCGGGCTTTATTCGTTCAAGGGGACGCGATATGTGCGTTCCGGCGTCTTCGATCGCATCGCCCTGGTTCAGGGCGAACGCACGATCCGGCTGAAAAAGGCTTGGCACAAGCGGTTCGAGAGCCTGGCGATTGCCGGTGCTCCGAGCCTGCGCGAAATTGCCCTGTTTACGATTCCCAAGGCCACCGGTTTCGACCCGGTATCGCCGTGGCGGCTCCAGCTTGTCGTGGGCCGTGAAACCACTGCTGGTGAGACCGCCTATCTCGATCTCGGGCTCGACTACCGCATCCCGCGCGAATTCGTCCTGGCGGCCGAGACGGATGCCTCGGCGCCGCCACGGCCCCTGGGGGAGAGACCGCTGTGGACGACGGTATGGACCTCGCGGGTGGTGCGCATTTCGGTGCTGGTGGTGGCGCTGGCGGTGCTCACGGCACTGCTGTTTTTCCAGGACCTGGTGGTCCGCCGGCCACGCCTCCACAGCTGGCTGCGGATCGGCTTTCTCAGCTTCACTCTGGTCTGGCTGGGCTGGTATGCCGGCGCCCAGCTATCGGTACTCAACGTCTTCACCTTTACTCACAGTCTGCTCAGCGGCTTTCGCTGGGAGTTCTTCCTTCTGGAGCCGCTGACCTTCATTCTGTGGAGCTATGTGGCGCTGGCCATGCTGTTCTGGGGGCGCGGCGTGTTTTGCGGCTGGCTGTGCCCGTTCGGTGCCCTGCAGGAGCTTCTGAACAAGGCGGCACAGGCGTTGCGAGTTCCCCAGGTCAAGATCCCGTTCGTGGTGCATGAGCGGCTGTGGACCATCAAGTACGTGGTGTTCCTGGGGCTGATGGCGGTCTCGCTGCACTCGCTGGAATGGGCGGTGCGGGGCTCCGAGATCGAGCCGTTCAAGACCGCGATCACGCTGATATTCCGGCGCGCCGCGCCGTTTGTCGCCTATGTCGCGATCCTGCTGGCGATCGGGCTGGTGATCGAGCGTTTCTTTTGCCGCTATCTTTGCCCGCTCGGCGCCGCGCTGGCGATCCCGGCGCGCCTTCGCATGTTCGAGTGGCTCAAACGGCGCCGACAGTGCGGGAACAACTGCCACATCTGCGCCGAGGAATGCACGGTTCAGGCGATTCATCCCGGCGGTGCGATCAACCCCAATGAATGCATCTATTGTCTGGACTGCCAGGTGACCTACTACGACGACCGCAAATGTCCGCCACTGGTGACCCGGCGCAAGCGTCTGGGACTGGATGGAGCGTCATGAGCGCAAGGATGTCACCTAAACTGCCAGGTTCTGCCGCCGGCAATGGCGGTCCGTCGCGCCGGCGGGTGCTGACCATCCTGGCCGGCGTTGCCGGCACGACCGGAGTTCTGGCCCTGGGCGGCAAAGCCGGGTGGGGCCGGGCAGCCGGGCCGCTTCTGGAATGGCGCGGTGCCGCCCTGGGAGCCGAGGGGCGGATTGTGATCGCCGGGCGCAGCCGGACCGAGGCGCGGGCGCTGATCGCCCGCGTGCGGGCCGAGATCGCCCGGCTGGAAGCGATCTTCAGCCTCTACCGGCCGAACTCCGAGGTGAGCCGGTTGAACCGCGACGGGCTGTTGCGCGCACCGGCCCCGGAGCTGGTGGAACTGCTGTCCTTGAGCCGGCGGATCTCTGACCTGTCGGCCGGTGCTTTCGACATCACCGTGCAACCGCTGTGGAGGCTTTATGCCGAACATTTCGCCCGCGCCGGCGCCGATCCGGCCGGGCCGCCGGCGGCATCGATCAGGCGTGTCCGGGCGCTGGTCGACTTCACGCAAGTGCAGGTGAGCCCGGAGGCCATCCGCCTGGCGCGGCCGGGCATGGCGATCACCATGAACGGCATCGCCCAGGGCTATATCGCCGATCGTATTGCTGACCTGCTGCGCCGCGAGGGGCTTGCCCGGGTGCTGGTAAGTCTGGGCGAAATTCGGGCCCTTGGCGGCCATCCGGCGGGGCACGGCTGGCGACTGTCGATCCCCGATCCGCTTGAGCCCGCCCGCCAACTCGAAATGCTGGAGGTTGCCGATCAGGCGGTAGCAACCTCGGCCGGGGCTGCCACCCGGTTTGATGGAGCCGGCCGGTTCCATCATCTGTTCGATCCGGTGACCGGCGTGAGCGCCGGGGGTTACCGCAGCGTCACCGTGGTGGCCGAGCGCGCGGCCATCGCCGACGGCCTGTCCACCGCCCTCTATGTGATGCCGCAAAGGCGCGCCGCCGAGCTGCTGGCCGGCTTTGCCAGGGCCCGCGCCATCCTGTTCGATGCCGGCGGGCACCGACGGGCTCTTCCGGCCTGAAACGAAAGCGGAGCCGCGGTCAGCCGGCGACCCGGTGCAGCCGGGCGTCAAAGGTCTGGAAGTGGCGGCTGAACCAGTGATCGAGGCGCAGCGCAAGGTCCGCTTCGATCTCGCTCAGGGGGCTGTTCCAGACCTCGTCCATGATATCGCGGATCTCGTCGAGAAGGCGTTCGTGATCGGCCTTGTGGTCGTCGAACTCGGGATAGTTCATGTCCTGCATGCGCACTTCTTCGAGGGCGAAGTGGGAAGCGATGCGCGCGTGAATGTCGCCGAGCCGGGCGTGCAGGTCTTCGTCGGTATGAGCGTTCTCGAGATCGGCGATGACGTCGTTGACCATGGCGATGAGCCGCTGATGCTCGAAGTCGACGTCACGCAGGCCGGTCGCGTATTCGTCTTTCCATTCAATGCGGGTCATGGTCTCGCTCGCTGCCTCAATGGTTTTTCCGGCCGCTACTCGAAGGTGAAGCCGCCCATTTCGCCGCGGAAATCGATGACGAAATTCTGGGCTGGCTGCAACACAACATCGCGTTCGGCCTCAAAATCGTAACCGCTTTCCCGCGGGCTGTCGGCCAGCCAGGCCCGCAGGCGGTGAGGGCCCGGATCGACGGCGAAGCGCTTGTATACGATGGCCGGACCGTCGCCAAACAGGCCGCCGGGCATCAGCGTATCTTCATAAAGTATAGTTCCGTCGAGTTCGATCTTCACCCGGATCGGGACGCGTCCGCGCGGACAGTCGAGCGGCCGGCGCCGGGCCGACGGCAACTTGGCGATCTCGGCCGAGGTCAGCCGCCGGCACTTGGCGAACCGCTTGGCGCTGTGAACAAAACTGACCTTGATCAGCGCCTTGTCGGGCGGGAAATGACGATAGACGGGGCGGTTGGCGAAATAGCCCAGCAACAGGCCCAGAAGCCCGAGGAACACCGCCTGACCGAGAATGCGCAGGGCTGCCGTCATGCCGCATCCTCCTCGCGGCTTGTCGGCAGAGAGGCGGCGAATTCAGCGATCCGGCGTTCAGCCTCGCGGCGCTGCAAGGGACCGAGATAGATTTGCAACAGCCGTTCACGCGGCACCCGGCGGCGCAGGTAAGGATCGCGTTCACGGGCGATCCGCGCCTTCATCCAGTCGATGCCGAAGCGGTTATAGCAGTTACCCTCGGCACAGCCGGAGATCACCACCCCGTCGGCGAGCCCGCGGGAGAGCGCATAATCGATGAACGAAGGCGGCAGCATGGCGATGCACGGCAGGCTGACGGCACCGATGCTCGCACCCTCCAGTCGGGTGACCGGAAGGCCCCGGTCGCAGCCGAAAATCAGGATGCGGCGGTTGCCGGTCAGTCTGGCGGCGGCCGCCTCGGTGCGGGCGCGCAGCTCACGCAGGGGAAAATCGGGCAGGTCAATGCCGGTTTTCAGCTCCTCGCTGCGCCGGAAGGGAGTCGAACTCGGGCAGGCGCCGACACAGATGCCGCAGGACACGCAAATGTTTTCATCGACTGCCGCCTCTTCGGTGAACGCCGAGCCGTCTGTGCGCGGGACCATCTGGATGGCGCCGAACGGGCAGTCGGCGAAACAGCGGGTGCAGCCGTTGCAGTGGTCGAGGTCGACACGCGCGGCCGCGGTCCGGCGCATCGGCGGCAGCCAGGGCAGCGCCGCCAGCAGGATGAACACCAGCGTCCCGGCCGCCCACAGGGCCTTGCCGGACCACACGTCCAGCAGCGGGTAGGCGATGAGATAATACCAGTCGAGGCCGACGTCGGTGACTTCCTTGGCGAGATCCGCCGGCCCGCCCTGGCTCACCGCCGGCTTGACCAGCGACAGCACGATGAGCATCAGGCCGATGCCGATGGCAAGCCCGCGGCTGACCCAGATCCTGGCGCGGCTGACGCGTTGGAGGTGAATCCACAGGGCGAACAGCAGAATCACCGGCGCGGCGATATGAAGGAAGACCAGAAGCGTGAAGAACCGGTCGCTCAGACGCGCCGGCGAAATGAAATTGCGGGCGATCGGTTCGCCGAAGATGGCCAGGGCGTCCAGCCATTCGGTGGTGGCGACGGCGATATACTGCGCCAACTGGTCCCAGACCAGCCAGTAGCCGCCGATGCCGGCGACATAGATCAGCAACATGACCGGCAGGCCGGTGACCCAGGAGAACCAGCGTTTGCCGCGGTAGCGATCGCGGGCGAACTCGCGCAGCAGATGCACGAACATCACCAGCACCAGCCCGTCCGAGGCGTAGCGATGCAGACTGCGCATCACCCCGCCGATGTAGCGCTGGCCATGGGTCAGCTGCTCCACCGACTGATAGGCGTTGGTGATGCTGGTATCGAAAAAAACGTAGAGATAGACGCCGGAGACGAAGGCCACCCACAAAAACAGGATGCCGAGCGCGCCAAGCTGGTAAAACGGATTTTCGGCCGGCGTAAAGGCGCGGTCGAGCGCCAGTTCCACGGCGTCCAGCGCGGTCAGCAGCGTTTTGCGGATCCGGCTCACCGGGCGCGTCTCCGAAGGCGGCGCCCGTCAAGCCAGGGACGCCTGGTAACCGAAATACACGATGTCATGGATCAACCCGTTCCGTACCGTCCCTTGCGGCGCCACTCGCGCACCAGAACATAGCCGGTGGCACCGAGGCTAAG
>CAZZKF010000083.1:0-10409 GCA_964654995.1 uncultured Alphaproteobacteria bacterium | reverse complement strand
TTCTGATAGACGATCTGCCCGCCGACGATGGTGATCTCTACCGTGGCATTCAGAATTTCCTGCGGGCTGGCGTTCAGCAGATCATTCGACAGCACCACGATGTCGGCGAATTTGCCGGGGGCCAGCGTGCCTTTCCGCGCTTCTTCGAACTCGGCCCACGCCGCGCCCAGGGTATAGGCCCGGATCGCCTGTTCGATCGACAGCCTCTCCTGCGGTTGCCAGCCGCCAATCGGCCCGCCGGCTTCAAATTCGCGGGTGATCGCCGCGTACAGCCCGCGCATCGGATTGATGCCCTCCACCGGATAATCGGTGCCGAAGGCCAGCGTCGCGCCGCTTTGCAGCAGGCTGTGCCAGCGATAGCCCTCGTGCTCGCGTGCCGGCCCCAGGATGGCCGGGGCCCAGCGCAGGTCGGAGAGCAGATGGCTGGGCTGCATCGAGGCGATGACGCCAAGCTTGGCAAAACGGGCGAGGTCGGCATCATCGATGAACTGGGCGTGCTCGATGCGGTGGCGGGCATCGGTTTTACCGGTTGTTCGGGCGGTTGCCTCGAAGGCGTCGAGCGCCACCCGGTTGGCGCGATCACCGATCGCATGAACGGCGATCTGAAAGCCGGCCGCCGCACGGTTGGCAACCAGTTCGTTGAGCCTGTCGGGTTCGATCAGCAGCAGCCCGGTATTGCCCGGGGCATTGGCAAAGGGGGCTAGCATGGCGGCCGTCAGCGAGCCGCCGGAGCCGTCGCCAATCGCCTTGAGCGCGCCGGTCTTCAGCCAGGGATCGTCTGTGCCGCCTTGTGCCCGCCAAGCCTCGAGTTGATCGAGCGGGGCGTCGAGCGGCAGCCATTCGCTGACCCGCAGCCGCAGCTTTCCTTCCTGTTTGAGCGCCGCCAGGGCCTCGAACGCGGCCCAGCCGAAGCTGCGCACCGAATCGTCCTGAACCGAGGTCACGCCGTGGGCGAGCGCGTCGGCGATGGCCAGCTCGAGCCCCCGTTTCAATTGTTCCATCGTCGGCGCCGGGATGTGGCGGGCGACCAGATCGACCGCCTTGTCCTTGAGCCAGCCGGTGGGCCGACCAGCCGCATCGCGGACGATGGTGCCACCCGCAGGGTCCGGCGTGGCGGCAGTAATGCCGGCGATTGTCAGGGCCGCCGAATTGGCCACCGCCGAATGACCGTCAACACGTTTCAGGAGAACCGGATGATCTCCGCTCACCGCATCCAGATCGTCGCGCGTCGGTGTCTGTGCTTCGGGCCACAGGGATTGGTCCCAGCCGCGCCCTGTGATCCACGCCCCGGGCGGAAAATCCTTGAGCCGGGCGGCGAGGCGCGCCTGCAACTCGGCGAGCGAGCGGGTGCCAGCGGCATCAATGCTCAAAAGCTGCTGGCCGGCGCCGGCGAGGTGCACATGCGCATCATTGAAGCCGGGCAGAGCGAAACGGCCGGCCAGCTCGATCACCCGGGTGTTCGGCCCGACCCGGCGTTCGATCTCCGCGTCGCGGCCGACAGCAACGATCGTGCCGTCGCTGACCGCCAACGCCTCGACTGTGCCGAGGTGCGAGTCGCCGGTATAGATACGCCCACCGGTCAGCACCAGATCGGCGCGCGGCGCCTCTGAACAGGCCCCGAGAATGATTCCCAGCGCAGCGGAAACCACGGCAAACGTGATTCTCATGAGCCCTCACTCGGGTGGCCAGCGGGCCGGTGGCCATACCAGGGCCATCTTAGGAAGGCGTGCGGGCGTCGGTCAATGCCGGGTCAAGCGGGAGCGCTGGTGCAGGGCCAGGCGGATGGCCGGGTTCCATGGTTATGGAGGAGGGAGGTGCGCCCTTTGCCAGGGCCGTATGAAGCCCTGGCAAAGGCGCGTGGCGGGCAGGGGAGTCAGGTGGAGCTTTCCTTTTTTTCGCTTGACTCCGGAATCAGCTTCCAGCCGGCGAATGCGGCGATCAGCACACCGAAAATAACCGCGTTCCAAGTGACCAGCGTGGCCGAACTGAACCCCAGAGCCCAGGGTGAAATGAGAAGCCAGGCTCCGAGTATCAGATTCACCCATTCCGCCCAGGCCTGGTAGGCAACCAGGGCTGTCAGAGCCAGGACGGCGACGGCCAGCCCGGCGACCCAGAAATTCCACATCAAGCTGCCGGCTGCAGCACCGTCTGCCATCGGATGTCGTACCGCCCACGGTAGAATGAATATCCACAGACCGAGCAGCAAATTCGCCCAGTCCTGCCAGTTCTTCTTGGTATCCATGGCGACGCTCCTGTGTTGATATTGATCCTATGCAACTGATTGATATTAACCCTTTTGAGGTCAGGAAGCAACCCCACCCCCCCTGGGGTGGGTCATGCCTCCTGCGCACTCTTCGTCTGTTGTTTTGACTGTCGCCCCCGGCCAGCCGTCAGCGCCTGGCAACTGACATCATGCCAGCAGTCCCGGTCGTTCGGCCGAGCGTACGGATATCCCCCCGGTGCCGGTCGCCAGGCCAGCGGCAATCAGCACCACACTGTCGAACATCCTGCCGTGGGCATGCGCGCAAGCCCCGAAAGCCCGTGCCAAGGCAATGGCGGTTGGTTTCTTGAGCTGGAGTCGGGGGACGGAACTCTCGTCGCCGGACAAGCCTCCAGCGCCCGCGAACCGGTTGCGCCGTACGGTCCTGTGCCGCCGGCTAAAAGACGATGCCGACGCCGGTGCCGATGATGAACGGGTTGATGTCGACGTCCGCTGTCACCATGCCCAATGCGCCGGCGTCGATCTTGACGTTGGTATTGAGCCACAGGCGTTTGACGTCGACGTTGAAGTAAAGGCGCTTGCTGATCCGATAGTCGAAGCCGGCCTGGAGCGCGACGCCGAAGCTGGTGCCGTAGTTGACGTCTGCCACCACCGGACCGGTGTTGACGCTGTGAAAGAGAGTGAGGTTGATACCGGCACCCAGATACGGACTGAGCTGGCCTTTCGGGTTGAAATGGTACTGAAGGGTCAGTGTCGGCGGCAGTGCCCAGACGTGCCCGAGATCAATGTCACCGATGGCAGTGCCGGTGGCGCTGACGCTATGCTTGCTGGTTGCCAGAATCAACTCCGCCGCCACATGGTCGGTCAGGAAATAGCTGAAATCCAGCTCCGCGGTGACTTCATTGCCGACTTTCGCGGCGCCTCCGATCGGCGTGATTTTCGATGATTCGTCCGGCACGACGGCGATCACCCGGCCGCGGATGAGCCAGTCACCGGCTTCCTTGGCGGCCGCCGTCGATGTGACGGCCAAGGCGCTGGCCGCAATCACGATTGCTGCCGAAATCAGCCCCGCCAGGCGGCGCTTGCGCTGCATGTCTGTTGCCCCTCGAGAATGCCTTCGGCCAAACCCGCCAGCATCGACTCACCCTAGGGGCAGCCTCCCGCGCCGGCGAGGCGGCAAAGTGTCGCAACGGCGATCCCGCGGCCACCACGATCCAGCACCGTTTGTTGATATCTCATGGAGTCTGCTACAGTCGGCGCCGGCGAAAGAGGAGGGGCATCGCACCCCTCGCATTGAAAGACAGGGAGACACGCCCATGAGCGAGCCGGCTGCCCATGAATCCTGGTCGTCACGCACCGGTTTTCTTCTGGCCGCCATCGGCAGTGCGGTGGGACTCGGCAACATCTGGCGGTTTCCCTACATCATGGGGGTGGGCGGCGGCGCCCTGTTCATCCTGATCTATGTGACGGCGATTCTGGTCTTCATCCTGCCGCTGCTCATGGCCGAACTGGTGATCGGCCGGCGCGGGCGCCAGAGTGCCATCAATTCGATGCGCTCGGTGGCGGTCAGCGAGGGCCACAGTCCGCGCTGGAGCCTGGTCGGCTGGCTCGGCGTGGTGATCGCCCTGATGGGGCTGTCGTTCTACAGCGTCGTTGCCGGGTGGACCTTTGCCTATGTTGCCAAGGCGGCGATGGGGGCGTTTGCCGGCTTCGATGCCGCGTCGTCGCGCCAGACCCATGAGGCGCTCCTCCATGATGCCGTGGCGGTGACCATCTGGCATGGCCTGTTCATGGGGCTGACCATCTATATCGTGGCCCGCGGCATCCGTGACGGGCTGGAGAAGGGGGTCAACTGGATGATGCCGCTCCTCTTCGTGCTGCTCGTCGTCTTGGTGATCTATGCCGGCGTCGTCGGCGATTTCAAGGCCGCCGTGCGCTTCATGTTTACGCCCGATTTTTCCAAGATCTCGGGTTCCGTGGTGCTGGACGCCATCGGTCAGGCATTCTTTACGCTCGCCGTCGGCGTCGGCGCAATGATGACCTATGGCGCTTACCTGGGCAAAGAGGTGTCGATTCCGCGCTCAGCCCTGATCATTGCCACAGCCGACACCCTGGTGGCGCTGACCGCCGGGCTTGCCATTTTCCCGATCGTGTTTGCCTACGGGCTTCAGCCAGCGGAGGGGCCGGGGCTGATTTTTGTTACCCTGCCGATCGCCTTCGGGCAGATGCCGGGCGGCGGCTTTTTCGGCACCCTGTTTTTCATCCTTCTGGCGATTGCGGCGCTGACGTCAGCCATTGCGCTCCTGGAGCCGGGGGTGAGCTGGCTCGAGGAACACAAGGGCTGGAAGCGGGCACATATGGCGATAGCGCTCGGCGGCGTGGTCTGGCTGTTCGGCCTGGCAAGCGCCTTTTCCTTCAACATCTGGGCCGATGTCCGGCCGCTTGCTTTCCTTGCCGTGTTCAAGGATCGCAATATTTTCGGCATTCTCGAGTACCTGACGGCCAACGTCCTGATCCCGGTCTCCGGCATGCTGGTGGCGATCTTCGCCGGCTGGTTCATGTCGAGGCGCGCGACCATGGAGGAACTTGGCCTTGGGGACTCCCCGGCTTATCGCCTGTGGCGGGTGCTGCTGCGCTTTGCTGCGCCGGCAGGGGTCGGTGCAGTCTTCATCTATAATCTTATATAAGTCCAGCAAGCCGCTATTATATAATCTTTTTGTGAAACGAGGATATCATGTTGACGACAGAGCAGCGTGAGCGCGGCGAAGGCTATGCCCTTTATCATTCGATCGGCCTCTACCCCGGCAAACAACGCGAGGTCGAGGCCGAACTCGCCACTTTCGCGGCCCGCTGGTGCGCGCCCGACAATGGCCAGTGGATCTATGCCCAGGACGTTCGGGACGAATTTCTGGCCCGGTGGCGCCAGGTCATCGGTGCGCCGGAGGGGACCCTGACCGCCACCCAGAACGTCACGGCCGCGTTTTACAGCTTCATGGGCGCGCTGCCGGCCGAACGGCTGGCCGGGCGGCGCGTGCTGGTTGCCGGCGACTGCTTCCCGTCGATGCATTTTCTGCTCCAGGCGATGGCCAGACGCCGCAACTTCACGCTGGATACGGTGCCGTTGCGTCAGGGCGAAAGCTACTGCCGGGACGAGGACTTCATCGACCGCTGGGATGACTCGGTTGCGGTGGCGCTGATCACCTGGGTCAGTTCGACCTCGTCGCATAGGGTCGATCTCGATGCGCTGGTCGGCCATGGCCGGGCGCAGGGCAGCCTGATCGGCGTCGATATCACCCAGGGCGTCGGCATCGTGCCCTATGACGTGAACGCACCGGCAATCGATTTCGTGATTGCCAGCACGCTCAAGTGGCTGATGGGGGTAACCGGCGCCGGTGTGCTCTATGTGCGGCCTGAAATAATCAAGGAATGCACGCCCGAATTCTGCGGCTGGTTCAGCCAGCCCGACCCGTTCAACTGGGATTTCGACAAATTCTCATACGCCGACGACATTCGCCGTTTCGATCACGGCACGCCGTCGGTGGCCGGCCTGGCCGCTTCGCTGCCCGGTCTGCGCTGGCAGGCGGCGCAAGGGGTGGACAGGCTGCGCGCCCACAACCTGCGGCTTTCCCGGCGAATCATCACCGCCGCCCATGACCATGGCTGGACGCTGGCAAGCCCCGAAGACGATGCCTCGCGCGGCGGCAGTGTCATGCTGCGCCTGCCCGAGTCCGTACCGGCGCCCGAGGTCGTGGCGGCTCTGCGGGACGACGGCTTTTTTACCGATCATCGCGGCCAGATCCTGCGCATCTCGCCGGGCGCGGTGACGACGGAAGCGGCGATCGAGGATTTGTGCGAAACGCTTGCCGGCCTGCTCTGAGGTTACGAATCCTCGACCAGTTCCCAGGCGAAGGCAAAGCGGCCCAATGCGGCCTCGATCTTGCGGGCCTGTTCCGGATCGGGCGGCGACCCAAGGCGGATACGCGCCAATGTACCATGGCGGGGATGGGCACCGACGTCGATGGCGGCCGGCTCGATCCCGAGTTCGGCCAGTTCACGTTCAATCACCCGGGCGACGGCATCGAAGCGCAGCGCCGGCTTGAAAATCTTGCCGACCGCCGTGACCGGCATCCTCTCGATCACGTGGATCGCGACCGGGACAGCGGCTCGCTCGGGGATCTCACGGGCGGCGAAATCGCGCAAGTCTTCGGGTGTTGCCTGCATGCCTTCGCGGAGCGTGACATAAGCGACCGGCAACTCGCCGGCATAGGCATCGGGCTGGCCGACGGCGGCGGCCAGATCGATCGCCTCATGGCGGTGCAGGGCCTCTTCGATGATCGCCGGGTCGATGTTGTGGCCGCCGCGGATGATCAGGTCCTTGGCGCGGCCGGTGAGCCAGAAATAGCCGTCGGCATCGCACCGCGCCAGATCGCCGGTCAGCAGCCAGCCGTCATCCAGCCAGACCCTGGCGTTTTCGGCCTCGTCCGTATAGCCCTTCATGACGTTGGGGCCGCGAATGGCAATCACGCCGACCTCGTCGACCGCGCAGTCGCCGAGGTAGCGGCCGTCGGCATCGAGGCGCACGGTCTTCATCTCCTGATAGGGGATGCGCAGGCCGATCGAGCCGATGCGCTGCTCGCCGTCGCGCGGGTTCAGCGAGCTGACGCAGGTCCCCTCGGTCAGGCCATAGCCCTCGATGATCTTGACGCCGGTTGCTTCTTCAAAGGCCCGGAACAGGGACACCGGCATCGGCGCGGCGCCGCAGATGACGCGCTCCAGCGAGCTTACATCGGCCTCGCCGATCGGCACATCGAGCAAGGCGGCGTACAGGGTCGGGACGCCGCTGAAGGTGGTGACCCGGTACTTCTCGACGATGTGCCAGAATTCGCCGATCAGGCGCCGGTTGCGGTAGCCTTCGGGACCGGCCAGCAGCACCGTGGCCCCGGCAGAGAACGGCCCCAATCCGGTCACAATGACCGCGTTCACATGGAACATCGGCAGGCCGCACAGGGCCACGGAGCCGAGGCGAATGGTGGAAAGGGCAGGGACCATACAGGCCTGATAGACCTCGCCCCGGTGCAGGTGCTGGGCGAGCTTGGGGCTTCCCGTGGTGCCGCCGGTATGGAACAGGGACGCCACATCGTCCGGATCGATCTGACGCCGGCTGGTCAGTTGGTCCTCGGGGTAATCTCCCACCACGTGGTCGTAGGCGACAGCGGCCGCTTCCCCTTTCGGCACCGAGCCGATTACCAGCAGCATCTCAAGCTCCGGCACCAGAGCCCGAACCTGGCACGCCTTGTCCCAGATCTGATCGCCGGCCGGGGTGCCGGGCCCGGCGCAGACCAGCACGCGGGCGCCGGCGGCGCGGATGATGTCGGCAATCTGCCTGGGCTCGAGATACCAGTTGATCGGGTTGACAACGCCGGCTGCCTCGCCGCCCCACAGGACGAAGTGGGTCTCCGGCAGATTGGGCAGAAGGTAGGACACCGGTGTCTCCGGCCCGACGCCGAGATCGATCAGCAGGTTGGCGGTCTGGGTGACCCGGGCCGCCAGCTCGCGATAGCTGATGATGACCGGCTCATCCGCAACGCTGCCAGTGGGCAGGAAGATGATCGACGGGCGCTCTCCGAAGCGGCCGGCCGCGTCCACGATCAGCGCATAGGTGCTGGGATAGCTGATGCGCTGCTCCAGGGGGACCGCCTCGATGGTGCGAATGTCCTCGATCGTGGCAAAGGTTTCGATATCCAATGTCATGTCGGGTCTCTTGTTTTTCTCGGCCGGGTCTCCACGGTGACGGTCACCGCGATATTGACAAATGTGGCAAACCCTATCACGAAGTCGTGACAGTCTTTGACTCGCATTTTGGCCGATCGTTGTCGACACTCACCATGCATTCGAGCGCGTGATGCGGCGTGTTTCAATCGTATGAGGTCGACCTGGTCGCCCCGGACATCCGGGGCGCGCTGGCGGTCGACAAGAACGGACGGGTAAGGAGGAGGCATGGATATCTCGGTTTCGCAAACGGTCTCGAAACGCTATGCGGCCGGGGCCGCCCGGCCCGAGCAGGAGCTGTGCTGTGCGGTCGATTACGACCCCGCATATCTGAAGGCGATTCCCCAGGAGGTCATCGAGCGCGATTACGGCTGCGGTGATCCGTCGCGCTATCTGAATGCCGGGGAGACAGTGCTCGACCTCGGCTCGGGCAGCGGCAAGATCTGCTTTATCGCCGCCCAGATCGTCGGCCCGGCGGGCGAGGTGATCGGCGTCGACATGACGCCCGAGATGCTGGATCTGGCACGCCGCAGCGCGCCCAAGGTGGCGGAGAACATCGGTTACGCAAACGTCGAATTCCGCCGCGGCCATATTCAGGACCTGCGCACCGACCTCGATTTCATCGATGCGTATCTGCGCGACCATCCGGTCGCCAGCGCCGAGGATTACGCCCGCTTCCAGGATGCGCTGGAGCGCCAGCGCCGCGAGCGCCCGTTGATTGCCGATAACTCCATCGACGTGATCGTCAGCAACTGCGTGCTCAATCTGGTGAGTGACGCGGAAAAACGCGCGTTGTTTGCCGAGATGTACCGGGTGCTGCGCCCCGGCGGGCGGATCGCCATTTCCGACATCGTCTCCGACGAGCCTTCGCCCGCGCACCTGAAGAACGATCCCGAGCTGTGGAGCGGCTGCATCTCCGGCGCCCTCCAGGAACACGAATTTCTTGCCCGTCTCGAAGAGGTCGGGTTCTACGGGGCGCGTATCGACAAGCTGGACATGAAACCGTGGCGCATCGTCGAAGGCATCGAATACCGGGCTGCCACATTCGTTGCCTGGAAAGGGCTCGAAGGTCCGTGTATCGAGAAAAACCAGGCGGTGATCTACCGCGGGCCCTGGAAAAAGGTCGAGGATGACGACGGCCACACGCTGATCCGCGGCCAGCGCATGGCGGTGTGCGAAAAGACCTTCGAAATTCTCACCCGCGCGCCCTACGCCGGCGACATCATTCCGGTGCCGCCCCATGTGCCGGTCGAAGACGAGGTGCCGTTCGACTGCTCCCGCGACGGGATTCGCACGCCGGCCGAGACCAAACGCGGTGCGCCGCAAGCAACGACGGCGGCCGGCGACGCCGGCGCGAGCGATGCCTGCGGCCCTGACTCGGGCAGCGGCTGTTGCTAGGGCGTGGCCGGGAGATGAGCGCACCGCAGACGGTTTATCTGAAGGACTACCGCCCGCCGGCCTACTGGGTCGATACGGTCGATCTGACCTTCGATCTGGATGAAACGCGGACCCGGGTCACATCGCGCCTTGCCCTGCGTCGCAACGACGCCGTGGCGCCCGCGCCGCTGGTCCTTGATGGTGTCGATCTTGAGCTCAGGCGCATTTCGCTTGACGGCCGTGAGCTGGGCGAGGGTGATTACCGGCTCACACCCGCCGCACTGACCATCGAAGCCGTACCCGATGCCTTCACCCTCGAGATCGAGACCGAAATCTGTCCGCAGGCGAACACGGTTCTCGAAGGGCTTTACATGTCCTCGGGCCTGTTCTGTACCCAGTGTGAGGCGGAAGGCTTTCGCCGCATCACCTATTTCCCCGACCGTCCGGATGTCATGGCGCGTTATATGACGACCGTCATAGCAGACCGCGAGCATTACCCGGTGCTGCTCTCGAACGGCAATGAAGTGGCGGCGGGCGAGACGGGTGATGGCCGCCACTGGTCGCGCTGGCAGGACCCGTTCCCGAAGCCGTCGTACCTGTTCGCGCTGGTGGCTGGCGATCTCGCCCATATCGAGGATGAATTCATCACCCGGTCGGGCCGGCGGGTACGGCTGCGCATCTATGCCGCGCAGGGCGACATCGACAAATGCGGCCACGCCATGGCCTCGCTGAAAAAAGCCATGGCCTGGGACGAGGAGGTCTTCGGCCTCGAGTGCGACCTTGATGTCTACAACATTGTCGCGGTGGCCGACTTCAACATGGGGGCGATGGAGAACAAGGGCCTCAACATCTTCAACGCGGCCCTGGTGCTGGCCCGGCCGGATACCGCCACGGATGACGATTTCGCCCGCATCGAAAGCGTCATCGGACATGAATATTTTCACAACTGGACCGGCAATCGGGTGACCTGTCGCGACTGGTTTCAGCTGAGCCTCAAGGAAGGGCTCACCGTGTTCCGCGACCAGCAGTTTTCAGCCGACGT
>CAZZKF010000082.1:0-10575 GCA_964654995.1 uncultured Alphaproteobacteria bacterium | reverse complement strand
GGGCATTTTGCCGCAGCCGCGATGGCCCGGTCGGCTTGCCCTGCGCGGCTGCAAACTGGTAGCATTTCAAGGGCAAGGGTGGGGCATGTCGCAGCAACAGGCGCAGATCGAAAGCTTGCTTGAGCAGGCACAGCACCTGTGCGCCGCCGGGCGCGCCCAGGAGGCGGTGAGGCTGTGCGCCCGGGTGCTCACCCTCGATGCCCAGCAGCCGGTGGCCCTCCAGCAGCTCGCCGCGCTCAGCCTGTCGGCACGTGATTTCGAGGCGGCGGCCGGTTACCTGCGCCGCTACTGCAGGATCGAACCGCGCTCGATCGACGCCCTGCATGCCCTCGGCGTGGCGCTGGAGGGGCTCGGCGAGCGCAATGAGGCGCTCGGCGCTTACCGCCGGGCACTGCGGATCGATCCCGCAAATGCCCTTTCCTGTCTTTATCTCGGCAGCCTGCTCGAAGACATGGGCGACGTCACGCTCGCCGGCCATGCCTATGGCCTGGCGGTGGACCTGGCGCCCAACATCAAGCACTATGCGCACCCCTCGCTCAACGTGCCGGAGCCGATTCGCATCCGCGCCATCCGCGCCAATCGTCTGCTCCACAAGATCGGCCATGAATTGCACGCCGAGGCGGTCGCCCGGGCGCAAGCCCGCTTTCCGGACGCCGATCTGTCGCGCGCCGCGGGCGGACTGTGGCGCAAGCTTCATGACGGCGAGGTGCCGTTTGCGACGTTGCTGCAGCAGCCGATGGGCTTTTTCCTGCCTGATCTGCCGGCGCGCCCGTGGGTCGAGCGCAACGAGGTTGCATGGATCGCGGACCTGGAAGCCGAATGCGACGCGATCGCCGCAGAGGTCGCCGGCGCGCTCAACGCCGAGCGCGACGTGGTGCCCTATATCCACGGGGCCGGCGCCAACCCAAAGACCTGGGGCGAGCTGATTGATTCACCCGACTGGGGCGCGGTTCATTTCTACAATGCCGGGGTGCGCCAGACGGTCGCGTTCGAGAGATTCCCCCACACCGGCGCGGTGATCGACTCGCTGCCCGTGTTTCGCATTGACGGCCGGCCGGTCGAGGCGCTGATCTCGGTGCTGCGCCCGCACACCCGCATCCCGCCCCACTTCGGCTTTACCAACGTGCGGCTCACCGTGCATCTGCCGCTGATCGTGCCCAAGGGCTGCGGCGTCAAGGTCGGCGACGAGGCACGCGCGACCGAGCGCGGGCGGTGCCTGCTGTTCGATGACAGCTTTCGTCACGAGGCCTGGAACGACAGCGATGATCTGCGCATCGTCCTTATCGTCGAGGCCTGGCACCCGGACCTCAGCGCCGCGGAGCGGGCCGCCATCGAAGCCAGTTTCATGGCCTTCGAGGCCTGGGAGAAAGCCCGCGACCCGGCCGCCCTTTTGGGCGAGGTGGGGTGATGAACGGGGCGCCCGAGACCGCCACGTCGGCCCACTGGCGGGCGGTGGAAGCCAGCCATGCCCGCGGTGCCTTCGAGGAGGCGGCGGCCGGGTGCCGGGAACTTCTGGAAGCCGATCCCGGTTTCGGACCGGCGGCCGAATATCTCGCCGCCCGCGCCGCCGAGGCCGGACGGATGGACGAAGCCGCCGGACATCTGGCGCAAGCGGTGGCCAGCGGCGCTCACGAGGCCCGCACGCTTTATGCGCTGGCCGGCGCCGCGCACGGGGCCGGCGACTGGCGTCAGGCGGCCGCAGCCTATCACACGCTGCTGCGCGCCCGGCCGGACGATGCGCTTGTGCTGCTGTTCCTGGCCATCGCACTCGGGGCTTCGGGCCAAGAACAGGCGGCCGCCAGGGCCTATTCGCTGGGCTCCGATCTCGGCGGCGATCTCTACCACACCCTGTTCGAGGATCAGGCGACGCCGGCCGATCTGCGCCAGCGCATCCTCGAGGCCGACCGCCGGCTGCGCCAGACGCTCACCGAGCTGCATGCCGAAGCGGTGGCCGAGGTGGCCGAAGCGCATCCCGGCGAAGACCTGTCGCGGATCCGGCAAGCCGTGTGGGTGCAGACCCATCCCGAGCCGGTCGCCTTTCGCCATCCCCAGCAGCGGCCCTGGTCGTTCTACGTGCCGGGGTTGGAGGCGCGGCCCTTCTTCGAGCGCGAGGAATTCGACTGGGTCGATGAACTGGAGCGCCATTACCCCGAAATCCGCGCCGAGGTCGAATCGTCGCTCGACATCGACGCCGATACCCTGCCCTATCTCCGCGGCGCGGTGACCGGCGCCGGCGAGGTCGATCACCTGCGCGATTCGCGGGCCTGGACGTCGCTGCACCTTTATGCCGATGCCAAGGAAAATTCAGACCTGCGCCCGCGCTTCCCGGCGACCTTCGCGGCGCTGGAGCGGGTGCCGGTGGTGGCGGTAAACGGCACGCCGGTCGAGGCTTTCTTCTCGGTGCTGCAGCCGGGGGCCCACATCACCCCGCATTTCGGCCTCGCCAACTGCCGGGTGACGGCGCATCTGCCGCTGATCGTCCCCGATCACTGTGGCCTCAGGGCCGGCGACGAGACCCGCCACTGGCAGGAGGGGCGCTGCTTCATCTTCGACGACAGCTTCGATCACGAGGCCTGGAACCGTTCGGAGAGCGTGCGCATCGTCCTCATCTTCGAGGTCTGGCATCCGGATCTGCGCCCGCCCGAGCAGGCCGCCATCGAAGCCAGCTTTGCGCGCCGCCAGCAGTGGCTGGACTCACGCCGCCGCGCGGTGCTGGACGCGGTGGCTTAGGGGGTCTTCGCCGCAGTGCGCAGAAACCGGAAGAACAACAGCGAATAGATCAGGTCGCCGCCGACGACGATCAGGAAAATCGTCGAGGCCAGCCCGGCAAACCAGTAACCGGCGACCGCGATGAAAACGCCGATCTTGCCGAGCGCGCCGAGCAGCACGAGGTCCCGATGGGCCGTCGGGTCCCGGCTCACCAGGAAATAGCCGTAGCCGAAAACGATGACCAGCCAGACGAACAGGGCCAGCCACATGGGATTGGCCGGCAGCGGCCCGAGGTCGAGGAGATCGAAGGTGAGGCGCGGCGCCGCGGTCACCGCCGCGGCGAAAATCCAATTGAACAGTGCGCCGCTCAAAAAGACTTTTTTCCAGGCATCGATGGACATGCAAACCCCCTTGTTTGGTCGTTGGCCGTGTCGGTGTTCGTGCGTCGCGGGCTCAGCCTGTCGTGCCGGCTGCCTCTTGCCGGGCGGCGCGGATGCGCTCGCGGATGGCGCGGCCGTTGATCAGCCCCCACGGGATCAGCAGACCGGTCCGGGCGTAATAGTCGGCCCAGCCGGGATGGCGCGACAGGTTGTAGTCCTTCTTGTACATCCGCGGCAGAAAGGTCGAGACGATGGCGTAAAGGACGATCGCCCAGGCCAGCCAGTGCTGGGCGAGATAGGCGTAGGACGAATAGATCATGATCTCGCCCAGGTAATTGGGATTGCGGGTGTATCTGTACATGCCGCCGGTCATCAGCCCCTTGCGGTACTTGAGGGTGAAATGGCGCTGGCAGTCGCCGGCGATCATGGTGACGACGCCGAGCGTGTGCAGCGAGATGGCGAAAAACAGATCGAAGCCGCTGGGCTCGATATGGCGCGAGAGAAACAGATAGGGAATGACCCAGTACCAGCCGATCAGGCCGACATAAAGCATGACGAAGCCGAACAGGCTCATCTTGACGTCCAGGAGATGGTCGCGGAACCCGAGGTCCTTGATCAGCCAGCAATAGCCGTAGGTGCCGTGAAGCGCGAGGTAGACCCAGGCACCGGTCGAAAAATTGTCGTAAGCCCGCATCATCGCGAAGATGATGAAGGCGGTGATGATCTTGTGGATATCGACCGCGGTGGCGATCTTGATGAACGGCTTGCCCGGCGCCTCGAAGACAAGACCGTCGAGGATCCTGCCCAGGAACGCGGCCCAGGCCGGGATCGGCTGGCGGTTTTGCTCCGCCGACGGGTGATCTTGCTCGGTCATTTTCGCCTCCCCTCCATCCGCGAAAATGCTGCGGCTCAAGCCGGCGTTTTCCGGTTCCGGTTGGCCGCATTGCCCGCCAGATAACCACAATCGGAGACGCACCTGCCCCCCCGAACGGGGGGCGGGGTCAATCTTTATTCTTTTCCGGGATTTCCGGGCACGCGCCAATCTTGCCGGCAGTCTGCCGAAGCCGGTTGCCAGCCCGGTGTTTCTGGGTCATGGTCAACCCGGTTGGGGGGGAACATCGCGCGAGTAATCCCGGATTCAGGGCCCGTCCGGTTTTTCCGGACGAGGTCAGTGCCCATGAAATGAACACGAAATGAAAGGGCGGGAGCCATGTTGGACGTGAGAAAAGTGGAGGAACTTGCCGGCAAGGTGATCGGCGATGTCGCCGGGGCCATGGGGCTGTTCATGGCCTATATCGGCGATCAGGCCGGCGTCTACACAGCCATGGACGGGGCCGGCCCGGTCACGGCGGAGGCGCTTGCAGAGCGCACCGGGATGAACGCCCGCTATCTGCGCGAATGGCTGAGCGCCAACGCGGTGGCCGGCTATGTCGATTACGATCCGGCCTCGGACACATTCACGCTCACCCCGGAGCAGGCGACGGTCTTTTCCCGCGAAGGCCAGCCGGCCTGCATGCAGGGGTTTTTTCAGGCAATCATGTCCCAGTTCGAAACCCATGATCAGGCGGTGGCGACCTTCAGGTCCGGCCAGGGGCGGGCCTGGAGCGACCAGTCGCCGTGCTGCTTTTGCGCCACCGACCGGTTTTTCCGGCCCGGCTATGCCGCCAATCTGGTCGACAACTGGATCCCGTCACTCGACGGGGTGAGGGAAAAGCTCGACGCCGGCGGCCGGATCGTCGACATCGGCTGCGGCCATGGCAGCTCGACGGTGCTGATGGCCCGGTCCTTTCCCAACGCGACGGTGGTGGGCATCGACTTTCACGCTCCGTCGATCGAGGCGGCGCGACAGAAGGCGCTCGATGCCGGCGTTGCGAACATCGAATTCGAAGTCGCCGCGGCCCAGGATTTTTCCGGATCGGATTTCGATTTCGCCTGCATCTTCGATGCGCTGCACGACATGGGCGATCCGGTCGGCGCGGCGCGGCACATCCGGCAGGCTCTCAAGCCGGACGGCACCTTCATGGTGGTCGAGCCGCTGGCCGGTGACGCCCTGGCCGAGAACATGAACCCGATCAGCCAGATCTTCTACAGCTTCTCGACGACGATCTGCGTGCCGGCGTCGCTGTCGCAGGAAGGCGCCCTCGGGCTCGGCGCCCAGGCCGGCGAGAAAAAGCTGACGGCGGTGCTCAACGAAGGCGGATTTTCGCACGTCCGGCGGGCCACCGAAACGCCGACCAACATGGTACTCGAAGCCCGCGCCTGAGGGCGCAGCACCGCGGCAAGCGCCAAAAGGCGGAATCGAGGCTGCGCCTTTGGTCCCGATCCTAGGGCCGGGAAAACGGTTCCACAACTTGCGCGGGGCCGAGCTGCGCGTCCATTTCGGCGAGGCCCAGGCCGGTGACCGGATGGCGCCAGTCAGGCGCGATGTCCATCAACGGGCGCAGCACGAAGCGCCGCGCCGCAAGCTGCGGGTGCGGCAGCGTGAGCCCCGGTTCGTCGACGATCCGGTCGCCGTAGGCCAGGAGATCGAGATCGAGGATACGCGGGCCCCAGCGGGCCCGGCGCACACGCCCGAAGGCACGCTCCAGGTTGAGCAGGGCATCGAGCAGTGCGCGTGGCTCCAGCTCCGTGGCCACCGCCGCCGCCCCGTTCACATAGCTGGGCTGATCGCCGGCAGTGCCGGGCTCGGGCACGAGCGGGGCGGACCGGTACCAGTTTGAGCGCGCCACCACCTCGATGCCGTAGTCGGGGAGTGCGGCGAGCGCGGCGCGCAAGGTTTCCACCGGCGGGCCAAAGCGGGGCGAGGCAAGATTGGCGCCCAGAGCGATCAGAATCATGTGCTGCCCCTTGCCGGGCGCCCACGGCCGCCATAAATTGAGTTCATTATGTCTCGCGTATCAGAGAGCGCCGGACGCATCGGCCCCGAGCGGGTGCATCCGGTCCTGCGCCAGGACATTTTGAACCGCCCATTCGGTCTCATGAGCAACCATCCACTTCACACAGGACTATTTTATCGGACATGGAAAAAATCGCATTGTTCATCGACGGCGCCAATCTCTACGCCGCCGCCCGGGCCCTCGGGTTCGATATCGATTACAAGCGCCTGCTCGAGGAATTTTCCAAACGCGGCTATCTGCTGCGCGCCCTTTATTACACGGCGTTGATGGAAGATCAGGAATATTCGCCGCTGCGCCCGCTGGTCGACTGGCTGGATTACAACGGCTACACGCTGATCACCAAGCCGGCCAAGGAATACGCCGGCGCCGCCGGGCGGCGCAAGGTCAAGGGCAACATGGACATCGAGCTGGCCATCGACGTGCTCGAACTGGCGCCGCATCTCGATCACATTTATCTGTTCTCGGGCGACGGCGATTTCCGCCGCCTGGTCGAGGCGGTGCAGCGCAAGGGCAAGCGGGTGAGCGTGGTGTCCACCATGCGCAGCAATCCGCCGATGGTCGCCGACGAGCTGCGCCGGCAATGCGACGCCTTCATCGAGCTCGACGAACTCGCGCCGCTGATCACCCGCGCGGCGATCGAGCCGGAGGCGGCGGAAGTGCCGGATCTGCCCGATCATCCCGACAGCCGCTTCGGCACCTGAGCGCCGGGTCCCGAGAGGCGACACCGAGATGCCGCCACCGGCCGGCGCGCTTGCCGACCCGCCGGCGCAGTGCGAACTGTGCCCGCGCCTGGTCATCGAGCGTGAAAGCCTGCGCCAAAGCCAGCCCGACTGGTTCAATGCGCCGGTCCCCTCTTTCGGGGATCCAAGCGCGCGGCTGCTGATCGTCGGCCTGGCGCCGGGCCGCGCCGGGGCGAATCGCACCGGCCGCCCGTTCACCGGCGATTATGCCGGCGATTTGCTTTACCGCACGCTCGCCGACTTCGGCCTGTCGCGCGGCGTTTACGAGGCGCGCCCGGATGACGGGCTTCAGCTTGAGGGCTGCCTGATCACCAACGCCGTGCGCTGCCTGCCGCCCGAAAACAAGCCGAAGGCGGCCGAAATCGCCGCCTGCCGGCCGTTTCTGTCCGCCACCATCGACGGGCTGGCCGACTTGCGGGCGATCATCGCGCTGGGGCGCATTGCCCATGACTCGGTGATCGCGGCGCGGGGGCGCAAGCGCGCCGCCTTCCCCTTCGCCCATGGCGCCCGGCACGATCTCGGCGCCGGGCTGGCGCTGTTCGACAGCTATCACTGCTCGCGCTACAACACGAATACCCGGCGGCTCACCGAGCCGATGTTCCGCGCCGTGTTCGCCGCCGCCTGCGCCTGGATCGCCGGGACGTGAGGGTCAGGAACTGTAACGTTCTTCCTTCCACGGGTCGCCGACGTTGTGATAGCCGCGCTCTTCCCAGAAGCCGGGGCGGTCAGTCGCCAGCACCTCGATGCGGGTCAGCCACTTGGCGCTTTTCCAGAAGTAGTAGCGCGGGATGACGACGCGCACCGGCCCGCCGTGCTCGAGCGGCAGGGGCCGCCCCTCCCAGGCATGCGCCAGCAGCACGTCGGGCTCGGCAAACACGTCCAATGCAACATTGGTGGTGTAGCCGTCGGCGCCGTGAAAGACCAGATGGCGGGCCTCGGCGCGCGGGCGCACGCGGGCCAGAATCTCGGTGGCCAGAACCCCGGTCCAGCGATTGTCAAACCGCGACCACTGGGTCACGCAATGGATGTCGGAGGTGAGTTCGGTCTGCGGCAGGGCGAGGAAATCGGCCCAGCGCCAGACCACCGGGTTGTCCACCAGTCCGTCGATGGTCAAGGACCAGGTCTCGGGCGAGACGCTGGGCTGCACGCCCAGATCGAGGACCGGCCAGTCGCTGACCTGGCGCTGGCCGGGCGGCAGGCGGTCGCGCTTCGGGTCACCCGGCCGGCCGGTCAGCAGGCGGCCTTCGCGCGCCCATTTCTCCTTGGCACGCACCAGCTTTTCGCGGACCCCTTCGGGCTTGGAGCTGTCGTCCCTGGTCATTGTCGCTTATCCCTTTTCGCGCAAGAGCCGTTCCTTGGCGCGTTTCCAGGAGCGGTCCTTTTCGGTCTGGCGCTTGTCATAGAGCTTCTTGCCCCGCGCCGTTGCCAGTTCCACCTTGGCCCGGCCCTTGTCATTGAAATAGATCGAAAGCGGCACAAGTGTCATCCCGGCGCGCTTGACGGCGCCGGCGAGGCGGTCGATCTCGCGCTTGTGCAGCAGCAGCTTGCGCGGCCGGCGCGGCGCATGATTGAAGCGCCCGGCCTGCGGATATTCGGGAATATGGGCATTGACCAGGAAAATCTCGCCGTCTTTCACCTCGGCATACGAATCGCCGAGGCTGGCGTGGCCGCCGCGCAAGGATTTGACCTCGCTGCCGTGGAGCACGATGCCGGCTTCATAGACATCCTCGATGGTGTAATTGTGCCGGGCCTTGCGGTTTTCGGCCACGATTTTGGCCTTGACCCCGGGTCCGGCGCGCCGGCGTCGCGCCACGGCGCTAGTCCTTCAACAACCCGGCCGCCGCCATCGCCGCGCGCACGCGCGCGCGGGTGGCCTCGCGGGGCGGCACCAGCGGCAGGCGCAGATCCGGGGCGCACAGCCCCAGCAGGCTGGCGGCATATTTGACCGGCGCCGGGTTGGTCTCGACGAACAGGGCTTCGTGCAGCGGCATCAGCCGGTCCTGAATCTCCAGCGCCGCGGTGAAATCGCCGGCCAGACAGGCCGCCTGAAACTGCGCGCACAAGGCCGGCGCGACATTGGCGGTGACCGAGATGCAGCCCCGGCCGCCATGCGCCATGACGGCGAGCGCGGTCGCGTCCTCGCCCGAAAGCTGGATGAAATCGGGCCCGGCGGCGGCGCGCTGGCGGGAGATGCGGGCGATATCGCCGGTGGCATCCTTGATGCCCACGATGCGCGGCAATTCGGCCAGCCGGGCCAGCGTCTCCACGCTCAGATCAACGACGCAGCGCCCGGGAATGTTGTAGATGATGATCGGCAGCCCGGTCGCCTCATGAATGGCGTGATAATGGGCATAAAGCCCCTCTTGCGTCGGCTTGTTGTAATACGGCGTAACGATCAGCAGGGCGTCGGCGCCGGCGGCCTGGGCTTCCTGCGAATAGTGGATGGCTTCCGTCGTCGAATTCGAGCCGGTCCCGGCGATCACCGGCACCCGCCCGGCCGTCGCCTCGACGCAGATTCGGATCACCTGCAAATGCTCCTCGGGGCTCAAGGTGGCGGACTCGCCGGTGGTGCCGCAGGGCACCAGTCCGTTCGTGCCCTCACTGATCTGCCAGTCGACCAGCCGGCGATAGGCGGCCTCATCGACACTCCCGTCGGCGAACGGTGTGATCAGGGCGGTGATCGACCCTTTGAACATGGTTTCGGCCCCTTGGATTTGACGCGCCTGTGCCCGCGAAGATAGCGCCCGGCTCCCCTTGCGGCAAGGATTGCGCCGGCAGCCCCATCATGTAAACTTTTCAGAGCCGACCGGCGCAAAACGGGGAGGAAAAGATCATGGAGGTGCGTGCCGCCGTCGCCTTTGAGGCGGGCAAGCCCTTATCGCTCGAAACCGTGACGCTCGAGGGCCCGCGCGAGGGCGAGGTTCTGGTCGAGATCAAGGCCACCGGCATCTGCCACACCGACGAATTCACCCTTTCGGGCGCCGACCCGGAAGGCCTGTTCCCGGCCATTCTGGGCCATGAAGGCGCCGGCGTGGTGGTCGACGTCGGCGCCGGTGTGAAAAGCGTCGCGCCCGGCGATCACGTGATCCCGCTCTATACGCCTGAGTGCCGCGAGTGCGAATACTGCACGTCCGGCAAGACCAACCTGTGCCAGGCGATCCGCGAGACCCAGGGCCGCGGGGTGATGCCCGACGGCACCAGCCGGTTCTCGATGGGCGGTGAGACGATCCATCACTACATGGGCTGCTCGACCTTTGCCAACTACACGGTGCTGCCCGAGATCGCGGTGGCCAAGATCCGCGCCGACGCCCCCTTTGACAAGGTCTGCTACATCGGCTGCGGGGTGACCACCGGGCTCGGTGCGGTGATCAATACGGCGAAGGTCGAGCCCGGCGCCAATGTCGTGGTCTTCGGATTGGGCGGCATCGGCCTCAACGTCATTCAGGGCTGCCGCATGGTCGGGGCCGACAGGATCATCGGCGTCGACACCAACCCGGCCAAGAAGGACATCGCCGAGAAGTTCGGCATGACCGATTTCGTCAACCCGGATGAGGTGGACGGCGATCTGGTCGCCCATCTCGTCGATCTCACCGGTGGCGGCGCCGATTATTCGTTCGAGTGCATCGGCAACGTAAACGTCATGCGCACGGCGCTGGAGTGCTGTCACAAGGGCTGGGGGGAAAGCATCATCATCGGGGTCGCCGGGGCGGGCGAGGAAATCTCGACGCGGCCCTTCCAGCTGGTTACCGGCCGGGTGTGGCGCGGCACCGCGTTCGGTGGCGCCAGGGGCCGCACCGACGTGCCCCGGATCGTGGACTGGTACATGGACGGCAAGATCAACATCGACGA
>CAZZKF010000081.1:9455-10725 GCA_964654995.1 uncultured Alphaproteobacteria bacterium | reverse complement strand
ACGGGCACAAAATCATCCCGGTCAAATGACCCCGTCAGGTCGGAAAATGCTCTAGGAAGGAAGCACCGGCCGCCCCAGGGCCGGACCGGACCTTGCCAAGCTCTTGTCCGGCAAGCCAAATCGCCGCCTCGAGTGGCGGCGATTTGGGACTGCGCTCATGGTTGGAAATCTGACCGCTGACCAGGGCTTCTTCCACTGGCTTTCGATCGCACTCGGTGATCGGCGCCGTCGAATGAAACGACTTGCAATTGGTCTTGCGTGAGGCAGAGGGCTGGTACAGAATTCTTTGTACACCATCAGAAAAAAACCAACGGTTTGTGGGGGCTATTAGCGAGAAGGAAAACCTGGGTTCTTCTCCCATCCTCTCCGCCACGATCGCTGGAATCCAAGTCGGCGATCGAAACCCGCGCCGACGGCACCTTTGGTGTCCTCTTTCCCTGCAAAAGCTGTATTCTTGATTTGAGAGCGGGCTTCCTGCGGCCGCAGGGCCGGAGCAGGCACCGCCCATTCCTTCCCCTGACGATTTTGCGGACACAGCCAATGAGGGGGTGTCAGACGAATAATCGGTCTAAGAAGGTAAGGGACAGGTGCGCGCGCTCGTGGGCGGCGCCACCGACCCGGGAAAGGTGTTGACGGGTGCCGATCAGCCAACCTCTCGATGATGACGTGATGCGCCCCGAGGACAGTGCCCTCGTACGGGCGTTTCGCGACCATGACGGGGCGCTGCGCGCGTTCCTGACCCGCCTGCTGGGCAGCGACGCCGATGCCGCGGAGGTGGCCCAGGAGACCTATCTCAAGCTCCACCGTCTCAAGGCGATGGACCAGGTGAGCCACCCCAAGGCGTTCCTGTTTCGAACCGCCGTCAATCTCGCCATGGATCGGATCAAGCGGCGAAAGCGAGCGATCAACGGCGCCGAAACCCTGGACGTCGTGACCCTGCTGCCGGACCGGGCGCCGTCCGCCGAGCGACGGGTGCTGGGCCGGCAGGCGCTCAAACTCCTCAACGAAGCCCTGCACGAATTGCCGCCGCGCCGGCGCCAGGTCATTGTCATGCACAAGCTGATGGACATGTCCCATCAGGAAATCGCCGACAAACTGGGTATATCGCGGAGCATGGTCGAGCAGCACATGACCCGGGCCCTGGCCCATTGCCGCAAGCGGCTTCGCCATATCGTGATGCCGTGACAGAGGTGAGCGGAACCATGTCCAGTAAAGCCCCGATTCCCGAAGCGATTTTCGACCAGGCCGAACGCTGGGTGGTGCGCGCCAG
>CAZZKF010000081.1:0-9355 GCA_964654995.1 uncultured Alphaproteobacteria bacterium | reverse complement strand
TCTTCGACGACAATACCTATCGCACGGCGGCCGGAGCGCGCCTCTCCGTATCGCTGCGGGACGGCAGCCTGGTTCATCTGAATACGCGCACCCGCCTGGAAGTCGATTTCTCGGAGCGCGCACGCAAGGTCGCGCTCGAGGACGGTGAGGCCTATTTCGAGGTGACTCCCGATCCGCAACGCCCGTTCGTCGTTGCCGCCGGGGACACCACGGTGCGCGTTGTCGGCACCCGGTTCAGCGTCTACCGGCGCCCGGACGGCGATGTCACGGTGACCGTCATCAAGGGCAAGGTCGAGGTCGAGCGGGCCGGCGACCAGACCGCGGTGCCGCAGCGCCTGACGCTGATGGATGGCGAGCAGGTCTCGTACCATGACGGCCGGGTGGCGGACCCCGTTCGCCGGGTGGATGCCGAAGAAGCGGTAAGCTGGCGCCGCGGGGTGCTGGTCTTCAAGGACAAGCCGCTGGCCGAGGTCGTCGCGGAACTGAACAGGTACTCGCAAACGCCGATCGTCATCGCCGACAAGGCAAGGTTCGACGATGTGCGCGTCGGCGGCGTCATCAGTATCGAGAGCATTCCGGCGGCCCTGGAATTCCTTGAAATGACCGCCCCGGTGTCGGTCTCGCAGCGCGACGGCCGCTACGAAATCACGCCCACCATACGCGGTTGATCGGCCCCGTGACGGCCCGGGCGAGACGGCGAATGCCGGACATTCGGCCTGCCGCCGCACCCCGGCGCAATCTGTTTCAGACGGAAGGTGAGAGCATTTTTCTGGAGTCGCTTTGAGGGGTGCCCGCGGTTTTCTCCGGTCTTAGGACTAAACGGAACCGGCGGAGGAGGCACCGATCATGCGTAGGGCTTCATCGATTGCTCTGGCCATCATTCTCATCCTGAGCGCTCGCAGCGCCCTGGCCGAGGACGCGGAAATCTATTTCAACGTGCCTCCGCAGGCGATGTCTGACGCCTTGAACATCTATGCCGAGCAGGCGGGGATCGAGATCCTTTATCTGTCATCCATTGTCGATGGCCTGCAGGCCAACGGAATTACCGGCAACTACCCGCCACGCGAAGCGCTGGAGAAGCTCCTGGAGGGCAGCGGTCTGACCTTCGAGTACCTCGATGACAAGAAGGTCAGCATCCGCCACAACACCTCGCAATACGCGCCGCCCGCGTCCGATGACGCAGCGCCCATCCGTGCCGCGCAGACGCAAGCACCGGCCGCCGCCCAGCCGGCGGTGCAGCAGGTCGAGGAAGAGGAGGGCGAGGTTCTCGAGGAAATCGTGGTGACCGCCCAGCGCCGCGAAGCCGTCCTGCAGCAGGTGCCGATCGCCATTACCGCGCTGCAAGGCGACTTTCTGCGCCAGGAGCAGGTGTTCACGACCGAGGATCTGTCGCTCTATACGCCGAGCCTGCACATTTTCGCGGAAGCCACGAACTCCGAGTTCTATACCATCCGGGGCATCGGGCGCACCAACGAAGACATCGGCTCCGATTCCGGTGTGGCGGTGTTCATCGATGATGTCTACATCGCCCGCCAGGGCGCCGCCAACCTTGCCCTGTTCGATGTCGAGCGGGTCGAGATCCTGCGCGGCCCGCAGGGAACGCTGTGGGGCAAGAATGCCACCGGCGGCGCCATCAACATCATCACCCGCAAACCGGGCGACGAGGTCTCGGGCTACGTCGGCGCCGATCTCGGCGGTTACAGCACGATGAACTTCCGGGCTGCCGCCAACGCCCCGTTGATCGACGGCAAACTGTACGGTCGCATTGCCTTTGCCGCCCGGGAACGGGACGGGATCTATCGCAACCTGGTGACCGGAAACCGCGGCAACAACATCGACACGCAGAGTGTCCGTGGCTCGCTGTTGTTCACGCCGTCAAGCACCACCGATGTCTATCTTATCTTCGACTGGCAGCGCACCCGCCAGCAGGGGGTGCTGAAAAGCGTCATCGCCGATGTTCCCGGCACGCCGTACATCCTCAAGGATTTCTTTCGCGTCACCTTTCCGACCCAAGAGGAGAACATCCGCAGTTCGCGGGCCGGCACCGAAGGCAAGCAGGGGCTTGAGGAATATGGGATCAATTTGACGATTCAGCATCGGTTCTCGGCCGCCGACCTGGTTCTGATCTCCGGTTACCGGGAGGAGACCAGCGATCATCTCGAGGACAACGATCGTGCGCCGGAGCGCTCGGCCGAGGTCTGGTCCGACCAGAACAGCTGGACATTCAGCCAGGAAATCCGGCTGCTCTCGCGCAGCGAGGGGCCGCTGTCCTGGACCGCCGGCCTTTACTGGTTCCACGAGGACGGCAATCGCAACCAGAGCCGGTATTCGGATTTTTTCGGTCCCGGCGGTCTCAAGGGTCCGCGATCGCCTGAAGTGCAGAACTCGACCACGACCTTCGAGCAGAGCATCAAGACCAACAGCTACGCGGTGTTCGCTCAGCTGACCTATGATGTGACCGAGCATCTGGGCCTGACGCTGGGCGCCCGTTTCACCAGCGAGAAAAAGAACTATTCGATCAACGCGTTCGCCGTGCCGAATGTGCCGGGAGGCTCGGATTTCTCCATTTTCATACCGGACGGTCCGTTTACGGCGAGCGACTCGAAGACCTGGAACCGGTTCACGCCGCAGGTGATCCTGACCTACAAGTTCAACGACAATCTGAACACCTATGTGTCGTTCACCGAAGGGTTCAAGAGCGGCGGCTATGACGGCAGTCCGGAGAATGCCGCCGCCGTCGTGCCGTTCAAGCCGGAAGACGTTCAGTCCTACGAACTGGGATTGAAGGGCCGCTTCCTCAACGATCGGGTGACCGCGAATTTGGCGGCGTTCTATATCGATTTCAAGAATCTGCAGGTGCAGGGCTTCGACCCGGAAACCGGGTCGCCGATCACCTCGAACGCTACGGACGCGCGAATCAAGGGCCTGGAATTCGAGCTTGCCGCCCTGATCGGCGATAACCTCAGTTTCAACCTGGGCGCCTCGTGGCTGGATCATGAATTCAAGAAGTATTTCATCCGCGTGTTCGATCCAACGATCGTCAGGGGGCCGCCGTTTCGCACCGTGAGCAAGGCCGGAGACCGGATCGGGTTGATCCCCAGATACAATGTCAATATCGGCATGCAATACACCTGGCCCCTGAGCAGCGGTGCCGAGATATCGCTGCGCGGCAATCTGGCGATCGTGGACAAGACCATTACCGTGTTCGATACGCTTTGGTCGCCCTCTTACGAGGTCCTGAATCTGAGACTGAACTGGCTGTCACCGGGGGGGACGTTGAACGCGGCGTTCTGGGTGAGGAACGTCTTCGACAAGGACTATTACCGCGGCGGCGGCCCGGTGCCGGATCTCAACGACAAGATCGTGCGCCTCGGTCTGGTGGCCGATCCGCGGATCGTCGGCGTCAGCGTGACACAGCGGTTCTAAGCCGAATTCCGCTTCCCCTTTTGCGACGAGTTCAAGGGCCACCAGCCATTTGGAGGGTATGAAATGGTGCGAACGTCCCATGTGCTCCTGGCACTCAAGGATTTCGAGAAGGCCAGGAACTTCTTCTCTCACCTCGGGTACCGGCACGAGGTCTCCGCGACCATGAGGGACAAGCCGTCACCTGACATTCTGGCCGGGCGCCAGCCCCCGGAACCCGATCAGGTGTGCGTGCTGGCGGATGAGCGTGGTTTCACCATGGACCTGACCATCTGGTACGATACCATGCGGCGGTTTTTCGGAGCCTCCGATCTCATCTGCATCGCGGTGGACGATCTGGATGCGGTCTGGGCGTCGCTCGAGGGCTTCCCGGGGGTTCGCCGGCTGGTCCCGCCGTCACCGGTGTCGCAGGAGATGTACGCGGCGATCGACAATCTGGAGCCGGGGCGGTTTGCCATGATCCGCGTCGACCTCGACCGGGAGGACGGCAAGGAGCAACTGATCGAACTGATCGAAGGTCTGGTGCCCGATCATCTCGCGTAATTCGGTATCGTTTCCAGGAGGAGAGCCGCTCATGCCGCCACCGGAGAAATCCCTGACCGTCGCCGTCATCGGCCTTGGCCGCATGGGCTCGGGCATGGCCCGGAACATCCAGAAAGCCGGCTTTCGATTGGTGGTCTACAACCGCACGGCCGCGAAGACGACACCGTTCGTGGCGGCCGGTGCGGAGGCCGCCAAAACACCGTGTGAGGCGGCAGCGGTGGCCGATATCGTTCTCACATCGCTGCTCGATGACCGTTCCGTACTCGACATCGTGAGCGCCGATGACGGCATTCTGGCCGGGCTGCCGCCGGGCGCCATTCATCTCGGGACGACGACGATCTCGCCCGCCGCCAGCGCCCGCCTTGCCGAGCTGCATCGCGACCACGGTAGCCATTATGTCGCAACCAACGTGCTGGGGCGCCCGACCGCGGCCGCCTCCGGAGAGCTGGCGGCACTGGTGGCCGGTGAGCCGGAGGTGGTCGCGCGCTGCCGGCCGGTGCTCGAGACGTTCACCAACATGATCGTCGAGGTGGGGGAACGCCAGGCCAATGCGGCCCGGATGAAGCTGGTCATCAACTTCGTCCTGTCGGGGTTCATCGAGACCATGGGCGAGGCTTACGTGTTCGCCGGCAAACACGGGCTTGATCTGGCGACCGTCAAGATGCTGATCCTCGATCAATTGCTGCCCAATCCGGCCCTGCGGGAGTATGCCGAGCGCATCAGAACCCGTCATTTCGATGAGGCCGGTGCGACCTTGAGCACGGCGTGCAAGGATTTGCACCTGATTCTCGAGGAGGCCGCGGCGGTCAACGCGCCGCTTCCCATTGCGGCGCTTGTGCGCGACCATATCCTGACGGGCATGGCCCGCGGCCAGGGCGACCTCGACTGGTGCGTCTCGACCGAGGCCAATCGTCTGGCCGCCGGCCTCGACTGATCGGCCAATGCGATAAGCCCACCCTGGCGGCGCCGCCAGACGACAGATTCGGGACGGACATGACGCTGGAAGCGTGTCTCAACATCGAAGACCTGCGGCTGGCCGCACGGCGGCGCCTGCCGAAGCCGGTTTTCGACTTTCTCGAGGGCGGTGCCGACGACGAATGGACGGTGCGGCGCAACATCGACAGGTTCGCGGGCTACCCCCTGATGCCACGCACCCTGGTGGATGTCGGCAGCATCGACCTGCGGACCCGCCTGCTCGGCCGGCAGATCGACTGGCCGGTGATCATCGCGCCGACCGGCATGTCCGAGCTTTTCCATTGCGCCGGCGAAACCGCAGTGGCCCGGGCGGCCGCCGACAGCGGCACCTTTTACGCACTCTCCACCATGTCGAGCCGCAGCATCGAGGACATCGCCGCCGTCAGCGACGGGCCCAGGATCTTCCAGATCTACGTGTTCCGCGACCGCGGGCTGACCGAGGCGCTGGTCGAACGCTGCCGGGCGGCGAATTATGACGCCCTGTGTCTGACCGTCGATACGCCGCTGTCGGGGAACCGCGAGCGCGACCGCGCCAACGGCCTGAGCGTGCCGATGAAATGGACCCCGAGAAACCTGGTTCACTTTGCGGCCCGGCCGCGATGGTCGCTGAATGCGCGTTTCCGCTGCCGCTTCGAGCTCGCCAATTTTCGCGATATTGCGCTGAGCGGGGCGGCGCCGGGCCAGACGGCACCGGACTATGTCAACCAGCAGTTCGATCGCCGGCTGACCTGGAAAGCCGCCGCCTGGCTGGCCGAGACATGGCGCGGCCCCTTCGTGCTCAAGGGCATCATGTCGGTCGAGGATGCCCGGCGCGCCGTCGACATCGGCGCCACCGCGATCTGGCTGTCCAACCATGGCGGCCGGCAGCTCGACGGCGTGCCCGCCACCATCGACTGCCTGGGCGCCATTCGTGCCGCGGTCGGCAACAAGGTCGAGCTTATCTTTGATGGCGGCATACGGCGGGGCACCCATGTGCTCAAGGCGCTGGCCCTGGGTGCCGACGCCTGCGCCATCGGCCGGCCCTGCCTTTACGGTCTGGCCGCCGGCGGATATGCCGGCGTTGCCCATGCCCTGGACATCCTGCGCAGCGAGCTGGAGCGTGACATGGCGCTGCTCGGCTGTCCGACCCTGGGCGACGTCGGCCCGCATACGTTGGCACGCGGGGTCGCTACAATAGCCTGATCGCCGCTCGCACAGGCGTCATTGACCGGATCGGAGACAAGACATGTATCGTCCCAATCGCACCAAGGCCCGCCTCGGGGAGGACAAGGCGGTCTACGGTCTGCTCCACGGCCTCGCCCACCCCCAGGTGGCGGAGATGATCGGTCTTGCCGGCTATGATTTCGTGGTCATCGACGGCGAACATGGCCCCGGCGGTGCCCGCGACCATCTGGCCTGCCTGCAGGCGGTGGCGGCAACGCCGGCGAGCGCCATTCTGCGGGTGGCCTCGAACGATGCGGTGGCGCTCAAGAAGGCGCTCGATCTGGGTGCCGAGGGGGTGCTCGTTCCCGACGTGAGCACGGTCGAAGAGGCGCAGGCGGCGGTCGCCGCCTGCCTTTATCCGCCGCGCGGCAGGCGGGGTTTCTCGGCGGCCACGGTGCGGGCCTCGGATTATGGCCTCAGCCTCGAGCGGTATCTCGCCGACGACGGCGCCGAGCTGCTGATCTGCCTGATGATCGAAAGCGCCAAAGGCGTCGCCAACGCGCCCGGGATCGCCGCCGTCGAAGGCGTCGACGTGGTCCAGATCGGGCCTTTCGATCTGAGCTGCGACCTCGGCATTCCGGGCCAGTTCGAGCATCCGAAGTTTACCGAGGCGATCGCGGCGGTCGAGGCGGCGGCGCGCGCGGCCGGCAAGGCCCTGGGCGGGGTGCCATTGCCCGGTCTGGCGCTGGAGAGCATGGCGGAGCGCGGCTATCGCTTCATCACCCTGGGGGCCGACGTTCCCATGCTGGGCGAGGCGCTGCGTGCGCGCCTGTCCGAGGTCACGCGGTCACAATGATTTTCTCGTTGCCGGTTCGGCGCGGCGGCGGGCGCCCGGTCCGGGATATTTTCGGGAGAAAAATGCGATGAAATGCATCAGATATGCGGTTTTTTGCGCGATTTTGCCAGTTTTTGTGATGCTGGCTTTTTCCCCTCTTGTTATCGCTCCGGTTGCAGCATCGGAGATCACAAAGGTGGTGCTGCTGGGGACCGGAACGCCGGCGCCGGACCCGGCGCGCGCCGGTCCGTCGATCGCCATCGTGGTCAAGGACACGCCCTATATCGTTGATTTCGGCCCCGGTGTGGTGCGCCGGGCGGCGGCGTTCTCGCCCCGGTTCGGCGGCTCGATGAAGGCGTTTTCGTCCCGGAACCTCAAGGTCGCGTTTCTGACCCATCTCCACTCCGACCATACCGTCGGTTATGCCGATCTGATCCTCACCCCGTGGGTCGTCGGGCGCGATGAGCCCTTGCACGTCTACGGGCCCGAAGGGCTGGCCGACATGACCGAGCATATTCTCAAGGCCTACCAGAAGGACATCGACTACCGGATCTACGGCCTGGAGCGCGGGAATAACCGCGGCTGGCGGGTCGACGTCCATGAAATCGGCGAGGGCGTGGTCTATGAGGACGACAACGTCAAGGTCGAGGCGTTCCGGGTGAAACACGGCAGCTGGCCCAACGCCTTCGGCTACCGGTTCACGACGCCGGACCGGACCATCGTCATCTCCGGTGACACCGCGCCCAGTCAGGCGGTCGAGACCTATGCCCGCGGGGCCGACATCCTGATCCACGAGGTCTACAGCCTCAAGGGTTACCGCGTCAGTGACGCGGCCTGGCAGCGCTATCTCCGCGCCAACCACACCTCGACCCACGAAGTCGGCGAGCTGGCGGCCCGGGCGAAGCCCAAGCTGTTGATCCTGTCGCACGTCCTGTTCTGGGGCGCTTCACCGGAGGAAGTTCTCGCGGAAGTCGCGGAGAAATATGCCGGCAAGGTGGTGGTCGGGTCCGACCTGGACATCTACTGAATCTGCCGTTCGGGAATCGCGAATGCGTGCAAAATCAACGGCTTGGGGCCGCCGCAACCGGAGATCAATGAGGGGGGAAGGGCCATGACGGAAGGTTCCGGCATCAGCCTGGCCGAGGCTCTGAACAAGGCGAAACTGGGCCGGTTCCAGATTCAGATCATGGCGATCTGTTTTGCCGTCGCCATGCTGGACGGGTTCGATACCCAGTCCATTGCCTTCGTGGCCCCGGCGCTCAAGACGATCTGGGCGGTGCCGGCCGGCGAATTCGGGGTTCTGTTCAGCGCCGGCCTGTTCGGGACGATGCTGGGAGCGATCGGGCTCGGCGCCCTGGCCGACCGCGTCGGGCGCAAGACCATCATCGTGATCTCGGTGCTGACCTTCAGCGTCATGTCGCTGCTCAGCGCCACCGCCTCATCGACCGAGGAGCTGATCGTCTACCGCTTCATAACCGGCCTGGGGCTGGGCGGCGCCATCCCCAACATCATCGCGCTGACCTCGGAATACGCCCCGACGGCGGTGCGCACCACGGTGGTGACCGTCATGTTCACCGGCTTTCCGCTGGGCGCGGTGCTGGGTGGTATCGTCAGTGCCCAGCTTCTCGCGGTCTACGGCTGGCCCTCGGTCTTTCTGCTTGGCGGTATCCTGCCGCTGCTGCTGCTCCCCGTCATTCTGCTCTGGTTGCCGGAATCGGTCCGCTACCTGGCGGTGAGACGAAAGCAAGGCGCCAGGGTCGCCGCCATCATGAGGCGGATCGATCCCGGGATCGACTGGAACATGCCGCGCCCGCCACACCCGGACGAGCGGGCGCGCCCGCCGCACACGGTCAGGGATCTGTTCACCAAAGGCCGGACCGCATGGACCCTGCTGCTGTGGACGCTCGTGTTCATGAGCCTTCTGTTGACCTATTTTCTGGTCAGCTGGATTCCGTCGCTGCTGGCTGATGCCGGGCTCGGTCACAGAGAAGCCGTCCTCGGAGTCGTCGTTCTCAATATCGGCGGCATCGTCGGCAGCGTGGTGATCGGGCGGATCAGCGACAGATACGGTCAGTTCGCGCCTTTGGTTGCGGGCTACGGGATCGGCGCCCTTGCCGTCGCGGCCATCGGCGTGAGCACCTATTCGGTGCCGGTCGTGATGGCGGTCATTTTCATCGCCGGCTTTTGCGTGCTGGGCGCCCAGCTTGCACTGGCGGCGCTGTCGGCGAAACATTATCCGACCTACATGCGGAGCACCGGTGTCGGCTGGGCGATGGGGCTGGGGCGGGTCGGATCGGTGGTCGGGCCGGTGATCGGCGGCGCGCTTCTCGCCTACGGGCTGGGGCAGGGACCTTTGTTCGTGGCTGCCGCGGTTCCTGCGGCGATCGCGGCGGTGACGATCTTCGCCATGTCATTCAAGGTGCCGCCACGCACCGA
>CAZZKF010000080.1:0-10844 GCA_964654995.1 uncultured Alphaproteobacteria bacterium | reverse complement strand
GCGCTGGCCCGCAAGGTGCCGGCCGGCGAGGGCAAGCTGATCGACAACCCCTATCGCACCTGGGCCGACGTCAACCCGGCACTGCCGGCAACCCGCATCGAGGTTCTGGGGCCGCCACCGACGTCGGGCACGCGCGACGCCTTTGCCGAACTGGCAATGGAGGGCGGGTGCAAGACCTTTGCCTGGATCAAGGCGCTCAAGAAAAAAGATAAATCCGCCTACAAGTCGCTTTGCCACGCCATTCGTGAGGACGGCGCCTATATCGAGGCCGGCGAGAACGACAACCTGATCGTCGGCAAGCTGGAAGCCAATCCGGACGCCGTGGGCGTTTTCGGGTTCAGCTTTCTCGATCAGAACAGCGACCAGATTCAGGCCAGCCGGATCAACGGCGTCGAGGCGACCTTCGAGAACATCGCCGACGGCAGCTATCCGCTTTCGCGCCCCCTGTTCTTCTATGTCAAAGCCGCCCACCTCGAGACCATCCCCGGCCTCAAGCGGTATGTTCAGGAATTCGTCAGCGATGCCGCCACCGGCGAGGACGGCTATCTGATCGATCGCGGGCTGATCCCGATGGGCACCGACGAACGCCGGGCCTGGACGCGCAAGGTGCTCAGCTTCCAGCCGATGAAGTAGCGGACGGCACGGCGGCACAGATCCCGATGGCAGGAACGCTCCCCCGAGCTCTGACCGGCCGGCGCTCCCAGCGCCACATCGTCGAGGCGGCGATCAGGTTCATTCTGATCGCCAGCTCGACGGTGGCAATTCTGGTCACCCTCGGGATCGTGCTTTCGCTGTTGTTCGAGGCCCTGCGGTTTTTCCGCGAGGTCTCGCCCTTCGACTTCCTGTTCGGCCTCGACTGGAGCCCGCAAACGGCGCTGCGCGCCGATCAGGTCGGCGCCTCCGGGGCGTTCGGGGCGGTGCCCCTGTTCGTCGGCACGGCGCTGATCGGTGCCGTCGGGTTGGCCGTCGGCGTGCCGCTGGGCGTCATGTCGGCCGTCTACCTGGCCGAATATGCCGGCCAACGTGAGCGCCGCCTGATCAAGCCGGCCCTGGAAATCCTCGCCGGGGTGCCGACCGTGGTCTACGGCTTCTTCGCCGCATTGGCGGTCGCCCCGGCGATCCGCGCCGCCGGCACCGCATTGGGCCTCGACGTGGCGTCCGAAAGCGCGCTTGCCGCCGGCCTGGTGATGGGGCTGATGATCGTGCCCTTGATCTCGTCGATCTCGGACGACGTGATGACGGCGGTGCCCCAGGCCCTGCGCGACGGGGCCCTGGCGCTCGGCGCGACACGCTCCGAGACGGTGCGCCAGATCATCCTGCCGGCGGCGCTTCCCGGCATTGCCGGCGGCGTGCTGCTGGCCGCCTCGCGGGTGATCGGCGAGACCATGATCGTGGTGATGGCCGCCGGCATGGCGGCCAATCTCACCTTCAACCCGCTGGCCGCCGTGACCACGGTGACGGTTCAGATCGTCGCGCTGCTCACCGGCGATCAGGAATTCGACAGCGCCAAGACGCTGGCCGCCTTCGCGCTCGGCCTGGCGCTGTTCGTCATCACCCTGGGGCTCAACATGCTGGCCTTGCACATCATCCGCAAATACCGCGAACAATATGACTGAGAAACCGGACAGATCGTTTGCCGCCGACGCACGTTTGCGCAAGCGCCACGCCGCCGAGCGCCGGTTTCGGCGTCTCGGCGCCCTCGCCATCTGGCTGGCGCTGGGCTTCCTTCTCCTGTTGCTGGTGATCATCGCGGTGCGCGGCTATGGCGCCTTTCTGCGCACCGAGCTTCGCCTGGACATCACCTTTTCACCCGACATCCTGGGCATCGAAACTCCGGCCGACACCGAGGAGCTGGCCCGGGCCAATTACACCGGACTGGTCCGTGCGGCCCTGAGGGAAGCGTTCCCGGACGCGCGCTCGCGGCGCGACAAGCGCGCCCTTTACCGGCTGCTCAGCGTTGGCGCCGAATATCAGTTGCGCGATGCCCTGATCCGCGATCCCGGCCTGATCGGCCAGACACGCCGTTTCTGGCTGCCGGCTGCGGCCGACATCGACGTGGTGGAAAAGGAAGGCCGGCTTCGCGACGGCACCATGACCGGCCGCTTGAGCCCCCGCCAGATCGACTGGCTCAAGAACTTGCGCGACCAGGGCGGCATCCGCCTGGCATTCAACACCACGTTCTTTACCAATGCCGATTCCCGTGATCCGGAAATGGCCGGCATCAAGGGTGCGCTCTACGGCTCGATCCTGACGCTCGCCGTCTGCTTCGTCGTCGCCTTTGTGCTCGGTGTCGCCGCCGCCATCTTTCTCGAGGAACTGGCACCCAAGAACCGCTGGACCGACTTCATCGAGGTCAACATCAACAATCTCGCCGCCGTCCCCTCGATCATCTTCGGGCTTCTGGGCCTGGCCATGTTCCTCAATGTCTTCGGCCTGCCGCGCTCGGCCTCGCTGGTCGGCGGGCTGGTGCTGGCGCTGATGACGCTGCCGACCATCATCATCGCGTCGCGCGCCGCCATCCGATCGGTCCCGCCGTCGATTCGCGAGGCCGCCCTGGCGCTCGGCGCCAGCGAGATTCAGACGATTTTCCACCATGTGGTGCCGCTGGCGCTGCCTGGCATCCTGACCGGATCGATCATCGGCATGGCCCGGGCGCTGGGCGAAACCGCGCCCTTGCTGATGATCGGCATGATCGCGTTCATCGTCGATCCGCCGTCGACTGTTCTGGATCCCGCCACGACGCTTCCCGTTCAGGTATACTTGTGGGCCGACAGCCCCGAGCGCGCCTTTGTCGAGAAGACCGCCGGTGCGATCCTGGTCCTGCTGGCGTTCCTGGTGGTCATGAACCTGGCGGCGATCCTTTTGAGGCAGAGACATGAACAACGCTGGTAGCCCGTTCCGCCCCGAAACCGTCGTTGTGCCGAAACCGGCCGGGGATGACGCCTCCGCACCCGGTCCCGGCCACAACCGCCCCAAGTTCGAGACCCGCAACGTCAGCGTCGCGTACAACGGGCTACGCGCGCTCCACGACATCACGCTCGATATTCCGCGGCGCACGGTGACTGCCTTGATCGGCCCGTCGGGCTGCGGCAAGACCACCTACCTGCGCTGCCTCAACCGCATGAACGACGTCATCGTCGGCTGCACGGTGGAGGGTGAGATCCGGCTTGATGGCGACGATATCTATGCCCCGGACGTCGACGTCGTGGTGCTGCGCCGGCGCGTCGGCATGGTCTTCCAGAAGCCCAATCCGTTTCCCAAATCGATTTACGATAACGTCGCCTATGGCCCGCGCATCCACGGCCTGGCCCAAGGCCGCGAGGAGCTGGATGCGATCGTCATCCGCAGCCTCGAGCGCGCCGGCCTGTGGGCCGAGGTGAAAGATCGGCTGACGGCGCCGGCCACCGGCCTGTCGGGCGGCCAGCAGCAGCGCCTGTGCATCGCCCGGGCGATCGCCGTCGAGCCGGAAGTCATTCTGATGGACGAGCCGTGCTCGGCCCTCGATCCCATCGCCACCGCCAAGATCGAGGAGCTGATCGACGAGCTGCGCAGCCGCTATACCATCGTCATCGTCACCCACTCGATGCAGCAGGCAGCCCGGGTCTCGCAGCGCACCGCCTTTTTCCACATGGGCGAGATGGTCGAGCAGGGCACCACCGAGGCGATGTTCACCACGCCCCGCGAAGAGCGCACCCGCGCCTATGTGACGGGCCGAATCGGCTAGAGGGATCTGAGAGAGGGCAGCCACCGTGACCGACCAGCATATCGTCCGAGCCTATGATGAGGAGCTCTCCCAACTCCAGGCGATCCTGATGGAAATGGGCGGGCGCGCCGAAGCGCAGCTTAGCGGCGCCATGTCGGCGCTGGTCCGTCACGACCCGGAAACGGCCGCCGACATCGTTGCGGCGGACAAGCGCATCGACGACCTCGAAAGCGAGGTCGATGCCCTGTCGCTGCGGCTCCTGGCCCTGCGCCAGCCGATGGCCGAGGACCTGCGCACGATCATCACCGCGCTCAAGATTTCCGCCGATCTCGAGCGCATGGGCGATCATGCCAAGAACATCGCCAAACGCACGGTGACATTGGCCGGCCAGCCGATCCTTCAGGGCACCTGCGAATCGCTGGCCCGTATGGGCGCCCTGGTCCGCGCCATGATTCATGACGTGCTGGATTCATTCACTGCCCGCGATGTCGAGAAGACGCTGGACGTTATCGCCCGTGATCGCGACGTCGATCGCATGCATACCAGCATCTTCCGGGAAATCCTCACCTACATGATGGAGGACGCGCGCATGATCACGGCGTGCACGCATCTTCTGTTCATCGCCAAGAACGTCGAGCGCATCGGCGATCACGCCACCAATATTGCCGAGGAAGTGCATTTCATGCTCACCGGCGCCTGGCCCGATGAGGAACGCATCAAGGAAGATCGCAGCACCTCGGTGGTGGTTTCCGGCGGTTCCGATGAAAAGGGCAACAGATGACGACCGCCACCATCCTGATCGCCGAGGACGAGCCGGCCCAGGCCGAGCTGCTGAGCTACAACCTGAAGGCCGAAGGCTATGACTGCGTGCTTGCCGGCGACGGTGCCGAGGCGCTGCTGTGCATCGAGGAGGCGCGGCCCGATCTCCTCGTCCTCGACTGGATGCTGCCCGAGGTCTCCGGGCTCGAGGTCTGCCGGCGCCTGCGCAAGCGGCCCGAGACGGCGGACCTGCCGGTCATCATGCTGACCGCACGCGGCGAGGAGGACGACCGGGTCCGCGGCCTCGAGGTCGGGGCCGACGATTATGTCGTCAAGCCCTACTCGCCGGCCGAGCTGATCGCCCGCATTCGCGCGGTGTTGCGGCGCACCAATCCGGCGGCCGCCGGCGAGGCCCTGGAATACGCCGGCATCACCCTCGATCCCGCCCGCCACAAGGTCACCCGCGACGGCCGGCCGGTGCATCTCGGTCCCACCGAATTCCGCCTGCTGCGCGCCCTCATCGAACGCCCGGGCCGGGTGCTGAGCCGGGCCCGGCTGCTCGACCTCGCCTGGGGGCCCAATATCTTCCTTGAGGAACGCACGGTCGATGTGCACATCCGGCGCCTGCGAAAAGCGCTGAATGCCGGCGGCGCCCCGGACGTCATTCGCACCGCGCGCGGCGCCGGCTACGCCATCGACGATGACCCTGAGGCGTAAGCCAGCCGCAGCTCGACACGAGTTCGCGAAAAACGCTTTGCAAATGATGCGAATACCCTCAATATGGCGCGCGCTGGGCCGAATACGGTCGAAAACCGGCACGAATGTGAGCAGCAACAGGTTCTTTGTCAAACCATGAAGCGCGGCAAGAAAATCTCCGTCCTGCTGTTCATGCTGTCGTTTTTCATCGTGCAGTTCACCGACATCACGATTCACGACGCCGCCCAGGCCGATGCGATCACCAGCCACGACCATTTCGATTTCGGCCAGGCCGGATCGGCCGACGGCTGCACCGCGCACTGCAGCTATGATACGCTTCATCACATGCAGCCGGTGGGCCCGCTGTCCGGGCTGATCGATCGTACCGACCGCGGCGCCCGCCACTGGCCGTCCGACGACCGGATCAAGGACCTGGGCCAAAGGCCGCCGGTCCCGCCTCCTCTGGTCTGAACTCTCGCACCCCCTGTCGTTTGAAGGCGCGGATGCCCGTTCGGGCATGCGCACCGTCGCTATTAATCGACAACGAGAGTTCCGTGAATGAAAAAACAGTTTCATGCACTGATTGCCGCGGGCATGGCGGGCCTGACCGCCCTCGCCCCCGGCCAGCCGTTATCCGCCCAGGACCAGCCGCCGACCGAAGTCATGCCGGCCCGGCCGGATTCACCGACAACGCCGTCCCTGCGCCCCCTGCGCCGGTTCGTCGAGCGGGTGATGTCCGACCACCCGGCGCTGCGCCGGGCACAGGCCGAGCTGGCCGCCGCCCGGGCCCGGGCCCGCGGCCAGGCGCGCCCGCTCTATAACCCCGAGATCGAGCTCGGCTACGACAACGCCCTCGACAACAGCAAGGATGTCGGCCTGTCGCAAACCCTCGATCTGTCCGGCAAGCGCCGGGCCCGGGCCGCCGTGGCCAGTGCCGAAGTGGCGATGGCCGAGGCCCGGCTGGCGATTACCCGCAAGGCCCTGGCGTTCAACCTCCTGGTCGCCCTGAGCGACGCCGAGACCCGTGCCGAGGCACTGCGCCTGGCCCGTGTCCGGGTCCGGCTCAACCGCGATTTTCTCGACCTCGCCCGGCGCCGCAACCAGGCCGGCGACCTGCCGCGCAGCGAGCTGCTGACCGCCCGCCTGACACTCGCCGAGGCGCTGGCCGAGGAAAGCGCGGCGCGGGCCGAATTCCTGGTCGCCCGCGAGCGGCTGCTGGCGCTGGCCGGCGCCCTGCCGGCGACGCTCCCGCGGCTTGCCGGCATTCCCGGCGAGGCACCGCCGTCGCCCAAGGACATCACCGTCAAGGCGCTGCCCGAGTTGCGCCTGCGCGAGGCCGTCCAGGACGCAGCGCAACGGCGCATTCAGGTGGCGCGCCGCAACCGCATCCCCGATCCGACGCTGGGAGTTGCGATCGGACGCGAAAACTCCGGCGGCTTGCCGGGAGCGCGGGAGTCGACGACGTTGTTCGGCGTTCGCCTGTCGGTGCCGCTGCCGGTGCGCAACAGTTTCCGGGCCGAGGTCGATGCCGCCGGCTCCGACTGGATCGCCTCGACCCAGGACTACAACGATCTGGTGCGCCAGGCCGAGGCCCGGCTGCGCGCCAGCCACGACCGTTACGGCGCGGCGCTCACGGCCTGGCAATCCTGGATCGCCCAGGGCGCGGCGCCGCTGGATGAGCAACGCCGTCTGCTGCAACGGTTGTGGCAGGCCGGCGAGATCAACGCCGTCGATTACATCGTCCAGCTCAACCAGACCTTTGCCACCGAAAACGCCGGCGTCACCCTGCGCGGCCAGCTCTGGACCGCCTGGTTCGACTGGCTCGATGCCTCCGGCGCCATCAACGATTGGGTGGAGACCCTCAAATGACCCTGAACATTACCAGCATGAAACCCTCCTCGATCCTCGGGCTGATCGCCCTTGCCACCGCCAGCTTTGCCGCCGGCGCATTGCTGACCGGCGGACCGGATACCGGAAGTGCCCCGGCCAGCCACGCCGAGACATTGGCGAGCCCGGCCGGCGACGACCACGACGAAGCCGGTGCCATCACCATGTCGGCGGCCGAGCGTACGGCCAACGGCATCGAGACCGCCCGCGTTGGCCGGCGGGCGCTGAGCGAGGACATCACCGTGCCCGGCGAAGTCACCCTCGACCTTTACAATTCGGCCCAGATCACGCCGCGGATTTCGGCCCAGATCGTCGCCCGCCATGCCCGCCTCGGCGACCGGGTCACCGCCGGTCAGCCGCTGGTGACGCTGACCAGCGTCGAGATGGCGCGCGCCCAGGGGGCCCTGATCGTGGCCCAGAGAGAATGGCAGCGGGTCCGCAAGCTCGGCCGCGATGTGGTTTCCGACCAGCGCTTCATCGAGGCGCGCGTCGCCGCCGAACAGGCCCGCGCCCGGGTCCTCGCCTTCGGCATGACGCCTGAGCAGGTCGCCAGTCTGCTGAAAGGCGGTCCGGCCGAGGCCGACGGCACCTTCGCGCTGCTGGCGCCGCGCGACGGCACCGTAGTGCGCGACAATTTCATCGTCGGCGAGGTGGTCGAGCCGGGCCGCGTGCTGTTCCACATCAGCGACGAGACCCGGGTCTGGGTCGAGGCCCAGTTGACCCCCGACCAGGCCGCCGGCATCGCCGTCGGCGCCCCGGCGCAGGTGCGCACCGATGACGGACAGATCGTGCCCGGGCGGGTGATCCAGGCTCACCACATGCTTGACGAGACCACCCGCACGCTGCCGATCCGGGTGGCCATCGACAACCGCGACGATGTTCTTCATCCCGGCCAGTTCGTCAGTGTCAGCATCGAGACCGGCCGGACGGCGCCGCGCCTGGCGGTTCCCGAGACGGCGGTGGTGCTGATGGACGGCGCGCCGACGGTGTTCAAGGCCGAGGGCGACACGCTCCAGCCGACGCCGGTGGAAGTCGGCCGCCAGCAGGGCCTCTGGATCGAGATTGCCGGCGGCCTTTCGGACGGCGACGAGATCGCCGTCTCGCAAGTCTTCCTGCTCAAGTCGCTGATCCAGAAAACCCGCATGGGCGAAGGCCACGGGCATTAGGAGACGGATGATGCTGAACCGCCTGGTGGAAGTTTCTCTGCGCTACAAGTTTCTGGTCATCATCGCCTTTCTGGTGATCGGCTTTCTCGGGGTCCGGGCGATCACGACGGTGCCGATCGACGCCTTTCCGGACGTCACCCCGGTGCAGGTCAACATCTATACGGAATCGCCGGGGCTGGCGGCCGAGGATGTCGAACAGCTCCTCACCTTCCCGGTCGAGACGGCCATGGCCGGACTGCCCGATGTCCAGCAGATCCGTTCGGTGAGCCTGTTCGGGCTGTCCTACGTCTCGGTCTATTTCGAGGACGATGTCGACATCTATTTCGCCCGCCGTCTGGTCATGGAGCGGCTGCAAGAGGTCGGCGACCGCATCCCCGAAGGCTATGGCACGCCGGTGATGGGGCCCAACACCTCGGGCCTCGGGCAGGTGTTCTGGTACACCCTCGAGCGCGCCGACGAGGCGCTTGCCGGTACCATTACGGACATGGATCTGCGGACCCTGCAGGACTGGTCGGTGCGGCTCATCCTGCGGACCGCGCCCGGCGTCGACGACGTCACCTCCTGGGGCGGCCAGAACCGCCAGTTCCAGGTCCAGATCGATCCCATGCGGCTGATCAAGTACAAGCTCGGCTATCGCGACATCATGGCGGCGATCACCGCCAACAACCGCCAGGTCGGCGGCCAGTACATCGACCTGGGGCCCGAGCAGTTCCTGATCCGCGGGCTCGGGCTGGTGCGCGGCGAAGCGGATATCGGCCGCATCGTCCTCAAGGTCGAGAACGGCACGCCGGTTTATTTGCGCGATGTCGCCACCATCGTCCAGGCGCCGGCCCTGCGCTTCGGTGCGGTCACCCGGGATGGCCGCGAGGTGGTGCTCGGCATGGCGCTCTCCCGGATCGGCGAGAACGCCAAGAAGGTCGTCGATGCGGTCAAGCAGAAGCTCGACATCGTCGCCCGGGCGCTGCCCGACGGGGTTGTCCTGCAACCCGTCTACGACCGCACCGAGCTGGTGGAGAAGGCGGTGTCGACGGCCGAACGGGCGCTGATCGAAGGCGCCATTCTGGTCGCCATCGTGCTGTTCCTGTTCCTTGGCGAGCTGCGCTCGGCGCTGGTGGTGATCGCCGCCCTGCCGCTGGCCATGCTGATCGCCTTCGTGTTCATGAAGGAAGCCGGCCTGTCGGCCAACCTGATGTCGCTGGCCGGGCTGGCGATCGGCATCGGCATGATGGTCGACGGCGCCGTGGTGATGGTCGAGAACTCGTTCCGGATCATGGCCGAGCGCCGCGCCGAGGGCGAGCGGGTCAACCGCACGGCGGCGGTGCTGGCGGCAGCCCGCGAGGTCGCCAACCCGATCGCCTTTGCCATCCTCATCATCATCGTGGTGTTTCTGCCGCTGTTCGGCCTCGAGGGCCTGGAAGGCAAGCTGTTCAAGCCGATGGCCTTTACCATCAGCTTCGCCATGGCCGGCTCCTTGCTGTTGACCCTGACCATCATCCCGGTGCTGGCGTCGCTGCTGCTCAAGCCCAAGGCCGAACGCGACACCCTGCTTGTCGCCTGGATCAAGCGCGGCTATCTGCCGCTGCTGGCCTGGAGCCTTGCCCACAAGGGCCGCGTTGTCGGCGCGGCGGTTGCGCTGCTGGTCGCCAGCCTGGCGCTGTTCCCGTTTCTCGGCAAGGAATTCATGCCGCAGTTGCAGGAGGGCTCGATCATGTGGCGGGTGACCTCGATTCCCTCCACCTCGCTCGACCAGTCGATCAAGATTTCCAAGGATATCGAGACCGCGCTCGGCGAGTTCCCGGAGGTCAACACGACGCTGGCGATGATCGGCCGGGCCGAAAAGGGAGAGACCGCGGACGTCAACTACATGGAGATCTATACCGAGCTCAAACCGCGCAGCGAATGGGGTTCGGACCGCAGCTTCGAGGATCTGGCCGAGGCCATGCGCGAAACGCTCGAGCGCGTCGTGCCGACGGCGGTGATCGCCTTTACCCAGCCGATCCAGATGCGCGTCGAGGAGCTGATATCGGGGGTGCGCGCGACCTTGGCAGCCAAGCTCTACGGCCCCGACCTCGGCGAGCTCGATCGCCTCAGCCAGGAGATCAAGAACGTCATCGCCGGCATCCCCGGAGTCGCCGATCTGTCGCTCGAGGCCAATCTCGGCAAGCCGCAGATCCGCATTCAGGTCGACCGCCGGCAGCTTGCCCGCTACGGGCTGAATGCCGACGATGTGCTGACCGTGGTGCGTACCGGCATCGGCAACGAGCCGGTCTCGACCCTGATCGACGGCGTCAAGCGCTTCGATATCACCGCCCGCCTTCACGATCATGCCAAGGCCTCGGTTCAGGCGATCCGCAACATTCCGCTGCGCACCGCCGACGGCGCCATCGTGCCGCTCTCCCGGGTCGCCGAGGTGACGGTGAGCGAGGGCTATTCCTTCGTGCGCCGCGAGCAGTTGCAGCGTTACGCGGTGATCCAGATGGATGTGCGCGGGCGCGACGTCGACGGCTTCGTGCGTGATGCCAACGCCGCGATCGAACGCGCCATCGATCTGCCGACCGGCTACTGGATCGAATGGGGTGGCGCCTTCGAGAACCAGCAGCGGGCCTTGAAGCGGCTCTCGATCATCGTGCCGC
>CAZZKF010000079.1:0-11035 GCA_964654995.1 uncultured Alphaproteobacteria bacterium | reverse complement strand
TGGCCGACGCCGACGGGGACCCCCTGGCCGTTCTTGCCGCAGGTGCCGATGCCGGTATCGAGCTTCATGTCGTTGCCGATAGCGCCAATGCGGGTGAGCACGTCGGGGCCGTTGCCGATCAGCGTTGCGCCCTTCACCGGCGCGCCGATCTGGCCGTTCTCGACCCGGTAGGCCTCGGTGCATGAGAACACGAATTTGCCGTTGGTGATGTCGACTTGGCCGCCGCCGAACGAGACCGCATAGATGCCGTCTTTCACCCCCGCGATGATCTCTTCCGGATCGGTCTCGCCGGCCAGCATGTAGGTATTCGTCATCCGCGGCATCGGCATATGCGCGAAACTTTCGCGCCGGCCGTTGCCGGTCGGCGCCATGCCCATGAGCCGCGCGTTCAGCCGGTCCTGCATGTAGCCCACAAGAATGCCGTCCTCGATCAGCACCGTCTTTTCGCTCGGCGTGCCCTCGTCATCGACGGTCAAAGAGCCGCGCCGCGCCTCGAGGGTGCCGTCATCGACCACGGTCACGCCCTTGGCCGCAACGCGCTCGCCCATCAGGCCGGAGAAGGCCGAGGTCTGTTTGCGGTTGAAATCGCCCTCGAGGCCGTGGCCGATCGCCTCATGGAGCAGGATGCCGGGCCAGCCGGGGCCGAGGACCACCTGCATCTCGCCGGCCGGGGCGGGCACCGATTCGAGATTGATGAGCGCCTGCCTGAGCGCCTCGTCGACCGCCTCGCGCCAGCGCGCCGGATCGGTGAGCAGGTCGAAGCCGGTGCGCCCGCCGGCGCCGAAATGGCCGGCTTCCTGACGTTCGCCGCGCCCGACCACGATCGAGACATCGAAGCGCACCAGGGGGCGCACGTCACGGATGCGAAAGCCGCCGGGCCGCATGATCTCGACCGCCTGCCAGTTGCCCGAGAGCGAGATCGAGACCTGGCGGACGCGCTCGTCTGCGGCGCGCGCATAGCCGTCGATCTGCTCGAGGAGCCGCACTTTCTCGGCGAAGTCGATCCCGTGAAGGGGATTGTCGGGCGCGTAAAGTTGCCGGTTGGTGCGTGCCGGCGCGTCCGCCAGGGTGCCCGCATACCCGTGCTTGACCGCCTGAACGGTGTGTGCCGCGCGCGCGATCGCCGCTTCCGAGAGCTCGCAGGCGTGCGCGTATCCGGTGGATTCCCCGGCGACGGCGCGCAGGCCGAATCCCTGGGCGGTGTCGAAGCTGGCCTTTTTCAGGCAGCCGTCGTCGAACACCAGGCTTTCCGACTGGCTGTATTCGAGAAACAGCTCGCCGTCGTCGCAAGCCCCGAGCGCCTCGTCCACGAGGGCTTGCACGCGCCCGGCATCGAGCCGGTCGTGATGAAAAAACAGCGCTTGGGAAGCGTGCGAAGCCGGCGTTTTCGAAGGGTTCGTCATGTCTTTCCAATCTGCCTGAGCGGCCAGGGCGTGGCGGCGTGCCGCGGACCTCCGGCCCGGTTGAAGTCATTTTTGCCAATATCGGGGCCTTGGCAAGCGCTATCGAAGGCCGGGCGCCGCGATTGCCGGGCTGACGATCCCGGTTGCCGGCCCCGATGCATGCGACAAAACGTCGCGGGCAACATTGGAACCACTCAAAAGATCACCCGTTTCCGGGGCCGGGCCGGCCCGATCCGCCGGGCGAGGCGCGGTATCGGCCTTGTCGGGTGAGGGCAGGTGTTATATTTTGCGCCGCAGTGGGCACAGCGTGTCAGATGCGCTGGGATGCGGGGGGATTCGCCATCCAGTCTTCACGAATCGCGCTGTACCATTGCGGCAGGCGAAGGCCTTGCCGGGGCCGGCACCATGCGGGTGCCGCCGTCCATGATCTGGAACGGGGAGTATCGGAAGCCATGAGGTTGTTCACGTCACTTCGGGTTTTTCTCGGTGCCTGTGCGGCCCTTCTGGGCTGGGGCGGCGGTGCCGCCTGGGCCGATCAGCCGCGCCCATGGGAAATGGGCATGCAGGCGCCGGTAACCCCGGTCGCCCATATGATCACCGATTTTCACAACCTGCTGCTGGTCATCATCACGGTCATCGTGATCTTCGTGCTGGCGCTGATGCTGATCGTGATCTTCCGGTTCAATGCCCGGGCCAATCCGGTGCCCAGCAAGTTCACCCACAACACGCTGCTCGAAGTCCTGTGGACGGCGATACCGATCATCATTCTGGTGATTATCGCGATCCCGTCGTTCAAGCTGGTCTATGCCGAGCACCAGGTGGTGGATGCCGATCTGACGATCAAGGCCACCGGCCATCAGTGGTACTGGAGCTACGAGTACCCGGACGAGGGCATTGCCTTCGATGCCTTCCTGGTCGATGAGGCCGATCTGCCGGAAGGTGCACCGCGGCTGCTGGCCACCGACAATCATGTTGTCGTGCCGGTGAACACGACGGTGCGCCTGCTGGTCACCTCTTCACCCGAGGACGTCATTCATTCCTGGGCGATGCCGGCCTTCGGCATCAAGACCGATGCCGTGCCCGGGCGCCTCAACGAGACCTGGTTCCGGGTCGAGGAAGAGGGCGTCTATTACGGCCAGTGTTCGGAACTGTGCGGGGTCAATCACGGCTTCATGCCGATCACCGTCGAGGTTGTCTCGCGCGATCGCTATGAGGCCTGGCTGGAGCGGGCACGTGAGGAATTTGCTGCCGATGACGATACTGCTGGCGAGGCGGTTCTGGCCGCCTCCATGGCCACGCAATAGGGCCGCGGGGCATCTGTCCAACGGGTCGAGTTGATCGGCAGAACCGGTTTTGAGAGGATTATTCGATGGCGACAAGCTACGGGGCAGAAGCACACGAAACCCACGCTCACCCGACGGGATGGCGGCGCTGGGCCTATTCCACCAACCACAAGGACATCGGAACCATGTATCTGGTGTTCGCTGTGGTTGCCGGGCTGATCGGCGGCGTTTTTTCGATGATGGTGCGGGCAGAACTGGCGTTTCCCGGCATTCAGTTCATCCAGGACAATCAGTTCTTCAACGTTCTGATCACCGCGCACGGCCTGATCATGGTGTTCTTCATGGTGATGCCGGCGCTGATCGGCGGCTTCGGCAACTGGTTCCTGCCGATCATGATCGGGGCGCCTGACATGGCTTTCCCGCGCATGAACAACATCAGCTTCTGGCTGCTGGTGCCGGCCTTGCTGCTGCTGGTGCTCTCGGCGCTGGTCGGCGATGGCGCCGGCGTCGGGTGGACGGTGTACGCGCCGCTCTCCACCTCGGGCTCGCCCGGTCCGTCGGTCGATTTCGCCATTCTCTCGCTGCATCTGGCCGGTGCCTCGTCGGTCATGGGGGCAATCAATTTCATCACCACGGTGTTCAACATGCGCGCACCCGGCATGACGCTGCACAAGATGCCGCTGTTCGTGTGGTCGATCCTGGTCACCATGTTCCTGCTGCTGCTCGCCATTCCGGTGCTGGCCGGCGGCATTACCATGCTGCTGACCGACCGCAATTTCGGCACCACCTTCTTCGATCCGGCCGGCGGCGGCGACCCGATCCTTTACCAGCATCTGTTCTGGTTCTTCGGCCACCCGGAGGTCTATATCCTGATCCTGCCCGGCTTCGGCATCATCAGCCACATCGTCTCGACCTTTGCCAAGAAGCCGATCTTCGGCTATCTCGGCATGGTCTACGCGATGGTGGCAATCGGCGTCATCGGCTTCCTGGTGTGGGCGCACCACATGTACACGGTGGGCCTGAGCGCCAACACCACCGCGTACTTTGTCGCCGCGACCATGGTCATCGCGGTGCCGACAGGGATCAAGATCTTCAGCTGGATCGCCACCATGTGGGGCGGCTCCATCGAGTTCAAGACGCCGATGCTGTTCGCCATGGGCATGATCTTCCTGTTCGTGATCGGCGGCGTGACCGGCGTGGTGCTCGCCAACGCCGGCATCGATACCTATCTGCATGACACCTACTACGTGGTCGCGCATTTCCATTACACGATGTCGATGGGGGCGCTGTTCTCGATCTTCGCCGGCTTCTATTTCTGGTTCGGCAAGATGTCGGGGCGCCAGTACAACGAGACCTTGGGCAAGATTCATTTCTGGCTGTCCTTCATCGGCGTCAATCTGGTGTTCTTTCCGCAGCATTTCCTCGGCCTTTCAGGCATGCCGCGGCGCATTCCCGACTATCCGGACGCCTTTGCCGGCTGGAACCTGGTCTCCTCGATCGGCGCCGGCGTCACGGCCCTGGGGACGCTGGTGTTCCTGGTGGTGATCTGGCAGGCCTTTGCAGCCGGCAAGAAATGTGCCGATAATCCCTGGGGCGAGGGGGCGACGACGCTCGAGTGGACGCTGTCGTCGCCACCACCGTTCCATCAGTTCGACAAGCTGCCGTCGTTCAAGTGAGCGGCGACAGGGGGACCGGAGCTTTGGCATAAACAATGGCCGATACCGCGCATATCGCAGATCAGACGCAACCGTCCGCGCCACCGACGGGCGAGGCCGGCGTCGGCGACTATCTGGCGCTTTTGAAGCCGCGGGTCATGTCGCTGGTGATATTCACCGGCCTCGTCGGCATGGTGGTCGCGCCGGGCAGCATTCACCCGGTGATCGGGCTGACCGCGCTGTTGTGCATTGCCGTGGGCGCCGGCGCCTCGGGGGCGCTCAACATGTGGTATGACGCCGACATCGACGCGGTGATGATCCGCACCTGCGACCGGCCGATTCCGCGCGGCCGCATCGAACCCGGCGAGGCGCTGGGGTTTGGCGCGACGCTGTCGGTGGCGTCTGTCCTGCTGATGGGGCTGGCAGTCAATCTGGTGGCGGCCGGCTTGCTGGCGTTCACCATCGCCTTCTACGTCTTCGTCTACACCATGTGGCTGAAGCGGCGCACGCCCCAGAACATTGTCATCGGCGGCGCCGCCGGGGCGCTGCCGCCGGTGGTCGCCTGGTCGGCGGTGACCGGGACCCTGGGGATCGAGCCGCTGGTTCTGTTCGCGATCATTTTCCTGTGGACGCCGCCGCATTTCTGGGCGCTGGCGCTGTATCGCTCGGGCGATTACCGCAACGCCGGGATCCCGATGCTGCCGGTGATCGCCGGTGCCGATGAGACCCGGCGTCAGATGCTGATCTACAGCCTGCTGCTGGTGCCGGCGACATTGGCGCCCTGGCTGCTTGGCTTCGCCGGGCTCGGCTATGGCGTGGTGGCGGCGGGCCTGAGTGGTCTGTTTCTGCTCGGCGCCGTGCGTGTCTGGCGGGAAAAAAGCGACCGGGCGGCGCGACGCCTGTTCGGGTTTTCGATCCTGTTTCTGTTTGGCATCTTCGCCGCGCTGCTGATCGAGCACGGCGTGCGGGCGCTGCTCTGACGATGCCGCCCGGCGACCGGCACAAGGAGCGGCGTGCCCGGAACCTGGTTCTGGCCGTGGTGCTGTTCTTGCTGGTGGTGCTGTTTTACGTGATTACCATCGTCAAGATGGGGGAGACGCAATAGATGTCGATCGAGCCGTCAACGCCTGCCAGGGGGCAGCACCGCAAGGTGGTTCTGCCGCTCCTCGGCGTCCTGCTCGGCATGATCGCGCTGGTCGCCGCGTCGGTGCCGCTCTACCGCCTGTTCTGTCAGGTCACCGGCTATGGCGGCACCACCCAGGTGGCCGAGGCCCCGGCCGAGGATGCGAAGCCGATCGAGCGGATGATGACCATTCGCTTCAACTCCGATATTGCCGCAGACCTGCCGTGGCGCTTCAAGCCGATGCAGAAGGCCCTGACGGTGCGGGTCGGCGAAGAGACGCTGGCCTTTTTCCGGGCCGAGAACGTCGGCTCCGAGACCATCACCGGCACCGCCGTGTTCAACGTGACGCCGCAAAAGGCCGGCCTTTACTTCACCAAGATCGAATGCTTCTGCTTTACCGAGCAGACGCTGGCGCCCGGCGAGAGCGCGGAGATGCCGGTATCCTTCTTCGTCGATCCCGAGATCATGGACGATCCCTACCTCGACGATGTGAAGACGATCACCTTGTCCTACACGTTCTATCGTGCTCGCGACAGCCAGGAATCGCGCCGGACGGCCGATGCCGGCGCAGCGATTGCGGCGCAATGACTTCATCGCTCAGCTTGCAGTTCAGGGGATAAACACCATGGCCAACACCCATGCCCGAGAACATGAATACCATCTCGTCGATCCCAGCCCGTGGCCGATCTTCGGGGCCATCAGCGCCTTCACCCTGGCCATCGGCTTCATCATGTTCATGCACCAGGACTACAATGATTTCATGGATTCGGCGGGGCCGTGGGTGTTCGCGCTGGGCGGGATCATGGTGTTGTACACGATGTACGTGTGGTGGCGCGACGTGGTCCGCGAATCCACCATCTACCACACGCCGATCGTGCAACTGGGGCTGCGCTATGGCATGGCGCTGTTCATTACCTCGGAGGTGATGTTCTTCGTCGCCTGGTTCTGGGCCTATTTCAATGCCGCGCTGATGCCATCGGAGGTGATCGGCGGCACCTGGCCGCCGCAGGGCATCGAGACGTTTGACCCCTGGCATCTGCCGTTCCTGAATACGCTCATTCTGCTGACCTCGGGCACCACGGTGACCTGGGCCCATCACGCGCTGTTGAACAACGATCGCAAGGGGCTGAAGCTGGGGCTGATCTGCACCGTCGCCCTGGGGGCCACCTTTACCGCCATTCAGGCCTATGAATACCAGCATGCCGCTTTCAGCTTCGCCGGCCAGATCTATGGCTCCACCTTCTTCATGGCCACCGGCTTTCACGGCGCCCATGTGATCATCGGCACGATTTTCCTGACCGTCTGCCTGATCCGGGCCTACCGGGGCCATTTCACGCCGCAGCAGCATTTCGGCCTCGAGGCGGCGGCCTGGTACTGGCATTTCGTCGATGTCGTCTGGCTGTTCCTGTTTTCCTTCATCTACTGGTGGGGGGCCGGCTAGGCCGCCATGGACGGGGCGCAGCCAGGTCCGCCATCGTTTCTGTCTGCGGGGCTGCGGGGGCGCTGTCCGCGATGCGGCCGGGGGCGGCTGTTCGCCGGCTATCTGACCGTGGCGCCGCGCTGCGCGGTCTGCGGCCTCGACTTCTCGCAGGTCGATTCCGGCGACGGGCCGGCGGTGTTCATCATCCTGATCGTCGGCTTTCTGGTGGTTGGCGCGGCGCTGGTCACCGAGATCCTTTTCCATCCCCCTTACTGGCTTCATCTGGTACTGTGGATTCCGGCGATTCTGGGCGGCTCCCTGGGTCTGCTGCGCCCGCTCAAGGCCACCTTCATCGCTCTTCAGTACCGCCATCTGGCGCTTGGGCGTGCGCCCGGGAACGAGACCTGAAGCCAATGCTGGAAAAAATTCTGGGGCCCGACTTCCGCCCTCGTGCAGGGCCCGTCGCGATCACCGCGCTGGCCTTCGTGCTGCTGTTCGGGCTCGGCACCTGGCAGCTGCAACGCCTGGTCTGGAAGACCCGCCTGATCGAAACCATCGAGACCCGTGTGCATGCCGATCCGGTGCCGCTGCCGGCGACCGCCATCGATCCCGACGAATGGGTCTTCCGCCGGGTCCGGGTGACCGGCCGGTTTCTCCATGACCGCGAAATCCATTTGCTGGCGCGCAAGCCCGGCAATCAGCTCGGCTATGACATCTTCACGCCGCTGGTTCGCGACTCTGGTACGGCGGTGCTGGTCAACCGCGGCTGGGTGCCGGCGTCGGCCAAGGAGCCGCAAAAGCGGGCCGCCGGCCAGATCGACGGCGTCGTCACGGTGACCGGCGTGGTGCGCAAGCCCTGGCCCAAGCCGTGGTTCGCGCCCGACAACAACATGCAGACCAATGTCTGGTTCACCCCCGACATTGACGCCATCGCGCAGGTTGTCGGTGTACCGCTGGCGGGCGTGTTCATCGAGGCCGACGCGACGCCCAACCCCGGCGGCCTGCCGGTCGGCGGCCAGACCCGGCTGGAGCTGCGCAACGACCATCTGCAATATGCGATCACCTGGTACTTGCTGGCGATTGCCGTGGTGGTGATCTTCGTCGTCTATCACCGCAGCCCCCGGGACGAGGAACGCGAGGCCGGTTAGCGGGCGATCTTGTCACCGGTGACTGGCGCCGCTAGTCTGTGCCGCCCGAGACCCCGGATCTGCGCTTGAGACCAGCCGCGTGAAATACATCAGCACCCGTGGGCGCGCGCCCGCCCTGTCGTTCGAAGACGCGGTCCTGGCCGGCATGGCCGAGGACGGCGGCCTTTTCGTGCCCGAATCCTGGCCGCGGTTCTCTGACCGCGAGATTGCCGATCTCGCCGGCCTCGATTACCCGGCACTGGCCGTGCAGGTGATCGCACCCTTTGTCGGTGACGCGCTGGGTGAAGACGAACTGGCGGCGATGATCCGGGACTCATATGCGCGCTTCGATGATGCGGACATCACGCCTTTGCGCCGGCTTGATGACAATGAATGGCTGCTCGAGCTGTTTCACGGCCCGACGCTGGCGTTCAAGGACCTCGCCCTGCAGTTCCTGGGCCGCCTGTTCGATCATATTTTGGCCAAGCGCGACGCCCGCATCACGGTGATCGGCGCGACCTCGGGCGATACCGGCTCGGCCGCCATCGAGGCCTGCCGCGACCGCGACCGCATGATGATCTTCATGCTCCACCCGGCGGGCCGGGTCTCCGAGGTGCAGCGCCGCCAGATGACCACGGTCATGGCCGCCAATGTCCGCAACATCGCGATCGACGGTACCTTCGATGACTGCCAGGCGCTGGTCAAGGCGCTGTTCGCCGATGCCGATGTGCGCGCCCGGCTGCATCCGGCGGCGGTCAATTCGATCAACTGGGCGCGGATCATGGCCCAGGTGGTCTATTACTTCTTTGCCGCGGTGAAGCTCGGCGCGCCGGCGCACCGGGTGCTGTTCTCGGTGCCGACCGGCAACTTCGGCGACGTCTTTGCCGGCTATGTCGCGGCGCGCATGGGGCTGCCGCTGGCCGGGCTGATCGTGGCCACCAACCGCAACGACATTCTCGACCGGGCGCTCAAGACCGGCGTTTATCGCCTCGGTGACGTGCAGCCGACCTTGAGCCCGAGCATGGACATTCAGGTGTCCAGCAATTTCGAGCGCCTGCTGTTCGACCTTTACGATCGCGATGGCGCCCAGGTCGCCGCCCTGATGGCCGACCTGAAGCGCGAGGGTGCCTTTACGCTCTCTGAAGTGGCTCTCGGGCGGGCGCGCATGCTGTTTTCATCGCGCCGCGTCGATGAGGACGAAACGATAGCGATGATCGCTCGTACGTACGAGCAATGCGGCGTGCTGATCGATCCCCACACGGCGGTCGGGCGGGCGGCCGGTTTGGCCCTGCGCGCCGATCCCGAGGTGCCGCTCATTACTCTGGCGACTGCCCATCCGGCCAAGTTCGGTCACGCCGTCGAGCGGGCGACGGGGAGACGGCCGGACCTGCCGCCACGCCTGGCCGACCTTCTCGCCCGGCCCGAGCGCTGTCAAACCCTGGCCAATGATTTCGATGCGGTACGTCGCTATATTATGGAAGAGGCCGGCGCCGGAGGCATCTCGCCCGGCCCGGACCACGAGGTGCAGATCAACCGATGAACGTCGAAGTCAGCACGCTGAGGAACGGCCTTCGGGTCGTCACCGACGACATGCCGCACCTGGAGACCACCGCGGTCGGCGTCTGGGTGGGGGTCGGGGCGCGCGCCGAACGCCCCGAGGTCAACGGCATTTCGCACATGCTCGAGCACATGGCGTTCAAGGGTACCGAGCGGCGCACGGCGCGCCAGATCGCCGAGGAGATCGAGCGCGTCGGCGGCCAGCTCAACGCCTATACCTCGCGCGAACAGACCGCCTATTACGCCCGCGTGCTGAAAGACGATCTGGCGCTGGCCGTCGATATCCTTGCCGATATCCTGCAGAACTCGGTGTTCGACGAGGCTGAGCTGGGGCGTGAGCGCGAGGTCATCATTCAGGAAATCGGCGAGGCCAACGATACCCCCGACGACATCGTCTTCGATCATCTGCAGGCGGCCGCCTTTCGCGATCAGCCGATGGGGCGTTCGATCCTCGGCACTGTCGAGCATGTCCGCAGCTTCGATCGCACGGCGCTCTCAAGCTATATGGCCGAGCACTATCGGGCGCCGGGGATGGTGCTGGCGGCGGCCGGCCGGGTCGATCATGCGCAGCTTGTGGCGCTGGCCGAGGACGCCTTTGCCGGTCTGGCGGACGGCCCATGCCAGCCGTGTGATGCCGCGCGCTATGTCGGCGGCGAGGAAAACGAGCCGCGCGAGCTCGAGCAGATCCACCTGACCCTGGGCTTCAACGGCGTTGCTTTCGACGATCCCGATTACTACGCCTTTCAGGTGTTCACGACGGTGCTCGGCGGCGGCATGTCGTCGCGCCTGTTCCAGGAGGTCCGCGAGCGCCGCGGGCTCGCCTATTCGGTCTATGCGTTCAGCTCGTCCTATACCGACAGCGGCCTGTTCGGGGTCTATGCCGGCACCGGCCCGGAGCAGATCGGCGAGCTGATCCCGGTGATTTCCGGCGAGATGGCCGGCATGCTGGACGACGTCGACGACGCCGAGGTCGCGCGCGCCCGGGCGCAGCTCAAGGCCGGTCTGATGATGTCGCTGGAAAGCTCGACTGCGCGGGCCGAACAGATCGCCCGCCAGCTTCTGGTCTTCGGCCGGGTCATCCCCATCGACGAGCTGGTCGGCCATGTCGATGCGGTGGATGTGGCGGCCGTGCGCCGGGTCGGCGAGCGGATCATTGCCGCCGGGCCGCCGACGGTTGCGGCGGTCGGGCCGATCGGGGCCTTGGAGCCTTATGAGCGGATCGCAGGCCGATTTCACTGATGCTGCCGGTCGGCAGCAAGCGCGGACCGATCCGGAGGCGCGGACCGGAAACCGCTGGCGGCTGCGTCTGGCACGGGCCGGCGTCGGCCCGGTATTGACCGGCGGGCGGGTCCTTCTGCGCCCGCCGCGACTCGGCGACTGGCGGGCCTGGGTGGCGCTTCGCCGTCAGTCACGCGACTTTCTTGTCCCCTGGGAGCCGGTGTGGAGCCAGGATCATCTGAGCCGGGC
>CAZZKF010000078.1:0-11108 GCA_964654995.1 uncultured Alphaproteobacteria bacterium | reverse complement strand
TCGGCGGCCCGATTCAGGAGCATCGCGAGGGCGATCTCCACTTCCTGGCCAACCACGAACGGATTGCCATGACGGGCCTTGTACACCATCCGACTGGTGGCGTAATAGGCGCGCGCGGATGCGGCAATGACCGGCTGGCTTTGTCCCGCAACCAGGTCCGACAGCCGCTCTCTGTGTTTTTCCAGCTCGACGTCGATGTCCAGGCCCGATTTGCTGCTTTGGATCATGTCGAGAAGACGGATCCTGTCATTCACGATCCGACACTTCAGATCGGCCATGACGTCGTCATCACCGCTTTGCGCCGGCACCGGAGCAAATGCCAGAAGCACGGAGAGGATGATCGCGGTTGCAGGGGCGTTCATTTTCCGCGGCCTCACCGGGTCACTCACGAACCTGAAATGTCAGCATGTATTGGCCGTCATCCTGCAGTGCCATCGTGTAGTCGACAACGACTGTCTGGGCATTGTTCATGGAAACGACGGCGGTGCAGTCTCGGCGTTTCTCCGTCGCGCCGCCGGTCTCTTTGGCGGCACTGATCTGAATTGCCGAGAGGCCGAGATTTCTGGCGAACTGCGAATTGTCAAACGCTTTGGTGAGCGTGTCCCTGGCGTTCGCACTGTCGCACGCCGGCAAGCCGGCCGGCGCAAAGCTGCCCATCGCATCCAGAACACCGATCAGGCCGATCAGGGCCAGGGGCAGTTTCCACCACCAGCCCTTCAGGCTGAACCGTTTCTTGGTGACCTCGTCGCTCATCGCATCCTCCTCTCGCAGGCTGGCAACATGTCGATGAGCGCGATGATAGAGGCCTGCTACGTCAGAGATGGACGCATCGCTGTCAAGGCGATCGCATCCATTGTGACATGTGGCGATGGTGAATGTGGCATGTTGACATGTCCGTTTCTGACCGGCCTTGGTGGCACCCTTGCTCCGTGTCCGGGATCCCAGAACTTGCACGTGATGCGCCGAGCCTGTTCGGTCCATGGCATGCGCCTGTGACGTTTCAGGCGGGTCGGGACCCGAGCAACGATACCGCCCATTCCAAATTCATGCTTGGTAGAACCGCCCTTGTTGAACGCTGCGGAAGAGCGGATTTCATTTACGGTCGGTGGGACACGATATTCGGCTGTTGGGCGAGAACGTGGAAGCGAGACCCGGCCATCAACTTTATGCCCACCTGGCCTTTGGTTGGCGACAACGGGCATTTCTCGGTGATTCCACATGCCGCCGGCCTATCTGACGGACAAAGCATCGATGATCTGGACATGGCAAATCTGTATGAGTTCTTTGGCGTCGACCGGGGCGCTGATCACAGGCTTGACTGTGAGTCTGTCGATGCTCTGGCCGCCTATGTCGGGTTGATTCCTCTTCGGGTGCGTCGGCTTGTCGGGCAGCTTGACCGCTGGCAGTGGTTCGCATTGGAGGCGATGTGGCACCTGCCCGAGTTTGCCTCGTTTCTGGAAGGCGAGCTTTTGCGAATCGGGCCACAGTTCGTATTGGCATGCCTGGTCCTGGCAGAAGCGCATTCATTGCCCAAGCCTGCACGCCTGGCTCTTGTTCACGCGATCATGTCAGAGCCGCGGTGTCACCTGCTGAGCCGACTCAGTGGCGAGCACTGGTCGTGGTCGGCTCTCAAGTGCTTATATAAGCTGGACCTTGGCAGGCTGGGGGAGGAGTGCCGGTGCGACTTTCTCACCCGCGAACTGCTTGCTGACCTGCTGGCATGTTTGCGCTGTCGGGAACGGGCGAAGGTGGTGCGGCATGCAGCGCGCTTGTCGCCACATTTGATCAAGAACCTCCAACGCCTGCCCATGTGGGCGGCGCCTCCGAATCTCACGCAGCTCTGGGATGACCCGGATGTCGAGCGTGCCCTGATGCCGGTCATCGACGAGGTTGCGGAATTCGCCGATGGCGAGACGACAGAACGGATTCGTCAATCCCTGGCTGCCGTGCGGACAAAGGAAGACCTGCTTCGAAAGGTCAGCCGTTTTCGAAAAATCGCTCTGGCAAAACGCCCATTTCCGCCGCCACCAGTTCCTGGCAACGAGCAATTGCGGCCCCTCGGATCAGTCACCGCCATGCATCAGGAGGCCGAGGAAATGGCGAATTGCCTTGCCGCCCTGGTTTATGAAGTCATCAAGGGGAAGCGCTACTATTACGCTTGGCACGGCGCGGAGCGGGCCACGGTCGAATTGCGCAGGGAACCAGACGGAAGATGGGGTCTCGGCGAGTATTCGGCATTGTCCAAGAAAGCCATCGTCGAAATAGAATCCATTTTGGCCACACAATCTCCGGACACGCCGCACCGACGTGGGACATCGCCCATATAGGCACCGCTCGCCATCACCCGCCAGTTGGCGCACCTGGGCGAGAGGCGAGGTGCGAGCGTTTTTCCGCCAAGGCGACGGGACCGATCTTTCAACCGCATTCGGTGCAATCCCCGACCGCGGCCAACCATTTTTCTTTCGGTCCGGCGACGGTATGAGCGCCATGCGGAAAGACAAAGGCGGTGGCGGGAGGGATCGCAATCCCAGGCGCCGAGCGGCTCGCCCGGAATGTCGGCAAGTGGCAACGCGGGCAGGGCTGCGGCGGCGGCGTACCGACCGCCGTTCAAGAGCTGACGGCGGGTGAATACGGGCATGACGGATTTCCGTTCAGCCGAGGATCCGCCGCACGGCCTCGCGAATCTTCATGAACTCGTCAGCAACCCAGTCAACAAAGAACTGGTTGTTTTCGAAAGGTCTGACGCCGGCGACCATCAAAAGTGCTTCTGTATTCTGCCAGTTATCCAATGGGGGCGGCAAGTCTTGCCAAACGGGCCACCATGGCCAAGGCCTGTCACGGCCAAAAAGGGACGTAACTGGAATGGTGGCCTCACGTATCTTCTTTCGCATGTTCTCATCGACGAGTTTGTATTCAGCTGCCTCTTCCTTCTTCATTCCATCCAACGCCTCTGCGTTCGGCGCACGAAAACCAGCAAAGAGTTCCGACAGATCATTTTTCTCGAATGCCAAGCAGATTCCTGCACCTTTGGGCCATGTCGGGTGGCGCCATCTGATGAAGCTGTAACGTTCGGAAGTTAGTTTGCCCTGCAATTCCATGTCCGGGTCTTTCGCTTCGAGCTTTGCTCTCAGACTTTTTTCAACAAAATCGTCAATAATTTTATTTCTGATTTCACGAATATAGGGCTCGAGCTCAAACAGCGTTTCGAGATATGTCTCCTGCCGCAGGTGTTCGAGCAGCTTTTCGTCCAATTTGCACATCCTATTTCCTCCAAGCATCGCGCAGCATTCCGCGTATTGATCGAGCGTCGCCCGCAGTCGAGTAGCGGCGCATGGAAGTTTTTTCACCGCCTCCCTGATCCAGCGTGAGATATCTCCGTATGAAAGACATTTCGGCGGGAGCTCGGCGGGATCATTGGTGCTCGGGTCCCGCCCGTCCCTGGTGAGAAAAACCAGGGTGTAGGGACGTTCACTCTGTTTCAGCCATTCCTGATATTTCTTGATTTGATCCTCGCCTTCGGCGGCATTGACCTTGTTTTCTATCGCCAGCAGGTACTGCGTGCCAAAACGAATCAGAACGTCGAGACGACGGGCTTCGTCGATCGAATATTCCGTGCTCACAATAGCTCGGGCCTTCGGTTTGTCGATACCGACCCGTTCCAGAAAAGAATTCAGAAACAGAGAGCCTTGACCATGTGTTCCGTCCGGGTTCAGAAGTTCGGCCAGAAAATGCGAGTGACTCAGTTCCCGTGAATATATTCCCGCCGCCTCGAAAACATTGAAGTCGGCCGCCGCAAGCCGGCGATCCCTGACGGCTTTTCGAAGCGGCTCACGAACGTTCTCCAGAAACGTCTCTATTCGATCCCGCCGCTCCGCCGCCCGTGTCTCCGACAGGTCATGAAACGTGTGAATCAGTGTCTCAACCCGTGTTTGAAGGTCCGTCACCTGCTTGCCTTTCCATGTTGTGATCCCCCGCGCCAACGGCTGAACCAAGGCCTAACAAGACATTGCGAAACTGTGGCGGCTCGAAGATCGTCATCTCGCCTCCCGTCGAGTATCGCCCGCATGGCGTGTAGCTTCAACGCCGTGCTCGCCATCGCCAAGCGCGCGGGCGGCCTCGGCCAGACAGTTCGCGTACATTTGCCGCAGGGCCTCGGGGGCGATGACCTCGACCTCGTCGCCCCAGCGGAACAGCTCCCAGCACATCTCGCGCAGACCGCCGGCGCGAAAGTGAACGATGAGCGAGCCGTCGTCGCACGCCTCCATGGTCTGGATCGGGTGGAACAGGAATGCCCCGGCATCATCGGCCGCCGCCGGCGAGAACTTCCAGACCACATCCACCGGTTCTTCCTGAAACACGCCGAAGCTGCGCTCGGCGTAGCCTTGCAGCGAAAAATCCCGCCGCCTTCGGAAAGGCCGATCGGTCACCTCGACCCTGGTGATCCTGGAGAGAACGAACAGGCGGTAATCGCGCACCGCGCGGTTCATGCTGTAGGCGACCAGGTAATGCCGGTCGCCGTAGAGGAATCCATACGGGCAGACATACTGACGGCTTACCCGGTCGGTGGTTCGCGCGTGGTAATGAATCCGGACCTGCACGCATTTCTTGATGGCCTCGCGCAGGTCGGCCAGCACGTCGGTGCTGACTTTCTGTTTCGGGCCGGGGCGCATGGCAAGCCCCTCGGCCTCGAGCAGCGCCTCGACATCGGGTTCGAGCCGGCGCGCCTCCCCGTCCGGGAGGAGGGCCCGCAGCTTTTGCGAAACCCCGGCCAGAATATCGGCCTGATTGTCGAGGTTTTGCTGGCGCATCACCATGATTGCCGCTTCCAGCTCGGTCAGCTCCTCGGCGGAAAACCCGACGAACCGGTTGAGCGTGCCGGCCGGGATCCGCCAGCGTTTGGTGCGCTCGCCGGTTTCCACTTCCTGCGCTTGCGGGAACACCGCCAGAATGGCGTCGCGCATGCGCTCCGCCGTGCGGCGCCCGACATCGTATTCTTGGCCGATGTCGTCGAGGGAAATCCCGCTGCGGCTGGCCTGCATATCCAGGGCGAGCCTCAGCAAATCCTGCATCCGAGCGTAGCGCATGAGGCCTTTTTCCTATCGGTTCGACAGATTTCTCATCATGACCCGATATCACCGAGTTTCGGCATCAAATCTGGCTCTGAAGCCAATCGGGCACCGGTATCCCGGCTTGGCGGCACATTCGCGGGCCAGCATCGCGAGCAAGGCGTCCGAGTCGTGGTCCACGCCCATGATCGCGGCCTTGCGTTTGACGACGGCGAAATCGCCGGGGGTGAGCATGGCAAGCTCGGAAAGTCTGCGCGGCGGCTCCAGGCCGAAGAAATGCCGGAACGCGGCCCTGCCTTGAGCCGCAGCGAGATAGTCGCAGGAGACCTTGAAGGTGAACCGTCGGAGCGACGCCCGATCGAGCCCTTCCTCGAGGTTGGTGGTGCAGACGAACGGCAGGTCATGCACCTCCATCCAGGTGAGCATTTCGTTGACCTGGGTGACCTCCCAGGATCTCTGCGCACCGCCGCGATCGCGGAGCAGCGAGTCCGCCTCATCGAAGATCAGCACCGCATGTGATGCCCGGGCCTCGGCAAAGGCGTCGGCAATGTTTGTTTCGGTTCCGCCGACCCACATGGAGATGAGGTCGGATGCCCGCTTGTGCAGCACCTCCATCCCCAATCGATCGGCCAGGTAGCGGGCAAAGGCGCTCTTGCCGGTGCCGGGCGGGCCGTAGAGGCAAAAGGAGACGTTGCGCGGCGCGTTGGAATGCGCAAGGCGCCGGGCGACCGCGATCAGATCGACATCCGGATTGATGAGGGCCGGGTTGTAGGCTGCAAGCGCTTGCGCCTCAGGCGGGCGTTCGCGCCCGCCGGCCATGGCCTTGGCCGCAGAACGCACGGAGAGGCGGATTTGCTCGATCCCGGCACCGGCCAGCCTGGCGCCGCGAACGGCGGTTACGGCCAGCCCCGGAGGCGAGTCGAATTCCCGGGCCAGACGGCGAACCTCGTTCTCGGGAAGGTCAAAGCGCTCGCGCTCCAGGGTGCGTCGCCAGACCCGCTCGCGAACCGCTACCGAGGGCACACGTATCTCGATGGCCATGGTCATGCGGCGCAGCACCGCCGGATCGAAATATCGGACCGAGTTGGTGATCCAGATCGCCGGAACCCGGTTGTTTTCGAGCAGGCGATTGAGAAAGACCTTGGAGCCTTTTTCACCCGCGGATGCGCCGATGCCGAAAGTCCGCGATACCGGGTCGCCCGAAATCAGATCATCCATCTCATCGAACAGGATGATCGTCTTTTTCTGCTCGGAGAGCAGCCGCTGGCACAACAGCACGTCGGCCAGGCGTTCATCGCGCGACGGCTCCCGGCCCTGATCACCGACCTCTCCGACGCCGTAGAGGTCGGCGCCGATATGGCCTGCCAGGACCTTCGCGAACTCGGTCTTTCCGGTACCCGGACCACCATAGAGAAGTATGTTTATGCCGCGCGCCCTTCTGGCGATGGCCCCCTTGAGAAGACGGCAGACATAATCGCGCTCGCTCGCGATATGGTCGTAGTCGGTCCAGTGAAGGTCCGATTTCGCCGGTGCGGAGACAATGTTCCTCTGGATGTCGGCGAATGTACGGGCGGGAAGCGACAAGGCGCGCAGCAGACGATGCGATGGCCTGTACGCCATATCCAGATTGGAATTGCGTGCAACCTCACTCACCAGGAACCCGTATTTCTGCAGCCGGGAATCGGCCAGAAGCCGGCGTTCCACCTGCATTCTCTTGACCCCGAGCAACCGGGCCATGATCTCGATGGCCGAGAGCGCATGACACCGGAAGAAACTGTCGAAAAAACTCTCCAGCGCTTCGCCGTTGCAATAACGCAGGACGATATCCAGAATTCCGGTCTCGATATCATCAAGCCCGAAATGCCGGGCGGTCATCGCCAGGTTGCGATCGCGACATGCGGGACGGGCCGTCTTGAAGGTATCGAACAGGTCCTGAACGACGTCCTCGATCTGGTGCCATTCCTCCAGGGTGATCTTTCTGCGTCGTCGCAACTCCCATCTTGTCGGTCTTTCGCTACAGGAGTCACGGTCGGGGCGGATGTATTCGATATCGAGAAACTCGGCATTGCTTTCGAGCCAGCTGTCCAGCGCCAGGGCCTCGATCGAGGTTCGCGCCGTGCAGCCGATAAAGTTCTTCAGATAGATGGCGGTCACCCGCCGCTCGAAGTTTCCGGACATCTCAATCTCCGCCTTGTCCGAAGACGGATGGTAAGGAACAAATACGTCAGAAACGGACGTATGTGGATTTTCGAAGCAGACCAGCCTCGGTTCGGATTGAACGCTTGGGTATGGTCTTGGCGGCTCAGGAATGTCCTTGAGCGTACGCTGATATCTGCCTACGGCCCTCCCGCCGGCTTCTGAGGTGCCCGCTCGATCAGCGTTTTCGTTGCTTCCAGGAACTCACGAACAGCATCGAGCTGGTCATCGGAGAGCGTGTTGCCCCGGTAATCGTGCATCACGCGGTTCGCCTGTCTGATGTAATGGCGAAGTTTGAGTTCCTTCACGTGCTGGTATCTTTTCTCGGCAAGATAGGCCAGCCGACCAAGCGCTTCCTCCTTCCCATCGCCGTCGAAATAGAAGTCCCTGAGCACCAATTCGCAGACGGCCCGACACATGGCGATCGCCGCGGCCGGCAGGCCAAACACATAGGCCTTGGTCGCATCATCCAGGAGATCAATGAGCCCATCTCCGCCACGGGTGCTGGCTGATGTCTCGACATGAGTCGGTATCAGCGCACGCGGCAGCCTGTTCCATCGCTCTTCGATTTCCGCAAGGTCGATGCCGACCGTCTCTCTGAACCAGTCCCATGCGTCCAGACCCAACCTCAAATCGTCGGCGTGGTCCGAGCCCTCATGCATGTTCCACAGCCAGTGGATCATGAATTCCACGGCTTCGGTCGCTTCTCCTGAGAGGAATTGTGGTGCAGTATCGCTGTCGCCAGCGTCATCAGAAGATGGATGCACGCCGGGATTGAGAATCTCCTCTGCGGACACGCCGTCAACTTCTTCGTCGACAAGAGCCAAGAGAGAGAGTGTTCCGTAGACCTTGTCAACCTCCGAACCGAAGCGCTCCTTGTAAGACCTGTATCGTTCCAGAAACCAAGCTGGCACATTGCAACGGTATCGGCGAGTGGCAAGTTCCGATTGGAACCCGATGTCCCAGAAATACAACTTGCCGATGATCCGCCGCATGTCAGGACAGTTCTTGACCAGCCAGGCGATCCGCGACGGATCGTTGCCGGACCGCCGTTCCAGTTGCCGGAACATCTGATCGAAGTCATTGAAGGATTTCATCAGACTGGCTCTTCAAAGATGATTCGGATCGGTCGCCGCCGCGCTTACCCCTCCTGACCCTCCATGACATTCCACGCCGGCCAGTCCTTCAGCGCTTCGCGCACGGCCTCGATGAGGGCGGGGTCCGGGCCTGTTTGCTTGAACGCCTTGAGGATCTCTCGGCGTGTTTGCCGCTTGAGCCCCCGCCCGGCTTCCGAGTTCGCCAGCAGATGGAGGAAGGCGAGAACCACGGCGTCTTCGTCCGCACCGCTGGCCACAAGCTCCTCGAGAGGCGCGATCACCGCATCGGGCAGCCCCCAGGAGTCGAGCTCATCGAGGGTCGGGACCGGCGGCACCGATCGACTGTTCAGCAGGGCAACGAGGGCGGCCGGGCCGAGGGTCCTGCTATCCGGCTCCGGTTTGAGAAGAAAACCACAGTCCGGTTCTCGGGACCGGGCCACCTCACGAGGCCGCTGGTCCAATACCATGTCATAGCAGCGCAGAGCGCGAACCTCCATTCGCTCGGCGAACACTGTTCCCGTGCCGTGCCAGCCGGCAGCGACGACCTGGGGAACCTTGATGATGTCGGGCAGATCGTCGGCCTTCTCGTCCTCAGCCCGGACATGAACGACGATATAATCGGTCCAGGCGCTCACCAGCTGGTAGCGCAGGGCGAGTTCGGTCGCCGCCGTGCGATCCTCGAGCGTGGCCAGGCGCCGGGCCGCCGCGAGGCGCGCCAAAGTCGGCAAAGACGCCCCCTCCGATGCCGGCATCGGGACCGGGCCGTCGTCCGCCGGAACGATTGCGGCATCATGGCGGACCCTGTGCCCATCGGCCAGGGTCACCTCCAGACGTACCGGGCCTTCGGGTTTTTCGGCAAACCAGGCGAAGACATGGATCGTATCGCCGCCGTAAATCGGGCCGATCGGATCGGGCACGCTGTTCCGAGCAGGCTTTGGCCAGTGGACGTCGGCTTTCACCGCATGCGGCGCATACAGGCGCTGGAAATGCCGGTGGATACGCACCGCCATGTCGTCGCGCGGCGCCACCAGCTCGCAGGCGCCGCCGGTGGCCGCGGCAAGGTCGCGCACCAGGCCTTCGTTGACGGCGCTGCCGACGCCGACCGTAAAGATGCGGTGACCGGAGGCTTTCGCCCGGGCAATCACCTTGTCGCGCTCCCAGACCTCGCCGTCGGTAATCAGCAGCAGATCGCGCGGCAGGTTGGACTTGCCGCGCACCGCATAGGCGGCGTTGAGGGCATCGGCGATCTCGGTGCCACCCATGTCGGCATCGAGCCGGCGCACAAACTGTCGGGCCTTGGCCAGCGTCCACTCGGTGACCGGCTTTTCGCACCCGAACAGGCCTTGCCAGGTGCTTCCGAAGGCGATGATCTCGAACAGGTCGCCCGGATGCAGACCATCAAGAATGCGCTCGAGCGCGGCTCGGGCCTGGGCAATCGAATCGCCGCCCATCGAGCCGGAGCAGTCGACCACAATCTTGATGCTGCGCCGAACATGGCCATCGGCCTCCGTGATCTCGGGTCGGAAGCTCGCCAACGCCACCCAGCCGTCACCATCGCGGGCCAGCAGGGCGCCACCCGACTCGGGCCGCCGGGCCTTTGCCTCGAGAACGAAGTCGCGATCCATCGCCGGTGCGCCGGTGAGCGCGATGATCGTCTCCCCGGCACGTTCCTCGATGCTCACGTCATGGGAAGAGGAATTGAAGCGGGCGTCCTTGAGAAGCCCGCGCACCGTAACCCGCAGGCCGAAGGCGCGCTTTGCGTCGAAGGCGTATGTCGGCGCCTGATGGGGGGACAGCCCGCCCTGGCTTTCCGGATCGCCATAACGGGGCGCGATGGTGGTGGACATCTGGAAGCGCACACGATCCCCGTTCCAGCGCAGCAGCAGGCCATAGCGGAAGCGGACCGTGACCGTCTCACCCGGCAGAATGTTGCCGACGCTCGCCGTATAGAGCCCCGGCTCGGCCTGCTCCAGCAGGATGGCGGCATCACCGTCGGTGATCGCGTCTTCATAGCGCCGCTCGGCCTTGGCCTTCTCGACCACCGTGCCGGCCAGCCGGCGGTCGCCGATCTCGACCGTGAAATCGAGCAGCACGCCGTCGAGGGGAAGCGGAAAGGTGTAGACCGCCTCGACGTTGCGCTTTTCCGGATTGCGATAACGTTGGGTGACGGTGACGTCGGCCAGAAGGTCGTTGATCGTGGCCTCGACGCGTACGTCTTCCAAGACCACGGCCTCGCCCTCGAGGCTTTCCAGAACCGCTGCTGCGCTTGCTCTCATGGCGCTGTCTCCTTCTTCAGCTTGTCCAGATGCGCCGCAATGTCACCGGCGAGCCTGCGCATCACCTCCGGTGTCAGCCCGGCTTCGCCCGGATCGATGACCAGCTCGACACCCGGGCGCAAAAGGATGTGGCTGCGTACGCTGACATCGCCGGGACGGCGCTGGCGCACCGGTGGCAGCGGCGCGCCGCCTTCGGGCTCGGACAGGAGCTCGCGAATGCGCTCGAGATTGAGGCCGGCGCGCTGCCACTTGCGGATGGTCAAGAGCTGCTCAAGATGGACCCGCGTGTAATAGGCGCCGCGCTTGGCGCCCTTGGGCCGGTCGACGAGGCCCTGCTGGATGTAGTAGCGCACGGTGCGCCGCGGCAGATCCGTCAGGGTGCAAAGCTCGTCAAGCGAGAACTGTTCGGTGTCATTCGGCATCATGCCGCTATATATAACACCATCACTGTCAAAAACAAGTGTTAATTTAAT
>CAZZKF010000077.1:0-11554 GCA_964654995.1 uncultured Alphaproteobacteria bacterium | reverse complement strand
GGATGGTGCCGATGGAGGGATTCGAACCCCCGACCCACGCATTACGAATGCGTTGCTCTACCAGCTGAGCTACATCGGCGCGCGATCAACCGTAACAAGGGCGCGGCGGGAATGCGAGCGCAAGATAAGCCGCAGAACCGGTGAGGGCAAGCGTTTCGCAGGCCCCGCCTGAGCGCCTTTTAATCGTCGCTGGCATCGCCGGCGCGCTCGGCCGCATCGCGGGCCTCGCCGGCCGCCAGGGTGCGGTAGATGTCGGCCCCCGGGTCGCCGGCTTTGGCCTCGTCGGGCGCCCGCACCCCGGCCGGGGCAGTGAGACGCAGGCCGGGCAGGAACCGCGCCGGCGGTGCCGGCGTCCAGACCAGACTGGCAAGCGTCGCACAGGCCGGGCAGTCGGGACGCCAATTCGCCTGGCGCAATCCGCACACCTCGCATGCCCAGGCAGAATCACCGCAATGCGTCGCCAGCCGGCGCCAGCGCCCGGCCGCCTCGTCATCGCCGGTTTCGCCGAGAACCAGCTCGGCGGCAAGGTGCAGGGCGCGGGCCGAGGCGGCGGTGCCCAGCACCGCGTTCAGATGGCTCCGCGCCAGCCCCCACATGCCGGCGGCAATCGCCTGTTCGGCCAGCGCAATATGGCTCTCCGGGTGATCGGCGGTTTCTTGCGTGAAGGTCTCGAAGCGGCGCAGGCGTTCAAGCGCCGTCTCGCCCGGCTCCAGCCCAGCAAAGGCCTGGGCAAGCACCGGATGGGGCGCAGCCTTCCAGGCCCGAACAAGCCGCTTGCGGGCCCGCGGGCGCGCCCCGGCGGCAGCATCGAGCTCGGCCGCTATCAGCGCCGGCCACAGGCGTTCTGGCCCGGCCTTCACGGCTTCGCCGGCCCGTGCCCGGGCGGTATCCGCATCGCCGGCCTGGATCAACGCCAGCGCCTCGCGGGCCAGCAGATCGGCGCGTGCGGCGGCAATCCGCGCCCGCTCAATGCCCTTGATTTTGGCCAGGCGCTCGAGGGCCGCCTGCGCCTCCGGCCAGTTGCCCGCCGCGCTTTCCAGGGTGAACCGGCGAACCAGAACCAGGCGATCGCCGGGGGCCGCACGTTCGGCCTCTTCGAGCAATGCACGGGCCGCGGCAGTATCGCCATCTCGCCAGGCGGTTTCAGCCAGTCCGAGCCTGCCGAGGGCAGCCGTATCGGACGTGGCGCGCAATTGCTCGCAGGCCTGGCGCCAGCCTTCCCCATCGCCGGACAGGCGCGCCGCCGCGGCCCGGACCAGCGACGCCAGAACCGGATGCGCCGCCCCCAGTCGCTTGAGCGCCGCCAGCGCCGCCGATGGATCGCGCCAAGCCAGTGCCACAAGCGCGCTGGTCAAGGCGGCATCGGCACGCCGGCGGCGGCGACGCGCCATGTCCTCACGCAGCGCGGCGGGTCGCGTGCGCAACCAGCGCCACAGGCGCGCCAGCGCGGCGACAACAACGGCGACGGTGAGCAGAAAGCCGAGGGTGAGCGCCGCCGACAGCTCGACCTGATAGCCGAGCCAGGCAATGCGCACCGATCCCGGGTGGTCGGCCAGCCAGACCACCGCGGCGGCGGCCACGGCCAGTCCCAGAAGCGCGAGGATCAGGCGCAGCACGGATCTGGCCCCTATTCGCCTGGCGGGCCGGGCGGCGGCGAAGCGGACATGGCAGTCGGCACCGCCCGCCCGTCAAGCGCCGCGTCAAGGATGCCAAGGGCGCGCTGCGCCCGGGCATGGGCTTCGATGTCGGCGCGCCACGCCGCCAGCGTCGGGCCCAGGGGCACATCGATCGTGTCGAATTCGGCCAGCGCCGCGTCCACCGCATGGTTGGCAAGCGCGGTGCGAATCGCGGCGAGGCGGGCGGCGAGGCGGGCGTCCGGGTTGTCGATCCGGCGGACCCGGACAAGAGAGGCCAGCCGCGCCCGCGTGCGCGCCCACCAGCCGCCGGTCGCGGGAGGTGACGCCGCCTCCTGCTCATCGGCGCCGGCGATCAGATCATCAAGTGTCGGCGCCTCGGCCAGCAGTCGGGTGAGCGGCGCCACCCCGGTCTCGGACAGCGCCCGCAGATCATCGAGCGCCGCGCGCAGGTCCGGCGACAGGCCCGCACCGCCCCCGGCCAGGCGACTGGTCAGGGCCGCCAACTCGGGCGTGAACGGCCGGCCGGCTTCGGTCCTTTGGCGCAGGCGGCGCATCGCCGCCTCGGCCGCAAAGGCGCGGGCCACGGTCTCGAGCCGGCGTCCGACGTCATCCAGCCGGGCCTTCACGGCATCAATGCGGTCGCCAAGCGCCGCCAGCGCCTCCCGTTCACCGGGGCCGGAAGCCGCCTGCAGGGCCGCAACTGTGCTTTCGAGCTGTGCTACTGTAGTCGCCAGCTCCTCATCCCCGGCAACGGCCCCCTGACCGGATTGCCGTGGGGCGCGCTTCAAGGCGTTCAGCCGCGTCGTCAGATCCTCAACCCGTGCCGCCATGTCGGCTTTGACGCTCGAAAGTTCGGCCTCCGCCTCGCGGCGTGCCTCGGCCAGCCTGGCCTCCAGCGCCGCGACGCGGGCTTCCAGGGCCGCCACGCGGGTGGCCTCGTCGCCCTCTTCGGGGGAAGCCGGGGAAGACAGCCCGGCCAGGAGCGGGGCAAGGCGCGGTGCCAGCCACGGCCAGCCGGCAAGGCCGGCGCCCCCCAGCACCGCCAGGATGACCGCTGCCCGGATCAGCCGTCGCCAGCCCTTGGCCCGCCGGGGTGCCGGCTTCACCGGTGGTGCTGCGTGATCCGACTTTTGCCCGCCCGACTTGCCAGTGCCCGGCCGACCTGATGTCGTCGCCGGCGATTCCGGCAGGCTCGGAGCCGCGTCCGCTTTTGCCTCCTCCGACGCCGCCTCGTCGCCCTCGACCGGGTGGGCCTGATCGTAGACTGACATCCAGGCGCGCACGCGATCGATGGTCTTCAGGGACGGTGAGCGGCCGCGGCGCAGATCGGAGACGAACTTGGGGTCCTTGAGCGCCTGAACGCCGAGTGTTGCCGCCGCCATGTCATGGCGGACCAAAAAGTCCTCAACCTCCTGGCGGAACGCGTCCTGGCTGGCCATCTCGGGAGCCCGTCCTGGGGTGATAGGATAATTCCTATCTATCCTACGACTGCAGACCCAGACAGTTCAAGAGGGCATCCTGACGGGGTTCCGGCGCGGTGACGACATCGCGCCAGGTCAGTGCCGCTGCCGCCTTGGCCACCTGCGCGCTCAGGCAGCCGGCGATGACCCCCCGGCAGGCCTCGTCAAGGCCCTGGGCCTGGGCAAGATCGGCAAAAATCCGCGCGGTTCTGGGGGAAAAGAACAGGGCCATGTCAATCGCCCCGGCACTTAGCGCAGCCGCTGTTTCGTCGCTGATGCGGGCCGCCGCACAGGCCTCGTAAAGCACTGCGCGCTCCATAGTAAATTTCCTAGAAGCAAGCTGGCCGGCGAGATCGCCGGCGACTACGGTGCCGGCAACATGCAGCAGCGGCCCGGCGTCCGGCGCCAGCCGCTCGGCCACCAACCGGGCCAGCGCATCGACATCACCGGCGGCTTCCTCGACCGGGTGAAAGCCGGCCGCCCGGGCGGCGCGGGCGGTTGCCGCACCGACCGCGAAGACCGGGCGATCGCGCACCGTCGTCACCCGGGCCAGCGCCCGGGCGCCATTGGCGCTGGTCAGCAGGACGGCCTGGAAGCGCTTGAGATCGGGGGGCGGGCCGGCCACCGGCCTGATCGTCATCATCGGCTCGATGCAGACCTCGTGACCGGCGGCGCGCAGCTGGCGGGCCAGAGGCTCGGCATCCTCTCGCGGACGGGTGATCAGGACCTGCATCGCGCTGCCCGAACCGCTTGGCACCGGCGATCAGCCGGCGGGCGCCGCGATGAGGGCGGCGAAATCATCGCCGGCGGCCTCGCGCAGCGCGGCGGCGGCATCGCGGCCGATTACCACCGCCTCGCCGGCCTCGGCCTGACGCTCGACCTGCCAGGCTTGGCTGCCGTCGGGCAGATAGATCGCCGCGCGCAGCCTGAGCGCGCCACTGTCGGACAGCTCGGCATGAGCGGCAATCGGCGTGCGGCACGATCCGTCGAGCCCGGCCAGCAGCGCCCGCTCGGCGGTGACGCAAATTTCCGTCGGCCAGTGATTGAGCGGCGCCAGACGGGCCTGGATGGCCGCGTCATCGGCCCGCACCTCGATGGCGATGGCGCCCTGGCCGACAGCGGGAAGCATCACTTCCACCGGGATCAAGGCGGTCACCACCGCCTCGCGCCCGAGCCGGCGCAGCCCGGCGTAGGCCAGAAGTGTGGCCGCCACCTCGCCATCCGCCAGCTTGCGCAGCCGGGTCTCGACATTGCCGCGGAAATTGACCACCTCGAGATCCGGGCGATGGCCGAGAATCTGGGCCTGGCGGCGCAGGGATGCGGTGCCGACGCGGGCGCCGGCCGGCAGATCATCGAGGCTCTCGGCCACCGGACTGATGAACGCATCGCGCACATCCTGGCGTTCGAGATAACAACCCAGCACCAGCCCGTCGGGCAGCACCGTGGGGACGTCCTTCAGGCTGTGAACGGCGAGGTCGACCTCGCCGGCGAGCAACGCCTCCTCGATCTCCTTGGTGAACAGGCCCTTGCCGCCAAGCGCCGCCAGCGGCCGGCTGGTGATCCGGTCACCGGTGGTGCGGATCACCCGGATCGCCACATCATCGGCGCCCAGCTCGCCGTGCGCAGCAATCAGTCGATCGCGGACCTCGTGGGCCTGGGCCAGCGCCAGGGGGCTGCCGCGGGTGCCGATAACGAGTTGTGCCGTTGCGCTCATGATTTGCTGTATAAGGGGCGGTCCGCAAGCTTTGGATCAGAAAACGGCAACCGCCTCAATAGCACATGACCGCATCGGGTGACACCATCGTTCTCGGCATCGAGACCAGTTGCGACGAAACCGCCGCGGCCGTGGTGACGGCTGACCGGCGCATTCTCTCGGACGTCGTGCTGAGCCAGATCGGTGAGCACGCACCTTATGGCGGCGTCGTGCCGGAAATCGCCGCCCGCGCTCATGTCGAACAGCTCGATGCGATCATCGCCCGGGCGATCGAGGACGCCGGCGTGCGCTTCGATGATCTGGCCGGTGTCGCCGCCACCGCCGGGCCCGGCCTGATCGGCGGCGTCATCGTCGGCCTGGTTACCGGCAAGGCAATCGCGATGGCCCGCAAGCTGCCGCTGATCGCGGTCAACCATCTCGAGGGCCACGCCCTGTCGGCCCGCCTCATCGCGCCCCTGGACTTTCCCTATCTGCTGCTGCTGATCTCGGGCGGCCATTGCCAGCTTCTCGCCGTCGAAGGGGTCGGGCGCTACCGCCGGCTGGGCACCACCGTTGATGATGCCGTCGGCGAGGCTTTCGACAAGACCGCCAAGGTCCTCGACCTCGGCTATCCCGGCGGCCCGAAGCTGGAGGCGGCCGCCGGCGGCGGCAACGGCGCGGACTTCGATCTGCCGCGCCCGATGCTGGGGCGGGCGGGTTGCGATTTTTCCTTTTCCGGGTTGAAGACGGCGGTGCGTCGCCTGGCCGATACCCACGCCCCGCTCGACGAGGCGACGCGCAGCGATCTTGCCGATGCTTTCCAAAGGGCCGTCGGCGACGTGCTGTGCGATCGCACGGCGCACGCCATCGACGCCTTCCTCGCCGGGTTGGATCCGGAGACCCGGCCACATCGGCCGACCCTGGTGGTCGCCGGCGGCGTCGCCGCCAACAGCTATCTGCGCGCCCGCCTTGATGAGCTTGCCAGGTCCAAGGGTGTGAGTCTGATGGTGCCGCCGGCGCGCCTGTGCACGGACAACGGCGCGATGATCGCCTGGGCCGGGATCGAGCGCCTCGCCCTCGGCCTCACCGACGATCTCGATGCGCCGGCCCGCGCCCGCTGGCCGCTCGATGCCGCCGCCGCGCCGGTGCGCCGGGGCTGAGCGTCAGCGGCCGGCACCACCCACGGCGCCGTCACCCACCGAGCCGTCCAGCACTGCGGCGATCAGACGCCGGGCATCGGCGCCATCCCATTCGGCGGGGCCGGTCATGCGCCCGAGCTCGCGCCCCTGACGGTCGATCAGCAGCGTCGTCGGCAGCCCGAACACACCGACGGCGCGCGACGCGCGCATGTTCTGATCGAGCAGGACGGTCAGCTTGTCGATCCCCTGATCCTTGAGGAACGTGTTGACCGCCGACCAGCCGCCGCGATCGGACGCAATCGCCACAACCTCGAAATCGTCGCTGCCAAGGCCGGCCTGAAGGCGCGCCAGCGACGGCATCTCGCGCACGCACGGCCCGCACCAGGTGGCCCAGAAGTTGACCAGAATCACCTTGCCCCGAAAGGCCGCCAGCCCGAGCTTGCGTCCGTCCCGGTCCTCGACGCTGAATTCGGGAACTGGCTTCGTTTCCGCGTACAGGGTAAAGTTCACCATTTCGCCGCGGGCCAGCGCCGACGACGCGGTGGCGGTGGAAGCGGCTGGCTGCATGGCTCGGGACGTCGGCGCCTCGGAATGCTCGAAAAGCCGCCAGGCCACAACCGCGGCGGCGATGGCGAGGGTAAGTCCCAGGGCGATGCGGTACACTGTAAAAACTCCTGATGACCAGCGGACGGACGACATGAGCACATCCGGGCCTTCCAAATTCTCGGGCAGATCATCGGCCAAGATACCGGCCAAGACCTCGGACAGGACCTCGGCGATCTGGGGCGGCCGGTTCGAGGCCGGACCCGATCAGATCATGGAGCGGATCAACGCCTCGATCGACTTCGACCGCCGCCTCTACGCCCAGGATATTGCCGCGTCGCGGGCCCATGCCCGGATGCTGATGGCCTGCGATATTATTTCACAAGACGACGGGAAGGCAATTCTTGACGGGCTCGAGCGCATCGAGCGGGAAATCGAGGCCGGCGAATTCGCCTTCGAGACGGCGCTCGAGGACATTCACATGAACATCGAGCGCCGGCTGGGCGAGCTGATCGGCGAACCGGCCCAGCGCCTGCACACGGCACGTTCGCGCAACGATCAGGTGGCCACCGATTTCCGCCTGTGGGTGCGCGATGCCATCGACGAGATCGACAGCCGCCTGATCGGCTTTCAGGCGACACTGCTCGAGCGCGCCGACCAGCACGCCGGGACCGTCATGCCGGGGTTTACGCATTTGCAGGCGGCGCAGCCGATCACCCTGGGTCATCATCTGATGGCCTATTTCGAAATGGCGGCGCGCGATCGTGGCCGTTTCGCCGACTGCCGCCGGCGCCTCAACGAATGCCCGCTGGGCGCCGCCGCCCTGGCCGGAACCTCGTTCCCGATCGACCGGGAGATGACCGCCGCAGCCCTGGGCTTCGAGCGCCCCTGCGCCAATTCCCTGGATGCGGTCTCGGACCGCGATTTCGCGCTCGAGTTTCTGGCCGCGGCGACGATCACCATCGGCCATCTCTCGCGCCTGGCCGAGGAAATCGTCGTCTGGGCCAGCCCGCCGTTCGCTTTCGTCGCCCTGCCCGACGACTTCTCCACCGGCTCGTCGATCATGCCGCAGAAACGCAATCCCGACGCCGCCGAGCTGGTGCGCGCCAAGGTCGGGCGCATTGCCGGCGCCTTTCAGGCCCTGGTGATCGTCATGAAGGGGCTGCCGCTGGCCTATTCCAAGGACATGCAGGAAGACAAGGAGCCGGTGTTCGATGCCGCCGATTCTCTCAACCTGGCGATCACCGCCATGACCGGACTGCTGGCCGGCCTGCGCTTTCGGGTCGAGCGGATGGCGGCGGTGGCCGGACACGGCTTTTCGACCGCCACCGATCTCGCCGACTGGCTGGTGCGCGCGCTCAACCTGCCGTTTCGCCGCGCCCATCATGTCACCGGCAATCTGGTGAAACTGGCGGAAAGCAGGGGCTGTGATCTCGCCGAGCTGTCGCTTGAAGACATGCAGGCTGTCGAGCCGGGCATCACGGAGGCCGTCTACGAGGTGCTGCCGGTGGAAAAATCGGTGGCCTCGCGGCTGAGCTTCGGCGGCACCGCCCCGGCGTGCGTGCGGGCCGCCATCGCCGCGGCCAGAAAGACACTGACATGATCTTGCGTGGCGTCCTGATCTTGATGCTGGCGGTGATGCTCACAGCCTGCGGGCGCAAGGGCCCGCTGGAGCCGCCGCCCGGTGCACCGGCGGATGCGCCGCCGGCTGCCGGGCGCACCGACGATGGTGATCCGGGCAACGATTCGCCGGGTCTCCGGTCCGACGACCTTGTGACCGTCGTCCGATGAACCATTTCGAGTACCGTGACGGCGAATTATGGGCCGAAGATGTGCCGGTGCACGACATTGCGGCCGCCGTCGGCACGCCGTTCTACTGCTATTCGACGGCGACGCTGACGCGCCACTACCGGGTGTTCATCGACGCGCTTGCCGGGCTCGATGCGCTGGTCTGCTATTCGCTCAAGGCCAATTCGAATCAGGCAGTCATTCGCACGCTGGCGCGGCTCGGCGCCGGCGCCGACATCGTCTCGGAGGGCGAGCTGCACCGGGCGCTCGCCGCCGGCATCCCGCCCGCGAAGATCGTCTTTTCCGGGGTCGGCAAGATGGCCCGCGAAATGGAAGCCGCTTTGGATGCCGGCATTCATCAGTTCAATGCCGAATCCGAGGCCGAGCTCGAGACCCTGAGCGCCGTGGCAACCGCCCGGGGCGTGCGCGCCCCGGTGACCCTGCGCATCAACCCGGATGTCGATGCCGAGACCCACGACAAGATCACCACCGGACGCAAGGAAAACAAGTTCGGCATTCCCTGGACCCGGGCCCGTGACGCCTATCGCCTGGCCGCCGGTCTGCCGGGGATCGAGGTGGTCGGTCTCGACATTCATATCGGCTCGCAGCTCACCCGGCTCGAGCCTTTCCGCGCCGCCTTCGAGCGGGTCGCCGAACTGGTCGAAACGCTGCGCGCCGACGGCCACCGCATCGACCGGCTGGATCTGGGCGGCGGGCTCGGCATTCCCTATGACGACATCGACGCGCCGCCGCTGCCCGATGAATATGCAGGCGTGGTGCGCGAATGCGTTGGCGCCTTGTCCTGCCAGTTGATTCTCGAGCCCGGCCGGATGATCGCCGGCAACGCCGGCATTCTGGTGGCCAGCGTCATTGCCATCAAGAAAGGCGAGACCACCCGCTTCGTCATTCTCGACGCGGCGATGAACGATTTGTTGAGGCCGAGCCTTTACGATGCCTACCATCGCATCGCGCCGGTGCACGCCCCGGCACTGGATGCGCCGCTGACCCCGGCGGATGTGGTCGGGCCGGTGTGCGAGACCGGCGATACCTTTGCCCGGGCGCGGCCGCTGCCCGAGCTGGCGGCTGGCGATCTGGTGGCGATTTTTTCCGCCGGGGCCTATGGGGCGGTGATGGCCTCGACCTATAATACCAGGCCCCTGGTGCCCGAGGTGCTGGTCAATGGCGCCCGCTTCGCGGTCATCCGGCAGCGCCCCGGCTATGACGAAATCATCGCCCGCGACATTCTGCCCGACTGGCTGAATGATGCGGGCCAGGGCGATGGAAAGCCATCGTGAAGAGCAAGTCCGAGACCCGAAAATCCGGCGCTGGCAAGTGCACGAACGCACTGCCATCGGCCGAGCCCGGCTATCCGCCGAAGCTCGAGCGGCGGATCGTGGTCACCCGGGCGATCCTGCTGCTGGAAGGCCTGTGGCAGGTCATGTGGGGGCCGGTCTCGGTGCTCGCCCTGTTCTTTGCGCTGTCCTTTCTGGGTCTCTGGCGGCAACTGCCGGGATGGCTGCATCTGCTGGCGCTGATCGTCTTTGCAGGCCTGCTTGCGGCCAGCCTGATCGATGCCGCACGCCGGCTGGAGCGCCCGACCCGGGCCCGCGCCATCCGCCGGCTCGAGCAGCGCAACCGCCTGCCCCACCGTCCCCTGAGCGGGCTCACGGATCGCCCGGCGATGCCGCTGGGTGCCAGCGAACGGGCCTTGTGGCGGGCCCATCTGGCCGGGCTCGAGCGTCTGATCCAAGGGGTCGCGCTGGGGCGTCCCGCCTTCGAAGCCGGGCCATGGCCGCCGCCACGCCTGCGCGCAGTTCTGGCCGGATTTCTGGCGCTCTCGCTGGTCTTTGCCGGTGGCGACTGGCGGGCGCGCCTTGCCGGCGCCTTTGTCCCCGATCTGAGCGCCGGGGCAGTCCCGGTGGTCATCGATGCCTGGATCGCGCCGCCCGATTATACCTCGGTGCCGCCGATCCTGCTGAGCGCCGCCGCCGCCGTCAAGGGCGGGGCCAGAAACACCGTCCTCGAAGTCCCCGAAGGCAGCACCTTTGTCGCCCGCGTTCACGGCCGCGGTGCGCCGAAGCTGATCGCCGGCGACGAGACGCTCGCTTTCGAGCCCCTGGGCGAGGACGATTACGGCATCGAATGGACGCTCACCCGCAGCACCCCGATCGAGATCGTCAAGGGGCGCCGCCGCCTTGCCCGCTGGCATGTGGCGCTGATCGCCGACAGCGCCCCGCGGGTGCAATTCGCGGCCGTGCCGCAGGCCACCCGGCGCATGGCGCTCAAGGTCGCCTACCGTGCCGAGGACGATTACGGGATTACCCGGCTGACCCTTCATCTGACACCACGACAAACGCCGACAGACGCGGGCGAGCAAGGTGAAGGTAGCGATGGCGAGGCCGGCAAGGGCGACGAGATGACGATTGAAATTCCGGTGCCCGATCCGGCGGCACGCCAACTGGACAGTGATTTCTACCGCGATCTCACCGCCCATCCCTGGGCCGGCCGGGCGGTCACCGGCTGGCTCACCGCCACCGATGCCAAAGGCCAGCAGGGCCGCAGCGAGGCCGTCCGCTTCACCTTGCCCGAGCGCGTCTTCAATCACCCGGTGGCACGCGCGCTGATCGCCATCCGCAAGAGCCTGATCGCCAATCCGACGGCCACCGGCGAGCCGCGCCGCAAGCTCAACAACCTGGCCAACCGCCCGGCCCGTTTCAATGGCGACATCGTCGTCTTTCTCGGCCTGCGCATGGCGTTTTCGCGCCTCACGTACGCGCCGGGACCCGAGAGCTCGGCGGAGGTCGCCGATCTGCTGTGGGAACTGGCGCTGCGAGTCGAGGACGGGGGATTGCTGCTTTCCGAGCGCGACTTGCGCCAGGCCATGGAGGCGCTGGCCGAGGCGCTGGATCGCGGCGCCCCGCCCGACGAGCTGGCGCGGCTCACCGAAGAGCTGCGCCTCGCCATGGCCCGGTTTCTCCGCGACGCCATGCGCCAGGCCCGCCGGGCCTCCGATCCCGGGCAAAAGGTGGATCCCGCGGCCCGCACCATCGGGGCCGACGCCTTGCGCCGGATGCTGGATGAATTGCGGGCCCTGAACGAGATCGGCGCCCGCGATGCCGCCCGCAACCTGCTCTCGGATTTGCGCAACATTCTCGAAAACCTGCAGACCGGCGGCGCCAGTGCCGCGGCCGGGGCGGCCCAGGACATGGCCAGAGCATCGGACGCGCTCGACAAGCTCATGGAAGGCCAGCGTGCGGTGCTTGGCGATACCCGCACCCTCCAGGACCGAAACGT
>CAZZKF010000076.1:0-11712 GCA_964654995.1 uncultured Alphaproteobacteria bacterium | reverse complement strand
CCGCCACCGAGCGCACCTCGAGCCCGGCGGCCCGCGCCTTGTCTGCACTTTTCGAGCCCGCGCGCAGGCCGACAACCACCTGCTTGACGCCCGAGTCCTTGAGATTGTTGGCGTGCGCATGCCCCTGACTGCCGTAGCCGATGATCGCCACCTTTTTCGACTTGATCAGAGCCACATCGGCGTCACGGTCGTAATAAACCCGCATGCTTCTCCCTTTCCTGAATGACTTGACTTGATTTGATCTGAACACAAGACCGGGGCAAACCCAGCCTTAAGGTTTCACGAGCCGGCGCCTGAGACAAGGGGGGTGGTATCTTCAGGCTCCAGCTCCAGAACGTCGAGCCCACGGACAATCGCGGCAACCCCGGTGCGCACCAGCTCGGCCAGCCCGAGGGGCCGCATCAGCTCGACAAAGGCATTGACCTTCTGCGAATCCCCGGTGACCTCGAAGACGAAAGAGCGGTTGGTACTGTCCACCACCCGGGCCCGGAACACATCGGCCAGACGCAGCGCCTCGACCCGGTCCTCGCCGGTGCCGATAACCTTGATCAACGCCATCTCGCGCTCGACAAACGGGCCGTCGGTGGTGAAATCGCAGACCGAATAGATCGGCACCAGCCGGTCGAGCTGGGCCTTGATCTGCTCGATCACCATCGGCGTCCCCGAGGTCACCACGGTGATTCGGGAAATCCGTGCCTCTTCATCGACGGGGGCCACGGTGAGGCTCTCGATATTGTAGCCGCGCCCGGAAAACAGGCCGATGACACGGGCCAGCACCCCGGCCTCGTTCTCCACCAGCACCGCGATCGTATGCGCGCTTACCCGGTCATCCATGGCCTTTCTCTCCCTCGGGCCAGGGGGTGGCGGCCGGACCGCGCCCCCTTTTTCGCGTTTCCCTGTTACACCACGGCGGTTCCGGTATCGCCGATGGAACCGTTGATGTCTTCCGGTCCCAGCAGCATCTGATTGTGCGGGGCGCCGGCCGGAACCATCGGAAAGCAGTTCTCCAGCTTGGCCACCCGGCAATCGACGATCACCGGACCGTCCGCTTCGATCATTTCGCGGATCACATCGTCGAGATCCTCGGGACGTTCGGCCCGCAGGCCGGTGGCGCCGAACGAGTCCGCCAGCTTGACGAAATCGGGCAGCGCCGCCGAATAGCTCTCGGCATAGCGCGAGCCATAGGTGATGTCCTGCCACTGGCGCACCATGCCCATGTACTCGTTGTTCAGGATGAACACCTTGATCGGCAGCCGGTACTGGGCGGCGGTGCTCATTTCCTGGATGGTCATCATCACCGAGGCTTCGCCGGCAATATCGATGACCAGCGCGTCCGGGTGCGCCACCTGCACGCCCAAGGCCGCCGGCAGGCCGTAGCCCATGGTTCCGAGCCCGCCCGAGGTCATCCAGTGGTTGGGGGCCTCGAACCTGAAGAACTGGGCCGCCCACATCTGATGCTGGCCGACCTCCGTGGTGATGAACGGGTTGCGATCCCGGGTCAGTTCGTAAAGCCGCTCGATGGCATACTGGGGCAGGATTTCGTCACCGTTCTGCTCGTACTTGAGGCACTCGCGGGCCCGCCAGATGTCGATCTGGGCCCACCATTCGGACAGCGCCTTGCGGTTGGCGGTCAGGTTCTCCGCCTTCCACAGGGCGATCATGTCATCGAGCACATGCGCGACATCGCCGACAATCGGCACGTCGACCGCCACGTTCTTGTTGATCGACGAGCGGTCGATATCGACGTGAATTTTTTTCGAGCCGGGCGAGAAGGCCTCCAGCTTGCCGGTCACCCGGTCATCGAAGCGGGCGCCCAGGCAGACCATGACATCGCAGTCATGCATGGCGTTGTTCGCTTCGTAGGTGCCGTGCATGCCGAGCATGCCGAGAAAACGCTTGTCGCTGGCCGGAAAGGCGCCCAGCCCCATCAGGGTGCTGGTGATCGGAAAGCCGGTCAGATCGACGAGCTCGCGCAACAGCTCGGACGCCCGCGGGCCGGCATTGATGATGCCGCCGCCGGTGTACAGCACCGGGCGCCGGGCCGCCGCCATCAGCCGCACGGCTTGCGCAATCGCCGCTGCATCCCCCTTGATGCGGGGGTTGTAGCTGCGGTGCCGGACATTGCTCGGCCCGACATATTCACCGCTGCCGATCTGGATATCCTTGGGAATGTCGACAACCACCGGGCCGGGGCGCCCGGCCTTGGCGACATAGAAGGCCTCGTGAATGGTGCGCGCCAGGGCGTCCACGTCCTTGACCAGATAATTGTGCTTGGTCACCGGTCGGGTGATGCCCACCGTATCGGCCTCCTGAAAGGCGTCGTTGCCGATCATGTCGGTCGCCACCTGGCCGGAAAAGCAGACGACGGGAATCGAGTCCATCAGCGCGTCGGCCAGTCCGGTCACCGCATTGGTGGCGCCGGGGCCCGAGGTCACCAGCACGACACCCGGCCGCCCGGTCGAGCGGGCGTAGCCTTCGGCTGCATGCACGGCGCCTTGTTCGTGGCGCACCAGGATGTGACGCAAGCTGTCCTGCTTGTAGAGCTCGTCATAAATCGGCAGCACGGCACCGCCGGGGTAGCCGAAGATGACGTCAACGCCCTGGTCGACCAGGGCACGAAGCAGTATCTGCGCCCCGTTCATGCCCTCCGTGGCCATGTGTCGTCTCCCATCCATAAAAAGCAGCCCCGCTCGGGCTGCTCAGCGTCCAGCCAATGATGCCGTTCCGCAAAGACATTCGGCCGACCCGCGCCCCTTCGGCAAACGCCGTCGAGGCATCAGGGTTGGGCACGCTACTCTACAAATCTTGCTCCGTCAACACGGTATCACGAATAAATGACAAGAAATAGTTAAAAAAACTTTCCAAATCTTGCTGCTCCACCATCTGCCAGTCGCCAAACTGATGGCGGAACCAGGTCATCTGCCGCTTGGCGAACCGCCGGGTGGCGGTTGCCGCCGCCGCCAGCGCGTCGGCCAGATCGATCTCGCCGCGCAGATGCGTCCGCAGCTGCGCCACGCCCAGCGCCTTCATCGCCGGTGCATCGGCCGGCAGATTCAGGGCGTCGAGGGCCTGAACTTCGTCGAGGGCGCCGGCTTCGACCATGTTCTCGAGGCGCGCCGTGCAGCGCTCATACAAAAGCGCGCGCGGCGGCACGAGAACGAAGCGGTGAACCGGCGCCGGCGCCTGTGCCAAAAGGCCACCGGTGGGCACCATTTTCTGCCAGTCCGAAAGCGGCCGGCCGGTGGCGGTGGCCACCTCCCAGGCGCGCGCTACACGCTGGGCGTCGCTTGGTGCAATGCGGGCGGCGGCCTCGGGATCGAGCCGGGCGAGTTCGGCATGAAGCGCGGCACTGCCCTTGTCGCGCACCAGGGCGCGCGCCGTCGCGCGCACCTCGGTCGGCACCTCGGGGATCGGCGACAGGCCGTCGAGCAACGCCTTCAGATAAAGCCCGGTGCCGCCGACAACAAGGGCGATGCGCCCGCGAGCCGTGATCTCGGCAATCACGGCCCGCGCCCGGGCCGCCCACTCGGCCGCCGAGCAGGTCTCGCGAACGGAAAGAAAGCCGTACAAATGATGCGGCACGCGGGCCTCGTCTTCAGACGTCGGCCGCGCGGTGAGCACCCTCAGCTCACGATAGACCTGCATGCTGTCGGCGTTGACGATCTCGCCGCCAAATCTGTCGGCCAGGCGCAGAGCCAGCGCCGACTTGCCGCTGGCGGTCGGCCCGGCAAGGATGAGGATGGCGGCTGCGCTGCGTCTGTTCATGGATCTGCCCTGAATGCCAAAGGGCCGGGGAAACCCCGGCCCTCGGCACAACAACGAAGAAACCGGGAATTACCCTTTCTTGGCCTTGATCCGCACCGCAATATACAGCGGCGTGCCGCCACGGTTGATACGCAACAGAATCGACTTGCGCTTGGCGGCGCGGGCCTTGGCCACCTGCTTTTCGAACTCATCCGGCGTCGTCACCGGGGTGCCGGCGGCTTCGGTAATGACATCGCCGCGCTGCAAGCCGACATCGGCGGCATTGCTGTCGCCGGCGACCTTGAGTACGACGACACCCTTGACCTCTTCGCCAAGATTGAGGCGTTCGCGATAGCTGTCGTCGAGCGCCGCCAGCTTCATCCCCAGGATGGTTCGCTGGCCTTCGCCCGGGCGTGCATCCGGCCGGCCGGTCCCCGCCGTCGCGGCGACCGCGTTGACCGCCTTGCGTCCGACCGTGACATAAAGCTTGCGGGTCTTGCCGTTGCGCCAGACCACCACCGGGACGCGCTCCTTGATCGGGGCATCGGCAACGATGCGCTGAAGCTCGCGCGGGCCGGCAACGTCCTGGTTGTTGAACTTGAGGATGACGTCGCCCGGCTTGATGCCGGCCTTGTCCGCCGGGTCGCCCTCGACGACGTTGGAGATCAGGGCGCCCTTGGCCTCCTTGAGCCCGAGGCTTTCGGCAATTTCATCGGTGACCGTCTGAATGGTGACGCCGAGCCAGCCGCGGCGCGGCTCGCCATAGGTGCGAAGATCCCGGATGACCTTGACCGCCATCGCGCTGGGAATGGCAAAGCCAATGCCGACACTGCCGCCAGACGGCGAATAGATGGCGGTATTGATCCCGATCACCTCGCCATTCATGTTGAACAGCGGGCCGCCGGAATTGCCGCGGTTGATCGGTGCATCCACCTGAATGAAATTGTCATAGGGGCCGACGTTGATGTTGCGCCCGCGGGCGGAAATGATGCCGGCAGTCACCGTCCCGCCAAGGCCGTACGGGTTGCCGATGGCGATCACCCAGTCGCCCACCCGGGCAGCGTCGGAGTCGCCGAACTTGACCGCTTTCAGGGGCTTGTCGGTCTTGACCCGCAGCAAGGCCAGGTCGACCTCACGGTCGCGACCGACGATTTCGGCCTCCAGTTCGGTGCCGTCGTGGAGCGTCACGCGGATCTCCTCGGCCTCGCCGATGACGTGATTGTTGGTCACGATGAGGCCGGATTCATCAATGATGAAGCCGGACCCCAGTGACGTCACCTTGGGCGCCGGCGCCTCGTCCTCGCCGTCGCCGCCACCCCGGTTGCGATCGAAGAATTCCTTGAAGAACTCCTCAAACGGCGAGCCCGGCGGGAACTGCGGAAAGGGAAGGCCATTGCGGGCCAGCGGCCCCTTGAGAACCTGCGTCGTCGAGATGTTGACCACCGAAGGCAGCAGCTCTTCAGCCAGATCGGCAAAACTGTCGGGAATGCCCCGGGCCAGGGTCGATTGAGAGACCGTGGCAAGGGCCAGCACGGCAACAACCGCCACGATCGCCCGCCAGGTCGCCACCGGCATGCGCAACGTCCGGGGTCTCAACTCGAAATTCATGAATGATCTCCTGTCTCTTCGGATGTCCGCCAATCGAGCCTCGCCCAGGAACGGTTCCCCGAAAGTCTTGTTCTCTTCTTATGACATGGTCTTACATCGTCGCGGGAGACCAGCACAACCCGGAAGATGACGCGCCGACATGCGACTGGTCTCAACCTGGGCGCCATCATAGGCATAAATGTGAGCAAATTGTGGCGTCATCCCGGCCCCGAAAAGCCGCCTCGCAGGACCCAAACCAGCACCAGGCCGACAAGTGCGGCGATCACGCCGGCCGTGCTCAGAACCCGCGTCGGCAGGCCCAGCGCCTGCACCATCATCCGCTTCATGGTCGACGGAAACAGGGCATACAAGGTGCCCTCGATCACCAGCACCAGCCCCAGGGCGACGCCCAGATCGATCATGACGGAGCAGTCCGGCTGTTACTTATCGCCCGGTCTTTCCTCTTTGCCCTTCGAAGTTGCGGAAAAAGCGGAAGAATTCGGAATCAGGCGACAGAATCATCGTCGTGTCCGCCTTGCCGAGCGCCGCCTCATAGGCCTTCATCGACCGGTAGAACTGGAAAAAGTCGACGTCCTTGCCAAACGCCTCGGCGAAAATGCGCACCGCTTCGCCTTCGCCTTCACCGCGCAGGATCTCCGCCTTCTTCTCGGCCTCGGCCAGCAGGATGGTGCGTTCACGATCGGCGCGTGAGCGAATGCGCTGGGCAATCTCGGCGCCCTGAGCCCGGAACTCCTTGGCCTCGCGCTCGCGTTCGGTCTGCATGCGGCGATAGATCGCATCCGAGTTGGCGCGCGGCAGATCGGCACGCTTGATGCGCACGTCGACGACCTCGATGCCGAAGGCCTTGGCTTCCTTGTTCACCAGATCGCGGATGCGGCGCATCAGCACCGCGCGCTCGCCCGACAACACGGTGGAAAACGCCTCCTGGCCGAGCACCCGGCGGGTGTTCGAATTCACGATCGTGCCGAGCCGGGCGCGGGCCACCATTTCGTTGCCCACGGTCTGATAGAACTTCAGGGGATCGATCACCCGGAAGCGCGCAAAGGCATCGACGACCAGGCGTTTCTGGTCAGACGCGATGACCTCCTCGGGCGCCGCATCAAGGGCCAAAATCCGTTTCTCGACAAAATAGACCTGCTGGATCAGCGGAATCTTGAAATGCAGGCCGGGGTCGGTCACCACCCGCTTGGGCTCGCCAAACTGGAGCACCAGCGCCTGGTTGGTCTGATGCACGGTGTAGAGCCCGAGATAAGCGATCACCGCCAGCAGGATCAGGGCGACGATAAGGGATGCCTGTTTGGTCATTTCTCGCTCCCTTCGCGTTTGCGCAACTCAGGCAGTGGCAGGTAGGGGATCACGCCCGAGCCGGCGCGCTCGTCAATCACGATCTTGGTCATGCCGGCGAGAATTTTTTCCATGGTTTCCAGATAGATCCGCTTGAGCGTCACCTCCTTGGCCCGGCGATACTGCTCATAGACCGACAGAAAGCGGGCCGCCTCGCCCTCGGAATGGGCGATCACCTGCTGCTTGTAGGCTTCCGCCTCCTGCAGCATCTGCTCGGCCTGGCCGCGGGCGCGGGGAATGATGTCGTTGGCGTAGGCCTCGGCCTCGTTGCGCTGGCGCTCGAGGTCGGCGCGCGCCGCCTGGACATCGCGGAAGTACGAGATCACCTGGGAGGGCGGATCGACCTTCTGCATCTTGACCCGGGTGACCTGAATGCCGCTGCCGTATTCGTCGAGAACGTCCTGCATCAGCTTGTGGGTGGCATCCTCGACCTGCTGGCGGCCTTCGGTCAGCGCCGACTGGATGTTGGTCTTGCCGATCACCTCGCGCATGGCGCTTTCGGCGATCACTTTCAAGGTCAACGCCGGGTTCTGGATATTGAACAGGAACTTGCCGGCGTCCTTGATCACCCAGTTGACGACGAAATCGATGTCGATGATGTTTTCATCCCCCGTCAGCATCAGGCTTTCTTCGGGCACGTCACGGGTGGCCGCCCGGCCGATGTCGGCGCCCGAGCGAAAGCCCACCTCGACCCGGTTTTCGCGCGTCACCTTCGGCGTCAGCACGGTCTCGATCGGTACCGGCAGGTGGTAATGCAGGCCCGGCTGGGTGGTGGTCACCCATTCGCCGAAGCGCAGGACCACGCCCTGCTCGTCGGGCTCGACCCTGTAGAAGCCGCTCAAGCCCCACAGCGCCAGAAACAGCACAAAAATCAGAAAGGCGCCACGGCGCCCCCTGAAGCCGCCGGGAAGAATGCTTTTCAACTGATCCTGGCTCTTGCGGATCAGATCGTCGATGTTGGGCGGCTGCTGGCCACCACCGGGGCGCCGCGGGCCTTGCCCCCAAGGGCCACCGCCGCCATTGTTGCTTTGCCACGGCATGGAACTATCGTCCTTTCTCGCGAATTGCCGAGATGCGCCGCCACCTTCGGGCTGTTCCGAATCGGGTCGGCATGAATTCCCTTGTAGATGGGTTATATGATAGGTAGGACCGGGGCGCAATGAAGGTCGTCACCCGGCAGACCCGGGACGCAGTAAACGGAGTTGGCATGATCAAGTTGTTCAGCAAAAAGAGCGTGCGCGAAGCCGATGTGCGCAGCGCCCTCGCCGGTGTCATCGACCCAAAAAGCGGCCGTGATGTCGTCACCCTCGGCCTCATCCAGGGGATCGGAATCATCGATGACCGGGTGATGGTCTCAATGGAAGTCGCGCCCGATCAGGCACAGGCCCTGGAGCCGGTGCGCAAGGCCGCCGAAGAGGCGGTGCGGGCGCTGCCCGGCGTCACCAAGGCCACCGTCGTGCTGACCGCCGAGCAGGCGCCAGCGACGACCGCACCCAAATCCAACGGACCATCCGCCCCGCCGTCACCACAGCACCATTCGGTCCAGCCCGATCGCCCGCCAATCCCCGGCGTGCGCGCCATCATTGCCGTGGCCAGCGGCAAAGGGGGCGTCGGCAAATCGACGCTTGCCGTCAATCTGGCGCTGGCGCTGAAAGCCGCGGGCCGGCGCGTCGGGCTGCTGGATGCCGACATCTACGGGCCGTCGATTCCACGCATGCTGGGCATTTCCGGCCAGCCCGAGTCGGAAGACGGCAAGACCATCCTGCCGATGGAGAACTATGGCATCGTTACCATGTCGATCGGCTTCATGATGGCCGAGGACACGGCCGCGATCTGGCGCGGGCCGATGGTCCAGAACGCCCTCAACCAGTTGCTCCGCAACGTCGACTGGGGCGAGCTTGACGTGCTCGTTGTCGATCTGCCGCCCGGCACCGGCGATGCCCAGCTCACCATGGCGCAGAACGTGCCGCTTCTGGGCGCGGTGATCGTCTCGACGCCCCAGGATATTGCGCTGATCGATGCCCGGCGCGGCGTTGCCATGTTCTCGAAAGTGAATGTGCCGGTGTTCGGCGTGGTCGAGAACATGAGCTATTTCGTCTGCCCGCACTGCGGCGAGCGCAGCGAGATCTTCGGCCACGGCGGAGCGCGCGAAACCGCGGAAGAGCTGGGCACCAGTTTCCTCGGCGAGATCCCGCTGCACCTGCGCATCCGCGAGACCTCGGACGCCGGCACGCCGATCGTCGTTGCCGAGCCGGACAGCCCCGAGGCGCAGGCCTATCTCGAGGTTGCCGAACGGGTTGCCGAGAAGATCGATCTGGCGCTGAGCGTGAATGCGCAGGCCGGAACCGCGGCCGAATAAGGGGATTTCAGGCGTCGCGCTCCAGCGTCGCCATCAGCTCGCGCCATTCGCGCTTCGACAGGCCGCTGGTTTCCTGCGTCACCGTCTCGCCGGCCAGCATCCGTTTGACCACCTCGAGCCCGGTACGCGACAGGTGGGCCGCATGCATGCGGTATTCGATGAACGCCGCATAGGCCATCGGCACCCAGCGTTTGACCGTATCCAGCATGACCTCGGCATAGGCGCGGATCTCATACTGGGCGTGTGCGTCCGCCCTGAGCCCGAGGAAATGCAGCAGGTTGTGCAGATCGATCTTCCAGTACCACTGGGTATAGAAGTTGAGCGACAGGTTCATGCGCGCCAGTTCGCGGGCGAGATCATGGGCCTCCAGCATCTCTTCGTAATGCGCATAGGCCCGGGTGGCATCCTCGCGCAACAGCTCGAAGACGCGCGCCGCCGCCTCGCCGTCCAGAACCTCGCCACGGCCCTGACGGTTGCTGCTTGACTGGCGGGCCAGATGCTCGGGCGCCGGCAAGTAGAATTCATTGTCGAGAACCGAATAACGCGCCGAATATTCGTTCACATTGGCGGTGCGATGGCGAATCCACTGGCGCGCCACGAAAATCGGCAGCTTCACGTGATACTTGATCTCGCACATCTCGAACGGCGTCGTGTGACGATGGCGCATCAGATATTTGATCAGCCCGGCGTCCTCATGCACCTTGCGGGTGCCCTTGCCGTAGGAGACCCGGGCCGCCTGAACGATCGACGAATCGTCGCCCATGTAGTCGATGACCCGGACAAAGCCCTTGTCCAGAACCGGCAAGGCCTCATAGAGGATGGCCTCCAACTCCGGCGCACAGACCCGCCGGGTCGGACATGTTTGCGCGCGCTGGGCCTCGATTTCGGCCTTTTGTTCAGGTGATACGGTCATGGAACGCCCCGCCTGCCCCAGGATCGGAAAGTTGGGAAAGCGACTTTACCCGCTCGCACGCACCCTCGCCAGTCCTCTTTAATTTTTAACGATTGCACCTTATATTAAGCATGCCGGTTCGCCGGCTATGGCGATAAACGTTGCATGAAATAAGCGCATCGGACCCGGGGGCAGTACCCGGCGCCTCCACCAAATCTCCTTGGCCTGCAGGGATATTCGGCGGGGGCGAAACAGGATCGACGAGCGTGGTAAAGATGTAACTTTCGCCCGGTATGATACCGCCGTTATCGGGTCAACTTCACAAATGCCAATGATAATGAGGCATTCGCTGTTGCCGCCTAAACACCGGCAATAAGCGCGGTTTCGGGGGAGCACCGGGCAACAGAAGCTCCCCCACTTCGATTCTGGCCGCCCGAGGCCGCCCGGATGACGCCGACTCGCCGGCCGATTTTTGGCTCACGCCCGGCATCGGATTCGCTATATTGGCCGGGTCCGGACTATATGTTCTTATAGACGGACAGGTCGCCCCGGGGAACGCAACGCGGATCCCGGCGGTGGTGTGTTGACAATTCGATCATAGCGATCAGATGGACCCGGCCATGGTGAATACTGGCATCGCATATGAGGACATGGTTCAGAACGCCCTGCGCGGGGTGATCCGCCAGGTCCTCCAGGACGTCGCCCGGGACGGTCTTCCCGGCGAGCACCATCTTTACATCACCTTCGAGACAACGGCCGAGGGCGTTCAAATCCCGCCCTACCTTCACGAGCGCTACCCGGACGAGATGACCATCATCCTCCAGCACCAGTTCTGGGGTCTCAAGGTGCATGACCATGCCTTCGAGGTCGGCCTGAGCTTCTCCAACAAGCCGGAAACCCTGGTCATTCCGTTTGCCGCGGTGGTCAGCTTTCTGGACCCCAGCGTGCCCTTTGGCCTGCAACTCAAGCCCCGTCCGGCGGACTCGCAGGCGCCCGAAGCGGCCACCGACAATCAGCCATCGGCATCCGCCCTTCCGGCCAAGACCGAACCGGCGCCGGTTCCAGCCCCGGCAACGCAAGCGGCCGATGGCGCCGGCGAAGACGAGCAGGCCGCGCCGGATCAGAACGAAACGCCCAGGTCGGAGCCGGACGAACCGGAAGCCCCCGACAACGTCGTCAAGCTCGACGTCTTTCGCAAGAAATGATCTGCTGGTGCCGGACCGGTCGAAACCGGAGCCGGCGCCCCTGCATACAAGCCCCTGCCCCCTTGTTCCGCGTTTAAAAGAGGTTGAGTGATGCCCGATTTCGCCTATCAGGAGCTGTTTCCGCTGGCCGAGGACACGACGCCCTATCGCCGGCTCGATATCGGGCCGCCCAAGGTGCACGAGATTGCCGGGCGCCGAATTCTCGAGGTCGCACCGGAAGCACTTACCCTCCTTGCGGCCGAGGCCATGCGCGATATCGCCCACCTGCTCCGCCCCGGACATCTGGCCCAGCTCCGGGCAATCCTCGAAGACCCGGAGGCTTCCGACAACGACCGCTTCGTCGCCCTGCAGCTTCTGAAGAATGCCAATGTCGCCGCCGGCATGGTGCTGCCCGGCTGTCAGGACACCGGCACCGCCATCGTGATCGCCAAGAAAGGCGAGAACGTCTGGACCGGCGGCAACGATGCCAGGGCGCTGGCCGAGGGCGTCTTCCGCACCTATACGCAGGACAATCTGCGCTATTCGCAGATGGCGCCGATCACCATGTTCGAGGAAAAAAA
>CAZZKF010000075.1:9428-11920 GCA_964654995.1 uncultured Alphaproteobacteria bacterium | reverse complement strand
AGAAACAGGCGCTCGCCTCCTGAGGCTGCCCTCATGACCTGAAATTCGGGGCCGCAGGCCGGTTGACTTGCGGTCCCGATTTCCCTTATGGTCCGGCCAGCGTTCCACTGGGATTGCAGAACTTTGATGCGCCCGAGGGTGCCCACCAGTCAGCGAGGATTCGCCCACTGGTGCAACAAGTGTATGGCAGATGTTTGAAACCCTGTCCGGCCGGCTTGGCGACATATTCGACCGCCTGAAGCGACGCGGCGTTCTTTCCGAATCGGAAATCAACGCGGCGCTGCGCGAGGTGCGCGTGGCGCTGCTCGAGGCCGACGTGGCGCTCCCCGTGGTCAAGGACTTCATGGCCGGCGTCAAGGAACGCGCGCTCGGCCAGGAGGTGCTGAAAAGCGTCACGCCCGGCCAGATGGTCATCAAGATCGTCCATGATGCGCTGGTCGAGATGCTGGGCGGTGAGTCCGGCCCGTTCGAAATTCACGCGGCGCCGCCGGCGGTTGTGATGATGGTCGGGCTGCAGGGCTCGGGCAAGACCACGACCACCGCCAAGATCGCGATGCGGCTCGCCCGCCAGGCGAAGAAAAAGGTGCTGATGGCGTCGCTCGACGTGCAGCGCCCGGCCGCCCAGGAACAGCTTGCGGTCCTCGGCCGTCAGGCCGGCCTCGCCACCCTGCCGGTGATCGCCGGCCAGATGCCGGTGGACATCGCCACCCGGGCGGCGGAGGCCGGGCGCCTCGGCGGCTATGACGTGGTGCTGCTCGATACCGCCGGGCGCCTGCATGTGGATGAGGCGCTGATGGCCGAGATGGCCGCCGTGCGCGATGCCACCCGGCCGGCGGAAACGCTGCTGGTGGCCGATGCGCTGACCGGTCAGGATGCGGTCAATGTCGCCGCCCGCTTCCATGAGCGCGTCCCGCTCACCGGCATCGTGCTCACCCGCATGGACGGTGACGGGCGTGGCGGTGCGGCGCTCAGCATGCGTGCGGTGACCGGCTGTCCGATCCGCCTGATCGGCACCGGCGAGAAGCTCGACGCGCTGGAAGATTTCCATGCCGAGCGCATTGCCTCGCGCATCCTCGGCATGGGCGATGTCGTCAGCCTGGTGGAAAAGGCGGCGGCGACGATCGAGGAGGAAGAGGCCGAGGCGCTGGCCGCCAAGATCGAAAAGGGCGTCTTCGATCTCGAGGACTACCGCACCCAGTTGCGCCAGATGCGCAAGATGGGCGGCTTCAAGGACATCCTCTCGATGCTGCCGGGGCTCGGCAAGATGCAGAAGCAACTGGCCCAGGCGACGATCGACGAAAGCCTGTTCAAGCGCCAGGAAGCGATCATCTGCTCGATGACGCCGAAGGAGCGGCGCAACGTGCGCATCATTGCCGCCTCGCGCAAGCGCCGCATCGCCGCCGGCTCGGGCACCACGGTGCAGGATGTCAACCGGCTCCTGAAGCAGCACCGGCAGATGGCGCAGATGATGAAACGCATGGGCAAGATGGGAAAGAAGGGGCTGATGCGCCACGGCCTTTCAGGCCTCGGCGGGCCGCAGGCTGGCCTGCATTAGCCCGTGTCGGGTTTACGAATGAATTTGTGTGACTGGCGATAACCGGAAAGGGACGGCAACACTCATGGCCTTGAAAATTCGCTTAAGCCGGGCGGGCGCGAAAAAGCGCCCGTTCTACAGGATCGTGGTGGCGGATTCCCGCAGCCCGCGCGATGGACGTTTCATCGAGCGGGTGGGCACCTATAATCCGCTTTTGCCCAAGGACAGCGCCGAGCGGGTCAAGCTCAACGTCGAGCGCATCCGCTTCTGGCTGGGCAACGGCGCCAAGCCCACCGATCGGGTGGCCCGTTTTCTTGGGGCCGCCGAGCTGATCGAGGTGCCGAAGCGCCACAATCCGATCAAGGCCAAGCCCGGTGCCAAGGCGCTGGAGCGTCAGGCGGCGGCGGAAGAAGCCCGCAAGGCGGCGGAAGAAGCCGCGGCGGAGGCCGCCCCGGCGGAAGAAGCGGCGACGGATGAAAGCGCCCCGGATGCGGAGAGCGAAACGGCGTGATCGATCAGGCCGGGGGCGCAGGCCTCCGGATGCGGTCGAACACGCGACGAAGGACGAACGGATGGTCTGTCTCGGAGCCATAGCCGGCGCCTACGGGGTTGGCGGCGAAGTGCGCCTTCGCTGCTTTACCGAGGGACCGGAAAGCATCGCCGCCTATGGCCCGGTGCGGTTGGGCCGTGACGGGCCGGCGCGCAGGGTTGTGCCGGTACGCGCCGCCAAGGGCGGGCTGATTGCCCGCATCGACGGGGTGGCGACGCGCGAGGATGCGGCGGCGCTCAAAGGTGTCCGCCTCTATGTGCCGCGCTCCGCCCTGCCCGAGCCCGAGGCGGACAGCTACTACCATGTCGATCTCGAGGGGCTGGCGGTCGAACTGCCGGACGGCACGCCCATCGGCCGGGTGGTGGCGGTCTTCGATTTCGGTGCCGGCGACGTGCTGGAAATCGCCGT
>CAZZKF010000075.1:0-9328 GCA_964654995.1 uncultured Alphaproteobacteria bacterium | reverse complement strand
GCTGGCGGCACGGAAGGATGGCTGAAGAGATGAGCGAGCGCAGCGCACGGATCGCCGCCGATGCACCGCGCAAGGGCGTGGCCGCGCCGGTGTGGGAGGCCCGCGTCATCACGCTCTACCCGGAGATGTTTCCCGGGCCGCTGGGCTGCTCGCTGGCCGGCCGCGCACTGGAGGCCGGCATCTGGGCTTTGCGGACCGTGCAACTGCGCGACTATGCCGTGGACAAGCACGGCAGCGTCGACGATACGCCGGCCGGCGGCGGGCCGGGCATGGTGCTGCGCGCCGATGTCGTGGCGGCCGCCCTCGATGATGTCTGCGCCGCGCCGCGGGCCGCGGCCGAGCCGGTGATTTACCTGTCGCCGCGCGGGAGCCGCCTCGATCAGGCCCGCGTCGAGGCGCTGGCCGCGGCCGGCGGCGTGACCTTGATCTGCGGGCGCTTCGAGGGTATCGACGAGCGGGTGCTCGACGCGCGCAACATCGAGGAAATCAGCCTCGGCGATTTCGTGCTCTCCGGCGGCGAGCCGGCGGCGATTGCGCTGATCGACGCGGTGGTGCGCACACTCCCCGGCGTCATCGGCGATGCGCAAGCGCTGGAAGAGGAAAGTTTTCGGGGCCACCTGCTGGAATACCCGCAGTACACCCGCCCGCGCGTCTGGGAAGGGCGCGCCATCCCGGAGGTCCTGGCCTCCGGGCATCATGAACGCATTCGCGCCTGGCGCCGGCGCCAGGCCGAACGACTGACCAAAGAACGGCGTCCCGATCTGTGGCGGGACTATCTTGAAACAGGAGCGGAACTCGAGGGTTGAGCCATGAACATCATCAAGGAACTGGAACGCGAACAGATCGAAAAGCTGACCGCCGAGAAGGACATCCCCGAGTTCCGTCCCGGCGATACGCTGCGCGTCAACGTGCGCGTCGTCGAAGGCTCGCGCAGCCGCATTCAGGCCTTCGAAGGGGTCTGCATCGGGCGCTCCAACGATGGCCTGAATTCATCGTTCACGGTGCGAAAAATCTCGTATAATGAAGGGGTTGAGCGGGTCTTCCCGCTCTATTCGCCGTATATCGAGAGCATTACCGTGGTGCGCCGCGGCCGGGTGCGGCGCGCCAAGCTCTATTACCTGCGCGGGCGCCGCGGCAAGAGTGCCCGCATCGCCGAGCGCCAGGACTACCAGCGCGCCAAGGCCAGGGCCGAGGCGGCCGCCAAGGCGGCGGAGGGCGGCGAAGAGGCCGACGCAAAAGCTGCACAAAACGCGGCAAAAAGCAGCAAAAAGACCAAAAAAGGCAGCAAAAAGGCCGAATAACCGGTCCGCTTCGGGACCTGGCGGACGGTTTTTGCCAGGATCCATGTATAATCAAATATCGCCCCCCGGAGAGGGGTTTACCGGACCCCGGGGGCCCGGCAAGATGGTGCGCCGGAGCACCCCGGCGGTCGACCACTGAACGGCAGCGAGGACAGCGTGGCACGCACATTGTACGACAAGATCTGGGACGCCCATGTCGTTGAGGAGCGGGACGACGGCGTCTGCCTGATTTACATCGACCGCCATCTGGTGCACGAGGTCACCAGCCCGCAGGCGTTCGAGGGCCTGCGCCTCGCCGGGCGCCGCGTGCGCCGGCCGGACGCCACCCTGGCGGTGGCCGATCACAACGTGCCGACCACCGACCGCAGCCGCGGCATCTCGGACCCGGAATCGGCGCTGCAGATCGAGACCCTGGAGAAGAACTGTTCCGAGTTCGGCATCCGCTATCTGTCGATGGCCGATATTCGCCAGGGCATCGTCCATGTCACCGGCCCCGAGCAGGGCTTCACGCTGCCCGGCACCACCATCGTCTGCGGCGACAGCCACACCGCCACCCACGGGGCGTTCGGGGCGCTGGCGTTCGGCATCGGCACCTCCGAGGTCGAGCATGTGCTGGCCACCCAGACGCTGGTGATGAAGCGGGCCCGCAACATGCGCATCGCTGTGGGAGGCACGCCCCCCGAGGGCGTCACCGCCAAGGACCTGATCCTCGCCATCATCGGCGTGATCGGCACGGCCGGCGGCACCGGCCATGTCATCGAATATGCCGGCCCGGCGATCCGGGCGCTGTCGATGGAAGCGCGGATGACGGTGTGCAACATGTCGATCGAGGCGGGCGCCCGGGCCGGGCTGATCGCCCCCGATGCCACCACCTTCGACTACCTGAAGGGCCGGCCGATGGCGCCCAAGGCCGGCGCCTGGGAGCTCGCCGTCAATGCCTGGTCGAGCCTGGCCAGCGATCCGGATGCCCGGTTCGACAAGGACATCACCATCGATGCCGCGACGCTGGCTCCGCAGGTGACCTGGGGCACCAGCCCCCAGGACGTGGTGCCGGTGACCGCCCGGGTGCCCGACCCGGCCGAGGCGGGCGATGAGGAACGCGCCGCCGCCATGCGCCGGGCGCTCGACTACATGGCATTGGAGCCGGGCACGCCGCTCACCGATATCAGGATCGACCGGGTGTTCATCGGCTCGTGCACCAACAGCCGCATCGAGGATCTGCGCGCCGCCGCCCGCATCGTTGCGGGCCGCAAGGTGGCGGCCCATGTCGGCGCCATGGTGGTGCCGGGCTCGGGGCTCGTCAAGGAACAGGCGGAGGCGGAAGGTCTCGACCGCATCTTTCTTGACGCCGGCTTCGAGTGGCGCGAGCCGGGCTGTTCGATGTGCCTGGCGATGAACGCCGACAAGCTCGAGCCGGGCGAGCGCTGCGCCTCGACCTCCAACCGCAATTTCGAGGGCCGTCAGGGGCGCGGCGGGCGCACCCATCTGATGAGCCCGGAAATGGCGGCGGCCGCGGCCGTCGCCGGCCGCATCGCCGACGTTCGCGCGTTTCTGCAGGAATAACCCATGGATAAATTCACCCAACTCACCGGCGTTGCCGCGCCCTTGCCGATGATGAATGTCGATACCGACATGATCATCCCCAAGCAGTTCCTCAAGACCATCCGGCGCACCGGCCTCGGCGTCTCGCTGTTCCAGGAGATGCGCTATGCCCCGGACGGCAGCGAGCGGCCCGATTTCGTGCTCAACCGCGAGCCCTATCGCCGCGCCCGCATCCTGGTGGCCGGCGCCAATTTCGGCTGCGGCTCGAGCCGCGAGCACGCCCCCTGGGCGCTCTTGGATTTCGGCATCCGCTGCATCATCGCGCCGAGCTTTGCCGACATCTTCTACGGCAACTGCTTCAAGAACGGCATTCTGCCGCTTGCCCTCCCCGAGCCGCAGGTCGAGCGGCTGATGGCCCATGCGCAGGACAACGGAGACAAGGAAATCACCGTCGATCTCGAGCGCCAGATCATCGAGGTCCCGGACGGCGGCGAAGCGATCCACTTCGACATCGACCCGTTCCGCCGCCAGTGCCTGCTCGAAGGGCTCGACGAGGTGGCGCTGACCTTGCAGAAGGCGGATGCGATCGCCGCTTTCGAGGCCCGCCACCGCACCACCCAGCCGTGGCTGTTCGGCGAGGCCGGGGCATGAGCGCCTATCGGTTGCTGCTGCTGCCCGGCGACGGCATCGGGCCTGAGGTCATGGCCGAGGTCCGGCGCATTCTCGCCTGGCTCGAGGATCGCCGCGGCCTTGCCTTCGAGATTGCCGAAGATCTGGTCGGCGGCGCCTCCTATGACGTCCATGGCACGCCGCTCACCGACGACGTTCTGGCCGCGGCGCTCAAGGCCGACGCGGTGCTCATGGGCGCGGTCGGCGGGCCGCAATGGGACGATCTCGACTTTTCATTGAAGCCCGAGCGCGGGCTGCTGGCCCTGCGCAAGGAACTCGGCCTGTTCGCCAACCTGCGCCCGGCGATCTGCTTTGCGCCGCTGGTCGCCGCCTCGACCTTGAAGCCGGAGGTGGTCAGCGGCCTTGATATCATGATCGTGCGCGAGCTCACCGGCGGCGTCTATTTCGGCGAGCCGCGCGGCATTACTGAAATGAACGACGGCACGCGCCGCGGCGTCAACACCCAGGTCTATACGACCGAAGAGATTCGCCGGGTTGCCCGCGTCGCCTTCGATCTCGCCCGCCGCCGCAACCACCGCCTGACTTCGGTGGACAAGGCCAACGTCATGGAATCGGGCGTCCTGTGGCGCGAGGAAGTGACCTGGGTGGGCGAGCACGAATATCCGGACGTGGCGCTCGATCACATGTATGCGGACAACTGCGCCATGCAGCTCGTCCGCGCGCCCAGACAGTTCGACGTGATCGTCACCGACAACCTGTTCGGCGACATCCTCTCGGATGCCGCCTCGATGCTGACCGGGTCCCTGGGCATGCTGCCGTCGGCGTCGCTGGGTGCGGCGGACGAAACCGGGCGCCGGCCGGCGCTTTACGAGCCGGTGCACGGCAGCGCCCCCGATATTGCGGGTGAGGGCAAGGCCAATCCCATCGCCTGCATCCTCAGCCTGGCGATGGCTTTGCGCTATTCCTTCGATTGCGGGACGGAAGCGGCGCTGATCGAAGGTGCCGTGGAACAGGTGCTGGCGGCCGGCTGGCGCACCGCCGACATCATGCAGGAGGGCGGGCGCCAGGTCTCGACAAGCGGTATCGGCGATGCCATCTTGAAGGCCCTTGACGAGGCCGTCGAAGCGGGCGGCGCGGCATAACGGGATTTACGCGGATGGGCTACAAGGTTGCAGTGGTCGGTGCCACCGGCGTGGTCGGGCGGGAAATCCTGACCATTCTGTGCGAGCGCGAGTTTCCGGCCGACGAGGTGGTGGCGCTGGCCTCGCGCCGCTCCCAGGGCACCGAGGTCTCGTTCGGCGAGGAGCGCACGCTCAAGGTTCGCGCGCTCGAACATTTCGATTTCAAGGGCACCGATATCGCCCTGTTTGCCGCCGGCTCAGGCGTCGCCCGCGAATGGGCGCCGAAGGCGGCCGAGGCCGGCTGCGTGGTGATCGACAACAGCTCGTATTACCGCTACGAGCCGGATGTGCCGCTGGTGGTCCCCGAAGTCAATGCCGGCGACATTGCCGGCTACGCCAAGCGCAACATCATCGCCAATCCCAACTGTTCCACGGCCCAGATGGTGGTGGCGCTCAAGCCCCTGCATGATCTTGCCCGCATCCGCCGGGTGGTAGTGGCGACCTACCAGTCGGTGTCGGGCGCCGGCAATGCGGCGATGGACGAGCTGTTCGCCCAGACCCGGGCGATTTTCGTCAACGATCCGATCGAGCACACGGCGTTCACCAAGCAGATCGCGTTTAACGTCATTCCCCATATCGACGTGTTCATGGACGACGGCAGCACCCGCGAGGAATGGAAAATGGTCGCCGAGACGGCCAAGATCCTCGATCCCGATATCCGGCTCATCGCCACCTGCGTGCGCGTGCCCGTCTTTGTCGGCCATTCGGAAGCCCTGCATATCGAGTTTGCCAGGCCGATCACCGTGGCCCAGGCGTCAAAGGCCCTGCGCGAGGCGCCGGGCTGCATGCTCATCGACCGGCGCGAGGACGGCGGCTACATCACGCCGGTGGAATGCACCGGCGATTATGCCACCTTCATCAGCCGGGTGCGCAAGGACCCCACCGTCAAGCACGGCCTCGCCCTGTGGGTGGTGTCCGACAATCTGCGCAAGGGGGCGGCCTTGAACGCCGTGCAGATCGCCGAGATTCTCGCCCACCGGTATCTCAAGAAGGTGGCATAACGGCGGCGTCCACTGGCCGCTGCCGGCTGCGGCGCCGGGCCGCATTGTCCGCAAGACCGGTCCGCCCCTATAAACGCCGCGGCGGGTCGTTCGGGATGACGAGGGAGTGGATATGACCGGGATAACCATCAGACCGAGACGCAGTGTCCTCTACATGCCGGGCTCCAACGCCCGGGCGCTGGAAAAAGCCAGGACGCTGGCGGCCGATGCCCTGATCCTCGATCTCGAGGACGCGGTGGCGCCGGACGCCAAGGAAGCGGCCCGCGATCAGGTCTGCGCCGCGGTTGCCGCCGGCGGCTATGGCGGGCGCGAGCTGATCGTTCGTGTCAACGGCCTCGACACGCCCTGGGGGCGCGACGATCTGGCGGCGGCGGCGAAGGCGGCCCCGCATGCGGTGCTGATCCCCAAGGTGAACGGTGCGGCGGACGTCCGCGCGGCGGAAGAGCTGCTGGTCGCCGCCGGCGCGCCGGACGAGGTCGCCCTGTGGTGCATGATGGAAACGCCCCAGGGCATTCTGGCGGCCGGCGAGATTGCCGCTGCGAGCCCGCGGCTCGCCGGCCTGGTGATGGGCACCTCCGACCTCACCAAGGATTTGCATGCCCGCCATACCGCCGATCGTGCGCCGATGCTGACCAGCCTGTCGCTGTGCGTGCTGGCGGCGCGCGCCCATGGGCTCGCCGTCATCGACGGCGTTCATCTCGATCTCGATGACGAAGCCGGGTTCGAGGCCGCCTGCCGTCAGGGCCTCGAGCTGGGCTTTGACGGCAAGACCCTGATCCACCCCCGCCAGATCGCCGTCTGCAACGCCGTTTTCGCCCCCGATGAGGCGGAGATCGCACGCGCCCGGCGGATCATCGAGGCGTTCACGCAGGCCCGGCGCGAAGGCAAGGGCGTCGTCGTCGTCGATGGCAAGCTGATCGAAAACCTGCATGTCGAGGACGCCCGGCGTCTGGTGGCGCTGGCCGACGCGATCGCCGAGCTGGAAGGACAGGCGGCATGAGCGGCGCCGGCCAGACCAAGGCCCGGCGCGGCAATTTCTTCGAGGATTTCACGCTCGGCCAGGTGATCCGTCACGCCACCCCGCGGACCATTGATACCGGCGAGGTGGCGCTCTATACGGCGCTTTACGGCCCCCGCTTCGCCGTGCAGTCGTCGGCCGCGTTCGCCCGGGCGCTCGGCTACCGCACGGCGCCCATCGACGATCTGCTGGTCTTTCACATCGTCTTCGGAAAAAGCGTGCCGGATGTTTCGCTCAATGCGGTGGCCAATCTGGGTTATGCCGAATGCCGGTTTCTCGCCCCGGTCTATCCGGGCGACACCCTGCGCTCGGAATCACGGGTGATCGGCCTCAAGCAAACATCCAGCGGCAAGACCGGCATCGTTTACGTGCGCACGACGGGGACGCGCCAGGACGGCACCCGCGTGCTCGAATTCTGCCGCTGGGTGATGGTGCGAAAGCGGGATGCGGAGGCGCCGGCGCCGGACCCGGTGGTCCCCGACCTTGCCCCCCAGGTGGCGGCCGCGGACCTGGTGGTGCCGGACGGCATTTCCTGGGACGCCTGGGACGCCGGTGACGCCGGGTCCGCGGCCTTCTGGGAGGACTACGCCGTCGGCGAGCGCATCGATCACATCGACGGCATGACGATCACCGAGGCCGAGCACATGCTCGCCACCCGGCTTTACCAGAACACCGCGCGGGTCCATTTCGACCGCCATCAGGCGGCATCGGGGCGCTTCGGCCAGCCGATCGTCTATGGCGGCCATGTGATCTCGCTGGCCCGGGCGCTGAGCTTCAATGGACTCGCCAATGGCGCAATAATCGCCGCTGTCAATGGCGGGCGTCATGTCGCTCCGGCCTTTGCCGGCGATACCGTCTATGCCTGGAGCGAGATCGTCGAGCGGGCCGAGGTTCCGGGTCGTTCGGATGTCGGCGCCCTGCGTCTCCGCACGCTGGCGGCCAAGGATCACGCCTGCGGCGATTTCCCGGGCCGGAACGAGGACGGCAAGTACCATGAGGCGGTATTGCTCGACCTCGACTACTGGGTCTGGGTGCCGCGCCGGAAGTCTCCTTGACGTGGTCGCCTCGGGTCTTAAAATGACCTCGGCCGCGGTCGCGGCGCACACAACGAAAAGCAAGGCATCTCAGGAAGGAACGATAATGGCTCAAGCAGAACGGCCACTGTCACCACACCTGCAGATTTACCGCTGGCCGGTCACCATGGCGACCTCGATCCTGCACCGGATGACCGGTGTGGCGCTCGCCGCCGGCACCCTGCTGCTGACCTGGTGGCTGCTGGCGGCGGCCAGCGGGCCGGCCGCCTTTGCCGACGTGCAGGCGTTCATCAGCCACTGGTTCGGGCGGCTCGTGCTGTTCGGCTTTTCCTGGGCGCTGATCTACCACCTGTGCAACGGCATCCGGCATCTGTTCTGGGACGCCGGCATCGGCTTCGAGCTGGAGACCGCCGACCGCACCGGCTGGTGGGTGATCGTCGGCTCGGTCATTGTCACCCTGATCGTCTGGGCGGCGGGCTATGGCCTGCTGGGAGGTGGAGCATGAGCCTGCGCACGCCTCTGGGCCGGGTTCGCGGCCTTGGCTCGGCAATGAGCGGCACCGAGCACTGGTGGCATCAGAAGGTGACCTCGATTGCGCTCGTCCCGCTGGTCATCTGGTTCATCGTCTCGATCGTGGCGCTGATCGGCGCCGATTATGCGGTATTCGTGGCCTGGCTGCGCTCGCCCCTGGTGGCGATCATCATGGTGCTGCTGCTGGTTGCCACCTATTACCACATGCGGCTCGGCCTGCAGATGGTGATCGAGGATTATGTTCATGACAAGGCGCTCAAACTGGCCAGCCGCCTGGCCGTTGACTTTTTCTCCTTCGCGCTTGCCGTCGCGGGTATTTTCGCGGTGCTCAAGCTGGCCTTCGGGGGGTAACGAGCGATGAGCGAAGCCTATCCCCTGATCGATCACAGCTACGACGTGGTCGTCGTCGGCGCCGGCGGTGCCGGTTTGCGCGCCACTTTGGGCCTCTCCGAGCAGGGCTTTTCGACCGCCTGCATCACCAAGGTGTTTCCGACCCGCAGCCACACGGTGGCGGCCCAGGGCGGCATTGCCGCCTCGCTCGGCAACATGGCCGAGGACAACTGGCGCTGGCATATGTACGACACGGTCAAGGGCTCCGACTGGCTCGGCGACCAGGACGCCATCGAATACATGTGCCGGCATGCGCCGGCCGCCGTGCTCGAGCTCGAGCACATGGGGCTCCCCTTCTCGCGCACCGAAAAGGGCACCATCTACCAGCGCCCGTTCGGCGGCCACATGAGCGAGTTCGGCAAGGCGCCGGTGCCGCGCGCCTGTGCCGCCGCCGACCGCACCGGGCACGCGCTCCTGCACACGCTCTATCAGCAGTCCTTGAAGCACCAGGCGCAGTTCTTCATCGAATATTTCGTTCTCGACCTGATCATGGAGGACGGCGTATGCCGCGGGGTGATTGCCTGGAACCTCGATGATGGCACCCTTCACCGTTTTGCCGCGCGCGCCGTGGTGCTGGCTACCGGCGGCTATGGCCGGGCCTATTTCTCGTGCACCTCGGCCCATACCTGCACCGGTGACGGCGGTGGCATGGTGCTGCGCGCCGGGCTGCCGCTCCAGGACATGGAGTTCGTGCAGTTCC
>CAZZKF010000074.1:0-11923 GCA_964654995.1 uncultured Alphaproteobacteria bacterium | reverse complement strand
ACGCTGGCCGCCTGGTTCGAGAACAAGCCGGTCGATTACTGGCAGGGTGAAGACGGGCGCCTTTCCGCTCCGATCCCACGCGCTTGATGTCGCGGGGTTTCTCGCCTTAGACTGAGGGCCGGGGGAAGGAGGCACGGTGGGAGCACACATCGTCGAGGGCAAGGCGGCGCCCCGCGGGCGCTATCCGCATGTCGTGCGGGCCGGCGATTTCATCTTTGTCTCGGGCACCAGTGCGCGGCGCGCCGACAATTCGATCGCCGGCGCCGAGGTCGACGATGTCGGCACCGCGCGTCTCGATATCCGGATCCAGACCCGGGCGGTGATCGAAAACATCCGCGATATCCTGGGCGGCGTCGGGGCCGGCCTCGCCGATGTCGTCGATGTCACCAGCTTTCTCGTCAACATGAACGATTTTGCCGGCTACAACGACGTCTACGGCGAATATTTCGACGAGAGCGGCCCGGCGCGCACCACGGTGGCCGTCCATCAACTGCCGCACCCCCTGTTGCTGATCGAGATGAAAGTGACGGCGTTTAAGCCGCGCTGAAGCCACGGGAGCAGATCATGGCCGAGGGAGAGATCATCGCCGGCTTTCTGGCGCCGCATCCGCCGCATCTGGTCTACGGCGAAAACCCGCCCCAGAACGAGCCGCGCTCGCAAGGCGGCTGGGAGCCGCTGCGCTGGGCCTATGAACGCGCCCGCAAGAGCCTGGAACGCCTGGCGCCGGACGTGCTCCTGGTACACTCGCCGCACTGGATGACCCAGCAGGGGCACCATTTCCTCGGCGTCGAGCACTTGAGCGGCAAATCGGTCGATCCGATCTTTCCCAATCTGTTTCGCTACACTTTCGAGCTCGATGTCGATGTCGAGCTGGCCGAAGCCATCTGCCATGAGGCCCAGGCCGCCGGGCTGACCGCCAAGATGATGCGCAATCCCGAATTCCGGGTCGATTACGGCACGATTACGACGCTGCACATGATGCGCCCGCAGTGGGACATCCCGGTGGTCGGGATTTCCGCCAACAACTCGCCCTATTACCTGACGCTGGACGAGGGGCTCGACGAGATGGAGCGGCTCGGCCGGGCGACCCGCGCCGGCATCGAAAACACCGGCCGGCGCGCCGTTCTCTTGGCCTCCAACACCCTGTGCCACTGGCATTTCCATGAAGAGCCGGAGATTCCTGAGGACATGTCGAAGGAGCACCCCCACGATTACGACGGCTACAAATGGGACATGCGGATCATCGAACTGCTGCGCCAGGGCCGCACCCGCGAGGTCTTCGAACTGCTCCCCCGGTTCATCGACGAGGCCTTTGCGGAGGTCAAATCCGGGGCCTTCACCTGGATGTTCGCGGCCATGGGCTATCCCGAAATTCCCGGCGAGCTGCACGGATACGGCACGGTCATCGGCACCGGCAACGCGGTGATGGAATGGAACCTGGTCGACGCCGGTCTGGCCGCCCCGGCGCGGGCCGCCTGAGCGTGTTCCCGTCCCGAGATCGGAGGATCTGATGCCCGCCGTTGCCGCCTTTCTGGTTCCCGGCTCGCCGCTGCCGCGGGTGCGCCCCGACAATCCGCCGTGGGGCGCCCTGGCCGCGGCCATGACCGGCGCCGGCGAACGCCTTGCCCGATCGGGCGCCGACGTCATCCTGATGTATTCCACCCAGTGGATCGCCGTGCTCGATCAGCTCTGGCAGACCCGGCCGCGGCTCCATGGCCGTCACGTCGACGAGAACTGGCATGAATACGGGGCGCTGGATTTCGACATCACCACCGATGTCGAGCTGGCGCTCGCCTGCGTGGATGCGCTCACCGACGCCGGGGTCCGCTCGCGGGCCGTCGACTACGACGGATTCCCGGTCGATACCGGCGCCATCGTCGCCGCCCATTTCCTCAATCCCGGGCGCATGCCGATGGTGATGACGTCGAACAACCTCTATCACGACGGCGCCCTGACCGAGACCATTGCCGCCACCGCCATGCAGGTGGCGGAGGCCCAGGGCAAGCAGGTGGCGGTGGTCGGTGTCGGCGGGTTGTCGGGTTCGTTCTTTCGCCACGACATCGACATTGCCGCCGACCGCATCGCCGATGCGAGCGAGGACGAATGGAACCGTCGGGTGCTCGACCTGATTGCGGCGGGCGATGTCGAGGGCCTGCGTGCCGTCTGGGCGGATTATGCCAGGGAGGCCCGCGCCGACATGGGGCTCAAGCACCTCAATTTCATTCTTGGGGCGCTGGGCGGTGGCTATCGATCGGCCGAGGTGCTGGGATATGGTCCGATCTACGGTTCCGGCGCCGCGGTCATCAGTTTTACGCCGTAAACGGCCGATCCTAGCGCACCGCGAAGGGCCGCGCCGGGGCGCCGGTGGCGCCTTTCAGGGGCAGCGCGCCATAGACGAAGGCGAAGACCCAGACCTTATCGGCGATGAGCGCCGAGAAATCCATGTTCTCCATGATGTGGATGCCGTTCTCGACCAGGAATTTCTGATGGTTGGGGGCGAACAGCCGCGCATCCGGATTGGGGATGGCCTCGACCGCCCAGTTGTCGGTGCCCACCAGCACCACCTTGCGGGCCACCACCCAGTCGCCGGCGGCCGGGCTCAGACCCGGGACCGAGGAATTGAACTTGTCGTTATCCACCTTCCACAGGCGGCCCCAGCCGGTGTGATAGAACAGCGCGTCGCCGGCGTGGATGTCCGACTCGCTCAGGCCCTGGCGGGCCAGCGCCGCCTTGACGTCGGCAAGGGTGATTTCCTCGCCGCCCTCCAGCATCCGGCCCTTGAGGCCGGCGATGTCGATCAGCACCCCGCGGGTAAAAATCGGGCGCACATGCTCGGTCCCGAGCTTCTTGAAGCCGTGGGCATCGGCGATATCGGCGTGGCGGAAGCCGTTGTAATAGCGGATGTTGCGGGTATCCGCCGGATCCCCCAGCACCGTCGCCATATGGGCGAATGAATCGAACTGGGTGCCGTCCTGGGTGAGGTGGCCGGAGATGAAATCCTCGTTCCAGACCAGCCGGTTTTCCCCCATCGGGCCATAGGTCGGACCGCCGGGAATGACCAGCGTGTACTTGCGCCGGTGCGGGGTGAGGCTGAACAGCGGCATCGAATCCTCGAACACCCGGCCGAGGTCGTAGACTTGGCCGCGGGTGATCAGGGCCGCCGCCTCCAGTACCTTGGCGGGTGTTAGTCGGTTGAGCGCGCCGGCCTGATCCTCCGCCCCCCATTCGGACGGCCACCAGGGCGGCCTGGCGCCCGTTTCTTCGGCGCGCACCGCCGCGCCCGCCATCACCGCCGCCGCCATTAGGCCGGCACACAGCGCCTCTCGAAAGCTGACATGAAGCTGCATCATTCATCCTCCCCGAAGACATCCACTTGCCCCCGCCTCGCACCATAGCAAAAGATCAAGCGGCGCGGGGCAGTCCGGATGCGCCGGGGCCGGTTGATACGCCAGGCTCTCTTCTCCTCTCCGGCCTGCTGGGCTATGGTTTGCAGCGTGCACCGCGGGCCGGTTGGTGGCGCTTGCACGAGGAAACAGACGGGAAAGGCGCTGACACGATGGCGGGACCGGAAGACCAGGATCGAGCCGGCACGAAACCGCCTGGCGAACAGGGGGGCAAGGCGGAGCACGGCATCTATTACGCACCCTGGGAAAAGGCCTTCGACCGGGTGCTCACCCCGTTTGAGGAGTTCATCCGCCGCCAGAGCACCGGCGGCCTGCTGCTGATGGCGGCCGGCGCCGTCGCCCTGGTGCTGGCCAACAGCGGGCTGGCCGAGGCCTATGTGCGCATGCTGGAGATCCCTCTCGGCATCGGCTTTGGCGACTGGCGGCTGGAGAAGACCCTGCATCACTGGGTCAATGACGGCCTGATGGCACTGTTTTTCTTCCTCGTCGGGTTGGAGCTCAAGCGCGAGATTCTGGTCGGTGAGCTGGCCGAGCCGCGCCAGGCAGCGCTGCCGATCGTCGCCGCGCTGGGCGGCATGATCGTGCCGGCGCTGATCTATGTGGCTTTCAATGCGGGAACTGCCGGTGCCCGCGGCTGGGGCGTGCCGATGGCCACCGACATCGCCTTTGCCATCGGCGCCCTGGTGCTGCTGGGTACGCGCGTACCCAAGGCCCTGATCACCTTTCTGGTGGCGCTTGCCATCGTCGATGATCTGGGCGCGGTGATCGTCATCGCCCTGTTCTATACCGACGGCCTGGTGCTCGGCGCGGTGTGGGCGGGGCTCGGCCTGCTGGCGCTCCTGGTGGCGTTCAATCTTGGCGGTATCCGCTCGGTGCCCCCCTATTTCGTCATCGGCGTGCTGCTGTGGTATGCGCTCCTGAAGTCCGGCGTGCACGCCACGCTGGCCGGGGTTCTGGTGGCGTTCACCATTCCCGCCCGCCCCAAGTACGATCCGGCCCGCTTCAGCGTCCAGGTCAAGGCGCTTCTGGCCCGCTTTGATGCCAGCCTGCGGGCGGGGGGCAATGTGCTGACCAACATCGATCTGCGCGCCATCCTGCAGACCCTGCGAAACGGCATCGACCGGGTGGAGACGCCGTTGCAGCGCATGGAGCATTTCTGGCAGTTGCCGGTGGCGGCCGCCGTGGTGCCGATATTCGCCCTGTTCAACGCCGGCGTGCCGCTGGAGCTGGACACGCTGGGGCCGACGCTCACCCACCCGGTGTTCAGCGGCATTGTACTGGGGCTGGTGCTGGGAAAATTCGTCGGCATTACCGGTGCCTGCTGGCTGGCCTTGAAATTCGGGTTGGGGACGTTGCCGAGCGGGACGCGGTTTTCCCAGATTGCCGCCGTCTCCCTGCTCGCCGGCATCGGCTTTACCATGGCGATCTTCATCGCCCAGCTTGCCTTCGCCGGGCGCCCCGATCTGTTGCGCATCGCCAAGACCGGCGTGCTTGCGGCCTCGCTTCTGGCCGGCGGCATCGGCGTTGCCTGGCTGTGGTGGCTGGGGCGGCGCTCGGCGTCGTGATGCCGGCGGCGCGACGTGCGAGTCCTGCGCCGGGGCGGGTCACACGGTGACGGAGTCGCTGCTTTCGGACATCAGTTTCGAGGCTTCGGGCTGCTCCGGCGAACCGGTTGTCGTCGATGTCGGCCATGCGCGCGCCCACACCGGCGATCTGGCGGCCGATGCCGATCTGTCCTAGTGTGGTGGATTTGAAGTTCCTCTGATTATCGGGGCTGACGCCGTGAGGAACTTCAAATCCATAAACCACACGAGATTCAAGGAGTTGCCAGTGTCCTTATCGAATCGGAAGTTCTTCGGGCGCTCGCCACGAATGATGCGAACTTCTGATTCGGGGCCCTAGAATACTTTTCTCAGAGTCAGGCTCCATTCCCGGGGCCGGCCGTAAACCCCTTCCACATATCCGCCGGTATTCAGGTTCGCCGAGGCCTGTGTCAGATAGACCTTGTTGGTCAGATTGCGCACCCCGGCAGTCATCCGCCATGAACCCTCGTCATTCTGGTAGGCGATGCTGGCATTGACCAGTGCATAGCCGTTCTGCGTGGCTGACGGTGTGTTGACGGAATCATTGTATATTTTGCTGGTGTAGCTCACGTCCACACGCGGGGTGACCACTCCCTTGAGGGCGCTGGCCGGGATATCGTAGGAAACCGACCCGGAAAGCGTCCATTTGGGGGCGTTGACGAATTTACTGTTCAGCGTTATGCCGACCGCACGGGCATCGAGCGCATTGTATTTGCTGTGCAGGTAGCCCAGCCCGCTGGTGACGGTCAGGCCACTTGCCGGCATCATGATCAGTTCCGCTTCCGCGCCCTTCATGGTCGCCTTGGCGGCATTGACCGTAATCGGAGCCACCGCCTCGCGGACCAGGATTTGCATGTTGTTGTAATCCGTATAAAAGGCGGCCACATTGAGCTGAACCCGGCGGTCCCAGAAGGTGGACTTGTACCCGACTTCGTAGGATTTGACGAACTCCGGATCAAAGCTCGGTATGACCTCGGCCGGATCCTGGCCGGGGGCCGGAACGATGGGCGGAAAGACGCGCTGGGTGAAGCCGCCCGATTTGAACCCCTTGGAATAGGTGGCATAGGTCATAATCGCGTCGGTCCACTGATAGGACAGGTTGACCATCGGGGTCCATTCTCCGGCGGTTGTTTTCTTTTCCACGTCCGGCAGAACCGGAATGCCGGGAGGCATGATCCCCCTTGGTGTGGCGATGTTGGTCAATGTCACCTGTTTGGGCGTAAATCTCTTGCGGTCTTTCGTATAACGCAGGCCGCCCGTGAGCTTGAGTTTTTCGGTAAAACTGTATGTCGCCTGGGCGAATATCGCCTTGCTGTCGTTCTTGACCAGACCGCCGCTGAGGATAGAGCCGACCGAAATATCGACGAAATTCTGATTGTTGGCGCTTTCCTCAAAGTAATAAAGCCCCAGCAGCCATTCCAGCCGCTCATTGATGGCCGTTCCACTGAACTGGAACTCCTGACTGAACTGGTCCTGGGTAATGAGATCGGTGGTCTCGAAGATCACCATGGGTGCGTGGTCTGCATCGCGGGTCGAATAGCTGTCAAGATTGCGATAGGCGGTGATCGATTTCAGGGTCACCCAGTCGAGATTCCATGAAAGGGTCATGGACAGGCCCCAGTAATCGAGATCTGATGCGCTTTTCTGCTCCTGATTTGTCTGGAACGGCGCGCCGACATAGGCGCTGGAAAAGCAGGCGGGATTGGTCTCGGGGACCGCGCAGTTGCCAACGATCACATTGTTGTGAAACCCGGGGAAGGCGCGCGTCGGATCGGCCTGAATAAGGACATTGGGCGCGCTTTCTTCACGCTCGCGGGTATAGTCCCCGATGAACAGCGCCTCGAAGTTTTCCGTCGGCTTCCACAACACAGACCCGCGCACGGATGCTGTGTTGTCATCTCCGAACTTGATGCCGCTGGTGCGGTCCTTGACATAACCGTCGCGATTCCGGCTCGTGACGGAAACCTTGGTAAGCAGTTTGTCGGAAAGCGGGATATTGATATTGCCGGAAATGTCGAGGTGGTTGCGTTGTCCGCCGGTGATCGAAACATTGCCGCCGGGGTCCGCCGACGGTCGCTTCGAGATGATGTTGAGCGCGCCGCCAATGGTGTTGCGGCCGAACAATGTGCCCTGGGGGCCGCGCAACACCTCAATCCGTTCAAGGTCGAGAAAATCGAGCGCTGCACCGACCGCACGGGCGTAATAGACTCCATCGACATAAATGCCGACACCGGGGTCGGTGGTTGGTACGAAATCCAGCTGGCCGATGCCCCGGATGAAGACCGACGCCGCTGAATTGCTGCCCGATGACGGGGCCGCGATATCGAAAACGAGATTTGGTGTCGCTTCGTCGATTTCCGAGATCGAGGTGATCTGGCGCGCCTCCAGATTGCCGGCTGTGAAAGCGGTGATCGAAATTGGTGTTTCCTGCAGATTTTCCGACCGTTTGCGCGCCGTTACAATAATCTCCTCGATGACCATGCTCGAGCGGGCGTCATTTTCTGCGGCGTGGACGACCGGCGCGGCAAAGGCGCTTAACGCGAGCATCAGGGCGCAGCCTGAAGAAATGCTTCTGGTAAAAAAAGCGGATCGAGCAGGGTTGCTGATGGCGGGATCATCGGGCAACCTGTCTCTATAAGTCGTTTCCATGGAACGCTTCCCGTTTTTCGTGAATGGTTGTTTTTAGTTAAGAAACGAAGCAGACAGTTTGCCATGCTAATTGCGCATGAATCATACAATTCACGCACAAAAATGACCGGATCACCTCCGGGCGCCGATTGATTTTCTTGTGCTGAACGTATATTTTCGGGGAAAACCATAATGTGGCTCGGAAGGGTGCGTTTTAAGCCTTCAAAAGTGGGCTGAACGATGGGGGGAGAACGAAATATGTCTGCTTCCAGCGTGCCAGCCATAGGGGAATTCTTCCAGGGGCAATCGCTCGGCAAGGTCTCCAGCCCGGGGGAAACCCAGGAGCTGATCAGCAAGTTCCTGTGGCCTCACCGTCTGCGTGTCACGGGGCGGTCAGAGTATGTGCCTTCGTCGCTGACCGGTCTTTTTCTTGGCGATGCCGCCCTGTTCAAACTTCATTACGGCAACTCCGTCGAGGTTAATGCCGATGGTCTGGCCTGTGATTTCCTGGTTCAGACGACCATCAATGGCAGGGGGTATATCCATAACGGAAGCCGTGAAACCAATGTTCGTCCCGGGGTGACGACGGTTATATCGCCCAACCAGACCTTGCGCCTCATTACCGATGGGCCGTGGACCCGCCTCATTGCCCGCATCAGCCATGCAAAGATGGCGCGCCATCTGAGCGAACTGCTGGATCAGGAGCTGCATGAACCCCTGATCTTCGATCTGACGATGAATCATAATCGTTTTTACAGCACCACCTGGCTTCAGACTCTCAAATACATAATGAATTTCTATGCTCACGGTGCAGCGGTTCCGAACCTTGATCATATCAAGCAACATCATTCAAATCTGATCTTGTCGCTGCTCTTGCACGGCCATCACCATAATTACAGCGAGCTTCTGAGAAGCGGCAATCTTGTCGCCACACCGCGGCATATCCGGCATGCTCGGGACTATATTGAAAATTACTGCGACAAACCGATCACAATGGCGGATCTGGCCAGAGAAACCGGGGTTTCCGCGCGGACGCTGCAAAATGGTTTCCGGCGCTTTCTTGATCAGACGCCAACCGCCTATATCCGCTCCGTCCGCCTGACCAGGATTCACAACGCCCTGAAAAACGCCAGGCCGGGTGATAGCGTAACCAGCATCATGTTGCGCTACGGGGTGAGCAATCCGGGACGCTTCGCCCAGATCTACAGGCGTCGCTATGGCTGCCTGCCATCGGAAACATTGCGTAACAGGCGCTGATAGACATTTTCTTTTCCGTTCTGGTATTCTCGCTTCGCAAAGCGGATGGCGGGCAAGGGGTCGAGTCCTGAAGCCGGGGTGAATGCGGCGTTTGTTCCGGCGGATGTCCTGATCAGGGAGAACAGATGGTGGAGAAAGCACTGCTGGCCGGTGCCCGTGGTGTTGCCTGGCTGTGGTGGTTGGGGCGGCGTTCGACGCCGTGATGCCGACTGCGCGACGTGCGAGGCCTGCGCCGGGGCGGGCGCGGGCAAGCAGGCAAAAAGCGCCGGGGTGCTGCGGCGGGGCCGTCGCAGCGATCCTGCTTCTGGCCAGCGCCGCCGGTCTCGCCCAGCCGCTGCCGGATGCGGCCGCAGCCGGCGGGCTTGTCGAGATCGAGGTGGTCGGGCATCGTCTGGGCCGCGAGGCCAGCAGCGTCACCCTGCTCTCGGCCGCCGACCTGCAGGATGCGCCGTCGTCGCGGCTCGACGAGATTCTCGGTCAGGTGCCGGGCCTCACCCTGTTTCGCCGCGCCACCAGCCGCACCGCGCACCCCACCATTCAGGGCGTCAGCCTGCGCGGGCTTGGCCCCAACGGCGCCGGGCGCACCCTGGTGCTGGTCGACGGCGTGCCGCAAAACGACCCGTTTGGCGGCTGGGTCTACTGGAACGCACTCTCCGGCCTGCCGCTGGCCGGCGCGGCGGTGGTGCGCGGCGGCAGCGCCGTGCGTTGGGGCAGTCAGGCGCTGGCCGGGGCCATCGACCTGCAGACCTCGGGCGCCGAGGCCGGAATTGCCGGCGAAGCGCGCCTCGGCAGCCTCGGGACCGTCGACGGCTGGGGCCGCGTCGGCGTTGCTCTGGGCGACGCCCGGCTGATGCTGGATGGCGCCGGCTTCGACAGCGACGGGCCGTTTCTGCTGGCCCCCGAACAGCGTGGGGTGGTCGACGTGCGTGCCGCCAGCCGCGCCTGGCGCCTGGGCGGCCGGCTGGATGCACCGCTCGGCACGGCGGTGACGGCGACACTGCGTCTTGCGCGCTTCGAGGAGCGCCGCGTCAACGGCATCGAAGGCGCCACCAATGCCACCGGGGCCTGGGATGTCAGCTTAGGGCTGGCCGGCACCGCGCCGGTCTCCTGGGGGCTGACGCTCTATTACAAGGACCGGCAGTTCCGCAACCGCTTCGTCGCCGTCGATGCCGCGCGGGCCAGCGCCCGCCCCGTCCTCGACCAGTTCGACGTGCCGGCCAGCGGCTTCGGCGGCCACGGCTTCGTCGGCTTTACCGCCGGCGCCCATCGCTTCGAGCTCGGCGGCGACCTGCGGCGCAACGCCGGGCGCACCAATGAGCGCTTTCGCAACCTCGGCGCCGGTTTCACGCGGACACGCCGGGCCGGCGGCCATCAACTGATCGCCGGCGTCTATGGCGACTGGTCGTGGCAGGCGGGCGGCACCCGGCTGTCGGCCGGCGCCCGGCTCGACCGCTGGCGGCTGAGCGACGGCCAGCGGCTCGAGACCGACATTGCGACCGGCGCCGTGCTGCGCGACGATGCGATTGCCCGCCGCAGCGGCTGGGTGGCGACCGGTCGCCTCGGCCTGCGCCACCGGATGACACGCGCGCTCGCCTTCAAGGCGGCGGCCTATACCGGCTTTCGCCTGCCCACCCTGAACGAGTACTTCCGCCCCTTCCGGGTGCGCAACGACATCACCGAGGCCAATCCAAACCTTGATCCGGAACGTCTTTACGGCATCGATGTCGGCTTGGCGATCGATGGGCGGGCAGGGGCGCATCTGACACTCGCCTATTTCCGCAACTGGCTCAGGCGGGCAGTGGCCAATGTGACGCTGGCCGAAGGCCCCGGCTTCTTCCCGCCGACCGGCTTCGTGCCTCCGGGCGGCGTGCTGCGCCAGCGCCGCAACATCGACACCGTTTTGGCCGACGGCCTCGAGGTCGCCGCCCGGCTGCCGCTTTTTGGCACCCGCCTGACCCTCGGGCTCGGCTATCTCTTCGTCGATGCCCGCGTCTCGGACGGCGGCGACGCCGCCGCGCTCACCGGCAAGCGGGTGGCCCAGTCGCCGCGCCATCAGCTGGTGCTGAGCGCCACCGCCACGCCCGTTGAGCGGTTGCGCCTGCACGCCGAGATGCGCTATGGCGCTGCCCAGTTCGACGATGATCTCAACCGCCGCCGGCTCGGCGCCTATGCGACCGTTAATATGTCGCTGGCCTATGATCTGGGCGCACGCATGCAGGGTTTTATCGAGGCCTGGAACCTGTTCGATGTGCGCGTCCAGGCGGCGCTCTCGGGCGATGGGCTGATCACGCTCGCCCAGCCGCGCACCGTTTCGGCCGGAGTGCGGCTGCGCTATTGAGCGGCGGCGCTTTTCGGGCTCGGATTCCCTTTTTGGGGTGCGCCCGCGCGGTCGGGCTGGCGGCGAACCGGCGGCGGCAGGCCGATAAGACCGGATTTTACACGCATTATAATGGATTATGACTATGGATAGGCCATGACAATAATTAAATTATTCTAATACTAATTTCTTGTAAGGGGCGTGGTTTTGGGGGATGCTTCCTGCTTCCAGAAATTCTGAGGCTTTTCCGAGGGAGGGGAGCATGCGTTACGCAATTCTAGTCGCAGCCATGGTGTTGGTTTTCGGAGCCGGGAGCGCCCGGGCACAACTCGAACCTTACAAGGACTATGACGTCAGTGATGCCGTGTGGTCGGTAACCACCGTCAAGGTCAATCCCAATATGGGTGACGAGTATCTCGAGGGGATCAAGAAAACCTGGTTGGCCGCCGGCAAGGTCGCCAAGGAACTCGGGCACATCGCCGATTATGCGATCTATCGCAGCGATCTGCCGCAGAGCGGCGATTTCAATCTGATGCTGGTGGTCAAGTTCGACAACACCGCCGATCTGGCCCCAAATCAGGCCAAATATGAGGCCTTCATGAAAAAATGGGGCGAAAAGAGGGTCAAGCAAACCCGTGAAATCACCAAGGACTATCCGTCCATGCGCGAGATCACCGGCGAGTATCAGTTGCGCGAGATCACCATAAAATAGCCGTCTTCGGCAATTTCACCTG
>CAZZKF010000073.1:0-12020 GCA_964654995.1 uncultured Alphaproteobacteria bacterium | reverse complement strand
GCTCCGTGAGGAGGCTGGCGGGCCGGCCTCATGCTCCTTGACCATCCAGATGATCCGTTTGTCCCTAAATCATCTGCGTTTCACGGTCTATCCTTGCCCGGACGGGTGACTGGCGCCCAATCGGCCGGATTTCAGGGGGCGGGTCACGGGTCAACGATCACTTAATCATATCCTCCATGGAAACCTTGCGGTAACCGGGTGGAATGGCGAACATGTCGTCGGCCAGCTTCTCATGGCTCAGCGAGACGAGCGCGTCTTCGTCGCCATCCTTGAGGTCACGTATTCTGATGGGGATTCCACCCATGGCGTCAAAATCCATGATCGTTTTATCGTCCCCGTTCATGCTAGACATGCGTGAAAGAGAGAGCGTGCCGGCAACCAAAGATGCGTAATCCCTCTCGGAAATGCCAAGTTCGTCCACAGTAGCGACACAGGCGATTTCCTCCACCTCGCCATCGCCATAGGAGATTTCGACTTCGCTACAGGTATGGCCGGCGAACGTATCCTGCTTGCCGGTCTTCCGGACGTTCATCTTGGGAAGCTCTTGCTTCGCGCCGCCGCCAGCCATCATGTCTGCCATCGACTGCTCGAACATCGCACGCTGCTCCGGGGGTATGGCGGCCAGCATCTGCTCCATCTTCGCGGCCATCATCGCGTGCGTATCCTCGACGAAGGTCTCTGATACTTCCATGTATGTTCGCTCTTTGTGATCCACGATGATTAAGCCTGATTTGCCGGTTTCAATGATGATGAATCCTTCCTTGTCGCCGGCGACCATGTAACGATCGTTGGTTCTTACGAAGGATCCGTCGCTGAATGTCAGGCTGACGTCGGCAAATGCCAGCGAGGTCCAGAGCAGCGGTACAAGTAGCAGTACAAAACGTCCAGTCTTTCGCATGATTGCTTTCCTGAGTTTTTGAGTCCAAGTACGTGAGTTGGTCCATCTGCTGGCCCGGGGACCCGAGCTGAGTTGGTGAAACACCGACAGAGGACGTCGGTCGGCCTTGGCGCCTGCATTTGTTCGCCCGATGAAAAGCAGGACGGGCAGGCCGACGGCCAGGAGCCACAGGGGAGCCCGGGCCGAAACCGGAACCGTGGGGGCCTGCCATTCAAGGACGCGTTCAGGGAGAAAACTCCACCAGCCAGCCACACTTCAGGAGCCAGAGAGGTCGGCGAGAGAGCGAAGGTGTCGGAAAATGCTCCAGGTATGAACGTTCCCTCCCTCTGCAAATGCAACGGCATTCAGCGAGGCCGGCAATACCGGTTCGGCGCCCGCGTGGGGCGGGACAGACAAAGACAGCGCCCCCGTCCCAACCGGCATGTCCATACAACGACGGATCCCGCTGATGTCACACCCCTCCATATTACCATATGAGACAGGACTATGAGACAGAACTGGAATCACTGTCTGACATGCTGTCGACAAGGATGCCATTCTGTTGCAGAACCCGGTCCGCTTCTTCGGTCAGGCCCCGAGGGGAAATATCGGGAGGGTGCAAAACAGTCCGGTGGGTGGATGCTGCCCCGGCTCAGTCCGCCTGCGCCAGGCGGTAGACCAGGCTGGTGCGGTTGTGGACCCCGGTCTTTTCGTAGATCGAGCGCAGGTGGTTCTGGACCGTGCGGACGCTGATGCACAGCTTGTCGGCGACCTCCGGATTGGTCAGCCCCATGCTGACCAGTTGCGCGATGTCGATTTCGCGCCGGGTCAGCCCCAGCTCCTTCATCCGGTCGGGGCGCACCACGTCGTCTTCCGTGCATTTGAAGCTGAGCATCAGCCGCAGGCCGTCGGTGCCGCAGTCGAGCGGGCGGATGCGGACGTTGAAGCGGCGGTTCTGGTCCGGCGGGGTGATGTCGAGGGCGTCGAGCCCGTCGATCGGCCGGTTCCAGGCCAGCGCCTGCTTGAGCCGCCGGCAGGCCATCTCGAGGCTCTCGGGCAGGGCCGGCGGCTCGCCGCCTGAGCGCCCGCCCGCCAGCGCCGCCAGAATCGCGGCGGCGCCGTCGCTGGCATAGACGGTGCGCAGATCGGCGTCGACGATGACCACGCCTTCATAGGCCAGATGCGCCGATAATGCCGCCATGATCGCCTCGCGCTCGGCGATCTGGTCGTGCGCCAGGCATTTTTCCTGAGCCGCCGAAAGCGCCGGGACCAGAAGCTCGGCAATGGCGATCTCGCGATCGCCGAACGGGGCTTTGGTTTTCGGCCGGTGCAGCCCGATCAGTGCCGCCGGCCGGCCGTTGCGATAGAGCGTCACCCCGAGCACGTAGTGGATCGCCTGGGGGCACAGGAAATCGTGATAGAACTCGGTGCGGTAAAACCGCTCCGGCCCGACCACGTGATGCGACTGCGCCACCGCGCCCTGATCGGGCAGACGGTCGGAGCCGATGCGGGTGACCAGCGGATCGAAGCGGCGGTAGTACTGGATGTAATGATCGACGCGGCGCTCATCGACGCCGCGCCCGACGCCCTTGCGAATCCCCGGCGGACCGGACGCCGAGGGTGTCAGCGGAAAGAAGCAGCTCGAGCGCGCGCCCATGGTGCGCTCGACCAGGCGCAGGGTCTCGCGCTGGAATTCCGCGTAGGTGGCGCACTCGAACGCCGCGCCGCTGATTTCCAGCACGCCCCGATAGTCTGCTGCGCTCAGGTTCGTCATACGCCTCGATCGCGCTCGCACGCCTACTTCGGCCCGGCCCCGACGGGTCGCAATCCGATCACCTTTCATAGATAGGCAACGGGGCGGCGCCAAAAATGAGCCATTTACGCTATTGGCACAGGCCGGCTCGTGCGTCCCAATACAGGCTAGCATGCTACACGAAATTGGCGAAGAGGGGAATAACGCGCCATGGAAACGCTTGCAACGGAAACGGCCTGGTCACGACGCCTGGCCAGGGGGGGTGGCCGTGCGATTGCGATCACGGCAGCCTGTTTTTTGATCGCGCTGGCCTCTGCGGCACCGCCGCTGGCGGCGCAAGAAGACGAGGCGGCGGCCGACGAAGGGCTCGGTATCGAGGAGATCATCGTCACCGCGCGCAAACGCGCCGAGAGCCTGCAGGAGACGCCGATCTCGATCACCGCGTTCTCGGCCGGCGCGCTCGAGGAGCGCAGCCTGTCCAACATCGGGGAAATCGGCGACTTCGCCCCCAATGTGGTGATGGCCGTCGCGCCGGGCGGCGGCGGCGGCGGCAACAATCTGCAGATTTTCATGCGCGGCGTCGGCCAGACCGACTTCCTGATCACCACCGACCCCGGCGTCGGCATCTATATCGACGGGGTGTTCCATTCGCGCACCTTCGGGGCGGTCTTCGATCTGCTCGATCTGGAGCGCGTCGAAGTGCTGCGCGGCCCCCAGGGCACGCTGTTCGGCAAGAACACCATCGGCGGCGCGGTCAGCCTGATCACCAAGAAGCCGACCGACGAGGTCAGCGGCTACGGCGAGGTCACCTTCGGCCGCTTCAACCGCATCGACGGCCGCGGCACCTTCAATTTCCCGGTGATCGAAAACAAGCTGTTCGCGCGTTTCTCGTTTTCCTCCAAGAACCGGGACGGCTATGCCAAGCGCCTCGACTTCAACACCGGCGAGGTGATCGACCGCCAGGGCGACGAGGACATCACCTCGGTGCGCGGCGCGCTCCGCTGGCTGGCATCCGAGACCATCGAGGTCAACATCCGCGCCGATGTCGCCACAGGGAACGGCGAATCGGCGCCGACCACGCTGGCCTTTTTCGATGATACCGGCCAGTTCGGCGGCCTCGGCGGCCTGTGGAACGCGCTGGTCGGCGGGCCTGCCGGCACGCCGATGAGCTCGGCGTTCATCACCTCGGACCCGCTCACGACCTATGGCACCGGGCCCAACATCAACACCACCGATGTCTGGGGCATCTCGGCGACCATCGACTGGGATGCCGGGCCGGTCCACATCAAGTCGATCACCGCCTATCGCGAAAACGACGCCAAGTTCGGCCGCGACGGCGATGGCTCGCCGAACCAGTACGTGCACACCTTCGATCAGGACACCCAGAACCAGTTCAGCCAGGAAATCCAGATCAGTGGTGTGAGCTTCAGCGACCGGCTGACCTGGATCATCGGCGGTTTCTTCTTCGATGAAAACGCCACCGACAACAATGATGTGCGGCTTGCCTCGGGCCTCTATGCGGCGCTCGAGGCCCTGCCCGGGCCGCTCGATGGCTCGCCGCTCACGGCACCGACGGCGCCGGGCGGGCCGGGCAATCCGATCAATGTCGTGCTTGATCTCGATTTCGACATCCACAACGAAATCGACATCACCAGCTGGGCCGCCTACACCCAGGGCACCTTGGCGGTCACCGACCGGCTGAACGTAACGGGGGGCGTGCGCTTCACCTACGAGCAGAAGGACTACACGCTGGAGCACAGGCGGATCAACAGCGGCGCCTTCATCGTGCCCCTGACCACCGTCAGCGACAGCTGGAGCGAGGTCTCGCCGATGGGCAGCATCGACTACCGCTGGTCGGACGACGTGATGACCTATGCCAAGGTCTCGCGGGGCTTCAAGTCGGGCGGCTTCAACGGCCGGCCGATCCTGGAATCGGCGGTGGAATCCTTTGCCCCGGAGACACTCACGTCCTATGAGATCGGCGTCAAGTCGCAGCTTTTCGAGCGCCGCCTGGTGCTCAACGTCACCGGCTTTCTCAACAAGTACAAGGACATCCAGCTCGGCAGCGTCAACGCCGATGAATCCGGCAACCTGATCCTGTTGATCCAGAACGCCGGCAAGGCGACGGTCAAGGGGCTGGAGGCCGAGCTGCATGCGCGCCCCGCCACCGGCCTCGATATCACCGGCAGCCTGGGCTACACCGACTTCCAGTTCGATCGGCTGGTGGCCGGGGTGGTCGGCATCACCCTTGATACTGTGCCGGCGAAAACCCCCAAATGGACGGCCAGTGCCAGCATCCAGTACGCCTTCCCGGTGGGCGATTCCGGCCTCGTGAGCCTGCGCGGCGATTGGGTTTATACGTCCAGCTACTTCCAGGACAACGTCAATACGCCGTTCATCGCCCAGTCCGGGTTCAGCCGGTTCAATGCGCGCCTCGTCTTCGAGCACGTCGGCGGCGGCTGGCAGGTGTTCGTCTTTGGCACCAATCTGACCGACAAGCGCTATATCGCCAACGGCCTGGCGGCGCTCGACAGTTTCGGGACCGCGGAAGCCGTTTACGGCCGGCCGCGCGAATGGGGCATGGGTCTCAAGAAGCAGTTCTGACCTCACCGGTCTGGGTCCGGGGCGGGGTCATCCCGTCCCGGACCGTTTCTTTCGTGGCTCGCTGGATGGCCGCATGATTGGCGGGGACTGGACCGGAGACACGTATGGCGGCAAGCTGTCTGCGGGGATCGATCGCCACTGCAGAGGATCGAGGGGAAAGGCCATGAACAACTGGAGCGCGGCCGCCATCGGCCTGATCGCCGGCGCCGGCATTGCCTGGGCCTGGATCGGAACAGGAGGGCGCGATGCCGGCGATGCCGGCAAGACCCCGGCACCACCGGCCGGGGCGGCCAGGCAAGAGGCGGCAAAGGAAACCGTCGAGTCCTTCTTCCTCACCTTTCCCGATGACGGGGTGGCGCTGACCAATGACGGCAGCATGTTCCTGAAGCCCTTTCCCGAGGGCATTCCCCGCTTCGAGGAACCGGCGATCAGGACGTCCATGGGCATTCTCGCCAAGGTCCGCAACAGGCAAGGCGAGGTCATCGGATTTGCCTCCGAGCTCGAGGTCTTTCCGCCCGACATGGCCGAGACCTTCATGACCGGCAAGGCCGTGTGGGACACGGTGTGGACGGTGGTGATCCCGGGGCGCGGTGCGGTTTTTCTGGTCGAGCAGGAGCAATCCGGCAGCTTCGCCGCCGAGATCATGGGCCCGGCGCTCGAGACCGGCGAGAGCTGGCAGGGCGAGTATGACATGACCACCAGCGTCGGCCCTGGGTCGGACGGCCGCGGCCTGATCGTCGGCGGCAGCGGCGCATTCGCCGGCGCCCGCGGCGCCTTTATCGAGCGCAATCATTTCACCGAATTCGATCCCGCCGGGCCGATCCGGATCGGCACCGAGCTGCGGCTGTTTTTCACCGCGCCGCCGGCCGCTGGCCGGGGGGAGGGCGGATAATGACCCTCGATGCCCAGACCGTCGCCCTGCTGCGGCAGATGGAGGAAGGCGGCCAGCCGCCGCTTCATCAGCTTTCCGTCGAGGCGGCGCGCGAAGCCTTGCGGCAGATGTCGGGCATGCTCGATATCCCGCCGACGCCGGTTGCCCGCCATATCGACCGCACCATCCCCGGCCCCGCGGGCGAGGTGCCGGTGCGCATCTACTGGCCCGAGGCCGGCGATACGCCCGCCCGCCCGCCGATCCTGCTGCTGTTCCACGGCGGCGGCTTCGCGCTCGGCGATCTGGAAACCCATGATTCCATGGCCCGCTATTACTGCGCCGAGGGCCACGTCATCGTCGTCAATGTCGATTACCGGCGCTCGCCCGAGCACAAGTTTCCGGCCGCTGTCGAGGATTGTTTCGCGGCGCTCGTCTGGGCCAGCGGTCACGCCGATGAGCTCGGCGGCGATGCCGGGCGCATCGCGGTCACCGGCGACTCAGCGGGTGGCAATCTTTCCGCCGCCGTCAGCCTCATGGCCCGGGATCGCGGCGGCCCGGCGATCGCCGCCCAGATCCTTGCCTATCCGGTCGTGGACATGCACGTCGATGCCGACTATGCCTCGCGCAAGGCGTTCGGCGGCGGCGACTATTTCCTGTCCTATGACGACATGGTGTGGCTCACCGACATGTATCTCGAGGCCCCGGATCAGGCCGATGATACGCGGGCCTCGCCGATCCTTGCCGCGGACTTGAGCGGCCTGCCGCCGGCGCTGATCCTCACCGCCGGCCATGACCCGCTGGTCGATGAAGGCAAGGCCTATGGCGAGCGGCTGAAAGCGGCCGGGGTGCCGGTCGAGCAGGTCTGTTTCGAGGGCACCATCCACGGCTTCCTGTCGTTTGCCGGGGCGCTCGATGCCGGCCGCCAGGGTCTGGCGTGTATCGCCCGGCATCTGGCCGCACTGGGCAAGGGGTAGGGCGATGCGTGTCGATGGCAAGGTCGCCCTGGTTACCGGCGGCGCCTCGGGCATCGGCCGGGCGGTGTGCCGGACGCTGGCCCGCGAAGGCGCGCGCGTCGTGGTGGCCGACATCAACGCGGACGGCGGCCAGGCGACGGTGCGTGATATCGGCGCATCCGCCCTGTTCGTGCCCCTCGACGTGACCGATGAGGACGCCTGGGTGGTGGCGGTCGAGCACGCGGTTGCCGACTTCGGCGGCCTCGACATTCTGGTCAACTGCGCCGGCATCGGCGTTGCCGGCGATTTCTGGGACACCTCGCTCGGCGACTGGAACGCGGTTCTGGCGGTCAATCTCACCGGCACCTTTCTCGGCTGCAAGCACGCGGTCCTCGCCATGCGCGAGGCGGGTGGCGGCTCGATCATCAACATCTCGTCGGTGGCCGGGCTGGTCGGCGGCGGCGACATCGCGGCTTACGCCGCCAGCAAGGGCGGCGTGACTTTGCTGACCAAGTCGGTGGCGCTCAATTGCGCCGCCCGGGGGCTTGGTATCCGCTGCAATTCGGTCCACCCGACCTATGTCGATACCGAAATGCTCGATCCGGTGGCCGAAGCGCTCGGCGGGCGTGAAGCAATGCTCGCCGGCATGGCCGAACTGGTGCCTTTGGGGCGGGTGGCGAAGCCGCAGGAGGTGGCGGACGCGGTGTTGTTCCTGGCCTCGGATGAGGCGGCCATGATCACCGGCTCGGCGCTGGTCGTCGACGGCGGCACGACCGCCGGCTTGCCGTCCCGCCACAGCCCGGCCTCGTGAGCGCGCGAGGGGCGGAGATGGGACGCGTGGATGGCAAGATCGCAGTCGTCACCGGCGGGGCTTCGGGGTTGGGCCGGGCTACGGCTGCGCTTCTGGTCCGCGAAGGGGCGCGCGTGACGATCACCGACGTCAACGAACAGGCGGGAAGGGAGGCGGCCGACGCCATCGGTGCCCGCTTTCGCGCCCAGGACGTTGCCGATGAGGCCGGCTGGCAGGCCCTGATCACCGACGTGATGGGCGAATTCGGCGGCCTCGACATTCTGGTGAATAACGCCGGCATTGGCGAAGCGGGCCCCGGCAACGACCCGGAGACGACGCCGCTCGAGACCTGGAACCGGGTGATCGCGGTCAATGCCACGGGCATCTTTCTGGGCTGCAAGCACGCGATTCCGGCGATGCGGGATTCGGGCGGCGGCGCCATCGTCAACATCTCGTCGATTGCCGCGCTGGTGGCCACCCCGTTCATCACCGCCTATGGGGCGAGCAAGGCGGCGGTCCGCCAGCTCACCATGTCGGTGGCGCTGCACTGCGCGCAGGCCGGCTACAACATCCGCTGCAATTCCATTCATCCCGGGCAGATCCGCACACCGATGCACGATCAGTTGTCGGCCGAGCTGGCCAAACAGGTGGGCGCCAGCGTCGATGAAGTGCGCGCCGGGCTCACAAAGAAGATCCCGCTCGGCGAAATGGGCACGGCGGATGATGTCGCCTATGCCGTCCTCTATCTGGTGTCGGAGGAATCGCGGCATGTGACCGGCGAGCAACTGGTCGTCGACGGCGGCATGAACCTCAATCCCTAGAACAGTTTTGCGGAGGACAGCAGATGATCCAACCGGTCGGACAGATACTGCAGGTCGCCTATGTCGTGCAGGACCTCGATGCGGCGCTGGAGCGCTGGATCAAGCACATGAACGCCGGGCCGTTCTTCGTGCTCGAACATTTCCAGGCGATGGACACCACCTATCGCGGTCAGCCCACCGATCCCGACATTTCGATCGCGCTCGGCTTTTCCGGCGGGGTCTGCGTCGAGTTCATCTATCAGCACGACGATGGGCCGTCCGTCTACCGCGACGTTCACGGGCGTGACGGCGAAGGATTCCACCACTGGGGCGTCGCCACCGACACCTTCGACGACGACGTTGCGCGCTACCGGGACATGGGCCACGAGCTGGCGTTCACTGGGCGCGTCGCGGTCGGCGACCGCTTTGCCTACATGGATACGGTGGCCGAATTGGGCGGCATGATCGAACTCATCGAGTGGACACCCAAGGTCGCCGATCTGTTCGGCAACATGGCGGCCGCCGCCCGCGACTGGGATGGCAGCGACCCGATCCGCCGGCCGTGATGGCGCCGGCGGAGAGTTGAGGAGGCAGGGGCATGCAACAAAGTCGTGAGGAATTGCTGGCCGCCTACCGTTCGATGCGCCTGATGCGCGAGTTCGATGAGCGCATGCATGTCGAGTTCGCCGCCGGTGGTGTGCCCGGTTTCGTCCATCTCTATGTCGGCCAGGAGGCCTCCGCCGCCGGCGTCTGCGCCAACCTGAGCGAGCGCGACGTGCTGCATTCCACCCACCGGGCGCACGGACCGGCGCTGGCCAAGGGCGCCGACCCGGTGGCGGTGGCCAAGGAAATCTACTGCCGCGGCGACGGCCTGTGCCGGGGGCGCGGCGGCTCGGCCCATCTGCATGACCGCGAACACGGGCTCTCAGGCGCCAACTCCGGGGTCGGCAGCGGTGCGGCGCTGGCCTGCGGCACGGCGCTGGCGATGCGCAATCTCGGGACCGGCGGGGTCGCGGTGGCGCTGATCGGCGACGGGGCGGCCAATCAAGGCGTGGTCTCGGAGGCCCTCAATCTCGCTTCGATCTGGACGCTGCCGGTGATCTTCGTGTTCGAGAACAACGGCTATGCCGAATCGACGGCCGCCGATTACGCGATTGCCGGCAAGGACATCGCGCGCCGTGCCGGCGCCTTCGACATGCCCGGCGAGATCGTCGACGGCCACGACTATTTCGCCGTCTACGAGGCGGTGCGCGCGGCCGTCGCGCGCGCCCGTGCCGGCGACGGCCCCAGCCTCATTGAGCTCAAGCAGCGGCGCTATTACGGCCATTTCGAGGGCGATGCCCAGACCTATCGCCCGCCCGGCGAGGTCGAGGACTATCGCGCCAACAAGGACTGCCTGAAACGTTTTCGCGCCCGGGTCACGGCAGCCGGCCTGCTTGATGACGCGCAACTGGATGCGGTCGATGCGGAAGTGGCGCAAGTGATCGAGGACGCCTATGCGCAGGCGATCGCCGCGCCATTGCCGCCGGCCGAGGACCTGGAGCGCGATGTCTATGTCAGCGAGCTGTAGGGCTTACCAGGGGATTCAGTGACATGCCGGCCAAGAGTTACCGTCAGGCGATCAACGAGGCGATTTTTCAGGAAATGCGGCGCGACGAGACCGTCGTCGTCATGGGCGAGGATATTGCCGGCGGCGCTGGCGCGGGCGGCGAGCGCGATGCCTGGGGCGGGCCGCTGGGGGTCACAAAGGGCCTGATCGGCACCTTCGGCGAGCACCGGGTGCTGGACACGCCGATCAGCGAGGCCGGCTACATGGGCTGTGCCATCGGCGCGGCGGCTGCCGGCCTGCGCCCGATCGCCGACCTGATGTTCTGCGATTTCGTCGGCGTCTGTTTCGATCAGATCTGCAATCAGGCGGCCAAGTACCGCTATATCTTCGGCGGCCAGGACCGGCTGCCCCTGACCGTGCGCACGATGATCGGCGCCGGGCTGTCGATCTCGTCCCAGCATTCGCAGACGCTCTATCCGATCTTCAGCTATTTCGCCGGCCTGAAGGTGGTGATCCCGTCCGGCCCCTATGACGCCAAGGGGCTGCTGATCCAGGCCATCCGCGACGACGACCCGGTGATCTTCTGCGAGCACAAGCTCTTGTACGAGATGAGCGAGGACGTGCCCGACGAGCCCTACGCCATCCCGTTCGGCGAAGCCAACATCGTCCGCGACGGCGGCGATGTGACCATCGTGGCACTCTCGCGCATGGTGCATGTGGTGCAGGAGGCAGCCGACACCCTGGCGCAGGACGGCATTGAGTGCGAGATCATCGATCCCCGCACCACCACGCCTTTGGATGACGAAACCATCCTGGAAAGCGTCGAGGCGACGGGTCGGCTGGTGATCGTCGATGAATCCGGCCCGCGCTGCGGCATGGCCGGCGACATTGCGGCGCTGGTGGCCGAACACGCCTTCGGCGCCCTGAAGGCGCCGATTGCCCGGATCACCCCGCCGCATGTGCCGATCCCGGCGGCGCCCAATCTCGAACAAATCTATGTGCCCGACGCGCCGCGGGTCATCGAGGCCGTGCGCCGCACCGTGGCCTGGCAAAATTAGCAAGCATTCTAGGCAGGTTGCGTCATCCCGGGCGCGCCTGCCCGTGCTAGGGATGTGGACAAGGACGATCGAGCGCGGCCAGTCAATTACGGAGGGAGTGCAGAAACGTGCAACGCAGTCGCGAAGAGTTGCTTGGGGCGTATCGCACGATGCGCACCATCCGGGCCTTCGAGGACCGTCTTCATGAGGAATTCGCCAGCGGCGACATTCCCGGGTTCGTCCACCTGTCGGCCGGGCAGGAGGCGGCGGCCGTCGGCGTTCTCGAACATCTGGAGCCGGGCCGCGATTACGTCGCCACCACCCATCGCGGCCACGGTCACTGCATTGCGTTCGGCAGCGACCCGCAGGCCATGATGCTGGAGATTTACGGCCGGCGAGACGGCCTGTGCCGGGGCAAGGGCGGCTCGATCCATATCGCCGATATCGCGCGCGGCATGCTGGGTGCCAACGGCATCGTTGGCGGCGGTGCGCCGCTGACGGTCGGTGCGGCGCTGACCATCAAGACCCTGGGCGAGACCGGCGTGGCGATCGCCTTTATCGGCGACGGCGCGTCCAATCAGGGCAGTGTCTTTGAGTCCATGAACCTCGCCGCCATCTGGCAGGTGCCGGCGATTTTCGTCTATGAAAACAACGGCTACGCCGAATCGACCGGCGCCGACTACACCATTGCCTGCGGCGACATCGTCAACCGCGCCGCCGCCTTCGGCATGCCCGGCGTGCTGATCGACGGGCACGACTATTTCGAGGTCTCCGAGGCCGCCGGCG
>CAZZKF010000072.1:0-12022 GCA_964654995.1 uncultured Alphaproteobacteria bacterium | reverse complement strand
ATCGGGAGGAAGCGGCCACACATGATCAACATCGGCAATATCGTCAACTGGCCGCGGTGGGTGAAGTATCTGCTGATGGGGGCGGCCGACGTTGCCATCGTGCTGATCGGCACCTACGCGGCGATTGCCACCGCCGAGGAAAGCTTCTGGCCTGCCGCCACCCTGGCCGAATATCTGCCGTTCCTGGCACTTGCGGTAATCGTCACCCTCGGCGTGTTCCTGTCCTTCCGCCTGTACCGTCACATGGTTCGCTATGCCGGCGGCGTCATCCTGTTCGAGACGGTGAAAAGCGTCACCTTCGCAGTGATCCTCACCCAGGCGCTCGGCGCTTATCTGCTCGACAGGGTGGTTCCGCTCAGCGTGCTGATCACGCTCTGGGCCTACATGATTCTGGGCTGCGCCAGCATTCGCATGCTGGCCAAGGGCATGATCGCGTCCTCCACCGTGCCCGGCCAGGCGGCACGCCAGCGCACCGCCATCTACGGCGCCGGCGATGGCGGGCTGGAGCTGTTCAATGCGCTCACCGACAACACGCTTCTACAGGTCGTGGCGCTGTTCGACGATGATCCCAAGCTGGCCGGGCGCCGGGTTCACGGCTGCCAGATCTACCCGGCCTCCGAGATCGCCCGGATTGTCGCCAAGAAGCGCATTCACCGCATCATTCTGGCCATTCCCTCGGTCTCGCGCCGGCGCCGTGCCGAGATTCTGACCGAGCTGGAAACCCTCGGCGTCAAGGTCCAGATGCTGCCCAGCGTGCGCGAGATCATCGGCGGCCAGGTGACCATCGATCATCTGCGCGACGTGCAGGCCGCCGACCTGCTGTGGCGCCGGCGCCATACGCCGGACGAGCGCCTGCTGGCCCGCGACATTGCCGGCAAGTCGGTGATGGTCACCGGCGGCGGCGGCTCGATTGGCTCCGAGCTGTGCCGGCAGGCGGTGATGAATGGGGCGCGGCGTCTGGCCATTCTCGAGAATACCGAATTCGCGCTCTATACCATCGAACAGGAACTCGCCGCCCTGATTGCCCGGGAGAACCTGGAGGCGGAGATCATCCCGATTTTAGGCGATGTCACCAACCGCGACCTGGTGCAGCATCACCTTGGCCGCTGCCAGGTCCAGACCGTCTATCACGCCGCCGCGTACAAACACGTGCCGCTGGTCGAGTTCAATCCTTGCGAGGGCGTACGCAACAACGTGTTCGGGACCCTGGCGGTGGCGCGTGCGGCGCAAGCCGCCGGCGTCGGCAAGTTCGTGCTGGTCTCCACCGACAAGGCGGTGCGCCCGACCAATGTGATGGGGGCCAGCAAGCGTTTGGCCGAGATGGTTCTCCAGGCCCTGCACCACGAGGCGGCGCCAGCCGGCGGTGGCGGCGTGACCACGCATTTTACCATGGTGCGTTTCGGCAATGTGCTGGATTCGGCGGGCTCGGTGGTGCCCTTGTTCCGCAAGCAGATCCGCGAGGGCGGGCCGATCACGCTGACGCACTCGGAAGTCACCCGCTTTTTCATGACCATCCCGGAAGCCGCGCAACTGGTGTTCCAGGCCGGCGCCATGGCCCAGGGTGGCGAGGTCTTTCTCTTGGACATGGGCGAGCCGGTGAAGATCTATGATCTGGCGCGCCGCATGATCCACCTGAGCGGGCTCACCGTGGCGGACGCCGACAATCCCAACGGCGATATCGAGATTCGGGTCACCGGCATGCGCCCGGGCGAAAAGCTCCATGAGGAGTTGTTCATCGGGGAGAATATCTCGGGCACGCTGCACCCGGCGATCATGCGCGCCGAAGAGGCCTTTCTGCCCTGGTCGCAACTGTCCGATGATCTGGCCGCCCTGGAGGCGGCAACGATCGCCGGCAATGCGGCCCGCGTGAAAGCACTTCTGGAAACCCTGGTCGAAGGCTACAAGCCGGCCGGCCACGAATTTGTCGAGCGCCGAAGCGAACCGCGCCTTGCCGTCGTCGCCTCTCACGACTGAGGGCGGCATCCCGAAGACCACGTCGGAATCAGATCCGAATCAGACTCATACCGGTTCTGGCTGATCGTGACCGATCAACGAGCGCCTCAAACGCCGGCGCTTGCGTCCGCTCACTCGGCTTTCCTCGCAAGGGCTCGGGCGCGCGGTCGCGCTTGCCGAAGCCCGATGAGCGTGACTCATCGGGCTGCGGTCTCAGATACTGAGCATGTCGGGCGGGAAGACCACCGATATGGCATCTTCCGGGCAGACCTGGCGGCACGACCCGCAATGCCAGCATTCGTCCGGAAAGGCCAGCATCGGCGTCTTCTTGCGGCCGCGCGCCTCGGGCCGGGCGATCCGGATGACGTCGCCGGGGCAGGCCGCATCGCAACGCCCGCAGCCATCGCATTTGTCGAGATCGAACATCACCGGCATTGGCTACGCACCCTTCATCAATGGTGGCTGTGCACCGGCTCAAACGAGCAGGCAACCGCCTCACCGGTCTTGCGGATCACCACCAGGCCGCACCAGTTCTCGTCATCGGTCTCGGGAAAGTCGAGGCGATGGTGATAGGGCTTGTTGCGGCTTTCCTTGCGGAACAGGGCGGCGCTGGCCATCACCTTGCCGACATTGAGGATCGAGCGCGTCTCATGCGCCCGCATGAGGTTGTGCAGGTTGTCGACCTTGATCTCGTCCAGGGCGGTCTCCAGTTTCTCGAGCTTGGCGAGGCCGGCCTTGAGGCCGGTTTCCGTGCGCATCGGGCCGACATGCTCGGCCATGATCTTGCGCACCGCCTCCTCGATCTGCCGGTAGGGGTGGCCGGTCTGGCGATGCAGGGGGGCGATGAAGCGGTCCGCCATTTCCCGGATCCGGGGCATGGGCGGTGGATTGAAATGGCTCTGACCGGCCGCATGACGGGCCGCCGACTTGCCGGCCCGATAGCCACCGGTGATCGCACCGTGAACACAGCGGTTGTGATCGGCACAGTCGCCGCAGGCGAAAAGGCCGGGCACGGTGGAAGCTGCCTCGCCGTCGATCTTGATGCCGCTGCCGGTCACTTCCGTCGGCCCCGCCTGCATGCCTTCGGAAATGGTGATCTCGACCGGCGCCTTGCGCAGGTCCTCGCCGCGTTGCTCGAAATATTCGGGCAGCGTGTCCTTGTCGTAACCCAGCGTGGTCTCGAGATGGGTGATGTCCTTCTCGTCGAGGTGCCGGCAATCGATGTACAAGGGCCCGCGGCCGTTGCGCAACTCATGCAGGCTGTTGAACACGACGTCGTAGCGCGGCGCCCGATTGCCCATCGGGTGGTTTTTCTCCATGTAATATTCGCCAAGCCCGTTGAGAAACCGCCCACCCATGCCGACCAGCGCGTTGAACCCGGGGGCGGCAAAACCCTTGGGCAGCAGCGTCATGCGCATGTACTCCATGTTGGTCAGCGCGGCGCCGGCGCGAAACGCCATCATCTGCCCGTCGCCGGTGTTGTACGGGCACAGCCAGCTGTTGAACGGATTGAGCCGCGGGTTTTCGTAGAGCCGGTTGGTATTCCCCGTGGCGATGATCGTCGCCTTGGCGTTGATCACATAGAAATTGCCGGTGCGCACGTGAAAGCCGAGGGCGCCGACCACCGCCCCGTCGCGGGTCAGCAAATCGAGGGTCATCACCCGGGCGATCACCATGCAGCCCAGCTTGCGCACCGCTTCGCCGAGCTTGGGCTTCAGCTTCTTGCCGTTGAAATTGATCCAGTAGGGCCCCGGCTGGCCCATGGACGCCGTGCGGTAAAAACTGCCGTCCGGCCGGCACAGGGGATTGCCGATGCGTGCCATGCGCTCGATCGCGTCCGACAGTTCGGCGCAGTAGAGCGATTCGATGTAATCCAGGTGGGCGGTACCGCGCCCGACGCGCTCGACGTAGGACAGAAAGCCGTCGGCCGTGTCCCAGCTTTCGCCTTCGTCGAGGTAGGCGAGGAAATGATCGACGCCGCCGCCAATGTCGCCGCTGTGATCGATATGGCCCTTGTCCAGGACGATCACTCGGGCGCCATGCTCGGCGGCGCCCATGGCGGCGTTGGCCCCGGCCAGCCCGCCGCCGATGACGAGTACGTCGGTGGTCAGTTCAATGGTTTTCATCGCTGTTCCGTTTGCACACACAAACCTACGTCGCGACCAGCACATAGACGGCCGCGCTTATAGTAATGATAACATGCAAGGCCGCCGATGGGGCAGCGCCCGGCGCTTCAAATCGTCGCAGCGCCCCGCCGCTGGCGATGAAGGGACGGAGATTCGTGCAATCCGGATGGTCGGGTGGCGATGATCTCCGGCCCCGGCAAGGCACCGGTTCACGATGATGAGACCGGTGGTTCATTGCCCGTCACCAGGGTGGCCGGTCTCCGGGTCCAGCATCATACCACGATAAGTTGATCTGGTTTGGCTGGCCTCTGGTCGAACCGGGCACTAAATTGGGGCGGCTGGTCCAGCCATGCGGCGGCTTGCAGAAGCTGCCGGAGCTGGGCCGTTTTCCGAGGCTCATATGCGCCCGGACGGAGCATATTGACAGAAGCGGGATTGAACCGATGGCTGCGAACACGACCGACAGAACAAAGACCGGGAAAACCATGAAAAGCGACATCGAGATCGCCCAGGCCGCAGACATGCGCCCCATTCTCGAGCTGGCTCAAGCTCGCCTCGGCATCGCACCCGAGCATCTCGAGCCTTATGGCCATTACAAGGCCAAGCTGTCGCTCGATTATCTCAAAGCGATGGAGAACGGTGATAACGGCCGGCTGGTGCTGGTCACCGCGATGACCCCGACCACCGCCGGCGAGGGCAAGACGACGACGACGGTGGGACTGGGTGATGCCCTCAACCGGATCGGGCGCAAGACGCTGATCTGCATTCGCGAGCCCTCGTTGGGGCCGTGCTTCGGCCTCAAGGGGGGCGCCGCCGGCGGCGGGCTGGCGCAGGTCGTGCCGATGGAAGACATCAACCTTCATTTCACCGGCGATTTTCATGCCATCGGGGCCGCCAACAACCTGCTGGCCGCGATGATCGATAATCACATCTACTGGAACAACAAGCTGGGGCTCGATGCCCGGCGCATCACCTGGCGCCGGGTTGTCGATATGAACGATCGGGCGCTGCGCGGCATCGTCAATTCGCTGGGCGGGGTGGCCAACGGCTTTCCCCGCGAGGACGGATTCGACATCACGGTGGCCTCCGAGGTCATGGCGATTTTGTGCCTGGCCACCGATCTCAACGACCTTCAGCGCCGGCTCGGCAATATCACCGTTGGCTATACCCGGGCCCGCGAACCGGTCTATGCCCGCGACCTCAAGGCTGAAGGCTCGATGACGGCGCTGCTCAAAGACGCGCTCAAGCCCAATCTGGTGCAGACGCTGGAAAACAGCCCGGCGTTCATTCACGGTGGGCCGTTCGCCAACATTGCCCACGGCTGCAATTCGCTGATTGCCACCAGGGCGGCGCTCAAGCTTGCCGATTATGTGGTCACCGAAGCCGGCTTCGGCGCCGATCTGGGGGCGGAAAAATTCTTCGACATCAAATGCCGCAAGGGGGGTCTGGACCCGGATGCGGTGGTGATGGTAGCGACGGTGCGGGCGCTGAAGATGCATGGCGGGGTGGCCAGGGATGCGCTCACCCAGGAAAATCTGGCGGCCATCGAGAAAGGCTTTGCCAATCTCGCCCGGCATGTCGAGAACGTCCGCTGCTTCGGCCTGCCGCTGGTGGTGGCGATCAACCGCTTCGGCGCCGACACCGACGCCGAGATCGACCTCGTGCGCCAGTGCTGCGCCGAGCTCGATGTCGAGGCCATCGAATGCACCCACTGGGCCCGGGGAAGCGCCGGCGCGGAGGCCCTGGCCGAGGCTGTCGCCCGCCTCTGCGAAAGCGAGCGCGCCGATTCCTTTACGCCGCTTTACGGGGACGACATGCCGTTGTGGGACAAGACGCGCACCATCGCCCAGCGCATGTACGGCGCCCAGGGCATCATTGCCGACAAGAAGATCCGGGCCCAGTTCCGCGATCTCCAGGACAAGGGCTTCGGCCATTATCCGGTCTGTGTCGCCAAGACCCAGTACAGCTTCTCGACCGATCCCAATCTGAAGGGCGCGCCCTCGAACCACGTGGTTCCCATCCGCGAGGTGCGCCTTGCCAGCGGCGCCGAATTCGTGGTCGTCATCTGCGGCGAGATCATGACCATGCCGGGCCTGCCCCGTCAGCCGGCGGCGGAAAACATTCGCGTCGACGAGGCGGGTCGTATTTCCGGTCTGTTCTGATCCCGGGAAGATGTGCCGCCAATAAGGCGCCCCGGCCGGGGCGAACCGGCCGGGGCGCGGGAAGGGGCTGAACAAGTAAGGGGAGGACTTAGAACTTCAGCCCCAACCAGGTCCAGAATTTCTGTACGTCGTTGTTGACCGGGCCGGCGCCGGCATTGTCGGCATTATAGGCCGCGAACTTGAGCCCGAAGGTGACCCGTTTGTGAATCTTGGTGGTGGCAACCACGTCGATTTCCTGACCATAGCCGCCGCCGCCCTTGTCGGCGCTGAAGTCGTGATAGATGAACGCCATCTTGACCCTGGAGATCTTGGTCGACACCACGGCATAGAAGTCTTCAAGCCCGGCGGCCGGGGTCGCCAGAAAACGGTCGGCCCAGCCGTTCTGGGCATGCAGTGTCGCCAGCGGCGTCTGGAAGGCGGCCGTCCCGCCGTCCGATCCCAGCAGCTCGTACCCGCCCTTGATGGTCACCCCGCGATATGACCCGCCAAGCTCGAGACGCAGGTAATCGGCACTGAAATCGGCGCTGTCCTGATAGTCGCCCTGATTGGCATATTCGGCCCAGTAGATCACCTTGAAGTCCTCGCCGACCGGGGCCGCGCCGGAGAAGCGCACGCCGAAGGTGCGCGAGTCGGTTCCCATCCCGGGGTCGAAGTCCAGCAGGTAGGCATAAGCCACCAGCTGGCTGTAGGGCAGACCGGAATAGCGCACATTGATGATGTGGCTGTTCATGTCACGGTTAGTGCCGAGGATGGTATTGGCGCGGAAGAAATAGCCATAGAAGATGTGGGTCTGGGGCAGAACATCGGTGTTCAGCGTGATCGCGTCATAGGTCTGCTCGTTCTGACGCCAGCCGACGTTGCCGATGAAGCGGTCGTTGTCCAGCTTGACCCGCTGACGGCCACCGCGGAGCACCGTGTTCTTGGGCCCCGTATACTGGGCCCAGACCTGATTGAGCTCGGTGAATTCGGGATCGGCAACAATGGCGCGCCCCGGCTTGTTCGGCCCGTGCGGCGAAGCGCCCGGCACATTGTAGCTGTTGGCAAAGATGGCGCTGGTGTTCTCCATCTCGACATAGCCCTGAAGACCGCGCAAATTCCCGGTCAAGAACCCGAGCCGGGTGCGGACCGTCGAGGCGTTGGCGTTCTGGGGTGTCAGGTCGTCATTGACGAATTCGAAGCGATAGCGCACGTCCAGCTTGACCTTGCCGTCGGTGAGCAGGGTTTCCAGGTCGTCGGCGATCTGGGCCTGGGCCGTGGTCGCCGCAAAACCGAACAGAATCATGCCGCCGAGCAGACTTCTGCCGACGCGGCCGAATAGGGGATAAGCAATCTTCATGGATCACACTCTTCGTGTTTGGGGCTTGCCGCCGGGGGACCCCTGAAATGGGGCATTCCCTCCGTGTCCCGTTTCTGTATCAGGACCCTCGGGCAGATACCTTGATATTCGTCAAGTTTTCTGGGGTGGGGGCAGGCGCCGCCGGTCAGTGGCTGGTGCCCGCGGAATAGGTGATCTTGTTGTAGACGTTGTATTTCCCGACCGGCTTCTTCATCGGCAAACGTTTGAATTCTTCTAATGTTTTGGCGTCATAGACGACAATGGCGCCGTCCATTTCCCAGATGCTGACCAGGGCGTAAGCCCCGTCGCGGGTGAACTCGATGTGCATTGAGGTTTTGCCGGGTTCGGGCCGCAGGGTTCTGACGATGGTCAAGCTCTGCTTGTCGATCACCTGGATGGCATCGCGGTCGGGGCCGGAAAAAACGTCGACCCAGGCATATGGCGTGTTCTCATGGCTGCGCATGAAAAAGCCGGGGCCCAGGGTGGGGATGGTGGCGATGGTCTGCCAGCTTTCCATGTCGATGACGCTGACCTTGCCCTCGCGCAGGTTCGGCGTCGCCATGACCCAGCGCCCGTCGCGCTTCCACGAGATGCCGGAGCCCAGATGCGGCATGCCGTCGATCGCCACGTCGGCGATCTTGCGCCCGACATTGAGGTTGATGACCTGGCCGCCGCCCTGCGCCCGGGTCGTGCCGATCACGACCGAGTAGCTTTGGTTGAAAAAGAAGTCCTCGATCGGCGTGCCCAGCCGGATGCGACGCACGGCGAACGGCCCGCTTTGCACGCCCAGTGCTTCCGCATGTCCCTTTTCGTAAGTATGCACGAGTCCGGGGTAGACGGGGCGAGCCTGGTCGTCATAGCCGATTTCCCAGATTTCCGGCAGGTCCTTGAGCGCCGCAATGAAGCTGTGGCGCGGCGGTGCCGTGTAAACCGCCGAGAGGCGCGAGTCCGCCCCCTTGTCGCCGACCACCGGGATCACCTTCACCGGCGCAAGGTCGCGGGCATCGAGGATCACCAGGGTGCGCGGCAAGCTGTTCGCCACCGCCACATAGCGGCCGTCGGCGGAGATGGCGATATTGCGCGAATTGATGCCGGCGCGGATCCTGGCCACCGGCAGCAGCCCGTAGAGGTCATATTCGATGACCCAGCCGTCGCGCGAGACCAGATAGAGAAAGCGGCCGTCGGGCGAATATTTGGCACCGCCATGCACGGCCCGCGGCGTGGCAAAACGGGCCAGCGGCACGAAATGGTCGCCATCGAGAATAGTGGCGTGATGGTCGCCGGCCTCGATCACGGTGAACAGGTTCAAGGGGTCGGCCTTATAGGTCGGCGCATCAGGCAGCCGGTCGCGCGGTGTCTGCACCTGATGGCTGGCGCGCATCTCGTCGAGCCCCCAGGTCGGCACCGTCTTGAGGGGTGAGAAGATGTAGGCGGTGAGCGCATCGATCTCGGCAGCGCTCAACGTTTCCCCATAGGCCGGCATGCGGGTCGCCACGCGGCCCGCGGCGATCACCTTGCGGGCGCGCTCCGGCGTCAGGCGGGCGAGATTTTCGGGGATCAGCGCCGGGCCGGAGGCGCCCAGCCGCCCCGGACCATGGCAGCTCGCGCAATAGGTCCGGTACAGCGCCGGCCCGTCCGCCGCCGGGCGCTCGCCCGCGGTCGCCATGGCCGGGGCCAGAAGGGCGGCGACCCAGGCAGCGATGAGCGCTGTGCGCATCAGCCGCTGACAGCGCGTCGGCGCCGGGCGAAGGGAACGGTGTGGACCGCGCGCGCCGCCTCGACGCCGATCTCTTCGTCGCTGAGGTAACAGGCCGGGTCCTCGGCCCAGGGGTTGCCGGTGATCTGTTCGGCGCGTACGCGGGTGTTGCCGCCGCAAATCTCGAGATGCCGGCAGGCCGCGCAACGGCCCTCCACGGGCCGCGGTCGGGCCTTGAGGCCGGCCATCAGCGGGTCGGAGGTATCCATCCAGATCTCCCCGAAGGGGCGCTCGCGGACATTGCCCAGCGTGTGGTGCCACCACATGGTATCGGGATGGACATCGCCGAGGTTGTCGATATTGGCGACGTTGACGCCGGATGCGTTGCCGCCCCATTGCACCAGCTTGGCGCGGATGTGATCAGCGGCTTCGGGGAACCGGGCGCGCACCCAGTGCCACAGATAGACGCCATCGGCATCATTGTTGCCGGTCACCACCTCACGCGGGCGCCCGGCGCGGTAATCGGCGAGGCAGCGCTCGAACAGGATGTCCATGGCCCGGCGCGTGATCTCGTGGGCGGCATCGCTGGCCCGGTTGTGATTGCCGCGCCCCGCGTAATTGAGGTGCGAGAGATAGAACTTGTCGATGCCTTCGGCGTCCAGCAGATCGAGGAGCGCCGGCAGCTCATACTGGTTGTGCTGGGTGAGGGTGAACCGCAGGCCGATCTTGAGGCCGGCATCGCGGCACAGGCGCACGCCGCGCATGGCATCGCGGAAGGCGCCGTCGCGGCGCCGGAACAGGTCGTGGGTGGCCTCGATCCCGTCGATGCTGATGCCGACGTAATCGTAACCGACGTCCGCAATCGCCGCGATGCGGGTCTCGTCGATCAGCGTGCCGTTGGTGGACAGGCCGACGTAAAAGCCCATCTCCTTGGCACGGCGCGAAATGTCGAAAATATCCGGGCGCAGCAGCGGCTCGCCACCCGACAGGATCAGCACCGGCACGTGAAAGGCCTTCAGATCGTCCATCACCCGAAAGACCTCGTCGGTCGACAGCTCGCCCGGGAAGTCGGTATCGGCCGAAAGCGAATAACAGTGCCGGCAGGTCAGATTGCAGCGCCGCACCAGGTTCCAGATGACCACCGGGCCCGGCGGGTCGCGGCGCAGACCAACGGGTGTCGGCTCGAAGATTTCGCGGATGAACTGGGAGACACGGAACATCGCTCTGATCCTTTATGTCCGGTCCGTCGACCGGGTTTGTACGGGATTCTCCGGCAACAACCGGAGGCCGGTTTTCTTGAGGATGCGGGTGCTGTAGAGCACCTCGTGCGCCCGCGCGTGTGGTGCCAGCAGCGCGGCGATCTGCGCCACCTTGTCCTCGACTTCCGGGCGGTCGCGCCCGTGCACCATGGCAAACAGGTTATAGGGCCACTCCGGCTGATGCCGGGGGCGGCGATAGCAGTGGCTGACGAACGGCAGCGCGCCGACCTTGCGGCCCAGACGGCTCACCTGATCGTCATCGACATCCCATACCGACATGCCGTTGGCAGCATAGCCGAGCCGGTAGTGATTGGGCACCGCGGCGATGCGCCGGATGATGCCGCGTGCCAGCATCGAGCGCATCCGGACCATCACCTCGACCGGCGTGAGCCCGAGGGCGGCGGCGAGGTCATCGAACGGCCGGGGACTGAGCGGCAGGCCGGCCTGGCTGGCAACGATGATTTGCCGGTCGATGGCATCGACCCGGGGGGTATGCTCGCTCTTTGCCGTGGCGCGCGCGGTCATGGGGCGAGCCTCAAACCCAGATAGAATTCCTCCTGCTTCGGCAGGTCGAGAACGGGCAGGCCGGTACGCGCCTCGATCTCGGCGATCACCTGACGCAGCCGCTCGGGCGACTCGGCGGCGATCACGAACCACATGTTGAACGCATGATCGCGCTGATAATTGTGGGCAACCTCCGCAAAGGCGTTCACCTGCTCGGCGACACGCTCGAAATTGCGCTCCGGCACCTTCATGGCGCACAGCGTGAGAGCGCCACCCAGTGCCTCGGCATCATACATCGGGCCGAAGCGCGACAGCACGCCGCCATCCAGCAGGGCGCGCAGGCGCTCGACGATCTCTTCCTCGTCAAGGCCAAGCCGGTCGGCTGCCTCGGCAAAGGGCCGCGCGGTCACCGGCACGCCGTCCTGCAAGGCGTCGATCAGGGCCCTGTCGATCGCATCCATCATGCCGCCAGCCCCGGATAGCGGGCGCCGCACTGCTTGAACCGGCGCCGGCTGAACAGAACCGCACGCGGCGCGTCCTCGAGCCCGCAGGCGGCGGCAATGGCCTCGATGCGCCTCAGCACCGCCCGGCGATCGCGGCCGTGGATCATGGCGAACAGGTTGTAGGGCCACTCCGGCAGGCGCCGCGGCCGCTGATAGCACAGGCCGACGCCATCCTGGTCGGCGAGGCGCCGCCCAGCCTCACCCACGTCCTCGTCTGCGATGTCCCAGACGACCATGGCATTCGCCGTATAGCCGAGTGCCCGGTGGTCGACGATCACCCCGAAGCGGCGGATGATGCCGGCATCACGCAAGGCGGCAAGACGTTCGATCACGGCGCGCTCGCTCAAGCCCACACGCTGCCCCAATTCGCGATAGGGCCGCTCGCACACGGCCAGGCCGTCGGCGAGCGCGTCGAGTAACCTGATGTCAATCTCGCTCAGATCCATGGCGTCAGGCCCATTCCAGCGGAAAGCCCAGGTCGAG
>CAZZKF010000071.1:9585-12088 GCA_964654995.1 uncultured Alphaproteobacteria bacterium | reverse complement strand
ACGATCCGTTCAAAATCCGTAGACCAGGTTGAGCCGGGTGATGGTATCGGTGTTCACCTTGTCGGGCGGCACGTTGGAATCCCACTGCAAGGCATAGGACAGCCGCGCCGTGAACCGCTCGGTGAACTTGAGGCGCAAGGCCGCTTCGGTCTCGAACGTCGTGCGCTCGGACCCGACGACTAGCGAGATATCGTTCTCGAGGCGCGACCAGCCGTTGATCGCCCATTCGAATCGGGCGCTGGCGCGGCCGCCGTATTCGGTTTCGATGGAACCTTCGGGCAGCACCTTGTCCTGACGCAGCACCGGGCCGGCCTGGGCGCTCAATCGCATGCGATCCGAGTCCAGGAACCGATAGCCGAGGCCGAGGCTCTGCGAGGTGCGAAAATCGAAGCCGGAGAATTTTTCGTCCTCGTACTGCAGATAGGCGAAGACGAAGGCGCGGTCCGAATAGGTGTAATCGACCTGATAGTCGGCAACGAAACGCTGCTTGGCGGTGGCGCCGCGGGTCCGGGTCCAGTCGAAATCGATGCTGCCGCGGTGTTTCCAGCGTGTCCCTTTGTGGGTCAGCTTGAGCGCCGCGCTGGCCGCCGTCTCGTCGGTGTTGCCGGCGCTGACGCTGCCGCCCAGCGCGATCTCACCGGCCAGCCCCAACCGGGCGAAGGGGCCGGGGCCGTGCCCTTTGATCAGCGCGGTTTTCTCGCTGGTCTCGGGGGCCGAGGCACCTGGCCCGCCGCCGCCCGGCGGTTCGATGGCAATCGTCGGGTGGGTGGCCTTGAGGGCGGCGAGCACCGCACCGGCGCGCTCCGGCAGCAGGGTGTTCACCGTGGCGATGATCTCGGCCGCCGCCTCGGGCGCCGCATCGATGGCCAGGATCGCGGCGGCCCTGAGATAAGCAACGCCGTCGCCCTGGCGATCGCGGGCGGCGGCGCGCTCGAGAATGGTCGCGATCGCCGGATCGAGGGCGGCGCGCGCCGGTCCCGCCCCGATCAGGGCAAGACACAGGGCGATGAGGAGCGTACCGGGATGGATACGACGCAACAGGTGCAGGGTCATGGCGGCTGCCTTGGAAAAATGATGCACGAACGGATGACGGCGGCGGCCCGCCGACAGTGATGCGGAGCGCGGCGAGCCGTCGTCAGACGGTGTTTTAATGGGTGAGCGCGCCGCCGTCGACCACCAGCGTCTGGCCGGTGATGAAGTCGGACTCGGGCGAGGCGAAAAAGATGCAGGCGCCGACCAGATCGTCCGCCGTCTGGACCCGTTTGAGCGCCCGCTGGGCCACCTGCGCCTCACGCAGATCGGGCGAAAAACCGCGGTTTTCCATCACCCCTTCGGATTCGGTGAAGCCCGGGGCGATGCAGTTGACGCAGATGTTGTCGGCCCCCAGCTCGCGGGCCAGCGCCCGGGTAAAGGCCAGCACCGCGCCCTTGGAGGTGACGTACTGGACCAGCATCGGCGCCCCCTTGAACACGGTGCCCGACGAGATGTTGATGATCTTGCCGCCGCCGGCCTTGCGCATTTCCGGCACCACGGCCTGGGCGCATAAAAACGGTCCGCGGGCATTCACCGCCATCACCCGGTCCCATTCGACCACGTCGATGTCGGTAAAGGGCTTGAGCGCGATATTGGCGAACAGGGCGGCATTGTTGACCAGAATGTCGATGCGGCCGAAGCGATCGATCGCCTCAGCCACCATCCGCGACACCGAGGCCGGGTCCGACACATCGGTCTTGAGCGCCAGCGCCCGACCGCCCGCGGCCTCGATCGCCGCCGCCGTTTCGGCCCCGTCGAGGATGTCGGCAACCACCACCGCCGCACCCTCGCCCGCCAGACCCCTGGCAAAGGCGGCGCCGATGCCGCGCGCCGCACCGGTGACGATGGCTACCCGGTCCTTCAGTCGTGTCATCCAGCCAATCCTCCCATGTTCAACCGGCTACGGCGCCGGCGGATCGACACAGGCGAAATTCGCCGCCTCGTCGATGCTGCCGCGACCCTGATAGCGCGCCACCTTGGGGTAGGCGCACAAAGGCCGCGAGCGGATCACCGGCGCCCCGGCGCGCAAGGCCTCGCGTTCGCGGGCGTTGTATTTGTCGGCGCCCGCCACCTTGTAGGCGATCATGGTCTCGGGCGCCCGGCCCTTCTCCACCCAGGCCTCCAGCGCCTCGAGATCGCGGTAAAGGTCGGGCCCCGGCCCGCCGGAGCAGTGATACATGCCGGGCACCATGAACAGGCGCACGAACCGGGCGCGCACATCCTCGCCCATGGCTGAGCCAATCGCCTCATAGTACTTGATGGTGGCCAGCGGATTGAGGCCGACATCGGCCCAGCCGTGCGACAGGATGAGCTTGCCGCCGCGCTTATAGAACGGCGTCAGGTCGGCATCCGTGGCGTTCATGATCGCCGCCATCGCCGACGTGTCCGGCGGGTGATCGAAATCGAAGTCGGTCAATGCGTTGAAATCGGGGCGGTCGTCCTCGAACGCCAGATAGCGGAAGAACGACAT
>CAZZKF010000071.1:2121-9485 GCA_964654995.1 uncultured Alphaproteobacteria bacterium | reverse complement strand
CCGTCGATTCGGTCGCAGCGGGCATAGACCGCCTTGCCCAGGGTTTCCAGCTTACGGGGCGGCACATAGCCGGCGCGACCGTTCCCGAACAGGGCTTGCGCCACCCAGGCGGCATTGTACGTCTGCTTGAGGGTGTAATCGTAGATCGGCGCGGCGATGCTGGCGCCGTCGAAATCGTCCGGGAAGCGTTGCAGCTCCGCCAACCCCTGGCGCCCGCCGGTCGAGCAGCCGCGATAGTAGGAGAGCTTCGGCCCCTCGCCATAGCGCGCGGCGATCAGCCGCTTGGCGGCGAGCACGGTGACATGGACGGCGCGAAAGGCGAAATCGATCTCGCGTTCGCGGTCGAGCCCGAAGCGCGGGTCCGGGCCCTTGTGACCGGTATCGGTGGACGCAGTGGCATAGCCGCGCGCCAGACCGTAGGACTGATCGAAAATCTCGCCCAGATAACCGCCGTTGCCGACCATGTAGAACTTGCCGTTCCACCTGCTCGGCAGGCGGACCTCGAAACCGACGGTCGGCGGGATCAGCCCGCGCAGGCGGCAATGTTCGGGCAAGTCGCCGCCGGCCGGGATCAGCTCGGCGGTGAGCACCGACAGATCAACGTCCGAGAGCGCCAGCAGCGCCCTGCAGCGGCGCAGGGCGTCGGCGGATGCGCCGTCTGCATTGCTCTGCCAAGGGACCAATGCCGCCAGTGCGGCCAGTCCGGCGCCGAGGATGACAATCATCCGGCGCATCATGATGTTCCCCCCGGTTTGCGGCTGGCGGGCCGGATCAGTACTCGGGCGCCAGCTCCATCTCGATGCCGTCGAGTTCTTCCGTGAATGTCACCTGACAGCCGAGCCGCGAGGTCGGCTTGTATGAGCCTGAATCCTCCAGCAAGGCCAGCTCGTCATCGTTCGGCTCATCCAGCTTCTTGTACCAGTTTTCGGCGATATAGACGTGGCAGGTCGTGCAGATGCAGTTGCCGCCGCAGATCGCCTGAACCGGCAATCCGGCATCACGGGTGATCTCCATGATGGTGCGCCCGGGCTCCGCCTCGACTTCGTGGCGCTCGCCTTCGCGGTCGGTGACAAATATTCGGCTCATACGTGAATTCACTCCGTTGTTGCGCGTGCCTCCAAATCCGGTGGAGCGGCACCGGGCCTTCCTATACCAGAGTTCAGAGCAGGTTTTTAAGCGGAAATTCCGGATCGGCCAGGGTTGCCGGATCGGCCCGGACATGGCCTGCGATCAGCCGCTTGCCGGCCATGAAGTCGCGCATCGCATTGATCGTGTTGATCGCCACGATCACGCCGTCGCGCAAATAGATGGCCGAAAACCGCTCGGACGCGGGATCGCCGCGGATCACCACCTGGTCATCGGGGGCGGAAATCCCGGCCATCTGCAGCTTGAGACCGTACTGATCGGACCAGAACCAGGGGACTTCCCCATACGGCGTGCCGTTGCCGCACATGGCGCGGGCCGCCGCCTGGGCCTGATTGGCGGCGTTCTGCACCGATTCCAGCCGCAGGCGGCCGCCGATGATGGCATTGGGATGGTTGGTCACGTCGCCGGCAGCATAGATGTCAGCATCCGAGGTGCGGGCGAATTCATCGACGACGATGCCGTTGTCGACTTCGAGCCCGGCGGCCTGCGCCAGCTCGACATTCGGCACGATGCCGACGCCGATGACCACTGCGTCGGCCTCGATCTCGCTGCCGTCGGCGCAGATCACGCGCTCGACGCGGCCCGGTCCGGCGATCTCGCGCACCGCCGTATCCGTGCGCAGATCGACGCCGTGGCGGCGGTGCAGATCCTCGAAAAAGGCCGAAACCTCAGGTGCCACCACCCGGTTCATGACCCGATCCAGGGCTTCCAGAACGGTCACCCGGCAACCCAGCTTGGTGGCCACCGCCGCCACCTCGAGCCCGATGTAGCCGCCGCCAACGATCACCAGCCGGGTATCGGAGCCGAGGTCGTCGCGGATCGCCAGGGAATCGGCGATGGTGCGCAGGTAATGAACGCCGGCCAGATCGGCGCCGGGAATGTCCAGCCGGCGCACCCGGGCGCCGGTGGCGATCAGCAGCCGGCCATAGGGAAGCGTCTCGCCGGTCTCCAGAGCCACCTCGTGGGCCGCCCGGTCAATCGCGGTCGCACGCACGCCCAGGCGAACCTCGATCCCGTGCTCGGCATAATATTCGGGGCGCTTGATGAAGGTGCGCTCGGGCTCCAGCTCGCCGGCCAGCAGCTGCTTGGACAAGGGCGGGCGCTCATAGGGGACGAAGGGCTCGTCGCCGAGCAGCACGATCGGCCCCTCGAAGCCCTGGGTCCGCAGGGTCACCGCCGCTTCGCCGCCGGCCTGTCCGGCGCCGATGATGACAATCGAGTGCGCCATGCGCTTCGCCGCTCTTTGTAATCGTTCTGGCTGGGCACGAATAAAGGCATCAGTTCGGCCCGATTGCAACGTCTTTTTGGGGGCGTTTTCGGGCCTTCCGGGCGCCTTTTTGTCGCCTTTTGCCGCGTTTTGCATGCATTTTGCCGCAAAAAATCGACGCCGTTCAGCCTAGGTTCAGCTTGGCCTGCGTAAACTTTTCGGGACTGAAAGAGCAGAGATCCGGCCATGATGTTGACAAAGCTCATCGGACCCGTTGCCGCCGCCGCCATCCTATTCACCGGCACCCCCTCGCCGGCCCTGGCCGGCGGCGCCATCGGCTATGGCGTTCATTCCGGCGGGTATTCCAGCCATGTGTCCACGAGCTTTGGCTACCGCCATGGTTTCGGCGGCCGTCACGGCTTTCGCGGCGGCCACGGCTACCGGCGCCATGGCGGTCATAACCTCGGCTATCTGGTGCCGCTGGCCTTTTTGGGCGGCTACCTGATCGCCAACCAGCAGTATGCCCCGCGCGAGCGGGTCATCTATGTTCCGCCGCCGCCGCCGCGGGCCCCGCGCGCGCCGGTGTGGACCGCCCCTGCCACACCGGCGGCGGGCGCCGGGCGCTACTGCCGCGAGTACACCACCGACGTGGTCATCGACGGCGAGGCCCACCGCGCCTATGGCCAGGCCTGCCGCCAGGAAGACGGAAGCTGGCAGATCATCAGCCAGAACCTGGCCCCCGTAAACTAGCGCTCCTGCTAGTCGAGCCCCTCGATTTATGCGAGGATGGCGGGGTCGTGCCAAGCACGGCCCCGCCGCTTTTTTGCCTTGGGCCGGAGGCTGAAACGATGAACACCGGGCTGACGTCGCCGGCCATCGATTCGCTGGTCTGGGGGCGCGTCGAGGTTGAAGGACTGGGCCATTTCAAGGACGCCAAGCTGTTCCCCGGCGGCGCCCGCGAATGGGACTGGGCGGAAACCGGCACCCGCCATGACCCCGGCATTCAGCCGGCCGATGTCGAGGAGCTGATCGAGCATGGCGCCCAGGCGGTGGTGCTGTCGATGGGCATCCTCGAGCGCCTGCGCGTCCAGCCCCAGACCCTGGCGCTGCTCGAACGCAAGGGGCTGCTGGTGCGGGTTCTGCAGACCGAAGAGGCGGTGCGGCTCTACAACCTCCTGCGCCTGCGGATGCCGGTCGGGGCGCTGATCCATTCGACCTGCTGATCCGGGGCGGATCTACCGCGTTGCCGGCTTCACATATTTGTGGACAAACCGCCAGGTCTTGCCGCGATGGGGTGAATTGCGCCAGTAGATCGAGCGGTCATCGCTCTCGAACTGCAGGATGTCGCTGGTCGCCGCCAGCACGAAGCCCTCGCCGGTGATGTCGGCGATGGTGGTTTGCTCGTCCACCCGGTGCAAGGGCGCGCTGGCCGCCCGGCTGGTGCCCGGCAGCGCGGCATGCTCGATGACCCCGAGCACGCCGCCGGGCTTGAGGGCGCGGCGGATGCGTTGCAACACCGCCTTGGAGCGCTCAGGGAACTGGTCCGGGTGATCGGCGTCGAAATGCATGTGATGGAAAACCAGGATAATCAGCGCCGCATCCAGGGAATTGTCCGGCACATCGAGGTCGGTGATGCTGCCGACAAAGGGCCGGATGTTCTTGCGCGCGGCGTAAAGCGGTTCGACCTGGTCCTTGACGCGGTCAAAGATGAACTGGCTGTTCTGGGCAATCACCTCGCCGCTCTCGCCGACCAGGTTGGAGAGGATTTCAGTGTAATAGCCGCTGCCCGCCCCGACCTCGAGGATGTGCATGCCCGGCTTGATGCCGAAAAAGGCCAGAACCTCGGCCGGCTTGCGCCCGGCGTCGCGGGCCCGAACCGCGTCCGAGCGCCCGGGATCATCGACCGCGCGTTGAATCGCCGCCGGTATGTCCGCTGCCTGCGCCACACCCGCCACCATGACGAGCACGAGAGATGCCAAGATGCGCGCCACCATGATGCGGCCTCCCTGATTTTGTGACAAAGCCAAGTTTGCTTGAAGCCAAGCCTCACAACCTACGTTTACCATACGTGGGCGGGTCGGGCGCGGCAATCGGAGTTTGGGGCGGAATTCAGGGTCCGGTCATTCGCCCGATCAGGGAAAAGGTAATCATCGCCAGACCCAGAAGCAGGGCGAAGAAAACCAGAGTGCGATGCTCAAGCCGGTGCCCGACGCGGACCTCGATCCGGTCGAGAATCCAGTCGGCGGCAAAGTAGAGGGCGACGGCGACGATCAGAAACAGAATGGTTTGCACGGGCGGTTTCCTCGGGCGTTGGCGTGGCGCGCATGATAGCATGCGCAGACGTGCTCCGGTTGATCCTGATCAAGGCATCCACCGGCTTGTCATGATACCCTAAAATTTAGGGGTTTCAGGACCTTGATGAGGCCGGACATGGTTTCGATTCTACGAAATTTGCGGGCCGAACACGTCGATATGGCCCGGATTCTCGATCTTGTCGAGCGCGAAATCGCGGCGCTTTCGACCGGCGGCCGGCCGGATTACGATCTTCTCGAAGATGTGCTCGACTATTGCCTCCACTATCCCGATCAGGTCCATCACCCCAAGGAAGACGAGGTTTATCGCAAGCTGGAGAGCCGCAATCCCGAGGCCGCGGCAAAGATCGGCGATCTGCAGGGCGCACATGAAAAACTGGGCGCGCTGACACGCCGCTTCGCCCAGGCCATCGACAGCGTTCTGCTCGAAGCCGAGATGCCGCGTGAGCGCATCGAAGCCATTGCCCATGAGTTCGTGGCGGCCTATCGCGAGCATCTGGACATGGAGGAGCGGTTGTTTTTCCCGCTGGCCGAGAAATGTCTGGACGCCGGTGACTGGGCCGAGATTTCGATTGCCCTGTCGGAGGCCGGCGATCCCCTGTTCGGGCCGGTGGTTGCCAAACGCTACCGCGAACTGCGCAGCGAACTGCTGCGGTTGAGCTGACCGTCGTCGCCAACCCAGGCAACCCCTTCGTGGCCGTGGTAAAAGCCGTTGAAGAACGGCGTGTCGCCAACCAGTTCGGCCAGGTTCTGCGCCGCTTCGTCGGCCGCCAGGGCATTGTCGAGCACGCCGCGAAAGATGCCGGCAACCGCCACCATGTCGACGCTGTGCGGCCACAGCCGGACCGCCCGCACGCCCATCTCGCGCAGGGCCCAGAGCTCGCGCACCAGGCTGCACCAGGCGTAGGACAGGGTCTGCACGCCGTTGACCGCCAGAAACGGCTCGCCATCGAGGGTCTCGATGCGCATGCCATCGGGATCGCGGCCGCAGACATACTGGCAGCTGTCCTTGGCGAGGCCGTGGACGCGGGCGTGATAGCAGCGCGCCGAAATGGCCAGCGGCAGCCGCCCGAAGACCTGCACCTCGATCTCGGCATGATCGGCGGCAACCAGGGCGCTCAGTGCCGGCGCCGCCAGCTCGGCCGGCACCACCACCCGCGACGCCCCGCCCCGGGCCAGATAGTTCAGCGTTGCCTCGTTGTAGACGTTGACGAACGGGCCGACGACATGGGGCCGCCCGCGCAGCTGCGTGAGCGCCGAGACATCATTGGCCTCGATCAGCCAGTCATCAGATTCCGCCAGCTCGCGCACCATCGCCGCCTCGCGGGCATTCATCACCAGCGCCAGCGTCGACAGCACCACCTGCTTGCCGCCCGCCTCCAGCCGGGCGACCACCTCGGAAAAATAGGGCGCAAAATGCGGCGCCCGCTTGGAGCAGACGACTTCGCCGAGATAGACCCGGTCAATCGGCGCTTCCTCGGCGATCCGGAAATAGAAGTCGCGCCAGATCTCCGGCGTCCAGTTGTAGAGAACCGGACCCAGGGCGACCTCGACCACGTTGTTTTTTGCCTCCGTTGTCATGGGTCAGCGCCAGCGCTTGTCATAGGCGCCGGCGGTCTGACGCCCGCCTTCGCTGAGCGCCGCCAGCGAGCCCTCGGGCGGGGCTTCGCCGCGGGCCATCGCGTCCACCGCCTGGCGAAAGGCGGCCACCACGCGCGATACATAGGCGCGCCCGCGCTGGCGGCCCTCGATTTTCAGCGCCGTCACCCCGGCCGCCGCCAGCCGGTCGAGCATGGCGATGGCGTTCAGGCTGGTCGGGTCCTCGAACAGATGCAGATCGCGCCCCTCGGCCACGAACCGGCCCTTGCACAGGGTCGGATAGCCGGCCCGCTCGGAGCTCCCAAAGCGATCGATGGTAAAGGCACCGAGCCGGGCCGCCAGCCCGCCACCCGTCTCGACATAGCGGACATGGCTGGCCGGCGAGCACACGCCATCGACATTGGGCGCGTGCCCGGTGACGTAGGATGAAAGCAGGCAACGGCCTTCGGCCATGACGCACAGCCCGCCAAAGGCGAAGACTTCCGATTCGACCTCGATGGCGGCATTGAGCGCGGCAATCTCATCGAGCGTCAGCACCCGCGGCAGCACCACCCGGCGGACGCCGAATTCGCGGACATAGAAGCGAATGGAATCGGGATTCGAGGCCGAGGCCTGAACCGAGAGATGACGGCGCAGATCGGGATGAGTGCGCGCCGCGTAATCGATCAGCCCGATGTCGGCGAGAATGACCGCATCGGCCCCCAGGCGGGCGGCATCGTCGACGGCCCGGTACCAGGGCTCCAGCCGGCCGGCGGCGGGAAAGGTGTTGATCGCGACGAACACCCGCACGCCGCGCTCGTGGGCATAGGCGATGGCCTCGCGCAATTCCGCCCGGCTGAAATTGAGGCCGGGGAAGTTGCGGGCGTTGGTCTCATCGCGAAAGCCGACGTAAACGGTATCGGCGCCGGCCTTGACGGCCGCATGCAGCGCCGCCGGCGTGCCCGCCGGGCAGACCAGTTCAAGGGCCGCGCTCATGCCGGCCCCCGGGCATCGGTGCGGGCCGGCCCGCCGCCTGGTGCCGGCAACAGCCGGTCGCGCAGCCCCCGCACCTCGCCCAGGGCGCCCAGCGCCAGTTGCTCGAAGCCGCGGGCGGCGGCGAC
>CAZZKF010000071.1:0-2021 GCA_964654995.1 uncultured Alphaproteobacteria bacterium | reverse complement strand
GCGATGTCGAGCACAAACACCAGCGGCAGGTCGCCGGGATCGATGACGATCACACCGTCGACAAAGCCGTGAAGACGCTCGAACAGCCCCGGGTGGCGCCGCAGCACGCCGGCCAGCGCCAGATCGAGCGCCGGCTGCAGCAGCCACAGCGGTGCGGGCCGCAGGCCGAGGCGCAGGACCGGCACGGTGAGCGCAAGAAGCGACGAGGGCGTCGGCGGCGTTGATGACTCCGGCATGGGGCTCCCCTGATTGCCCCTACCCAATAGCGCCTGCGCCGGGCGGGCCGCCTTGACCCCCGTCAAGGGAAGCGCGAGGAACCGCACGGTCACCGGCGCCGGATCCCCAATTCTTTCTATCCCGGCTTGAACCGCGGGCGGCGAGGTCGTAGCCTCGGCGCCAAACCTGGATATTCACGTCCTGCGGGAACCGGCCGGTCGCGGCCACCCCGCGAGCGCGGAGGAAACACCGATCATGTTGAAAAGAACGATCTTGAGCCTCGGCTGTGCCCTGGCTCTGCTCTGGGCCCTGCCGGCAGCTGCGGCCACGCCCAACAAGGACAACGCCAAGGCCGCCGGGAGCCCGGCCGAGCCCAAGGTGTTCGTTACCCGGCACACGGGGCGTTTCGGCGGCACCCAGATCAAATATACGGCGCGTGCCGGCGAAACCTTCCTCAAGGACGATGCGGGCAAGCCGATCGCCAGCATCTTCTCGGTCACCTATACCCGCGACGGCGTGCGCGATGTGAGCCGGCGCCCCGTCACCTTCGTCTTCAACGGCGGCCCCGGCAGTGCGTCCCTGTGGCTGCACATGGGGCTGTTCGGGCCGAAGCGCGTGGTGCTGCCCAGCGACGCCAAGGATGACGGTGCCCCGCCCTACCCGATCGCGGACAATCCGTTGAGCGTGCTGGATGTCACCGATCTGGTGTTCATCGACCCGGTCGGCACCGGCTACTCGATCCCGCTCGGCGACAAGAAAGGCAAGGATTTCTGGGGCGTCGGCGAGGACGCCCGCTCGGTCGCCCGGTTCATCGAAACCTGGGTGCGCACCAACAAGCGGTGGAATTCGCCGAAATATCTGGCCGGCGAATCCTACGGCACCTTTCGCGCGGCGGCGGTGACCAACGAGCTGGAAGGCGGCTACAACGACATCGCATTGAACGGCGTCATTCTGATCTCGACCATCCTCGATGTGACGCTGACCGACAGCCATCCGGGCAACGAGCTGATCTACATGATTTATCTGCCGACCTATGCCGCCACCGCCTGGTACCACAACAAGATTTCGGGGCCCAAGGTGGAGCTGGAAACCCTGCTCGCCGAGGCCCGCGACTTCGCCATGGGGGATTACGCCTTGGCGCTGCTCAAGGGCAATGCGCTGTCGAGTGAGGAACGCGCCCGCATTCGCGCCCGCCTCGCCTATTTCACCGGATTGAGCGAGGATTACCTCGACAAGGCCAATCTGCGGGTCACCCCGTCGCGCTTCCAGAAAGAGCTGCTGCGCGACGAAGGCAAGACGGTCGGCCGCCTGGACGGGCGCTACACGGGGACCGATTTCGACAACGCCGGCGAGCGGCCCGACAACGACCCGTCGTTCTATGCCATCGACGGCGCCTACATGGCCGCCATCAACCAGTATTTCGCCAGCGACCTCAAGGTCGACATCGATCGCCGCTACCAGGCGCTCGGCTTCAAGGTCAATCGCAGCTGGAACTGGAAGATGCCCGATCACGACCGTGGGTTCCGCCTCGGCATCAACGTGGCGCCTTATCTCGGCCGGGCGATGCGAGAGAACGCCGATTTCCGGGTGCTGGCGGCGGCCGGCTACTACGATTTCGCCACCCCGTTCTTCGAGGCCGAATACACCTTCGCCCGCAACGGCTTTGTCCCTGAGCGGGTGAAGATCGACTATTTCGAGGCCGGGCACATGATGTATCTGCACCAGCCGTCGATCGAAAAGCTGGCAACCGAGATCCGCGCCTTCATCACCGCGGGCGCGAAATAACTCCCCTCACCGGTTTTTTT
>CAZZKF010000070.1:10799-12198 GCA_964654995.1 uncultured Alphaproteobacteria bacterium | reverse complement strand
GCGGCAAAGGTGCTGGCGAGGGCCGAACGGGCGGCGCCATTGTCGGCAAAGGCCGGCGGCACGAAGGATTCGAGGCGCGCCCAGTCGAGCGTCGTGCCGATCAGCGAGGCGAGCCGGCGCAACGCCTCCTCGATGGTCAGCACCGGCGGGCGCTCGATCTGCAGATGGCCGCCTTCCCCGCGGCTGCGGCTGACCGTATAGGCCTTCAAAAGATCATAGAGCGAGGCCTCGAAGTTCGAGCGGCGGATCACCGCCACCGGTTCCGGCCGGCCGCGGGCGAAAACGTCGCGACCGAGGCGCTCACGCGACATCAGCTGCGCCGCACATTCGCGCATCGCCTCCAGCCGGCGGAGCTGGAAGGCCAGACGCGCGGCCATTTCCTCGCCGCTGGGTTCCTCCTCATCCTCCGCATCGGGCAGCAGCAGGCGTGATTTCAGGTACGCCAGCCACGCCGCCATGACCAGATAATCGGCCGCCAGCTCGAGCCGCAGGCGCCGCGCTTCGGCAATGAACACCAGATACTGCTCGGCCAGATCGAGGATGGATATGCGGGTCAGGTCGACTTTCTGGCTGCGCGCCAGATCGAGCAGCAGATCGAGCGGACCTTCGTAGCCGTCGAGGTCGAGGACCAGCGACTCGGCACCGCCCGGCCGGCCCTGCTGGCCCGCGGGGTCCTCGAAGAAACCGGCGCTGTCCGATCTGCCGGTATTCACGGTCACCCCCGTCCCAGCCCGACGATGGAAAGAATGAGATTATACACGAACTCCACCGGCGGCCCAATCAGCCAGGCCAGCAGGCTGAACGGCGTGCCCAGAAGGTTGCCGATCAGGGGCGGCAGAAACAGGATGGCGATGAGGATCAGCATGCCATAGGGCTCGAGCCGGGCGAGCGCCATGGCGGGGCCCCGCGGCAGCAGCCCGACGGCCACCCGGCCGCCATCCAGCGGCGGCAGAGGAATCATGTTAAAGACCGCCAGCAACACATTGATAAGGATCATGTTATCAAGGTTGCGCCAGACCCATATCTGGATCCAGTCGGGGAGCAGAATCGCGCCATAGAACGATACTGCGGCGGCCAGGGCGAGGATCAGGTTGATGCCCGGTCCGGCCGCCGCCACCCACACCATGTCACGCCGAGGATTGCGCAGCCGGGCAAAATTGACCGGCACCGGCTTGGCATAGCCGAAGACGATGCCGGCGTGGGTGAGGATCAGGATGCCGGGCAGAATGAGGGTGCCGAACAGATCGATATGCCGGAGCGGGTTGAAGCTGACGCGGCCCATGCGATGCGCCGTATCATCGCCGAGCCGCCAGGCGACATAACCGTGCGCCGCCTCGTGAAAGGTGATCGCGATGATCAGCGGCAACACCCAGGTGGCAATCAGAACCCACGGCAATCC
>CAZZKF010000070.1:3569-10699 GCA_964654995.1 uncultured Alphaproteobacteria bacterium | reverse complement strand
TGATCGCGATGATCAGCGGCAACACCCAGGTGGCAATCAGAACCCACGGCAATCCGTTACCCATTTGGCGGCGTTCCTTTCCCTGCCTCGTTCATCTGCTTCACCAGTTCCTCCGGATCGACCGGCTGCGTCGGGCGCCGCCCGGCCAGGGCCCTAGCCAGCCGTGCGCGCGCAAGCTCCTCCATCGGCGCCAACGTCGCCGCCAGCGCCTCCATCTCGGCCAGCACGCCGGAGCAATGGAGCACAAGATCGCACCCGGCCGCAAGCGCGGCGCGCGCACGTGCCTCGATCGGGCCTTCGAGTGCGCCCATGCCGATATCATCCGAGATCAGCACGCCCGCAAAGCCAAGCTCACCGCGAATGACATCGGCAATGACCGGCTCCGACAGGGTCGCCGGCGCCCCGGCGTCGATGTCGGCATAGACGACATGGGCGGTCATCGCAAGCGGCATGTCGGCGAGCGCCCGAAAGGGATGAAAATCACTGTCTGCCAGCTCGGCGCGGGGAGTGTTTACGACCGGACAGCTCTGGTGACTGTCAGCGGGTGCCCGGCCGTGACCGGGAATGTGCTTGACCACCGGCAGCACGCCGCCGGCCATCAGGCCGTCGCAAAAAGCGCGGCCCAGACGGGCGACGATATCCGGATCATGGGAAAAGGCGCGATCACCGATCACCTGATGGCCCTCGGGACGCGCAAGATCGACAACCGGGGCGCAATCGACGGTGATGCCCACATCCGCCAGCTCGGCCGCAATCAGACGGGCCATGGCCCACACCGCCCGCTCGGCAGACCCGGGATTCCGCTCGGCCAGGGCACCAAACTGCGCGGCCGGCGGATAACGCCGCCAATGGGGCGGGCCAAGACGGGCGACGCGGCCACCTTCCTGATCGATGAGGATGGGAACATGGGTGCGCGCCGTCGTCGCCACCAGCTCGTCGATCAGGGCGCGCAGCTGATCCGGGGTCTGGCAGTTGCGGGCAAACAGGATGAAGCCGGCCGGTTGGGCGGCTTCGAAGTAACGGGCTTCTTCGGGCGTCAGGCGGGCACCCGAACAGCCGCATATGACCGGGCGGACGGCATGGTCCGCCAGTTCCCGATCAATCGCCGTGAACGGTTCCGGATCAGGGTTTGGCAACGATGCAGCCCTGGCCGCGGTCTTTCAGTGCCGCGCACAGCTTGTCGGCTTCGGCCCGGTCGAACAGCGGCCCGGCGCGCAGACGGTACAGCGTGCCGCGGCCCGGCACATCCACCGCGAAAATGTCGGCATCCAGTCCGGCGACGACATCCGCGAACTTGTCGCGCACAATGCCCCAGGCCCGCTCGGCGCGTTCCCGGCTGCCAAAGGCGCCAAGCTGGATCAAATAATCGCCTTCCACCGCCGTCAGTCCGGACAGGGCCGGTGCCTCCGGGGCCGGTTCCGCCGGCGCGGCGGCCGGGGCTTCCTCCGTCTCCTCGCCGACTGCCGGCAAGGGCGGCGGGGCCGCGGCTTCCTCGGCGGCAGGGGCGCGGGCCACCGGTTCTTCCGCTGCCGGCAGCAGCTTGTCTTCCGTTGCCGCCTCCTCGCCTTCATGGCCGTTGAGCACCAGCTTGTCCTGATCCGCCACCTGCTCGCCGCCCGGCTCTTCGGGGCGAACCTTGACCGGGCTTTCGTCGGCGGTGACCACCGGCGGCGGGTTGCGGGTCTCCTCGCCGCTCTTGTAGGCGTACCAGATCACCGCCGTGAACAGGGCGATGCTGACCACCGCCGCCGCAATCATCCAGGATTTCAGGCGGCCGCTTTCACCGCTGATGCCGAGCCATCCGGTCAGACCCGAATTGTCTTCGTCGTCGTTGCGCTCAGACATCAGTGCATCTCCTCGACGGGCACAACGCCCATGATTGCAAGGCCCGAAGCGATCACCGTGGCGACGCCCTGAACCAGGGCGAGGCGGGCCCGCGACAATTCCGGCTCATCGGCGATTATAAACCGCAGGCGCGGATCTTCATTGCCTTTATTCCACAGCACGTGAAAGCGCGATGCAAGGTCGTAGAGGTAAAAGGCGATGCGGTGCGGCTCATGCGCCAGGGCTGCCGATTCGACCTGGCGCGGCCAGCCGGCGAGTGTGCGGATCAGATCAAGCTCGCCATCTTCGCTCAACAGCTCCAGATCGGCTTCCATCAAGGCTTTCGGATCGAGATCCAGGGACGGCAACTCGCGCGCCGCCTTGCGCATCAGCGAACATGCCCGGGCGTGTGCATACTGGACGTAAAAGACCGGATTGTCGCGCGACTGCTCCATCACCTGGACGAAATCGAAATCCAGGGGCGCGTCGTTCCTGCGGGTCAGCATGATGAAGCGCACGACATCGCGCCCGACCTCGTCGACGACATCACGCAAGGTCACGAACTGGCCGGCGCGTTTCGACATCTTCACCGGCGCGCCGCCGCGGAAGAGGCGCACCATCTGGCACAGCCGCACGTCGAGCTCGCCGCGGCCTTCGGTGAGTGCCGCCACCGCCGCCTTCATGCGTTTCACATAGCCGCCGTGATCGGCGCCCCAGACATCGATCATGGAGGCATAGCCGCGCTCGAACTTGTCGAGATGATAGGCGATGTCGGAGGCGAAATAGGTCCAGCTTCCGTCCGACTTGCGCAGCGGCCGGTCGACGTCGTCGCCGAACCGGGTGGCCCGGAACAGAGTCTGCGGGCGCGGCTCCCAGTCCTCGGGGAGCTGGCCCTTGGGCGGCTCGAGGACGCCGGTGTAGATGAGACCGCGGGCTTCCAGCAATTCAAGTGCGCGCTCGACCTCGCCGCGGGCATGCAATTCGCGCTCCGAGGTAAACACGTCCTGTTGGATGCCGAGCGCCGCCAGATCATCGCGGATACGCTCCATCATTGCCTCTACCGCCACCCGGCGAAAGGTCTCAAGCCAGTCGCTTTCGGGACGATCCCGCCATTTGTCGCCGTCGCGTGCCGCGATCGCTGCCCCAACCGGCTTCAGATAGTCGCCGGGATAGAGGCCCTCGCCGATCTCGCCGATATCCTCGCCCAGCGCCTCGCGGTAGCGCAGGTGAACCGAGCGCGCCAGCACATCGATCTGGGCGCCGGCATCGTTGACATAGTATTCGCGCAGCACCTCGAACCCGGCCTTTTCGAGCAGCGCCGCGAGCGCATCGCCGAACACCGCGCCGCGGCAATGGCCGACGTGCAATGGCCCGGTCGGATTGGCCGAGACATATTCGACATTGACCTTGCGCCCGGCACCGATGTCGCTGTTGCCGTAATCATGGCCTGCCGCCAGAACGTCGCGCAGCCGGGCGCGCACGAATGCGGGCGCCAGCCGGATATTGATGAAACCGGGTCCGGCGACCTCGACTTCGGCGATCTCTCCCGCCCGTCGCAAGAGCTCCGCAAGCCTGGCCGCCAGATCACGCGGCTTCATGCCGGCGGCGCGGCCCAGCACCAGGGCGGCGTTGGTGGCGATGTCGCCGTGTGCCGCCTCGCGCGGCGGCTCGACCGTTACCCGGGCACAGTCAAGCCCGGCCGGCAAAACACCGTCGGCTTCGAGTGTGCGCAAGCAGGACACGACAAGGTCGCGGAAATGGGCAAAAATGTTCATCAGGCACCGATCACAGAATGGTTTTGATGTCGAACAGGCGCTCATATTCGAGCAGGGCGAAGCGGTCGGTCATGCCGGCGATGAAATCGGCCACCAGCCGGGCGCGTCCACGCTCGTCCGCGGCTTCCGCCGGGCGCCGCCATTCGGTCGGCAGGCAGTCGGGCTCGCTCATGTACAGCGCGAACAGCTCGGCCACCGCGCGCCGCGCCTTGGAGGCCATGCGATTGACCCGGTAATGGCGGTACATGTGATCGCGCAGGAAACCTTTGAGCGCCGCGTCATGGGCCGCCATCTCGTCCGAGAATGCCACCACCGGCGCGCCCAGGGCGCGAATATCCCGGGCCGAGCCGGGCCGCGCCTCGGCCAGACGGCGCCTCGTCTCGGCCACCAGGTCCGAGACCATGCGATCGATCAGCCGGCGAATGCTTTCGTGAATCAGCCGCGAGCGTTCGAGATCGGGGTAGCGGGCGCGCACATTCGAAAACACCGGCCCGACCAGCGGCACCTCGGCGAGGTCCTCTATCGTAAACAGCCCGGCGCGCAGGCCATCGTCGATATCGTGGTTGTTGTAGGCGATGTCGTCGGAAAGCGCCGCCACCTGCGCTTCCGGCCCCGGAAAGCTGGCCAGTTCAAGGTCGTGTCCGGCATTGTAGGCGGCAATCGTCTCCGGCACCTCGCCGCGGCCCTGCGCATCGACCAGCGGGCCGTTGTGCTTGACCAGCCCTTCGAGGCACTCCCAGGTGAGGTTGAGGCCGTCGAATTCGGCATAGCGCTGCTCGAGCGCGGTGACCACGCGCAACGACTGGGCGTTGTGATCGAAACCGCCGTAATCGGCCATGGCTTCGGCCAGGGCTTCGCCACCGGCATGGCCGAACGGCGTGTGTCCGAGATCATGGGCCAGTGCCAGAGCCTCGGCCAGATCCTCGTTGAGCCCGAGGGTGCGGGCAATCGAACGGGCGATCTGGGCGACTTCCAGCGAGTGGGTCAGCCGGGTGCGGTAATAATCGCCTTCGTGAAACACGAACACCTGGGTCTTGTATTTGAGCCGGCGAAAGGCGCCGGAGTGAATGATTCGATCGCGGTCGCGCTGGAAGACCGTGCGAGTCGCGCTTTCCGGCTCGCCATGCAGGCGCCCGCGGCTGTCCTCCGGCCGAGTGGCATAGGGCGCGGGCGTACAGGCGTTGTAAGCAGGTTCAGTCATTTGCGGGCAACCTAGCCGCTCCGCCGGCCCGAGGCAACGGCCACCGGCCCGGCCGGCCCGGTGCATGCGGCGATTGACAGGGCGGAATTTACCCTTACATAGCAGTTAACTGCTATAATGCGACTGGATTGCAGAAAAGGACGACGTTGAACCCATGGACAAGCCGATGAACCAGCCATCGCACCTGTTGGCGATTTCCCAGAGCGCCGTGCGGCGTATCGCGGAGCTGCGCCAGCAGGAAGGCGATCCGGAGCTGAAATTGCGGGTCTCGGTCAACGGCGGCGGCTGTTCCGGGTTTCAGTATTCCTTTGCCTTCGATACCGAGCGCAAACCCGACGACGAAGTGATCGAGCAGGACGGCATCACCGTTCTGGTGGATTCCATGTCGCTGCTCTATCTCGCAGGTTCCGAGATCGATTATGTCGAGGACCTGATGGGCTCGGCCTTCCGCATCCACAATCCCAACGCCACGGCGATGTGTTCGTGCGGCTCCAGCTTCTCGATCTGACCCCCGCCATAGATATGATATAACCACAAGGCTCGGGGCCTCGCCCGGGCCGGTTTCACGTCATCGGGGGCGCCATGAAAATCGCCAGCTGGAACGTCAATTCGATCCGCGCACGCCTGCCCCGGGTTCTCGACTGGCTGCGCGACTTTGCGCCTGACGTGGTGCTGTTGCAGGAAATCAAATGCCAGGACGACACCTTCCCGAGGCTCGAGATCGGGGACTTGGGCTACAACATCGCGATGTTCGGCCAGAAAAGCTATAACGGCGTCGCCATCCTCTCCAAACGCCCGATCGACGACGTGATCCGCGGGCTCCCCGGCTTCGAGGATGAACAGGCCCGCTATATCGAGGCCGGCATCGGCGATCTGCGCGTGGCGTCGCTATACCTCCCCAACGGCAATCCGGCGCCGGGCGAGAAGTTCGACTACAAGCTCGCCTGGATGGACCATCTGAAGGCCCATGCAGAAGACCTGCTGCGCAGCGAAGAAGCCTTTGTGCTGGGCGGCGATTACAACGTCATCCCCGACGACGACGATGTCTACGACCCGGAGCGCTGGCGAGATGACGCCCTGTTCCGGCCCGAGACCCGGGCGAAATACCGCGAAATCCTCTACCTCGGGCTGACCGACGCCTACCGGGTGCTCAACGGGCAAGGCCACGCGTACACCTTCTGGGACTACCAGGGCGGCGCCTGGCAGAAGGACTGGGGCCTGCGCATCGACCATCTGCTGCTCTCGCCACAGGCCGCCGACCGATTGCAGGCGTCCGGCATCGACAAAGCACCGCGGGGCCAACTGAAGGCATCCGATCACACGCCGGTGTGGTGCGAGATCGACGATCAGTCGTTTCAATTGATGTCGGCGGAAAACGCCTAGAAATCCGCTACGGGGGCCAGCTTGCGCCGGGCCACGACCTTCTGGAACAGGCCGCCGAACAGGGTTTCCTTGCGCCAGGTGAACAGACGCGGGGCGCTGGCGCAATCGCGGATTTCGATGTCCCACATTTCGCGGGCAAAGGGTTCGAGCAGCCGGAAGACCAGCGCCGTCACCGGCTTCAAAGGGTGCCAGGCATGCGGCCGGTGATAGTCGATGAACACCGCCTGCCCGCCCGGCCTGACGCGATCGAGAAGGCTGTCAACCACCCGGCGCTTCCAGGCGCTGGGCAGCTCGTGCATGAGGAAGAAGCAGACCACGCGATCATACAGGCCGTCGCCGGGGTCGGCGGCATCGGCGAGGCGGACGCTGGCGCAGGCCGTTCCCTGCAGCTTGCGCCGGCAGTTCTCGACCTGCAGCGGTGCCACGTCGATGACATCGAGCCGCCCGGTCGGGCCGACCGCGGCCGCCAGCCGAGGTGACAGGTCGCCATAGACGCAAGCCGCCTGCAGCACCGTCTGCCCGGGTTCGATCTCGGCCAGGGCCGCCTGCTTGAGGCGCCCGTACTGACCCCACAGGATGGCCGAGACCACAGGTGTGTGGTCGAACACGGCAATGCTGGCCGGGTGCAGATAGGCCCACCAGTAATCGTCTTTCAGATAAGCGGGGATTTCGGGCGCCACCCTGGCGACCGGCGCCGGTTGCGGCGCAACTTCGGCATATTGTCGGGCCATAACCATGGCGTTCTCCGCCCTTCCCGACGTCTCGACCTCATCATCCACACCTATTGTGAAGATCAGGCCGCGCCCGGCCATGACCTGCGTCAACCTTTGCACGGGATCGAGTCGGTCCTGGGGTGCGGAGTTTTCCCGCTTTTCTGCGGCTCTACCGGGCGCGTGCCAGGGCCGTGCGGTTGAAATCCTTGTCGGTGAGGCCGGTGCGGAACCGGT
>CAZZKF010000070.1:0-3469 GCA_964654995.1 uncultured Alphaproteobacteria bacterium | reverse complement strand
CGTGCCAGGGCCGTGCGGTTGAAATCCTTGTCGGTGAGGCCGGTGCGGAACCGGTAGCTTTCGTAAATGATGCGGGTTTTCTTGCCGGTCTGGTGGTTGACCATCTCGAGCACATGGGGGCGCCAGAATTTGCCCAGATACTGGCGATAGTCGCTCAAGGTCAGCGTCTTCAGGAGCGAATTCTTGCGATCGTAATAATCGACGCGCTGCATGCGAAACTCGTCCTTGTCGTACCAGGTGACCAGGCGGGTATAGCCCGATTTCTCGTAAAGCGGCCGGCGCTCGACGACGTAGCACTCGAGCTTCCCGCAGGGCTCGTCGCGCAGCCAGCGATAGCTGTATTTCTTCAGCTCCTGGGCAGTCATGTCCTCGTAGGCAAACTCGGAGCCCACGAACGGTCCTGAGCGATTGGTAGAGGAAATCCGCTTAACCCTCTTTAACGCTGGAAGAAAAAGCCATTGATCGTCTGGCTTGAGGATATGGGCGTAACTCAGCAAGGCGGTGCCCTTGACGTCGCGCGGCTGGTCGAACACCACCAGCGACTTGTCGCCCTCGTTCTCGTCGGGGACTTCCAGGGTCTGGATGCGCAGACGCCGCCGGCTCACCTGTCCCTGACGGTTCTCGAGGATCATTTCCAGCACCGCCCGGGTGTCCCCGAAACCGCGGTCGCGACGGTCGGATTCGCGGGCGATGGCTTCGCCCTTGGCAACCGGGTCGTCAGGCAGCGTGATCGCCTCGGCCTGTGCGACACGGACCGCCGTCAGAGCCAGAATTGCGATCACCAGGGCAGACAGGATTCGCCGTTTCATGATTTCAACTCCGTCGCCGGTACCGCACACCGGCAGGTTGCGCAGGAACAGACCTTCTGCTTGTCGATGAGCATGAGCAGCGGCGGCAGCATCAGAAAATCGACGATCAGCGCCAAGGTCAAAGTTACCGCCGTCAGCAGGCCGAGCCGCGTCGTGAACCGGAAGTCGGAAAATGTCAGCACGGCAAATCCGGCGACCAGAATGACGGTTGTAACCCACAGGGCGGTCCCGACATGCGAAAAGGCGTATCGTATCCCGTCGTGAGCCCCGAGACCGTGCTCACGGTGGGCGCGGTTGTACTTGCTCAAGATGTGGACCGTATCGTCGACAATCAAGCCCAGACTGGTGGCGGCAATCGCCGCGGCAATGACCCCGATCTCGCCGACGAACGCCGCCCACAGGCCGAACATCATGATCACCGGGGTGAAATTGGAGAACAGGCTCACCAGCCCGAGCCGGACGCTGCGCAGGGCGATCACCAGCACCAGGGCGATCAGCAGGAAGGCGATGGCGGTGCCGACGAACATGCTGCGAAGGTTCCGCTCGGTGAGATTGGCAAACATGATCGACGGGCCGGTGGCCTCGGCCCACATCGCCGGCGGCGTGTTGGCGCGCAGCCAGTCCCGGGCCTCATCGGCCAGCTCGCGCATGCGTGCCGCCGTCAGATCGGTCAGCGTGGCGGTCACCCGTGACGCTGATTTATCGACACTGATCTGGCTGTTGAGATCAAGCCCGTAAGGCAGCGACATTTCGTAAAGCAGCAGATACTGGGCCGCCAGGTCGCGCCGGTCGGGCAGCCGGTACCAGGCCGGATCGTCGCCGTGCATCGATTTGTTGATGCGCTTCATGATGTCGACGATGCTGGCAACGTGGGTGACTTCCGGTTTTGCCTGTAGCCAGTCGCCAAAGGCTTCGAGGCGGGCGAGATAGGCGGGCTCGGAAATGCCGCCGGAGCCGCCGGCGCCGATCGAGAATTCGAGCGTATAGGGACCGATCAGATTTTCGGCCGCGAAATCGGTGTCCTGGCGGAATTGCAGGCTTTCGTCGAACCATTCGACAAAGCGGTCATCAAGCTGCATGCGGGGAATGAAGGCCAATGCCACCAGGGTGAGCGCCGTCATGCCAAACAGCAGCGGTTTGCGCCGAGAGACCACGAAATCGCCGAAGCGCTCCATCGGCAGACGGCGCCTGGGATCGCGCCGGCGAACGCGGACGGGCAGGATCGATACCATCGCCGGCAAAAAGGTCATGGACAGCACCCAGGCGGCAAACACCCCCATCGCCGAGATGTTGCCGAGGTCGTGAAGCGGCGGCGCGTCCGAAAAATTGAGGCTGAGAAAGCCGATGCCGGTGGTCAGGCTGGTCAGGAACACCGGCTCGGTGTTGACCCTCAGACTCTCGGCCAGTGCATCGAACTTCGATCGCCCGTGGCCCATTTCGTGAAAGGCGGTCAGCAGAATGTGGACCGAATCAGCAATGGCGACGGTGAGGATGATGATCGGCGCGGCGGCCGATGTCGCCTGCATCTTCATGCCCAGCCAGGCGCTGATCCCCACCGCACTGGCGGTGGCCAGGGTAACCACCAGCACCGACGCCAGGGTGCCCGATGCCGAACGCAGCAGGATCAGCATGGCGAGGATGATCAGCACGTCCATCACCGGCGCCAGGGTTTCCAGCTCGCGCCGGCTGACCTCGACCTCCGTGTAGCTCATCACCGCCAGGCCCGTGAGCGCGACGCGCACATCGGGACGGGACTGGCGCAGGTCCGCAGCCAGGTCCATGGCCCGTTCGACGGCGGCGGGCAGATGCACCGAATGATCGTTGCTGGGAAACTGCAATGTGACGACGACGCCGGTGGTGCGGCCATCCGGCGAAATCAGGCGATTGAGAAGGGCCGGTTCATTGAGGGCGATATCTCGAGCCCGCTCCAGCTCAGCGTCACTCAGGGTCTCCGGGTTTTCGACCAGGTCGGCGACGACCAGGTCGTCGCCGACGGCCTCGGTATGCTGGAAATTGGTGATCGAATCGACCCGGATGGCGGACGGAATCTGCCACGCCTCCTCGGTCAGCCGGGCGACCATGGCGAGGTTGTCGCGGCTGAAGATGTCGCCCTCGCGCGGCTGGAGCACGAACAGGATGTTGTCGGTCTTGGTATAAGTATTCTCGAACGCCGTAAAGGCGATCAGCTCGGGATTCTTGGGCCCGAAATAGACCCGGAAATCACTGGTGAATTGCAGGTAACGCACGCCATAAGCGGCAATGCCGGCGAGCACCAGGCTGACGACGATGATAAGCCAGCGCCAGCGCACGATCCGCTGCATATAGGTCTGCGCCCAGCTTTGCGGGGGTCTGTTCATACCGGCGTCTCTCATGCGGGCTTGCCGGTGCCGCATCGCTTGGGCCCGGCGCCGACAATGCCGGCAAGCTGTGTCATGCCGGCAAAACCGCCTCCATGACCAAAATCAAGCGCCGTCCACCAAATATCAAGAGTCAACCCGCGCCGTGAACGGGTTGAAGTCGGTCTCGACATCGTAGAAGTCCTCGTGTTCGGCCCGCTTCAAGGCCCCGACGACGCGGCAGGTGACGGGGGTGAGCGTCGCCTCCCAGCCGACTTTCAGCGCGAAATTGGACACCATGACTGTGACCAAAATATGATCGGA
>CAZZKF010000069.1:7921-12383 GCA_964654995.1 uncultured Alphaproteobacteria bacterium | reverse complement strand
GCCATGGCGACCATGGACATCATCAAGCTGCACGGCTCCGAGCCGGCCAATTTCCTCGATGTCGGCGGCGGCGCCACCCGGGAGCGCGTCACCGAGGCGTTCAAGATCATTCTCTCGGACCCCAATGTCGAAGGCATCCTGGTCAACATCTTCGGCGGCATCATGCGCTGCGACGTGATTGCCGAGGGCATCGTCGCGGCGGCCCGCGAGGTGCAGCTCAACGTGCCGCTGGTGGTCCGCCTGGCCGGCACCAACGTCGATTTGGGCAAGGAAATTCTCGCCAGCTCGGGCCTGCCCATCGTCTCGGCCGACGACCTTGACGATGCCGCGGAAAAGGTCGTCAAGGCGGTTGCGGAGGCGCAGTGATGTCGATACTCGTTGATTCCGAAACCAGGGTCATCTGCCAGGGCTTCACCGGCGCCCAGGGCACCTTTCATTCCGAGCAGGCGATCGCCTACGGCACCCGCATGGTCGGCGGCGTCACCCCCGGCAAGGGCGGCACGGAACATCTTGGCCTGCCGGTCTTCAACACCGTGGATGAGGCGGTGGCGGCGACCGGCGCCGACGCGTCCGTCATCTATGTGCCGCCGCCGTTTGCGGCCGATGCGATCATCGAGGCGGTGGACGCCGGGCTGGCGCTGGTGGTGTGCATCACCGAGGGCATCCCGGTGCTCGACATGGTCCGCGTCAAGCGGGTGCTGGAAGATTCGACGACCCGGCTGGTCGGCCCCAACTGCCCGGGCGTGATCACGCCGGATCAGTGCAAGATCGGCATCATGCCGGGCCACATCCACAAGGCCGGCTCGGTCGGCATCGTCTCGCGCTCGGGCACGCTCACTTACGAGGCGGTGGCCCAGACCACCGCCGTCGGATTGGGCCAGAGCACCTGCATCGGCATCGGCGGCGATCCGGTCAACGGCACCAGCTTCATTGACGTGCTGGAGATGTTCCTGGCCGATGACGAGACCGAATCGATCGTCATGATCGGCGAAATCGGCGGGACGGCCGAAGAAGAAGCGGCCGAGTTTTTGAAAAAATCAAATGTTAAGAAACCTGTGGTTGGTTTTATTGCCGGACGCACCGCACCGCCGGGACGACGCATGGGCCATGCCGGGGCCATCATCTCCGGCGGCAAGGGCGGTGCCGAAGACAAGATCGAGGCGATGCGCAGCGCCGGCATTACGGTTGCAGACTCGCCGGCGGCCATGGGGACGACCTTGATCGAGGTTCTCAAGGGCTGACCCGGCCGTAGAGACGGATCAAGGCAACGTGACGGGCGAGGCCGCCTTTCACGGGAAAACCGGTCATGACACGCGAGATGGATGAAGCGTCGTTTCTGTCCGGCGGCAACAGCCGCTTCATAGAGGATCTGTACGCCCGCTACGTCGAGGACCCGAATTCGGTATCCGCCGACTGGCGGGCGTTCTTCGCCGATCTTCATGCCGGCGCCAGCGCCCTGGTGGCGCGCCACAAGGCGCCGTCCTGGGCGCGGTCCGACTGGCCGATCCGGCCCAACGGCGACCTGACCACGGCCCTGGAATCGGGGGTGGCGCCGTCGATCGCGGAAAAGGCCAGGGCGGTGTTTGCCGAAGAGGCGGTGCGCAAGGCGACCACCGATTCGATCCGCGCCCTGATGATGATCCGCGCCTACCGGGTGCGCGGCCATCTGATCGCCCGGCTCGATCCCTTAGGCCTCGAGGTGCGCCCGCCGCACCCCGAGCTGGAACCGGCAAGCTACGGCTTTGCGGAAGACGATCTCGACCGCCCGATCTTCATCGACAACGTTTTGGGTCTGGAAACCGCCACGGTGCGCGAGATTCACGAGATCCTGCGGCGCACCTACTGCGGAACCATCGGCGTCGAGTTCATGCACATCGCGGTGCCGGAGGAAAAGGCGTGGATTCAGGAGCGCATCGAGGGCCGCGAAAAGGAGGTCCATTTCACCCCCGAGGGCAAGCGGGCGATCCTCAACAAGCTCATTGAGGCAGAAACCTTCGAGCATTTCCTCAATCGCAAATATACGGGGACCAAGCGGTTCGGCATCGAAGGGGCAGAGTCGCTGATCCCGGCGATGGAGGCGATCATCAAGCGCGGCGGCCATCTGGGCGTCAAGGAGATCGTGCTCGGCATGCCCCACCGCGGGCGCCTCAATGTGCTCACCAACGTGATGATGAAGCCGTTCCGGGCGATCTTCCATGAATTTCACGGCGGCTCAGCCAACCCCGAGGACGTCGAAGGCTCGGGCGACGTGAAGTATCACCTCGGCACCTCGGCCGACCGGGAATTCGACGGCAATGTCGTGCACCTCTCGCTGACCGCCAACCCCTCGCATCTCGAGGCGGTCGATCCGGTGGTGCTCGGCAAGGTCCGGGCCAAGCAGGTGCAGCATCGCGACAAGGAGCGCACCAAGGTGCTGTCCTTGCTGCTGCACGGGGATGCGGCGTTCGCCGGCCAGGGCCTGGTGGCCGAATGTTTCGGGCTCTCGCAGCTCAAGGGCTATCGCACGGGTGGGACCGTCCATTTCATCGTCAACAATCAGATCGGCTTTACCACCAGCCCGAAGTTCTCGCGCTCGTCGCCCTATCCGTCGGACACCGCCAAGATGGTTCAGGCGCCCATCTTCCACGTCAACGGCGACGATCCGGAGGCGGTGGTGCACATGGCCAAGATCGCCACCGAGTTCCGCCAGCAGTTCAAGAAGGACGTGGTGATCGACATGTTCTGCTATCGCCGCCACGGCCACAACGAGGCCGACGAACCGGCGTTCACCCAGCCCCTGATGTACCGCACCATCGCCCAGCATCCGACAACGCGCGAGATCTATGCCCGGCGCCTGGTCGATGAAGGCCTGGTCGCCGAAGACGAGGTCGAGCGCATGATCGCCGACTTCGAGGCCAGGCTGGAGGAGGAATTCTCGGTCGCCGACAGCTACCGCCCCAACAAGGCCGACTGGCTCGACGGGCGCTGGCGCGGGCTGCAGGTGGCTCGCGGCCGGGTGCGCCGCGGCCGCACGGCGGTCAGGATGGAGACCTTGCGCCAGGTCGGCGAGGCGCTCACCCGGGTGCCCGAAGGCTTCCACATCCACCGCACGCTGGATCGCCTGCTGCGCCACAAGCGCCGGATGCTCGAAACCGGCGAGGGCATCGACTGGGCGACCGCCGAGGCGCTGGCCTTCGGCACCCTGATTCTCGAAGGCCACCGGGTGCGCCTCTCGGGCCAGGATTCCGGGCGCGGCACCTTCAGCCAGCGCCATGCCGTGCTGGTCGATCAGGAGACCGAGGAAAAATATGTGCCCCTGAACGCGCTTGGCTCGGGCGAGGATTTCGAGGTCATCGACAGCATGCTTTCGGAAGCCGCGGTGCTCGGGTTTGAATACGGCTACACCATGGCCGAGCCCGACGCCCTGGTGCTGTGGGAGGCCCAGTTCGGCGATTTCGCCAACGGCGCCCAGGTGATCATCGACCAGTTCATTTCTTCGGCCGAGGCCAAATGGCTGCGCATGAGCGGACTGGTGCTTTTGTTGCCCCACGGCCACGAAGGCCAGGGGCCGGAGCATTCCTCGGCCCGGCTGGAGCGCTATCTCCAGCTTTCGGCGGAGGACAACTGGCAGGTCGCCAACTGCACCACCCCGGCCAATTACTTCCACATCCTGCGCCGCCAGATTCACCGCAAGTTCCGCAAACCGCTGGTGATGATGACGCCGAAGTCGCTGCTGCGCCACAAGCGCGCGGTCTCGAAGCTCTCTGAGTTCGGGCCGGGCAGCTCGTTCCACCGGATCCTCTGGGACGATGCCCAGGTCAACCCCGGCGACAGCATCCGGCTGCTCCCGGACGAAAAGATCACCCGGGTGATCCTGTGCAGCGGCAAGGTCTATTACGACCTGTATGAGGCCCGCGCCAAGGCCGGAAAGGCAGACACCCACATCCTGCGTCTCGAGCAGCTTTACCCCTTCCCGGAAAAGGCGCTGGTCGAGGAGCTGTCGCGTTTCCCCAACGCCAGGACCATCGTCTGGTGTCAGGAGGAGCCGCGCAACATGGGGGCCTGGTTCTTTGTCGCACCGCGGATCGAAGAGGTGCTGGGCGAACTGGGGCGCGGTGGCGAGCGCCCGCTTTACGCCGGCCGGCCGCCGGCGGCGGCTCCGGCCACCGGCCTGCTGCGCCGCCACCTTCGGGAACAGGCGAAGCTGGTCCGCCATGCGCTGACGAAAGGCTGATTGAACAATGACGACGAAAATCCAGGTTCCGGCACTGGGCGAATCGATCTCGGAAGCGATCATCGGCAAATGGCTGAAATCGGTGGGCGACGCGGTGGCCCGCGACGAGCCGCTGGTCGAGCTCGAGACCGACAAGGTGACGCTCGAGGTCAATGCGCCGGTGGCCGGCGCGCTCACCGAGATCTCGGCCCAGGAAGGCGATACGGTTGAGGTCGGGGCGGTGATCGGCCTGATCGACGAAACCGCGGC
>CAZZKF010000069.1:0-7821 GCA_964654995.1 uncultured Alphaproteobacteria bacterium | reverse complement strand
AAGGCGATACGGTTGAGGTCGGGGCGGTGATCGGCCTGATCGACGAAACCGCGGCAGGTGCCGCGGCCGCACCGCCGGCTCCGGCCCGGCCGGACGCTGCGCCGCCGCCCCCGCCGCCGGCCGGTGAGGCATCCCCGCCGCCGCCACCGCCGGCGGCTGAAGCACCGCCGCCTCCGCCGCCGCCGGCCAAAAGCGACATTCCGATGGCCCCGGCGGTGCGCCGTCTGGTGGCCGAGCACGGGCTCGATCCGGCCAGCATTCCGGCGACGGGAAGGAACGGCCGGCTGACCAAGGCCGACGTGCTCGCCGCCATCGAGAAAGGCGCCGCTCCTGCGCCGGCGCCGGCACCCGAACCAGCGGCGCCCCGTGAAACCGGGCCGCGTGAAGAGCGGGTGCGCATGAGCCCGTTGCGCAAGCGCATCGCCCAGCGCCTGAAGGAAGCCCAGAACACGGCCGCCATGCTCACCACCTTTAACGAGGTGGACATGGCGGCGCTGATCGCGACGCGCAACCAGTACAAGGAGCTGTTCGAGAAAAAGCACGGCGCGCGCCTCGGCTTCATGTCGTTCTTCGTTCGCGCCTGCATCACCGGCTTGAAGGAAATCCCGTCGGTCAATGCCGAGATCGACGGCGACGACATCGTGTACAAGAACCACTACGACATCGGCGTCGCAGTCAGCGCGCCTCAAGGGTTGGTGGTCCCGGTGGTGCGCGATGCCGACACATTGAGCCTGGCTGAGATCGAAAAGGCGATCGCCGATTTCGCCGCCCGGGCGCGCAGCGGCAAGCTGACGCTCGAAGAGCTGCAGGGCGGCACCTTCACGATTTCCAACGGCGGCGTTTTCGGCTCGCTGATGTCGACGCCGATCCTCAATCCGCCGCAATCGGCGATCCTGGGGATGCACAAGATCCAGAAACGCCCGGTGGCGGTCGATGACGAGATCGTCATCCGGCCGATGATGTATCTGGCGCTCTCCTACGATCACCGGATCATCGACGGGCGCGAGGCGGTGACCTTCCTGGTCCGCGTCAAGGAGTGCCTCGAGGATCCGGCCCGCATGCTTCTCGATCTTTAGAACAGAATTCGTCCCGGAGGTGTCATGAGCAGTGAAAACTTCGACCTGGTGGTCATCGGCGGCGGTCCCGGCGGCTATGTCGCCGCCATCCGTGCGGCGCAACTCGGCCTCAAGACGGCCTGCGTGGAAAAACGCGGCAGCCTCGGCGGCACCTGCCTCAACGTCGGCTGCATCCCGTCGAAGGCGCTTCTGCACGCTTCGCACGAATACTGGAAGGCGCTCCATGGCTTTGCCGCGCTGGGGATCAAGGCCAAGGGGGTCAGCCTCGATCTCGGCCAGATGATGGCCCACAAGGACAAGGTGGTGGACGAACTCACCAGGGGCATCGCCTTTCTGTTCACCCGCAATCACATCGAATCGATTTCCGGTGCCGCCCGTATCACTGCGCCGGGAGCCATCGAGGTGACCGATGCAGACGGCGGTGTGCGGACGCTGGAAGCCAAGAACATCATCATCGCCACCGGGTCGGAAAGCACGCCGCTGCCCGGCATCGAGGTGGACGAGAAGACGATCGTCTCTTCGACCGGGGCGCTGTCGCTCCCGAAGGTGCCCAAGCACCTGCTGGTCATCGGCGGCGGCTACATCGGGCTCGAGATGGGCATGGTGTGGAAGCGCCTCGGCGCCGAGGTCACCGTCGTCGAATTTCTCGAGCGCATCCTTCCCGGCATGGACGGCGAGGTCGCCAAGACCTTCACGAGGCTGCTGAAAAAGCAGGGGTTCAAGATCAAGACCAGAACCAGGGTCGTGGGTGTGAAGAAAAACAAGGCGGGCCTCAAGGTGGCGGTCGAGCCGGCGGACGGTGGCGACGCTCAGGACATCGCCTGCGACTGCGTTCTGGTGGCGGTCGGCCGGCGCCCCCATACCGACGGGCTGGGGCTCGACGATGTCGGCGTGGCGCGCGATGACGCCGGGCGCATCGTCGTGGACGAAAACTTCCGCACCAATGTCGAAGGGGTTTACGCCATCGGCGACGTCATCGCCGGGCCGATGCTGGCCCACAAGGCCAGCGAGGAAGGCGCGGCCTGCGCCGAGATCATCGCCGGGCACGCGGCCGCCGTGAACTATGACGCCATTCCGGGCGTCGTCTACACGGCGCCCGAGATCGCCTGCGTCGGCAAGACCGAGGAGCAGCTCAAAGAGGCGGGCATCGCCTATACCGTCGGCAAGTTTCCGCTCACCGCCAATTCACGCTCCAGGGTGAACGGCACCACCGACGGTTTCGTCAAGATCCTCGCCGATGCCGAGACCGACCGGGTGCTGGGCGTCCATATCATTGCGGCGGATGCCGGCAACATGATCGCCGAAGCGGTCCTCGCCATGGAATTCGGCGCCAGCGCCGAGGACATCGCGCGCACCTGCCATGCGCACCCGACCGAATCGGAAGCCGTCAAGGAAGCCGCGCTGGCCGCCGGCGAAGGCGCCATCCATATTTAGGGCTGGTCACCCGCGCGCCCGCGGGTGGGCGGCGTCATAGACGGCGGCGAGGCGGGCGCTGTCCACTTCCGTATAATGCTGGGTGGTCGACAGACTGGCGTGGCCCAAGAGCTCCTGAATGGTGCGCAGGTCGCCGCCGGCTGAGAGCAGATGGGTGGCAAAACTGTGCCGCAGCGCATGCGGGGTGGCGCTTTCCGGCAGGCCCAGTTGGGCGCGCAGCCGGGCGATGCGTTTCTGCACCATGCGTGCCCCCAGGCGCCCGCCGCGTGCGCCGACGAACAGCGGGCCCTGCGGCCCCGGATCATGGGGGCAGGTCTCCAGGTACCGGGCGATCGCCTCGCGCACGATGGGCAGCACCGGGACCAGACGCTCCTTGTTCCCTTTGCCGCGGATCACCATCGAGGCGCCCATGGGCGCCTGCGCCCGGTTGAGGGCGAGTGCTTCGGCGATGCGCAGGCCGCAGCCGTAGAGCAGGGTGAACAGGGCCGCGTCACGATCCGCCAGCCATTGCGCCCGCTTGGCGGTCTCGGGCCTGCCCGCCTGATCGATGAGCGCGGCCGCATCGCGCTCGCTCAACGGGCGCGGCAGGCTGTGGGGGATTTTCGGCCCCCGGATGAGGCCGATCGCCGGATTGGCGAGAATGTCGCTGCGCTCCAGGAACCGGAAGAACGAGCGGACGGCAGACAAGGCCCGGGCGCTCGAGCGGGCCGACAGGCCGGCGGCGTGGCGGCGCGCCAGATAGCTGCGAAAGTCGGCAAGCCTGAGCGCCGCCAAGGCGGCCCGATCCGGCGGCGCGCCCAGATGCTCGGCGAGAAAGCCGAGAAAGCCGGCGAGGTCGCGGGCGTAAGCCGTGAGCGTATGGTCCGCCGCCCGGCGCTCGGCCTGCAGATAGCGCAGCCAGGCCGCCACATCCTCGGCCAGCGCCGGCGCCGCATCGGCCGGCGGCGGGGTGGGGGGCGAGGCGCTGGCCCGGTGCGTCATGCCTTTCAGGACCCGAGGATCGACTGGCCGGTCTTTTCCCAGTCGGCGAGAAAGGCGGCGATGCCTTTCTCGGTCAGCGCGTGATTGGCGAGCTTGCGCAAAACGCCCGGCGGGATGGTGCAGACATCGGCGCCCAGACGCGCCGCCTCCACCACATGCATGGGATGGCGCACCGAGGCGACCAGAATTTCGGTGGTCAGCGCGTCGTAGTTGTCGAAGATCTGCTTGATGTCGGCGATCAGCGCCATGCCGTCATGGCCGATGTCGTCGAGCCGGCCGACAAAGGGCGACACGAACGTCGCCCCGGCCTTGGCCGCCAAGAGCGCCTGGGCCGGTGAGAAACACAGGGTCACATTCACCATCACGCCTTTCTGGGTGAGCGTGCGGCAGGCCTTGAGGCCATCGATGGTCAGCGGCACCTTGATGGTGATGTTCTCGGCAATTGCCGTCAGCCGCGCCGCCTCGGCGATCATGCCGTCAAAATCGGTGGCGGTGACCTCGGCACTGACCGGCCCGTCGACGGTGGCGCAGATGTCCTCGAGCACGGCGAAGAAATCGCGCCCCGTCCTGGCCACCAGGGTCGGATTGGTGGTCACCCCGTCGAGCATGCCATAGGCGGCAAGATCGCGTATTTCCTCGATGTCGGCGGTATCGACAAAGAACTTCATGAACCGGACCTCCGGGCTGATCGTGGATGTTGTTGTGAGGGGCGCGCGGGCGGGCCGATCCGGCGCCGTCGCCCCCGCCTTGTTCGGTCCCGCGCATGCTGGCACAGTGTGTGCGATGCGACAAGACCGTTCCCCCGAGGCCACCGGCAAAGGCCGGCGCCGGCGCGGCGCGTGCGCGCGCGTTCATGTCCTTGTGCCGCTGCCGCTCGACGGCACCTATGACTATGCCGCCGACCCGTCCCTCGGGCTGGCGCCCGGCGATTACGTGCGCGTACCTCTGGGGCCGCGCCAGGTGGTCGGCGTCGTCTGGGACGGCCCCGTGGGCACCGGCAGGCAGGTGCCGGAGGCGCGCCTGCGCGCCGTCATCGAACGCCTCGATCTGCCGCCGCTGCCTGAGGTCTCGCGCCGGTTCGTCGCCTGGGTCGCCGGCTATTCGCTGGCACCCCTGGGCGCCGTGCTGCGCATGGTCTGCGGCGCCCCGGGCCTGTTTACGCCACCCAAACCGCGCATCGCCTACGGTCTCGGCGGGCCGGAGCCTGCGCGCATGACGCCCGAGCGGGCCCGCGTGCTCGCGGTTCTCGCCGACGGGCCGCCACGGCCGGCCACCGAGCTCGCCCGCGAGGCGGCGGTCAGCCCGGCGGTGGTGCGCGGCCTGGTGCGCGCCGGCACGCTCATTCCGGTGCCGATGGCGGTGGACGAGATGATCGCGCCGCCCGATCCCGCATGCGAGGGGCCGGATTTATCCGCGGCGCAGGCCGACGCGGCCAGAGCCTTGCGGGCGCAAGTCGACGCCGGCGGCTTTTCGGTCAGCGTGCTCGAAGGGGTCACCGGCTCGGGCAAGACCGAGGTTTATTTCGATACCATCGCGGCGACGCTGGAGGCCGACCCGCAGGCCCAGGTTCTGGTGCTGGTCCCGGAAATCGCGCTCACCGCCCAGTGGCTGGCGCGCTTTGCCGAGCGCTTCGGGGCGCCGCCGCTGGAATGGCATTCGGAGCTGACCCCGGGCCAGCGCCGGCGCGCCTGGCGGGCGGTGGCCGCGGGCCGGGCGCGGGTGGTGGTCGGGGCGCGTTCCGCCCTGTTCCTGCCGTTTGCGCGGCTGCGCCTGATCGTCGTCGATGAAGAGCACGACCCCGCCTTCAAGCAGGAAGACGGGGTCGTCTACCAGGCCCGCGACATGGCGGTGGTGCGCGCCAAACTCGGCGGGCATGCGATCGTGCTGGTCTCGGCAACGCCGTCGCTGGAAACCGAGGTCAACGCGCGCAGCGGCCGCTATCAGGCGCTGTACCTGCCCAAGCGCCACGCCGGCGCGGCGCTTCCCGAGATCACCCTCATCGATCTGCGCGAAACCCCGCCGGAGCGCGGCCGCTGGCTCTCGCCGCCTTTGCGCCAGGCCATTGCCGAGGCTCTGGAGCGCGGCGAGCAGGCGCTTTTGTTCCTCAATCGCCGCGGCTATGCGCCGCTCACCCTGTGCCGGACCTGCGGCCACCGGATCAAATGCCCGCAGTGCACCGCCTGGCTGGTCGAGCACCGCATGTTCGGGCATTTGCGCTGCCATCACTGCGACTACCGCACCGCCGTGCCCAGGCTGTGCCCGGAATGCGGGGCGGCCGACAGCCTGGCGGCCTGCGGCCCCGGCGTCGAGCGCATGGCCGAGGAGGTGGCCGAGACGTTTACCCAGGCGCGCACGGCGGTGATGACCAGCGACACCATGACCGGGCCGCGGGCGGTGCGGGCGCTGGTCGAGCGCATGGAGGCGGGCGCCCTCGACATCGTCATCGGCACCCAGATCGTCACCAAGGGCCATCATTTTCCGCTGCTCACCGTGGTCGGCATCGTCGATGCCGATCTGGGGCTTTCGGGCGGCGATCTGCGGGCCGCCGAGCGCACCTATCAGCAGCTCTCGCAGGTCGCCGGGCGGGCCGGGCGCGAGGTCCGCCCGGGCCGTGTGTTCCTGCAGACCTACATGCCCGAGCATCCGGTGATGGCGGCGCTCGCCACTGCCGATCCCAAGGCCTTCATCGAGCGCGAGATCGCCGAGCGCCGGGCGGCCGGCTATCCGCCCTTCGGGCGTCTCGCCGCGGTGATCGTCTCGAGCGCCGATGAGGCCCAGGCGATTGCGGCGGCGAGGCGGCTGGCGGCCGCCGCGCCCGGGGGTGAAGGCGTGCGCGTTCTCGGGCCGGCGCCGGCGCAGCTCGCCATGCTGCGCGGGCGCCATCGCTGGCGGCTGTTGCTCAAGGCCGGGCGCAAGGTCAACGTGCCGGCTCTGATGCGCCGCTGGCTGGCCCGGGTGGAGACGCCGAAGTCGGTGCGCATCAAGGTCGATATCGATCCCTACAGCTTCCTCTAAACCATGGAAATCGTGGTCTTTTGCCGCAGGCGAAAAATCCCGCGCAGGGCCGCTTGCAACTGCCAAATGACTATGTTACCTATCGCGGGCCTCGTGCCGGGGCGAGGCCTCGAGACCCGGGCAGACAGGGGTGTTGCCGCGGGGTCTGACGGGCGCAGGCTTGCCGGCACGGGCCGCACAGACGAGGACATTTCCCCGCAAGGACGGACCCTGACGAGGACGGACGCACGTGTCGAGCGCTACCACGATCACCTCGGGCGTCGCCGGTCGCTATGCGATTGCCCTGTTCGATCTCGCCGCCGAAGCCGGCGCGCTGGATGCGGTCGGCCGCGATCTCGATGCCCTGCGGGAATTGATCCGCGAGAGTGCCGACCTTGTGCGTCTGATCAAAAGCCCGCTCATTACCCGCGAGGAACAGCAGGCGGCGATCATGGCGATTGCGGAAAAAGCGGGATTTGCCGATCTCACCCGCCGTTTTCTCGGCCTGGTCGCCCACAATCGCCGGCTTGGCGAGCTGACCGCGATGATCGATGCCTATGGCCTGCTGCTGGCCGAGCACCGCGGCGAGGTGGCGGCCGAAGCAACCTCGGCCCAGGCGATGAGTGCATCCCAGGTCGAAGCGGTGAGGCGCAAGCTGGCGGACTGGTCGCAGCGCAAGGTGACGCTGGCGACCCGGGTCGACCCGGATCTGATCGGCGGGCTGGTGGTGCGCATCGGCTCAACCATGATTGACGCCTCGATCAAGTCACGGATCGAGGCTCTCGAGTTGGCAATGAAAGAAGGTGGATGATGGATATCCGTGCCGCGGAAATCTCGGCGATCCTGAAGGAACAGATCGCCAGCTTCGGAACCCAGGCGGAAGTCGCGGAAGTCGGTCAGGTGCTCTCGGTCGGCGACGGCATCGCGCGGGTCTACGGGCTCGATAACGTCCAGGCCGGCGAGATGGTCGAGTTCCCGGGCGGCATCAAGGGCATGGCCCTCAACCTCGAGGCCGACAACGTCGGCATCGTGATTTTCGGCGATGACCGGGGCATCCGCGAAGGCGATACGGTGAAGCGCACCGGCGCCATCGTCGAGGTTCCGGTCGGCAAGGGGCTGCTGGGCCGGGTGGTCGACGCATTGGGCAATCCGATCGACGGCAAGGGCCCGATCGAGGAGGCCGAGCGCCGGCGCGTCGAGGTCAAGGCGCCGGGTATCATTCCGCGGCGCTCGGTGCACGAACCGGTGCAGACCGGCTTGAAGGCCATCGACAGCCTGATCCCGATCGGCCGCGGCCAGCGCGAGCTGATCATCGGCGACCGCCAGACCGGCAAGA
>CAZZKF010000068.1:0-12638 GCA_964654995.1 uncultured Alphaproteobacteria bacterium | reverse complement strand
GTGATCTCGCTGGCGACGAAGCCGATGCGCAGGATGTTGAGGTCGCGGTGCTCCTTGGAGAAGCCGAGCTCGCTCGACAGGTTCTTGCGCACGATGTCGCCGTCGAGCAGCGTCACAGGACGCCCGCCGAGCTCCATCAGCTTGACCATCAGGGCGTTGGCGATCGTTGACTTGCCGGAGCCTGAAAGCCCGGTGAAGAACACCGTGAAGCCCTGCTTGTGGCGCGGCGGATGGGTGCGGCGCAGCTCGGCAATCACCTCGTCGTAGGAAAACCACGACGGGATCTCGAGGCCCTCGCGCAGGCGCCGGCGCAGCTCGGTGCCGGAGATGTTCAGCGTCTTTTCGTCCGGACCGACCTCGTCGACCGGCAGATATTCGGCCCGGTCCTCGACATAGACCATCATCCGGAACGGCACCATGGAGATGCCGAGCTCGTCCTCGAACTGTTTCATCATCTCCTGGGCCTCATAGGGCCCGTAGAACGGCTTGCCGTGGCTGTCGTTGCCGGGCCCGGCATGATCGCGCCCGACAATGAAATGGGTGCAGCCGTAGTTCTTGCGGATGATCGCGTGCCACAGCACCTCGCGCGGGCCAGCCATGCGCATGGCCAGCGGCAAAAGGCTCAGCATGGTGGTCTGTTCGGGATACTGCTTGAGCAGATGCTCGTAGCAGCGCACCCGGGTGAAATGGTCGATGTCGCCGGGCTTGGTCAGGCCGACCACCGGGTGGATCAGCAGATTGGCCTCGACCTCGCGGGCCGCCCGGAAGGTCAGCTCCTGATGTGCCCGGTGCATCGGATTGCGGGTCTGGAAGGCGACCACCCGGCGCCAGCCGAGTTTGCGGAAGCGGTCGCGCACATCCTGCGGGTCGTCGCGCAGATGCCGGAAGTCATAGTGGTTGGGATGCTCGACCCCCTTCAAGCGCCCGCCGACATAGACCGGGTTGGCCTGATGAAACAGGTAGTGGACCGCCGGGTGCGTCTGATCGGTGGTCCCGAACGCCGCCTTGGCTTCGGCCTCCTTGTCCGGCGTCCAGATGTCGCTCACCTCCATGGTGGCGAGCAGCACCCCTTCGAGGTCGCGCAGCGCAATGTGATCGCCTTCCTTGAGGCCGGCGGCGAAGTCCTCGCTGACGTCGAGGGTGATCGGTATCGGCCACAGGGTGCCGCTCGCAAGCCGCATGTCGGTGAGCACCCGGTCATAATCGGCGCGCCCCAGAAAGCCCTCGAGCGGCGAAAAGGCGCCGTTCAGCAGCAGCTCGATGTCGCACAACTGGCGCGGGGTCAGATCCCACGACGGATAATCCAGCGCCCGCTTCTTTTCGGCCTCGGCCTCGGCCTCGTCGAGATAGAGGACCTTGAGCTCACCGCCGTGAGGTTCCTTGAACGCACCCATGTCGTGTTCTCCTGATGCCCGTTTCGGGGCTGTTCATTCGCAAGAAAAGACGCCGGCTCGAGCCCGGCGTAAAACGATGCCCCGCATCGGGCGATCTGGCCTGAAGGTTTTGCCTGATCCCGCGTTCGCGCCACTGGTACGCCGCCCACGGGCGAGCGCTTTTTAGCCGTTTGAGCGCCGCAAATCAAGCGCCGATTTGGCGACGAAGCGCGCCGCTCCCGGCATCGCCGGGGGCGGCGATCACTGAACCCGCCTGACCTGAATGAAACGCCGGCCGCCCTCCTTCTTGAGCCGGAAGCCGGCGCCATAGGGGCTGCGGCGCACGATCACCGCATCGCCGACCGCCGGGCGCAGCCGCTTGGCGTCGGTCTGCAGCCAGACCTGGCCGTTATCAAGGGTGATGACGAGCTTGCCGAACGGGTTGGTGCGCACACCGGCGACGCGCGCCTCGATCGCCTCGATGCGGTGCCGGCGTTCGGCCTCGGGCTTGCCGAAACGGGCTTGCGCCCCGCCTTCGCCGGTTTCGGGCGCCGCGGTCGCGGGCGCTCCCTCGGCACGCCGCGCCCGCGCGAAGCGGTCATAGCAGGCGAGCCGGGCGTCCGGCTCGGCAATATCGAGGCAGTCGCTGAACTCCTGCGGCTCGGCGGTCATCGCCGGCGCCGGTGCAGCCGCAAGCACCACCAAGGCGGCCAGGAAAAGAACGATGCGCCGGGCGGCCATCGTCCCGGCTCAGTCCTTGTCCAGCAGATCGAGCAGCGGCAAATATCCGTGTTCGATCAGCCGCTTGGCGGACAGGGCGACATAATCCGGGGTGGCCTCGACGCCGAGCCCTTCGACATAGCGGTTCATGAAGTTGAACAGCGCGCAGGTCGCCACCGCGTCATGCAGCGCCTGCTCGTCCCAGCCCGCCGCATAGACGGCATCGGCATCGGCCTGGGTCATGCCGGCCGGGTTTTCGGTCAGCTTCTTCACGTAGCGCAGGATCGGCAGCATCTTTTCCTCGACGCCGGCGGTCTCGAGGTCATCGACCAGATCCTGAACCAGCCCCTTGGGCACGCCCAGCTGCTCGGCGGTCTCGGTATGAATGCTGCGGCAGTAGCGGCAGCCGTTGAGCCTCGAGACATAGGCCGCGATCAGCTCGCGCTGCGCCTTGGTCAGGGGCGAGGGGCCGCGCAACAGTATCTCGTGATACTCCAAGAGCGGCCGGGTGGTCCGGGGAAAGCGCTTGAACACCTCCATCAGAACCGGCTTCTTGGCAAGCGACGGGAAAAATACCATGACACTCTGCTCCTGAACTGTGGCCGGGGCCCATGCCCGGCAGCTTCTGTCCCGCTCCCCGCGGCCGGCACCGATCTGCCTTGCCCCCGCCTGTTTTAACAATGACTTGTTTTAACAATGACACTGGGCCGGAGCAAGTTAGTAAGGTATCCTTACTAATTGCGCGAGCGCCGATCAAGACATTCGCCCGCCCGCCGGGGCTTGTCTCGATGGCGCGGAGGTGCCAGCGTAGCGGGCCGGGGGGCATGGGAAAAGGACCGATTGATCGCATGAAGCGCAGCCTCGTTGCCGGACTTATCCTCGGCCTGCTGATCGCGGCGGCGCCGGTGCGCGGCGCCACGCCGGTGCCGGTGCTGCGCTTCGGCACCTTTCTGCCGGCTCCGACCATCAATGTCCGGCTCGGCATCGTGCCCTGGGTGGACGAGGTCAATGCGGCCGCCGCCGGCAGGTTGCGCATCGAGCTGTTCACCGGCGGCGCCATGGGCCGCAACGGCAAGGCGCAGCTTGCGCTTTTGAAAGCCGGCGTGCTGGATATCACCCTGTTGCTGCCGCACTACACGCCGGGCCAGTTTCCCGCCGCCGAGCTGTTCGAGATCCCCTTGTTCGAGGCCAGCGCCATGGAAACCTCGCTGGTGTTCTGGCGGATGTATGAACGCGGCCTGCTATCGGGCTTCGACGACATCCACCCGCTGGCCCTGTTCGTCGCCGCGCCGTCGTATCTGCACATGAATTTCGTCTACCGCCGGATCGACGATCTGAAGGGGCGCAAGATCCGCGCCACCACCCTGTTTCAGGCCCGCGTGCTCGAAGACCTCGGCGCCACGCCGATCGGCGGCATTACCGCCACCCAACTGGCCGAAAGTCTGAGCCGCGGGCTGATCGACGGCGCCATCTTCAACTGGTTCGCGGCCCGCCGGCCGATGGGCATTACCCAGGTCACCACCCATCATCTCGAACAGCCGATCGCCTTTACGCCGGCCATCATCGCCATCAACCGCGCCCGCTACGAGGCGCTGCCCGCGGCCGCCCGCCGGCTGCTCGATGACAAGGCGGGCCCGCCGTTTATCCGCCGTCTGGTCGGCGTCATGCAGCGCTATTCGGATCGCTCGATTGCCGAATCCCGGGGCGATCCGGGCCGCGTCTTCGTTGCCCCCGACGCTGAGGAAAAAGCCCGCTGGCAGGCCGCCTTTGCCCGTCAGCTCGACCGCTGGCGGGCGCGCACACCGGGCAGTGCCGCCCTGCTTGCCGCCTATCGGGAGATCTTGAGCGACATTCGCGCACAATCGGCCGCCGCTTCGGGGGATGCCGGCTCATGACCCGGCTCGCGCAATGGGAAGGCTACGCCCGGGCACTGGCCCGGGGGCTTGCGCTGATCGGCTTCGTCGGGCTGCTGGCGATGGCCCTGGGAATCTCGGCGGACGTGCTGCTGCGCTGGCTGTTCTCCAGCCCCATTCACGGGCTCGAGGATGTCAACGGCATTTTGATCGGGATTGTCGTGATCTCGTTCTTTCCGGCGCTCCTCGTCGATCGCGGCAATGTCACGCTGGAATTCGCCGGGCAGGCTCTGGGCCCGCGGGTGAGCGACTGGCTGGATGCCTTCGCCCATCTCATCACGCTGGCGCTGATGACGCTGATCGCCTGGCAACTGTTCGGTCATGCGGCTGAAATCTCGGCGCAGGAGACGCTCATTCTGCGCCTGCCGACGGCGCCGGGCTGGTGGCTGACCGCTGCACTCGCGGCGGTCTGCGTGCCGGTGCAAGTGATCGTCTTTCTCGTCCATCTGGCGCGTGCGCTGCGCGGCCCGGACGCGGCGGCGCAAGGCTAGCGGCCATGGACCCGGTGTTCCTCGGCCTGATCGGGCTGGCCGGCATGTTTTTGCTGATTGCTGCGCATGTGCCGGTGGGTGTGGCCATGGCGGTAACCGGGATCGCGACCTTCGCGGCGCTGGCCGGCTGGGGGCCGGGGCTGGCGATCGTCGGGGTCGAGACGGTGACCGCCATCGAGAGCCTCGATTTCGCCATCATTCCGCTGTTTCTGCTGATGGGCAGCCTAGCGACGGCGGCCGGCCTGTCGAGCGATCTGTTCCGCCTTGCCAACGCCTGGCTCGGCCATCGGCGCGGCGGCCTGGCGGTTGCCACCATCGGCGGCTGCGCCGCCTTCGGGGCGGTCTGCGGCTCATCGATCGCCACGGTGGCGACGATGACCCGCGTCGCCTTGCCGGAAATGCTGCGGCGCGGCTACCGCCCTGAGCTGGCGGCCGGCTCGATTGCCGCCGGCGGCACGCTGGGCATTCTCATCCCGCCGTCGATCATTCTGGTGATCTATGCGGTGCTGGCCGAGCAGTTTGTCTTGAAACTGTTCGTTGCCGCCGTTGTTCCCGGGCTGATCGCGGCGGCCCTGCAGTGCGCCGCGGTCGGCGTCTACGTCCGGCTCAACCCGGAGGCGGCGCCCGCCGGCCCCCGCACCCCGTGGCCCGAGCGGGCCCGCATCACCGCACAAAGCTGGGCGGTTCTGCTGCTCGGGCTCGTGGTCACCGCCGGCATTTACGGCGGCGTGTTCACGGTCACCGAGGCGGCGGCCGTCGGCGCGGCCACCGCCTTTGCGATTACGCTCGCGCGCGGCCGGCTCAACTGGAACGTGCTGCGCCAGGTCATGCGCGAAACCGCATCCAACACCGGCATGATCTATCTGATCGTCATCGGCGCCTTCACGCTCACCTATTTTCTGGCGCTCTCCCACATGCCGGAGCGCACCATCGCCTGGATCCACGGGCTCGGCCTGCCGCCGCTCGCCGTGATCTTCGCGCTTTACGTCATGTATCTGATTCTGGGCGCGGTGTTCGAATCGATCGCCGCCATGGTGGTGACACTGCCCTTCGTGCTGCCGCTGGTCATTGGCCTCGGCTATGATCCGGTGTGGTGGGGGGTGATGCTGGTGATGATCTCGGGGATCGGCCTGGTCACCCCGCCCATCGGCATGAACGTCTTCGTGCTCCATGGCATGGCCGGCGAGATCGGCTTGCGCACCATCTTTCGCGGCATCGCGCCGTTCCTGTTGGCCGATGCGGTGCGGATGATCGTGCTCACGCTGTTTCCGGTGCTGACCACCTGGCTGCCCGAGGCGATGGAAAAGGCGGGCCTGCTGTGACCCCCGTGACAGAGGGGCGGTGCCGGGGCTAAAGTCGGCGCCGCGCGAACCAGAAAGGAATGGGCCATGATTATCGAGCGGATCTGGACCGGCAATGCCTATCGCAATTTCAACTATCTGATCGTCTGCCCCGAGACCGGCGAGGCCCTGGCGGTGGACCCCCTGGATCACGACAAATGCCTGAAACGTGCCCGCGAAAAGGGCTGGGAGATCACCCAGGTGCTGAACACCCACGAGCATTTCGATCACATCGGCGGCAATGACGAGGTGATCCGGGCGACCCGGGCCAAATTGCTGGCCCATGCCGGTGCCCGGGACGCCATTCCCGGCATCGACCGCGGGCTTGCGGCCGGCGACGTCATCCGCATCGGCAAGACGGTCGAGCTCGAGGTGCTGGACACCCCGGGCCATACCATGAGCCATGTCTGTCTGCTTGCGCACACCGACGAGCCGGCGCTGATTTGCGGCGACACCCTGTTCAACGCCGGGGCCGGGAACTGCCACGGCGGCGGCCATCCCAAACAGCTCTATCAGACCTTCGTCAATCAGCTTGCGCGGCTGCCGGATGAGACCCGGGTCTATCCCGGCCACGACTACATGGCCAACAATCTCGGCTTCACGCTCGATCGCGAGCCCGACAATGCCCGCGCTCATGCGCTTCTCGACGAGATCGCGGGCGAGGACGATCCGGAGCGCGGCCTGGTCACGACGCTGGCGCTGGAGAAAGAGATCAACACCTTTTTCCGTCTTCACAGCCCGAGCGTGATTGCCCGGCTGCGCGAAGCCTTTCCCGATCTGCCCGAGGACCCGGATCCCGAGACCGTGTTCCTCAAGCTCCGCGAGCTGCGGAATTCCTGGTAGGCGGCCGCCCGGTGAACCGGTCCCGCCCTGAAACGTCTGCGCCGCCGGCCTCGGCCACGGCGATCGAGACCCGTTGGGTCATCGTCCTGCTGACCGTCATGGCCGGGGTGATTGCCGCCGGCCATGTCGGCAAGGCGCCCCCGGCGTTGCCGCAGATTCGCGCCGAGCTCGGCCTCGGCCTGGTCGCCGCCGGCTGGGTGATCTCGGTGTTCAGCGCCACCGGCGTCGCCATGGGGCTGGCCGCCGGCAGCCTCGGCGACCGCATCGGCCACCGGCTGTTTCTGCTCATCGGGCTGGCGCTGATGACCACCGGCAGCCTCGGCGGCAGCATCGCTGCCGATGGCGCATTGCTGCTTGCCGCCCGGGTCATCGAAGGGCTCGGCTATATCGTCGTCGCGGTCTCGGCGCCATCACTGATCGCCGCCGCCACCGCCACCCGCGACCGGCGCTTTGCGCTCGGTATCTGGGGGGCGTACATGCCGATGGGCTCGGCGACGATGATGCTGATCTCGCCGTTGATCCTCGGCACGCTCGGCTGGCGCGCCCTGTGGCAGGTGATGGCGGCGATCACCCTCATCTGGCTGCTGGTGATGCTCGCCGGCACCCGGGCACCGGCGGCACCGGCCCATGACGCGCCGGCTCGTCCGTCCTGGGCGCGCAATGTGCGCCTCACCCTGTCGCGCCCCGGGGCCTGGCTGCTGGCCGGCAGTTTCGCGCTCTATACCGTTGCCTTCACCTCGCTGATTTCCTGGCTGCCGACCTTTCTGGTCGAGCAGCGGGGACTGGGCATCGGCACCGCGGCGACGCTGTCGGCCTTTGTCGTGGCGATCAATGCACCCGGCAACATGCTGGCCGGCTGGCTGCTGCGCCATGGCTGGTCGCACTGGTCGCTGCTGGCACTTGCCGGCGCCATCATGGCCGCCACGCTGCTCGGCATTTTCGCCACCGGCCTGTCCGACGGCCTGCGCTATGGCCTGTGTCTGGTTTTTTCGGGCTTCGGCGGCATGCTGCCGACGGCGGCGCTGGCCGGGGCGCCGGCCTTTGCGCCGTCGCCGGCCCAGGTCGGCACCATGAACGGGGTGCTGGTGCAAGGGGCGAACACCGGCATGTTCTTCGGCCCGCCGGCGATCGCCGCGGTGGTCGCCGCCACCGGCCAGTGGGAAAGCGCGGTGTCCACGATGGTCACTGCCAGCCTTCTCATCGTGGTGCTGGCGTTCGCCGTCCGACGCATCGAGCGGGCCGTTTGACCCGGCCAAAAAACGCATCAAAACGTGCGAAAAACACGCCAAAACGGCATCAAAAGGGGGCAAAAAAGCGGCGGGTGAGCCGCGATTTGCGACCGCACCCGCCGTCAGGGGGCTGGAGGGGGAGGTGAGCCCCTCCCGGGGGCCTCTTGCGGGGCAGAGGAGCCTGAACCTCTAGCCGATCACATAGCGGCTGCCGGGGACGATATAGCCGACGCCGTAGCGGTCGAAGCACATGGTGCCGCCGATGCGGATCGGCCGGCCGTAGCCGTCGTAGGCGATCTTGCTCACCGGCGTGCAGGCCGGGCGAGTGCGGTAGGGCCGGCTGTGATGGACCCCGGCGGTATAACCGACGGCATAGCCGACCGTGGCGCCCACCGTGTAGCCGATCAGATGGGCGGCGCCATGGCGTTCGCGGCGCAGGTGGCGGCGTTCGCGCCGATGTTCGCGGCGTTCATGGCGGATCTCGCGGCGCTCGTGGCGAATTTCACGGCGCTCGTGGCGGACGATCGGCCGGGCGCTTTCGCGAACATGTTTTCCCGGGCCATGGTCATGGGCCCGGGCCGGGGCGGCCAGCATCAGCACCGCGGCGGCCAGGCCGGCGGCGAGCAGGGGAAGTGTGAGGGGCTTGTTCGACATGGCTTCCTCCTCGTCGTTCATGCAGGGGCAACGATGCGAATCATGCCAAAGCCCGCCTGAACCGTTGCTGAACGGTGGCAAAGGCGCAGGTTTCCGATGTTTTTTCGCGATCGAGGCGTTTTGACCGCCCGCCGGTCAGCCCCACAGGGCGGGATCGGGGGGATGGAGCGTGGCACCGTCGTAGCGCAGCGCGTGCCCGCGGTCGCGGGCGAGGATCAGCGGCCCGTCGAGATCGGCGAGATCGGCCATCTGCGCGACCAGCACCGCCGGGGCGATGGCGAGCGAGGTGCCGACCATGCAGCCGACGAGCAGGCGAAAGCCCATGTCCCGCGCCGCCGTGGCCAGGGCCAGGGCTTCGGTCAATCCGCCGGCCTTGTCGAGCTTGATGTTGAGCCAGTCGTACTTGCCGGTGAGCCGCCCGAGCGAGGCCCGGTCATGGCAGGATTCATCGGCGCACAGCGGGATCGGCGAGTGGAGGCCCACAAGGCCTGCGTCGGCATCCGCCGGCAAGGGCTGCTCGATCAACTCGACGCCGGCCTCGGTGAGCGCCGGCAGCAGCTCGCGAAGCTCGGCCGCCGTCCAGCCTTCATTGGCATCGACGATGAGCCGCGCCGCGGGCGCCGCCGCGCGCACCGCGCGGATGCGCTCGATATCGCCCATACCGGCGCCGAGCTTGACCTTGAGGAGCGGAAAAGCGCGCGCCTTCTCGGCGGCCGCCGCCATCGCTTGCGGGTCGGCGAGGCTGATCGTATAGGCGGTCGTCACCGGCGCCGGCGGGGCGAGCCCGGCGATTTGCCAGACCGGTGCGCCGGTGCGCTTGGCCTCGAGGTCCCACAGGGCGCAATCGAGGGCGTTGCGGGCGGCACCGGCCGGCAGGTGCTCCGCCAAGGCGCCCCGCGTCAGCCCGGCTTCGATCTCGGATCGCAGGGCCTCGATCGCCGCGCGCACCCCGTCCGCGGTTTCGTTATAGCGCGCATACGGCCGGCATTCGCCGCGCCCGCGCGCCTGCCCATCGCTCAGGGTGACGCTCACCACCTCGATCTCGCGGCGCGAATCGCGCGCCGTGGTGAAGGCCCCGGCGACCGGGAAACGCTCGATGCGGACGCCAAGCTCGACCATCGCCGCCACTCAGGCCTTGACGGCGCGGATGATCGACAGCGTGCCGAGTGCCGCGTTCACCGAATGAACGACGCGCACGTCGTCGAACCCGGCCTCGGCGACAAGCGCCGGCAGCTGCCCGCGCACGTTGTCGGCGGTGGTCGCAAAGCCGTCGAGCATCTGCACCAGCAGAAAGCCGAGGCGGGCGCCGATGTGCCCGGCCTTTCCCCAGTCGGCGAGGATCAGGCGGCCGCCCGGCTTCAGCAGTTGCAGCGCCAGGCGCAGGGCGCGGCGTTTTTCCTCGCGGCTCAGGTGGTGGAACACCAGGCTCGAGACGACGCAGTCGAACGAGCCGGGGCCGAGCCCGTCGGGCGGCCGCTCGCCGGCGATCGAGGCCTTGTGGAAGGCGATGTCGGCCCCCGCACCCTCGGCCTTTTTTCGGGCCAGGGCCAGGGCTCGGTCGTCGATGTCGACGGCCGAGATGGCGGCCTCCGGGCAGGCGTTGGCCAGCATCAGGGTCAGCGTGCCGGTGCCGCAGCCGAAATCGAGGATGCGGTGGCCCGGCTGCGGCGCGACCTCGGCGACGATGCGGGCCTTGAACGGCCGTTCCCGGATCAGCACCCGCAGCAGCCGGTCGTAGGCCGGCGTCAGCCAGTGGAAGCGCAGGGCCGGGATGTATTTCGGGCTCTTGGCAGGGGTCTTCATGTCAGGCCTCGACATTCTTGTCGCCCAGCGCATCCACCAGCCGGGCGACCCCGGTGCGCAGGGGATCGACGCAGGGCAATCCGGTCTCATCCTCCAGCGCCGCGAGACAGGTCGTGGCGTCGCGTTCGTCCAGCGCCGCGGTGTTGACGCTGATCCCGATGAACCGGGCCTGCGGGCTGGTCAGCCGGGCGGCGGCCAGATGCCCGTCGATGCAATCCTTGAGGTCGGGGAGCGGCCGGCCGGGCAGCCCGCGCAGATGGTTGCGTGTCGGTTCGTGACACAGCACCAGGGCGTCGGGCTGGGCACCGTGGAGGAGTCCCAAGCTGACCCCGGCGTAAGAGGGATGATAAAGCGAACCCTGGCCCTCGATGACGTCCCAGTGGTCGGGATCGGCGGCCGGGGCCAGCCATTCGACGGCGCCCGAGATGAAGTCGGCGATCACCGCGTCCACCGCCACGCCTTCGCCGGCGATCAGGATGCCGGTCTGGCCGGTGGCGCGAAAATCGGCATTGAGCCCGCGGGCCCGCATCGCGCGCTCGAGCGCGAGCGCCGTATACATCTTGCCGACCGAACAGTCGGTGCCGACGGTGAGCAGGCGCCGCCCCGGCCGCGGCGCGCCGGTGCCCGGCGCAAAGTCGCGTGGCGGGTGGCGGACGTCATGAAGCGTGCGCCCAAGACGCGCGGCGGCATCGGCGATCTCCGGCACGTGGGCAAGCCGCATGTGCATGCCGCTGGCGAGATCGAGGCCGGCGTCCAGCGCCTCGATCAGCACCGGCACCCAGGCCTCGGGCAGGGTGCCGCCGCGATTGACCACCGCGATCACCAGCGTTCGGGCGCCGCGCGCCGCCGCTTCGGCCGGAGCGAGGTCATCGAGCCCGAGGTCGGATGCGCAGCCGGGCAGGCGGCACTGGCCGAGACAGGTCTCGCGCCGCCAGTGCATCAGGCCATGGCCGATCTTGATCGCCAGGTCGTCGGGCGCGTCGCCGAGAAACAACAGATAGGGCCGGCGGATCACGAGGCGTCTGCATCGGCGCCGTAGCGCGCCGCAAATTCGCGCTGGGCGCCGGCCACCGTGTCCCGGGTGAACTGATCGAAATCGGCTGCCGCCCAGGTCCGGTGCTCGCCGCGGGCGTAGGCGCGGGCATTGCGCAGATACATCTCGGCATTGACCCGGTTGGGGATGAAGTTGTTGCGCTTCCGGATCACCCGGGCCGGGGTGCCGGCGACGATGGAATTGGGCTCGATCACGGTGCCTTCGGTGACAATCGCATTGGCACCGACGATCGAGTTTTCGCCGATCACCGCGCCGTCCATGATGGTGGCGTTGATCCCGATCAGGCAATTGTCGCCGATTCGGCAGCAGTGCAGGGTGGCGTGATGGGTGATCGAGCAGTATTCGCCGACGATGGTCGGCAGGCCCGGCGCCGTGTGGATCATCACGAAATCCTGGATGTTGCTGTTGCGCCCCACCCGGACCTCCTCGCATTCGGCCCGGATCACTGCGTAGGGCCACAGGCTGGCCCCTTCGGCGAGCGTCACCTTGCCGTGGATGACGGCAGTAGGGTGGATGAAGGCGGCATCGTTCACGGTTACATCGGGGCCAAAGCGGGACATGCGGCGGGGTTCCTTGTCGATGGGCACACCCTGCAAATACGGTTGGCGTGTGTGCTTGCAGACCCTAATGTAACAGCAATCGGAGCCGTTTCAATTTCGGGGCCTGCCATGAGCCGTGTTGTGTTGATTACCCTGATGGGCAGTGACCGGGTGGGACTGATTTCCGAGGTCACCGGCCGGCTGTTCGACCTCGGCGCCAATCTCGGCGATGCGTCGTTCGCGGTGCTCGGCGAAAGCTGCAAGTTCACCTGTCTGGCCGATGTCGACGAGGCGCTGTCGGCAACCGATATCACCCGCGAGCTTGAAGGCCTGCCGACGCTCGCCGGCGCGCGCATCGAGGTCTCCGACTTCACCCGGCCGCCGGAGGCGGCGGCGAATGCGCGCTCGACCCATGTCATCGAGGTCTCGGGCGGCGACCGGCCGGGGCTGATCGCCCGGCTCTCGGAAGTGTTCGTGGAATTCGCGGCCAACGTCGTGCGGATGAACTCGACCCGGGTGCGCCGCTCGGACGGCGAGGCGGTCTATGTCACCCGCTTCGAGGTCTGGCTGCCGCCGGAGCGGGCCGAGGCCTGCCTGTCGGCGGTCTCCAATACCGCCGGCCAGCTTCAGCTCGACTACCGGGTCCGGCAGATCGAACTCGGCTGACCTTCGCCCTCGC
>CAZZKF010000067.1:0-12835 GCA_964654995.1 uncultured Alphaproteobacteria bacterium | reverse complement strand
GCCTAGCTGTGATCTTTCAATAGGTTGTCCACTCGGTCTCGACCGGGGAAGCCGACGGTTTCCGAATCATCGTTTCCAAGAAGAAACCGAATGGACATTCACAAGAATGCACGCCTGACGCCGCATGGTCGAGCCGAGCTGGTGCGCCGGGTGATCGAGGAAGGGCCGACCCCGCGAGCCGTTGGCGTCGTGGCCGAGGGTCAACACGCCCGGCCTGTCGGCTGGTCGGCTAGGTGGCAATCGACGGACAGGGCCAGCGGCACGATGACGATCAGCGCCAGACCATAAAGACCGAGCCCGAACCAGGCGAGCCCGGAATAAATGCCCGGTGCCACGATGAACCCGGCAAGCGCCGGCCCTGCCGCCAGACCGATGTTTTGCATCAGCACGCCGGCGGTCGCTGACCGGCCGCCGGGGTCGAGCGCCGCGATCACGCCCATGAGGTAAGAGAGCCCGAACACCCAGGCGAGATAGAACAGGATCGCCGCGGCGGTGAAGGCCAGCGTCGAGGTTCCGTGAATCACCAGAATCAGGCTGGCGATCGACAGCGCCAGCGCCAGCGCATTGGGTCGGGTGCGGCCCCAGCGGATGCCGAGAACGACAACCAGAAGTCCGCCCGCCAGGCCGGTCAGGGCGGCCGAGCCAAGAACCCTGCCGATGGTCTCGCCATCCACCCCGGCGGCCCGGCCGATGCGCTCCATATAGGCCCAGATGCCGCCATGGGCGACATGGGCGGCCAGTACCGCCACCAGGGCAAAGGCCACGCGGCCTATGGCGACCGGATGCGCCGTACCGATTTGCGCAGCCGCCACCGCATCGCGGGGGTAACGCAACAGAGCCACAAAGCCGGCCGCAGCAAGCAGGCTGTAGACCGCAAATACGCCATTTGCACCGAACGCCGCTACCACCCGCGGCATGATGAAAAAGAACAACAGGCTGGCCATCGCCATGTTGAAAATCGTCCACAGGCCGAACAGACGCTCGGGGCTGCGCGCCCCCGACATCGACGCGATGACAGCCGCCACCACCGCCCCTTCGCCGAGCCCGGTGAGCCCGCGCGCGCCAATCAGAACCGGAGCCTGATGCACCGCCAGCGACAGCAGCGACCCGGTGACGATCAGCACCAGCCCGGTACCGGCAATCCGGCGGCGATTCCAGCGGTGGATGAAAAAGCTCATCGACAGGGTGGCGAGCCCGGCGCCGGTCATTTCGGCGGAGGCCAGAAGCCCGGCCATACGTTCGCTCAGCCCCAGGTCGTCAACGGCGGCGCCGACCACCAGCGGCAAGAAGGAAAAGGTTCCCAGTGCGCCGATGACGCCCAGGGCCACCAGCGCGGCAATGGATACCGGATGATTGACGTCGTGCCGCCGCAGGCGCGGCTCGATCCCGGCTGTCTGCTCTGCCTGCATGGTTGTCACGGTCTCCCCCCGGAGGCACGGCGCCTGGCGCCGCGGCTACAGCGTGTTCTTGTAAAAGCGCCCGGCCTTCATGATCACCGCCAGATGGCGGCCCTGGTACTGCAGCAGGCCGAGGTCCGCGAGCGGATTGCCATCGACGACCAGCAGGTCGGCCCAGGCGCCTGGTGCAATGACGCCGAGTTCGCCGCTCTGCCCCAGAATCTCGGCGTTGATCCGGGTTGCCGAGGCGATCACCTCATGGGCCGGCTGGACCTCGGCGCGGATCAGAAACTCCATCGATTGATCGTCGTGAGTCTCGCCCAGGAGATCGGTGCCGAAGCCGAGCCTGACACCGGCCTCCACGCACAGCTCGATCGAGCGCAGGCCGGCCTCGCGCACCCGGGCGAGCTTGTCGAGCATCGCATCCGTCAGCCCCAGCTCGGCCCCGCGCCGGGCCAGCGCCTCGAAGGTGACCAGCGTCGGCACCACATAGGCCCCGGCCTGGGCGACCAGAGCGGCGGCCTCGGCGTCGATCAGATTGGCGTGCTCAATGGAGCGCACGCCGCAATTGACGGCATGGGCAATGGCGTCGGCGCCATAGGCATGGGCCAGAACATAGGTGTTGCGCACGCCCGCTTCCTCGACCGCGGCGCGCAGCTCAGCCTCGGAATACTGGCGGCATTCCAGCGGGTCGAACGGCGACGAGACACCGCCCGAGACCATGATCTTGATCTGGTCGGCGCCCTTGCGCAGCTCGTCGCGCACCGCGTGGCGCACCTGATCGACACCGTCGGCAATCCGTGTCGTCGCATGCAGGGCGCTGGCGCAACTGCAGGGAACGGCATCGTCGGTGCGCCGGCGAAAATCGCCGTGGCCACCGGTCTGGCTGAGTGCCCGGCCCGAGATGAACAGCCGCGGCCCCGAGATCAGGCCGCGCGCCACTGCCTCGCGCAGGCCCCAATCACCACCGGCGGCATCGCGAATGGTGGTAAAGCCACGGGCCAGCATGCGCTTCAGAATGCCGGCGGCTTCGGCCGTCATCAGGGTGATCGGGATGTCCTCCAGCCCGGCGATCTTCATGCGGGTCAGACACGGATGGGCATGGGCATCAATGAGCCCCGGCATCAGTGTCCGCCCGGCAACGTCAAAGCGCTGTGCGGTGCGGGCCTTGACCGGGCGGTCGGAGACTTCGCGGATCCGAGCCCCCTCGACCAGCAAATGAACCTCACCCACGGGCTCCGGCCCCGAGCCGTCAACCAGGACGGCGTTTTCGAACAGAATCAGATCAGCGGTCGGCTCAGGCATGCTCTCCCCGTCTCTTCCGGCCGCAGCGCTTCAGACCTCCAGCCCGAAGACCTCGCGGGCCTGCTCCGGCGTGATATAGCCGTTGCGCAGGTCCTCGCGCACCTTGTCGCGCGGCCGCTTGCGCGGGTCGCCATAGCCGCCGCCGGTGGCGGTGATGATGCGCACTACATCGTCGGGCTCCAGCGGCAGCGAGGTGCAGGTGCTGAAGATTTCCTCGCGGCCATCATGGCGGATGATCTTGATGTAGTTGCGGGTCCCCGGGCGGCCGCCGTCCAGCCCCCAGGGAGGGTATTTGCTGCGTGAATACATTGCCGTGATCCAGGCCTCGCGGGCCTTGATACGATAATCCAGGATGATGCCCTTGCCGCCGCGGTATTCGCCCTCGCCGCCGGGCTCGTCGTTGAGCGCATACTGATCGATATGGACGCCGTTGCGGGCCTCGTTCACCTCGACCGGGCAATTGAAGGTCTCACCGTGAAAGCCGGTGTACTGGGCGTTGTCCCCGTCCTGACCCCGGGCCGCGCCCCAGCCGCCGATTTCCGGCTCGATGAAGCTGTGGGGACGCCCGGTATCGGGATGAATGCCGCCGATGATGGTGCCGCAGATCGAGGCGTAATGACCGGCGGTCAGGCGATCCGGCATGGCCGGGGCCAGGGCCTTCCACATGACGTCGAACATGCGGATGCTGATTTCGTAATAGAGCCCCATGGCCGCCGGATAGGCGGCGTTACACATCGAATGATCGTCGCAGATCACCTTGAGCGGCCGGAACGAGCCGGCATTGGCCGGCGTCTCGGGGCTGGTGACCGCCTTGAAGATGATCTGGGAATCGACCACCGTCGAGGCGTATGAGGTATTGAGCGGCCCCCGGTCCTGCGGCGGATTGCCGCGCAGATCGACGATGAACTCATCATCCGTGATGGTGATCCGGGCCCGGAGCTTGAGGTCGTTGTCGAGAAAATCCTCGGCCTCGAAGGTGCCCTTGGGCAGGGCCTGCAGGGCACGGCGCGACACCGCTTCGCCGTAGTCGAGATACTGGGCGATGGCTTCGAGCACCGTGTCTTTCCCGTATTTGTCGACCAGGCCCAGAAGGCGGCGCTCGCCGGCCCGCATCGACGCCACCCCGGCCCACAGATCGCCCAGCGTGGTCTCCGGCATGCGGCTGTTGGCGGTGATGATGTCGAGCACCGACTGGATCGGCCGGCCGCGATCGAACAGCTTGATTTCAGGGAGTTGCAGGCCTTCCTGGAAGATCTCGGTGGCTTCCGGGTTGATGCTGCCGGCCGACATGCCGCCGATGTCCACCCAGTGCGCCTTGTTCGCCGTCCAGGCGATGAGCTCGTCGTCGGCAAAAACGGGGAGGATGATCACCACGTCGTTCATGTGGCTCACCCCGCCGCGGTGAGGCACGTTGGCGGCGAAGATATCGCCATTGTGAATGTCGTCGGCAGGGCCGAACTTGTCGATGATCGCGCGCACCCCCCAGTCGAGCATGCCGACGAAGGCCGGGATGCCGGAGCCCGAGCTGGCGAGATTGCCGTCCCTGTCGGTGATCGCCACGCCGAAGTCGAGGACTTCGTAAATGATCGAGCTCATTGCCGTCTTGCGCATGGTGGCGAACATCTCATCGGTGATCGCACCGAGCGCGTTCTGGATGATCTCCAGTGTGATCGGGTCGTCGTTGCGCCGCACCATCATGATGTCCTGTTCCGTCTCGCCATATTAGGCCTCAATCGGCGATGTGGATGTGCAGATTGCCGAAGTCGTCAACCCGCACATGCTGATCCGGGAACACTACCGTCGTGCTGCCGGCCTCCTCGACGATCGCCGGGCCGGAAAATTCGGCGCCGGCCCTGAGGCGATCGCGATCATAAATGCGGGCGGTGTGCACACCCGCCGTATCGAAATCGACCGCCCGCGTGTCCTTGACCGCCTCCGCCCCATCGCCGCCGCCGGCTTCAAGGCGCGGCAACGGCGGCTGCTCGATCCGGCCATAGGCGACCAGATGAAAGCCGACGAGCTGCACCTCGTTGTCCAGACGGTAGGTGTATTCGCGCTGGTAATTGGCGTGGAAGCGTTCGACGATGGCGCCCAGCGACTGGGGCGTCAGGTCGTCGTCCGGCAGCAGCACCCGCACCGTGTGTTCCTGGCCCTCGTAGCGCATGTCGGCATAGACGTCGAAATGAATGCGCTCGGGCCCGAAGCCGTCGGCCTTAAACGCCGCCAGAGCCTCACTCTTCATCTCGGCCACGATGGCCGCCACCTCGCCCATGGTGGCCGCATCCAGGGTCATCGGCCGGGTGCGTACGAAATCGCGCCGCAGGTCCGACATCAACATGCCCCAGGCGGAAAACACCGCCGAGTGCGCCGGCACCACCACCTTGGGCACATTGAGCTCGGCCGCCAGTGCCGCCGCATGCATGGCGCCGCCGCCACCGAACGCCACCAGGGTGAAGTCGCGCGGGTCATAGCCGCGATTGATCGACACCAGCTTGAGTGCGTTTACCATGTTCTGGTCGGCGATGCGGATGACGCCGCGCGCCGTTTCCTCGGGCGACAGGCCAAGCGTCCCGCCGAGCGCCTCGAACGCGCGGCGCACGCCGGCCATGTCGGCCTGCTGCTCGCCGCCGAAGAAGAAATGCGAATTGATCCGCCCGGCCAGAAGGTTGGCGTCCGTCGTCGTCGGCTCAGCACCACCCTGGCCATAGGCCACCGGCCCCGGCACCGCGCCGGCACTTTTCGGCCCGACATGGAGCTTGCCGTCCTCGTCGATCCAGGCGATGGAGCCGCCGCCATTGCCGATCTCGACGATATCGACCACCGGCGTCATGATCGGGTAGCCGCCGAAGGTGCGACTGCGCTCGATCATGTATTTGCTGGTCACCTGCACCCGGCCCTGATCGATCAGCGAGCATTTCGCCGTGGTGCCGCCGATGTCGAGGGCGATGATGTTGGGCTCGCCGATCGCCTTGCCGAGCTCGGCGGCGCCAAGCACGCCGCTGGCCGGCCCCGATTCGACCATGGTGATCGGCGTCGCGCGTGCCGCCGCGGCGGTATCGATGCCGCCGTTCGACTGCATGACGTAAAAGGCGCCGGCAAAGCCGCCCCCGGCCAGGCGCTCCTCCAGGCCGGTCAGGTAGCGATCGGCAATCGGCTGGACATAGGCCGAGGCGACTGTCGTGTTGGTGCGCTCGTATTCCCGCCACTCGCGCGAGATCTGATGCGAGGCAACCGCCGAGACCTCGGGCCAGGCCTGCCGGATCGCCTCCAGCACCGCCACCTCGTGGGCCGGATTGGCGTAGGCGTGCAGCAGGCAGACGGCAATCGCCTCGACACCTTCACGCCGAAAGACGTCGAGAAGCACCGGCAACTCGTCGAGGGCGAGCGGCGTGTGGACCTCGCCGCGATGGGTCATGCGCTCGGTGATCTCGAGGCGCAGGTAGCGCGGCACGAAGGGTTTCGGCTTCTTGTAGAGCAGGTTGAAGAAATCGGGCCGGTCGCCGCGGCCGATCTCGAGAACATCGCGAAAGCCGCGGGTGGTGATCAGGCCGGTCTTCACCCCCTTGCGCTCGGTGAGCGCGTTGATCACCACCGTCGTGCCATGGGCGAAAAATTCAATGTCGGCCGCCTTGATCCGGGTTTTTTCGAGGGTTTCCATAACCCCCTTTTCGAAATGGCCCGGCGTGGTGTGGGCCTTGGCGGTACGCACCGCGTCGAGCACCCCGGTTGCCTCGTCGACCTCGTAATAGACGAGGTCAGTAAAGGTGCCGCCAACATCGGTCGCCAATCTTATCTTTTTCGACATGATTGTTTCTTCACACCCTCGATAGCGTCCACGATGGAGCGCTCAATTCGTGCCAAACGGGGCCGCATCGGCCGGATCGCCGGCCGGGATCATGCGCGGGGCCCGCCTGAGCCGGGCCCGCACCACGATAGGCACCGGCTCAAGCGGAACTTGCGGGGTCAAAAGTTGTAGCGCAGATCGATATGGTAGCGCCGCGGCAGCGCCGGGTGGGCGAAGCCGCCGAGGACGAACTCCGAATTGTAGACCTCGTCAGTCAGGTTCTGGATGGTCGCGATCAAGGACCAGGCTCCGTCCGGATCCTCCAGCCCGAAGCGAACATTGACAAGATCGAGGGCGTTGCGAGCGGTCGAGTTTTCCGGATCCCAGAACTGCTTGCCGCGTCGCTCGTAATCGATCCGGGCGAACAGTCCGAAGCCGTCGACGATGGTCGTGCGGTACTGGGCGCCGAGGTTGACCGTCGACTTCGGCACATAGGGCGCCCAGTTGCCGACATCCGCCGGATTGAGCGCATACTGGTTGATCCGGCTGTCGGTGATGCCGAAGGAGGCATAGGCATCGAGCCCGTCGGCCAGCCGCACCACCGCTTCCAGCTCACCACCGATCAGGCGCACCTTGTCGATGTTCACCAGCACCTGGGCGCCGACGCCGCCGATGAAAACGAAATACTGCTGGCCATCGACATTGGTGCGGTAGAACGCTCCGTTGAGCCGCAGGCGACGATTGAACCACTCGCTCTTGAACCCGGCCTCGACGGTGCGGGTTTCTTCCTGGCCGACCACGTCCTCGACGCCGACAATGCCGGCGGCTGCGGCGGCCGCGCCAACCCCGTTCTGATTGAACTGGCCGCTGCGGAAACCGACACCCCAAGAGGCATAAAGATTGGCGTTGTCGCCGGCCTCATAGCGAAGCGCTACCTTCGGCTGGGCCTTGTCGAAGGTCCGCCGGTTCACCGACCCCGGGACTCCGCCGGTGTTCAGCGGTGAGACGAACTGGTTGCGCTTGTCCTTGTCATAGCGGACCGCGAACGACGCCTCGAGCCGGTCGGTGATGTCCAGCGCGGCGTTGCCAAAGGCGGCCCAGGCCTTGTTGTTGTTGTCATCGGCGAAGAACGACAGGGTCGGATTGACCGAGCTGTCGAAGAAGGGCATGCGCTTGACATCGAGGATACCCTGGCCGCGGTCATCGCCGGTCGTCGACGAGATGAAGCGGTCGGTGCTGAGATAGTAGAAGCCCACCATCCAGCGCAGCCGCTGATCCGACGGCGAGGCGACGCGGAATTCCTGGCTCCAGGCCTCGATATCCACGAACTGGGTCTGAGTGCCGTCGACGACGAAGGCACCACCGAACAGGAATCGGGTCAGGCTGGCGGTGTAGGGAAACTGGTCGCCGTCGGAGAACTCCTTGACCTTGTTGTACGACGTGATCGAGGTGAAAATCGCGAAATCGGTTTCGTAATCGAGTTTCAGTGACAGCTCGTCGATATCGCGGTTGTTCTGGCCGATGTTGGTCGCCTTGAAATTGCGATCCACCAGATTGGCGTCATTGATCGAGAAATCGAAGGGGAACGGATTGTCGGGATCGAGCGTCACCCCGTCGGGACCGATGATCGCCGGCTGATGCTGGAAGTTCAGGCTGCCGCCGTCGGTACGGCCGATACTGACCCGGAAATCGGCGGTCAGCCGATCGCTGATCATCCATTTCAGCAGCCCGCGAACGGTGATGTCCTCAAAGGGATCGACCTTGCGGTTGAGATTGATATTGGTGAAATAGCCGTTGCGGTCGGTATAGCGGGCAGCAAGGCGGAACATCAATTTGTCCTCGACCAGGGGGCCACTGATCGTGCCCTCGAACAGTTTTTCCTCGCCCTTGCCATAGCCGGTGCGCAAATGCCCGGCAAATTCGTTGGTCGGCTGCTTGGTGGTGATGATGATGGCGCCGCCGGTGGCGTTGCGCCCGTAGATCGCGCCCTGCGGCCCGCGCAGGACCTCGATGCGCTCGATATCGAACAGTTCCTGCGTGAACTGGCGCGAATTGATCTGCAACACCCCGTCGACGACGGTTGCCACCGGCGGCTCGCCGTTGCGGACCTGGGTGATCCCGCGGATGGTCATGAACGAAATCCCGGCGCTTTGCGACTGCGCCAGGGTGACATTGGGCGTAAGTGTAATGAAGTCGTTGACCTGATTGATCCGCGCGTCCTCGATCTGGGCGGACGAAAAAACCGTTTCACTCAACGGCACGTCCTGGGCGCTTTCCGAGCGCATCCGGGCGGTGACCACGATTTCCTCGAGCACCGTTTCGTCGTCGCTCTGGGCGGCTGACGCGCCGGGTGCCTCTTGCGCCGGCGACATGCGTCCGGCGATCAGGAAAACCGCTGCGACGGTTCCCCAGACAATCGTTCTGATCCGCTTGTTTGCCATGGGTTCATCCCTCCCCGCGAGTTTATGCGGCAAGACCTGACCGGCCCGATCATTCAGACACGGATCGGCAGGATCGCCTTTCTGGCCGTCTTCCGGCCACCATCAACGATCCGTGAACCGCACCCCTCCTTCAAGGCGCCCGACGGGTAGGTTTCGGAGTTTTCGGTATAGCTGCGCCGGAGACCGGTGGCACCCCCTACACTTTCGAGTAGGGGGAATCGATGATCTGCAGGCGCTGGGCCTCGGCCACCGCCTGGGTGCGCCGTTCGACTTTGAGCTTGGCGAAGATATTCTTGAGGTGGAACTTGACCGTATGTTCGGTCATGTCCAAGAGCCGGGCGATCTGCTTGTTCGACAAACCCTGGGCGAGTTCGGCAAGCACCTCCTGCTCGCGCGGGCTGAGCGCCGGCTGGCCCGGTCCGCCGGCGGCCGCCGTCGTCGATCGGGCCAGGCACTCGCTGATGAAATTGAAAGTCAGGCTGTCGAGCGCCTCCTCGCGTCCTTCCTTCTGGGCGGCGCGCAACAGCGGCCCCAGGGCGCGGGTCGCCTGGAAGGGCTGGCGAATGCGTTCCGGCGCGGCAAGGCGCGCCGCCTCGAACACATCGGCAAGCGCCTTCGTCCGCTGCCCTGTCCGGTCGTGCACCAGGGCTCGGGCAATCAGCACCCGGATCAGGTGAAACTGGGCTTCGAGCGCGCGACAACAGGCGACGGCATCATCAAGACACTGCAAGGCCCGCCTCCGGTCGCGGTCGGCATCATGGGCGGCCAGGGCCTCGGCGACATCCTGATAGGGGCGCCAGCGAAAGGGATCGTCGCGCCAGCACGACAAGGGGTATGCTTCAGCCAGCTGCGCCGCCAGGGCCTGCCCGTTCGCGCTTTCAGGGCCAAGACGCAGGGTGCTCAGGCGCCGGGCCAGCGCCAGATCGCGCAGACGGTCGATGCCGCGACCGCCGGCAATCCGTTCGGCCCGGACAATCGCCGCTTCGGCGCGGCCGACATCGCCGCGAGCGAGACCGGCTGCCACATCGGCATCGAGGCCCATGGCGTAGAGCTCGAACCAGCCGTCATATTGCTCGATGTGATCGAGGGCGGCGCGGAAATCCGCCCAGCCGGCATCCTCCAGCTCGCCGCGCCAGAACAGCAGCGCGCCCAGCAACACGTCAGAGGCGAACTTGAGACCGCTGTCGGCGCCGAAATTATCTTCGGCCATGCGCTTGGCCTCGCGGAAATTGGCCTCGGCGAGCTGAAACCGGGCACGATAGAAGGCCGCCAGGCCGGCATGCAGATAACAATAGTTGAGCCCCAGCACCGAACTCGCCTGACGCATCGCCCGCATCGCTGCCTGAATCACCGATTCGGCATCCCCGAACCGCCCGAGCGCCAGCGCCGTCAGGGCTTTCTGGCAGAACAGCACGCCGCGCGTAATCCCGTCGTCGGGCGGAACCTGGGCATCGCGGGCCTCGAAGGCCTCGAAATCGGCCGGCGTGAGAGGCTGGTCCTCGTAGACGCTGAGAAGGACGCCGATATTGAGCAGATCGCGCTCGAACGCCGCGCCCGCCTGACGGCGCCGGGGGTTGGCAGACGCCGCGTCGAGCAGCGCCCGGGCTTCATCAATGCGGCCGTCTTTCAGATGCAGATAGGTCTTGGCGACCTGAAGCCGGGGAAAGCGCGCCAGTTCCCTGTCCGGCACGTTGCGCAACAGATTGCGCAAATAGCCGATACCACCGAACAGGATCAACTCCCAGCCGCCGGCGTCCTCGATCAGCCGGGCGCAGCGGTCGAAATCCCGGGCCAGACGGGCGTGGCGTACGGCCTCCGAAACATAGCCCTGGGCTTCGAACCAGAGGCTGGCGTTTAGATGAAGCCGGTCAAGCAGATCGGCATGGCGGCGGCGCAGCAGATCCTGCAGACACTCGGCAAACAGATGGTGATAACGAAACCATTCGCGGCGCTCGTCCAGGGGCACCAGAAGGGCGCGCAGGGGCTCCAGTGTGCGCAGCACTTCCCAACTGTCGGTGCGTTCGCAAACAGCATTGGCCAGCGGCGCGTTGAACCGCTCGAGAATCGACGTGCGTATCAGGAATTCCTGAATGTCCGACGACAGCTTGGCAAGAACCTGGTCGGCGAGATAGGCGGCAACATGGTCGCTGTCGCCGGTGAAACGACCGAGAACCGCCTCGTCGTTTGCGCTTCCGGCCAGCACCAGGCGCGCCAGTTGCACTGCCACCGCCCAGCCTTCGGTGCGCTCGAACAGGACTTCCAGAACGTCGTCGGACATGGCCGCATCCACCGCCCGGCGGGTTTCCTCGCGCGAAAACCGCAAGGCCTCGACGTCGATCTCCACCGCCTGCCCCTGGGCCAGCATGCGCGGCAAATCGAGGGCCGGACGGATGCGGCTGTTGATCACCAGGGTGAGTTCCGGCGGGCTGCCGGCAATCATCTGGCCGATCAGGTCGTCAAGGTCGGGGGATTGCAGACGATGATAGTCGTCGAGCACCAGGACCACCGGTCCCGATTCACCGGCGACCGCCTCGAGAATGGCGGCGAGCGTGGCGCGCAGCGACATTTCCATCAGTCCCTGTTCGGCGAGCATTTCGAGCCGCCCGACATCGACCCCGGCTACGGCCAGCGAAAAGATCACATAGGACAGGAACTGATGCGGCTCCGCGTCGCCTTCGTCGATGGTCAACCACGCCACCTTGACGCCATCGGCCACCAGCTTGTCGCGCCATTGCGAGAGCAGCGTCGTTTTGCCGAAGCCGGCGGGCGCAACGACAAAGCCGACCCGATGCCCGAGGATGCCATCAAGAAGGGTCAGCAGCTCGGGCCGCTCGATCAACTGAACCAGTTGCCGCGGGGCATCCAGCTTGGCCCGGATCAACCAGTGGTGCCGCTTGCCGGAATTGCTGTCGTCCGAATGGTCCATCGAAAGCCGCTGTCCTGTCGTGCCGGGCCGCAGCCGAGCACATGCCGGTCCGTTGCCCACCCGCCCCTAATTTACGGGTCGGACGCAAACATGCAAAGCGCAAGGGGACGGCGGGCTCCGCCGGACCGAGACGGCGGAGCCCGCCGCGGCGCCGCGGCGTGACGGGTCAGCTCTTGGAAAAGGACAGCTCTTGCACCGTCGTCTGGACGTAGAGGGCCTGATTCGAGGTACCTTGGCTGCGAAAAACCGTGAGCGTAAGCACGCCGGTGCTGAGATCGAGACTGCCGGCCAGTGTCGTGCAGATCGGATGGCCGGTGGTGGCGGCCGATTCATAAGTCGACAGCGACAGCGCCTGCAGCCGCAGGTGGTCAGCGACGGCATTGACGTCGGTGAACCCGCTGACGTCGTGGCCACCGCGTGCATTCGTCAGCGTCCCGGCAACCACGCCAAATTCCACATCCACGACCTGCAGTGCCAGCTTGATCGACGGGTCCTGGCGACAGATCCAGGTGCCTTCGATGGGATCGCCGATTGCAGCAGCATCCGGCTGGTCGGCAAATTCCGGCCGCGGAACCCCGGTCTCTTCGCTGGTCGGAACATAGACCAGCTTGTCAATGTACGTGCCGACGTCGGCAACATCGGGAAAATCGTCGGTCGCCACCATTGCATGCATCAGATAAAGCGTGTCGGTGCCGGTTACCGGGACGAGCTGACCGCTGAGACCGGAGACCCAGTGCCAGCTCGGGTCGGCGCTGCCGCCGGTAATCGAGCGCCAGTAAATCGATAGCGCCACGCTCTCGCCGTAGTCGCTGGTCGGGTCGGTCATGTCGGCAAAGCCGACCACGTAGTAGGTCCCGGTCGAGCCGGTCGACGACTTGTAGGTTCCCAGGACCGTCCCCGTCGTCGCAAACTGGTGAAGGGTCATGATCGACCCGTAGCTGTTCTTCCAGGTTCCGGTCAGGCTCATGATGTTGGCTCCGTG
>CAZZKF010000066.1:0-12940 GCA_964654995.1 uncultured Alphaproteobacteria bacterium | reverse complement strand
GCATGGTGCTGCGCGCCGGGCTGCCGCTCCAGGACATGGAGTTCGTGCAGTTCCACCCGACCGGCATTTACGGCGCCGGCATGCTGATCACCGAAGGGGCGCGCGGCGAGGGCGGGTATCTGACCAACTCCGAGGGCGAGCGGTTCATGGAACGCTATGCACCGACCGCCAAGGACCTGGCGTCGCGCGACGTGGTCAGCCGGGCGATGACCATCGAGATCCGCGAAGGCCGCGGGGTGGGCCCCGAGAAGGACCACATCCACCTGCACCTCGAGCATCTGCCGGCCGAGATGCTGGCCGAGCGCCTGCCCGGGATTTCCGAATCGGCGCAGATTTTCGCCGGCGTCGACGTCACCAAGGAGCCGATCCCGGTGCTCCCCACGGTCCATTACAACATGGGCGGCATTCCCACCAACTACCGCGGCGAGGTGCTGTGCCCGAAAGACGGCGACCCGGATGCCGTGGTGCCCGGCCTGTTCGCCGCCGGCGAGGCGGCCTGCGTCTCGGTCCACGGCGCCAACCGGCTGGGCTGCAACTCGCTGCTCGATATCGTCGTCTTCGGCCGCGCCATCGCCGAGACCCTGGGTGAGGACATGCGCCCGGGCGAGGCGATCAAGCCCCTGGCAAAGGATGCCGGCGATGCCGCAATCGCCCGCCTCGACCGCTTCCGCCATGCCGACGGCGAGGCCCCCACGGCTGCCATCCGGCTCGAGATGCAACGCACCATGCAAAGCAACTGCGCGGTGTTCCGCACCGGCGAGATTCTCGAGGAAGGCCTCGAGAAACTGGGCCACGTCTGGGGGCGGATGGAAAAGATCGCGGTCGCCGACCGCTCGCTCATCTGGAACAGCGATCTGGTCGAGACGCTGGAGCTCGACAATCTCATCCGGCTCGCCCAGGTGACCATAAGCTCGGCCGCCAACCGCACCGAATCGCGCGGCGCGCACGCCCGCGAGGATTTCCCCGAGCGCGACGACGAGCGCTGGATGAAACACACGCTTGCCTGGGTCGATGATGCCGGCACGGTGACCTTCGATTACCGGCCGGTGCACACCTATACGCTGACCGACGAGGTCGAATACATCGAGCCCAAGGCGCGGGTCTATTAGCCCCCAACGGCACCGGGAAGGAGTGCTCCATGGTCGAGTTTGCGTTGCCCAGGAATTCACGTGTCACCAAGGGCCGGCTGCACAAGGCGCCCGACGGCGCGACCAACGTCCGCCGCTTCCACATCTATCGCTGGAGCCCCGAGGATGGCGAGAACCCGCGCATCGATATCTACGAGGTCGACATGGATGCCTGCGGGCCGATGGTCTTGGACGCGCTCATCAAGATCAAGAACGAGATCGATTCGACGCTGACCTTCCGGCGCTCGTGCCGCGAGGGCGTGTGCGGCTCGTGCGCCATGAACATCGACGGCACCAACACCCTGGCCTGCACCAAATGCACCTCGGAGGTGAAGGGCGACGTGCGCGTCTATCCGCTCCCCCACATGGAGGTGGTCAAGGATCTGGTGCCCGACATGACCCGGTTCTACGCCCAGTATGCGGCGATCGAGCCGTGGCTGCAGACCGACACCCCGACGCCGCCCGATTCCGAGCGCCTCCAGAGCCATGAGGACCGGGCCAAACTCGACGGGCTCTATGAATGCATCCTGTGCGCCTGCTGCTCGACCAGCTGCCCGAGCTACTGGTGGAATGCCGAGCGTTATCTGGGGCCGGCGGCGCTCCTCCAGGCCTACCGCTGGCTCGCCGATTCCCGCGACGAGGCCACCGGCGAACGCCTCGATAACCTCGAGGATCCGTTCCGGCTCTATCGCTGCCACACCATCATGAACTGCACCCAGGCCTGCCCCAAGGGCCTCAATCCGGCCAAGGCCATCGCCGAAATCAAGAAGATGATGTTCGAGCGCCAGAGCTGATACGGCCGCCTGCGGATTAACACACAAAAGGGGTCAGACCCCTTTAGACCCCTTTTGCCGGCCGGTCAGGCCGCGACGGATGGCACCGCCTTGATGCGCCCGGCGATTTTCCGCGCCGCCCGTTTCAGGTCATAGGCGGACTGCAGGTTCAGCCAGTACTCGGGCGACTGATCGAACGCCTTGGCAAACAGCAGGGCGAGCTCGGCGGTGACCGGCCGGGTGCCTCTGATGACGTGCGAAATCCGCATCGGCGAGACGCCGATGGTGCGTGCGAAAGCCGCCCGTGACATGTCCAGTTCGGACAAAATCTCGGCCAGAAATTCTCCCGGATGTATGGGCTCCAGCCCGTTTTTCGTCATGGTCAGAACACCTCAGTGATAATCGACGATCTCGACGTCGAAGGCGTCGCCTGCCGCGAATCCGAAACACAGCCGCCATTGATCGTTGATGCGGATCGAATATTTGCCCCTGCGTGCCCCCTTCAGGGCTTCAAGCCGATTGGATGGCGGCAGGCGCAAGTCCTCGATGCGCGTTGCGGCATTCAACTGTTCAAGGCGCATCGCCGCCCGCTTCAGGATCTCCCGCGGCAGCCGACTGGCAGTCACGCTCCCTTGCGCATCCGTGTGGTAATATTGCTTGGTGGTTGTGCCGGTCCCGGAATACATGACGATGGGCTCATCGACGCCTGGCCCCCTCGCTATTGCGGCTCATAGGTGTATTCGGCGCTCAGGGTGTTGATCTGCTCGGTCTGCTTTTCGCTGCCGTCCGGAGCCCGTTCTGTCACCCGGGTGGTCTGGACCTTCGCCTCACGGTAGGGCAGCAGGGTTCCGGGCTCGGCGATCAGCCGATAGTCGACATTGACCTCGACCCTGGGCAACGACTTGGTGACCCCGCTTTGTCCGAGAAAACGGGTCATCGCCTCGCGCATCTTGTCCGGATCGAGCCGCGAGTCCATACGCAGATCGACGCAGTGCAGCTCGGTGTCGGCAGCATTGCAGGCAACCCGGCCGGCCACGGCATAGCGGTTCACCGTCGGAATGGAGATATCGCCCAGCATCGGCACCCGGGATTTGCCGCTCAGGCTGTACACTGATCCGATTTCCATTTCGGCGCCCAGCCATTGCTGGACCATGCGGTTCCATTCGGCGACCATCGTCGCCCGCAACTGTTCACGGGAAAACATCCGCTCGACGAGTTTGCGGCGCTGGTCCGGGGTGATGTTCTCGGCCCTCGCCATTTGATTCCATGCGCTCGATTTGGAGAAGTCGTCCAATGCCACCTTCAGGGTGTGGTGAAGCTCATTGATTCCGGTGACATCGACGAAGGCACCGCGACGATCGACCAGATAGGCCGGTGTCAGCGTCGACAACCGGAGAACGAAATCACGAAAGGCCTTGCGGCCCTCATCGCTGTCTTCGGGGCCGTCAGGCCCTTCGACCTTGACCGACAGCGATTCTCCGGAAATCCGCAACAGGTTTTCGCTCTCGGGGGCGACGACCAGCGTCGACTCCCCACGGATCACGGTCTCGCTACGCTTGCCGTTATTGCTTTCGACAATGGTCTGGCGATAAGCCACCTTGCCGTTCAGATGCTCCGGCCAGCCGAACGACAGCCGGACGAGCTTGGCGAAGGGATTGGGCTCGGGCTGCGCAGGGTTCTGCTCCGGTGCCGAGGGCCTGGCGGCGGTGCCGGCGCCGGCAAGAGATATCGCCGCCACCAGAACGGCGAGCCGCCAGTGGCGGGAAATGGCTTGCAAACGGGATGACATGTCGGCCTCGTAACGATTATTCTCCTGCCCGGCAGCAGGCCGTTGCTCCACCAGTATTTCCGGTGTCGGCAGCGAAGGCAAGAATTGGATGCCGGATCATCAATCGGGGGTTGGGCTTGCGCAGGTAAAGGGCTCTGCCCCCTTTTCACTTCAATTTGCGCGCACTAGCCGGTTCAGGACCTGGTTGAAATCTTCTGTCAGATTTCCCCGTTCGCCGGGCTCCTCGAACAACTGGCTGGTGATCATGCCATTTATCAGGCATCTGAGCGCCCGGGCCGTGGTGTCGATGCCAAGCGGCAACTCGATGTCGCCGCTTTCGACGAACTGAGCAAGACATTTTTTCATCCACGCCTGCATTTCCATGGAGCTTTGCCTGAACAATGTCGCGAGCTCCTCATTGCCGAGCGCCTCGGCAGCAAGCTTCAGATCACAGACAACATACTTCACGCTGTCAGGGTTTTTCTGAAAGTCGATCATGGACGTCAGGTGGTCGACAAACTCGCTCCATCGGGAAAACCTGATGTCCTTGAGCGGTTTGCTGCTCGCCATGGACTTCATTGCGGCGAGAATTTCACTCCTGTCCTTGAAATGAACATAGAACGTTCCGACGGCCAGATTTGCCTCCTTGCAGATCGAGCGCAGGGAGGTCTTCTGAAAGCCCTGGCGCGAAAAACATCTGAAAGCGGCCTCCATGATCCGTTGTTTCTGCTTCTGCATATATGCTTCGTCACGCACCGGCATACTCGGGCCTTTCCATCGCTTCGATGATTCATGACGCCCGAATTCTATCTTGACAGACTAAAAATGAACAGTTATTCATTTTAGAAAATGAACGATTGTTCGTTTTATGGTCTTCGGCTGCCCGGGCTCCGTTTCGAGGCAACCGGATGCCGCCTGGGCCGCCGCTCGGGAAAAACAAGAACAATATCGCCAAAGCAGGGGAGTGAAGCCATGTGGTTGAATAGAGGGCTGGCCGCCCTGTCCTTTTCTCTATTTGCAACGATGCAGTTTGCCGGACCTGCCCTGGCGGCTGATGATGCAATCGAGGAAATCATTGTTACGGCGACCAAAAGAGAACAATCGCTCATCGAAGTGCCGATGAGCGTAACGGTATTTTCCGGAGCAAGTCTGGAACGCATGAATGCCGACAGGTTCGCCGACTATGCAGGGCAGGTGCCAGGGTTGACCCTCAACCCGAACGGCGGCAATACAGCCAAATTCGCAATTCGCGGAATTACCACCTCGACTTCCCAGTCGAATACGCAGGCACCGGTCGCGATATATCATGACGATCTTCCGGTTCTGAACAGTTTCGCCCCCTTTGTCACGCCGGATCTGCGGCTGTTTGACATCAAGCGCGTAGAAATCCTTCGAGGCCCGCAGGGAACCCTGTTCGGCTCCGGTGCGCTGGGAGGGGCTATCCGGGTCATCACCAACAAGCCCGTTCTGAACGACTATGCCGGCAAGGCGACGACCAGCCTCTCGACAACCAAGGGGGGCGATCCCTCCTACGCTTTCAACGCGATGGCCAATATTCCGCTTGTCGAAGACCGGCTCGCCTTGCGCATGGTTGCCTATTATCGCAAGGACGGCGGTTATGTGGACAATATTGTCAGGAACGAGAAAGACACGGACAGTCAGGACTCCATCGGCGGGCGCGTGATGCTCAAATGGGAACCGATTGAAACGCTTTCCGTTCTCGCCACCGTAAATGCGCAAAAGGACAGTCCGGATGACAGGTCGTTTACTTTTGTCAACGGCCCTGTCGATCAGAATGATTCCTTTACCGCAGAACCGGCGAAGCTGGATTTCATAACAGCGAATCTGGTTGTCAATTATGATCTTGGCTTCGCCGCTCTCACCTCGTCCTCCACGTTCTTCACACGCAATGAAAGCCTGCGCAATGACGTAACGCCGGCCTTCCAGCCGGTTGTCGCTTCCCTGGGGCTCGCCGGCGGCATCCTCGACCAGCTCGATGGCGACACCAACGGCTGGGCCCAGGAAGTGCGCCTTGCTTCACAGGGAGAGACCAGACTCCGGTGGCTGCTGGGGGTGTTTCTCATCACCGCCGATCGTGACTCGGTGGAAGCGGTCAGGACGAACGGTGTCGATTCCGTGCTTGAGATGATCGGCTTCCCGACGGCCGGGGCGGGCTTTCCCACGGATACCATATTCGGTTCCATCATCGATATCAGGACAACCGAGAAGGCCGTTTTCGGCGAGGCCACCTATCATCTTACGGACCGGTTCTTGGCGACTTTCGGGATGCGCTGGTTCGGCAACAGACAGAAACTCGTTGCCGGGACAGGCGGGTTTCTGGCGGCCGGCATTCCTGCAACCGACAGAAAAAAGACGGAAGATGCGATCACTCCCAAATTCTCACTGGCCTACAGGCCCGATGACAACATGAACTTTTATGTCCAGGCCGCCAAAGGATACCGGGTCGGACAGAACAACTTTGCTCTTCCGGTTATCCCGGGAATTCCCCCAACACCGGAAGACTATGGTCCGGACCGCCTGTGGAATTACGAAATTGGCGTAAAGGCTTCATTGTTCGAGAGGCGGCTTAATCTGGAAACCGCGGCTTTCTACATTGACTGGAAGGATATCCAGCTTCAGCAACGCAACGCGCTTGGTTTCATTTTCATCGACAATGCCGGCAAGGCGTCATCGAAAGGCGTGGAATTTTCATTAAGCTACTTGTCCGGCAGAGGTCTGAATCTCGGAACGTCCCTGACCTATAACAAGACAAAGCTGAAATCCGTTGAAAACGGCGTGAATGCGCTGGTGGGCGACCGCTTGCCCGGAACGCCGAAGTTCAAGCTGTCCAACTTTGTTCAGCTTCTGCTTGACTGGCGCGCCGGTGTTCCCGGTTTTGTCCGGATCGACCATAACTACTCTTCGTCTGCATTTACGGAACTTAACAACCCGACCTCTCCGAAGACGGACAGGTTCAACACGTTGAATGTGAATATCGGAGCCTATTTCGGTGATTGGGAGCTGGATATTTTCGCCAGGAACCTGACCAACAGTCATCGCATTGCAAATATCATCAATGTAGCCGGGCGATTGTCGGCAGTCCGAATCAAACCCCGTCAGATCGGGGTTTCCCTCAGAGCCGGTTTTTAGAACGGGCGCCGCCCGACGAGGACGCCGTTTTTGAACGAGCCTTGGTCAAGGCACCAAGAGCTGACAGGGGATGCATTCATGCAATCAGCTTGCTTGAGGCAGAGCAGGGCGCGGCGGCGTTTCGCTCGCCTCGTGAAAATCGCCGCCCTGTTCGCGGCAACCATCATTCCATATGCGGCAATCACCGTGGCGGCAGAGGAGACGGCCGTGATGGCGGAAAAAACGGTTATTCATGCGGGACATCTGCTCGCGGTCCCCGGTGAGCCGATGCTGGAAAATGTCAGCATCATCATTGAAAACGGGACGATCAAATCGATCCGCAAAGGTTTTGAAAAAGCCGGCACGGTCATCGATCTTTCAGACAGTTACGTGTTGCCGGGCCTGATTGATATGCATACCCATGTAACATACTCGGCAGCCGGGGAAACGGATCCCGGACTTGCCCTTCTCAAGGTGGTTACCTCTGAAAAATCGGCCCTGGCACTGAAGGCCATTCCCTACATTCGTCAGACCCTGCGCGCCGGGTTCACGACGATACGCAATCTGGGGGATCCCGGCGGCGTGATCCTTGACCTGAGGGACGCAATCAACCGGGGGCTTATCGACGGACCGCGAATTCTTGCGGCGGTGACACAGCTCTCCGTTTCCGGCGGCGAATATGATCCCGCACGCCTCAGAGTGACGCCGCAAACCCGGGCGCTTTTCGATACCGGCGGCATTTGCGACGGTCCCTATGAATGCCGGCGCGCGGTTCGCAAGCTGGTGGCCGGCGGTGCCGACGTGATCAAGTTGCGTATTGCCGGAAACGGCGCCATTCTGGGTCATTCAAATGTCTATGAGCGTGAAGACGAGATAAGGGCAATCATTGATACGGCCCACAGTCTCGGGAAAAAGGTGGCGGTGCATGTGGCCTCGGAAAAGGCGGCCATGCTGGTGGTGAAAGCCGGCGCCGACACGATCGAGCATGGCCCCTTGCCGAAAGAGGCCTTCGCGCTTATGAAAAATGCGTATTTTACGCCGACATTATATGTAAATAAGAAGAACAGAGAGCTGGTCATGCGATACAGTGGCCGCGACATGTTTGCGGAATCTCTGGAGAGGACACGGGATGCCTATAAGTCTGGCATCCGCATATTGTTTGGTTCGGACAGCGGTGCCATCCCGCACAGCGAGGCCGTGAGGGAGTTTGGCGTCCTGGTGGAAGCCGGGCTGTCTCCGGTGGACGCCATCAAATCCGCCACGGTTACTGCGGCACAGGCGCTGGGGCTGGAGCATATGATAGGAACACTGGAGGAAGGAAAGGCCGCCGACATTATTGCCGTATCGGACAATCCGCTCAAAAACATTACCAGTCTTGAACAGGTCCGTTTTGTGATGAAGGGCGGAAAAGTCGTCCATTTTCCCAAGCGCCACTGAGTGAACTGTACGAATATGCCAATTCCCTGACACGTTTCGCTTCCGAACGCCGCGCCGGTCCGGCGCTCGGTGGAACGCCCCGTCCATCGTGTGAGCATAATGCGAGCTCGCGCCGTCATCGATGATGGCTGGCGGGGCGATCTGCCAGCCGTCATCGCGAAAGTCTGCCGCTTTCCGAATTAAGAGTTTGTGCGAGATTTGCCCCTAACATGGTCCCCCTGACATGGATGCCATGAATCGCCAGACCCCGAGCGGGAAAACCGCCGCGGCCCCCGGAACGAGCCCCATGGCGCGTTACCGGGCGCTGTTGCGCGCCCGCGTGATCGAGGCCGATCCGATGCAGCGCCTGGCGGTCGAGCTGTTCGAGACCCTGCACCACCGGCTGATCGATTACGACCCCCGCGCCAAGGCCGGCTTCCTGCGCCGCCTGGGCCGCGGGCGCAGCGCCCCGGCGCCGCAAGGGCTCTATCTCTACGGCGATGTCGGGCGCGGCAAATCGATGCTGATGGACCTGTTTTTCGATACCGCGCCGGTGGCGCCCAAGCGCCGGGTGCATTTCCATGCCTTCATGCTCGAGGTGCATCAGACCATCCACGCCTGGCGCCAGATGGATAAGGGCGCGCGGGCCACCGCCGGGATCGATGGCGACGATCCGATCCCGCCGCTCGCCGCCCGCATCGCCGAGGGCGCAACGCTCTTGTGCTTCGATGAATTTCAGGTCACCGACGTGGCGGACGCGATGATTCTGGGGCGCCTGTTCGAGGCCCTGTTGGCCGAGGGCGTGGTCATCGTGCTGACCTCCAATACGGCCCCCGACCACCTCTATGAAGGCGGGCTCAACCGCGGCCTCTTCCTCCCCTTTATCGACATGATCAAGGCCCGGCTCGATCTGCTCCACCTCGCCGGCCCGGTCGATTACCGGATGAGCGGCCTGCGCGGTCTTGCGGTCTATCACACGCCGTTGGGGGAAGAGGCCGAGGCGCGGCTCGATGAGGCGTTCGCGCGGCTCACCGGCGGGCAGACGGGGGCGCCCGAGACCCTCGACGTGCAGGGGCGCAGGCTCACCATCCCGCGGGCCGCCGGCGGGGTGGCGCGCGCCACCTTCGCCGGGCTCTGCGAGGCGGCCCTGGGAGCGGCCGATTATCTGGCGCTCGCCAGGCGCTTTCACACCCTTATTCTCGCCGGCATTCCGCGGATGACGCCGGAGCAGGCCGGCCCGGCGCGGCGCTTCATCACGCTCATCGATACGCTTTACGAGCAGCGGGTGCGGCTGATCTGTTCGGCCGCCGCGCCGCCGGATGCGCTTTACGTGGCCGGCGACGGGCATGATGCCTTCGCCCGCACCGTCTCACGCCTTGCCGAGATGCAGTCGCGCGCCTATCTGATGCGCCGCCCGGGCGAATAGGGCGTCCACCCTCACGTCCCAGGGCGCACGCGCCCCCTTTCAGGCCGGGTGAAAATCAGTTACTGTTCCGCATTATCAATAAAAAATATGAAACAGGTTTGAGCCAACTCCAGGGGGCTGTCACGGGGGGATTTTCATGAAAGATGTGCGCGAGGCCGCCGCCGACCTGATCTCCGGGCGGTGGCGCAGCCAGATTCTCTATGCCGGTGTTGCGCTCGGCATCATCGAGGCGCTTGGCGACGACGCCAGGCCGGCCGCCGAGGTGGCGCGTAACCTGGACCTTGACGGCGATGCCACCTACCGCCTGATGCGGGCGCTCGGCTCGATCGGCGTGCTCGACGAGGATGGGGGTGGCGTCTTTCGCCTCACCGCCATCGGCGCCTTTTTCCGCGCCGATCACCCCGAAACCATGCGCGGCATCACCTTGCTCGAGGAAGGTCCCGAGCACTATGCCGTCTGGCGCCATCTTCCAGACATCGTGCGTGACGGCGGTGACGATGGCTTCGTGCGTGAATTCGGCCGTCCGGTTTTCGATCACATCACCGAAGACGCCGGCTATGGCGCTACCTTCAACGAGGCCATGAGCAGCTATTCGGGGGGCCAGACGGTGATGGTGCTGGCGGCGCTCGAGCCCTGCGACCTCTCCGGCATCGCCCATGTCTGCGACGTCGGCGGCGGCCACGGACATCTGCTCGCCCACTTTCTCGCCGCCCGGCCCGGCCTTCGCGGCACCGTCCTCGACCGGCCCGAAACCTTCGCCGATGATGCGACCCTGTGGGCCGACAGGCTGGGCGTCGGGGACCGCTGCGATCATGTCGGCGGCGACATGTTCAAGGAGGTCCCGGCGGCCGACGCCTATTTTCTGAAGTTCATTTTTCATGACTGGAGCGATGCCGACTGCATCCGGATTCTGGAGCGCATCCACCGCGCCTCGCCGCCCGAGGCCCGGGTCTTTGTCGCCGAATTCGTGGTGCCGGGGCCGGACCGGCCGCATTTCTCCAAACTTTTCGACATCCATATGATGTGCGTCGTCTCGGGCCGCGAGCGCACCGAGCGCGAATATGCCGAGCTTTTTGTGCGGGCCGGCTGGCGCCATACCACCACCTGGTATCCGCCGGCCGGCGACTTCGGCGTCGTCGAAGCGCGAAAAGCGGAGGCGCTCGAATCCTGAGCGCCGGCGGCACGCTCTGCCGCGTCCCGTCTTTAGGGAAATCGACACGGGCGGGCGGTTATTCCTGCGCGCCGGGCGGCGCCGCTCAATAGCGCCTTGTCGGCTCTGGCAAATCGCGCTACATCGGGGCGATGATCCTCAGGCCGGCTGCGGGCCCCGCAGCGCCAAGCAGACAAGGGAGAGAGAACCATGGCCCGGAAGAAGATAGCCCTCATCGGCGGCGGCATGATCGGCGGCACGCTGGCCCATCTCGCCGCCCTCAAGGAACTCGGTGATGTCGTCATTTTCGACATCGTCGAAGGGCTGCCCCAGGGCAAGGCGCTCGATCTCGAACAGTCGTCGCCGATCGGCGGCTATGACGTGGCGCTCTCCGGCACCCAGGATTACGCCGCCATCGAAGGGGCGGATGTGGTGATCGTCACCGCCGGGGTGCCGCGCAAGCCGGGGATGAGCCGCGACGATCTCCTGGGCATCAACCTGAACGTCATGAAGGCGGTCGGCGGCGGCATTGCCGAACATGCGCCCGACGCCTTCGTCATCTGCATCACCAATCCGCTGGATGCCATGGTCTGGGCGCTGCGCGAGATTTCCGGGCTGCCCCACAACATGGTGGTGGGCATGGCGGGCGTTCTCGATTCCGCCCGCTTCCGGCTGTTCCTGGCCCGCGACATGGGGGTCTCGGTCGAGGACGTGACCGCCTTCGTCCTCGGCGGACACGGGGATTCGATGGTGCCTCTGGCCCGCTATTCCACGGTCGCCGGCATTCCCCTGCCGGATCTGGTCAAGATGGGCTGGACGACGCAAGCGCGCCTCGATGCGATCATCCAGCGCACCCGCGACGGCGGCGCCGAGATCGTCGGGCTCTTGAAGACCGGCTCGGCCTATTACGCACCGGCCAGCGCCGCCATCGAGATGGCCGAGGCCTACCTCAAGGACAAGCGCCGGCTGCTGCCCTGTGCCGCCCATCTGTCCGGCCAGTACGGGGTCGACGATCTCTATGTCGGGGTGCCGGTGATCCTCGGCGCCGGCGGTGTCGAGCGCATCGTCGAGATCGAGCTCGACAAGCAGGAACGCGCGGCGTTCGACAAATCGGTGGCGGCGGTGCGCGATCTGGTGGCGGCGGTGAAAAACATCGACCCCGAGCTCGGCTAGGGCCGAACGAGATCTGCCCTGGCGGGTTTCCCGGTTGAACCTTGTCTGGGCGATGCTATAAAGGCGGGGCGGTGGCCGCTGCCGTGCCGCCGCGGCCCGCAACCGGCCGGCATTCAGACATGGCCATCCCCCCGGGGGCAATCATCTTCAGGCAATGACTTAAAGAGCGACCGTATTCATGAATATTCACGAATATCAGGCGAAGGCGCTGCTTGCCCGGTTCGGGGTCCCGATCCTGCGCGGCTCGGTGGCCTATACGCCGCAGGAGGCCGAACAGGCGGCCAAGGACCTGGGCGGCCCGGTATGGGTGGTCAAGGCCCAGATTCACGCCGGCGGCCGCGGCAAGGGCGGCGGCGTCAAGGTGGTCAAATCGGTCGATGAGGTGCGCGAGGTGGCCAGCCACATGATCGGCATGACCCTGGTCACCCATCAGACCGGGCCCCAGGGCAAGGAGGTCAAGCGCATCTATATCGAGGACGGCTGCGACATCGCCCGCGAGCTTTACTTGAGCATGCTGGTCGATCGCGCCACCAGCCGCATCGCGGTGATGGCCTCGACGGAAGGCGGCGTCGATATCGAGGAGGTGGCGGCCAACACGCCGGAGAAGATCATCACCCTGATCATCGATCCGGCGATCGGCTTCATGCCGTTTCACGGCCGCAAGATCGCCTTTGCGCTCGGCCTCGAAGGCAAGCAGGTATCGGCCGCGGTGCGGCTGATGACGTCGCTCTACAAGGCCTTCGTCGAGCTCGATGCGAGCCTGCTGGAGATCAATCCGCTGGTGGTCACCGGCGATGGCGCCATCGTGCCGCTGGATGCCAAGATGAACTTCGACGACAACGCGCTGTTCCGCCACAAGGACGTGGTCGAGCTGCGCGATCCGGACGAAGAAGACCCGATGGAGCTGGAGGCCGCCAAGCACGAGCTCAACTACATCAAGCTCGACGGCAACATCGGCTGCATGGTCAACGGCGCCGG